>NZ_JBBHJW010000006.1:0-350414 GCF_037482845.1 Paucibacter soli
GCGCTGGTCGCGGAACGCTATCACCTCAGGGAAGTTATGGCCGGTGTCCACATGCACTAGCGGGAAGGGCAGACGGCCCTTGAACTCGTTGCCCGCCACGCGTTGCTTGAAGGCCTTTTCGGCCAGGCGCAGCACCACGCAGGAATCCTTGCCGCCCGAGAACAGCAGGGCCGGGCGCTCGAAGGCCGCGGCCACCTCGCGCAGGATGAAGATGGCTTCCTCTTCCAGATGGTCCAGATGGCGCTGGTCCACCGTGGGCAGCAGTTTGTTCAGATTCACAGGGGCGTTCATGCCGTGGCTCCCGATTCCTTCAATTCCTCATTTGAATGCGCCTTGTGCAGACCGCATTCCTTGGCGTTCTCGTCTTCCCACCACCAGCGGCCGGCGCGGAAGTCCTCGCCCACCGCGATGGCACGGGTGCAGGGCGCACAACCGATGCTGGGCATGAACTGGTCGTGCAGCGCGTTGTATGGCACCTCGAACGTGGAGATGAAGTACCAGACATCGGCCCAGCTCCAGTCCGCCAGGACGTTGACCTTGACGCGCCCTTGCGCGTCCAGCTCGGTGTCGGGCACCTCGGCGCGATTGGCCGATTGCTCGCGGCGCAGGCCGGTGATCCAGGCGGTGCGGCCAGTGAGCATGCGCGAGAGCGGCTCCAGCTTGCGGATGCCGCAGCATTCCTTGCGCAGCGCCAGGCTCTCGTACATCGCGTCGAGGCCGCGCGCGCGCACGAAATGCACGACCGCATCGGCCACCGGCGCGTAGACCTCGGCCTTGATGCCGTAGCGCGCCTCGATCTGCGGCAAGAGCGCGAGGGTCTCGGGGTGCAGGCGGCCGGTGTCCAGCGTGGCCACGGCGATGGGCAGCCGCAGCTCGGCGATCAGGGCGGTGATCACCATGTCCTCGGCGCCCAGGCTGGTGGATTGCAGCAGGCCGGCGCCATGCGTGTCCCAGGCTTGCTGCAGCAACTGTCTGGTGTGGGCCAGGCGTGCGTCGAAGCCCGTGGTCTTGCGCGCATACAGGCCGATGGCCGAGGACGAGGCCGGCTGCAGAGTCGACAGGCTGCTCACTTCGCTCGTCATGCGGCCACCTTGTCCGCCGAATTTTCCGCAAAGGCCGGCCTGGGCTGGTTCACATCGCCCTGGTAATGGCGCGGGAAGAAGCCCAGTTGCTGCCGGGCGATCTCGGTGCTCTGGTCGGGGCGCAGCTGGGCGGCGTCGAAGCCGGTGCGGGCCAGCAGCGGCACCATGTCCACCAACACTTCGCCCACGGCGCGGATCTCGCCGGCAAAGCGCAGGCGCACGCGCAGCAGGCGTGCCTGGCTGTAGGCACGGCCATCCACCCACTTGGGGAAGTCCAGCGCGATCAGCGCCAGGCGCGGCAGATCCGCAGCGATGTCCTCGACATCGAAGTCATTGCGCAGTTGCACGCCCACCGGCAGTTCGGCCGGCCAGGTGTCGCGCACCGCATGCCATTGCTCCAGGCTCAGCAGCAGGTGCGCGGCCGCGGCGGGGTGCGAGACCGGGCCGTCCTCGCCGGCGCAGCGATGCCATTGGTCTTGGTGGGGGGCTATGAATTTCATGGCTGGTGCTCTTGTTCAGGCGGCAACGGCGGGGGCGGCGGTGGACGAGCGCACGGCATGCGCGGCGTCCTTGAAGGGCTGCAGCCCCACGCGCTTGACGGTGTCAATGAAGCGCTCGCCGCTGGCGCGCTGGCCGCGGTAGGTCTGCACGATGGCTTCGATCACGTCGCCCACCTCGTCGGCGGCAAACGAGGGGCCTATCACCTTGCCGGGCACGGCCGCGCCGGAGAGGGTGGAGCCGTCGGAGCCACCCAGCGAAACCTGGTACCACTCCTTGCCGTCCTTGTCGACGCCGAGGATGCCGATATGGCCGCTGTGGTGGTGGCCGCAGCTGTTGATGCAGCCGCTGATGTGCAGGTCGATGTCGCCGATGTCGTAGAGCTCGTCCAGGTCCTGGAAGCGCTGCGTGATGTCCTCGGCCACCGGGATCGAGCGTGCATTCGCCAGCGCGCAGAAGTCGCCGCCGGGGCAGGCGATCATGTCGGTGAGCAGGCCGATATTGGGGGTGGCGAAGCCATTCGCCCTGGCCGCCTCGAACACGGCGGGCAAGTCGCTCTCGCGCACCCAGGGCAGCAGCAGGTTCTGGTCGTGCGTGACGCGCAACTCGCCCTGGCTGAACTGGTCGGCGATGGCGGCGGCGGCGTCCATCTGCTGCTCGGTGGCGTCGCCGGGGGCGATGCCCACATGTTTGAGCGAGAGCGTCACGGCGCGGTAGCCGCTCAGGCGGTGGCCATGCACATTGCGCTCCAGCCAGCGCTTGTAAGCACCGGACTGCACGCCCGCGAAGATGTCCACGGCGGGCAGGGCCTGCACCGCGGCCGGTACGACAAAGCTGGCCGCTACGCGGTCCAGTTCGGCTTGCGGAATCAGGTGCTCATGGCCGGCCGGGTCTTCCTGCAGGATCTTGGCGAACTCGGCGTTCACATCGTCGAAGAAGGCCTGGCCCTCGGCCTTCACCAGGATCTTGATGCGGGCCTTGTAGGCGTTGTCGCGGCGGCCGTAGCGGTTGTAGACACGCACGATGGCCTCGATGTAGACGAGGATCTGCTGCCAGGGCAGGAACTCGCTGATCACCTGGCCGATGATGGGCGTGCGGCCCATGCCGCCACCCACCAGCACCTTGAAGCCGATCTCGCCCGCGGCGTTCTTCAGCAGCTGCAGGCCGATGTCGTGCCAGGCGATGGCGGCGCGGTCTTCGCGCGTGCCCGAGATCGCGATCTTGAACTTGCGCGGCAGGAAGGCGAACTCGGGATGCAGGGTGCTCCACTGGCGCAGCACCTCGGCATAGGGGCGCGGGTCGATGACTTCATCGGGTGCCACGCCGGCCAGGCCGTCGCTGGTGATGTTGCGGATGCAGTTGCCGCTGGTCTGGATGCCATGCATGTCCACCTCGGCCAGCAGGTCCATCACGTCGGCGGCACGCGGCAGCGGGATCCAGTTGTATTGCAGGTTCTGGCGCGTCGTGAAGTGGCCGTAGCCGCGGTCGAACTCGCGCGCGATGCGGGCCAGCTGGCGCAGCTGGCGGCTGCTCAGCACGCCATAGGGCACGGCCACGCGCAGCATGGGGGCGTGGCGCTGCACATACCAGCCGTTTTGCAGGCGCAGCGGGCGGAACTCGTCGTCGCCCAGGGTGCCGGCAAGGTTGCGCTCAAGCTGGTCGCGAAACTGGGCGGCGCGGGCGCGCACGAACTGGCGGTCGAAATCGGTGTAGGCGTACATGGCTTGAACGTAGAAATTCAGTGGATCACTTTCCAGCCGGCCATCAAGAGCGATGCGCACAGCAGGCCGCGGATCACGCCGTCAGGCAGGCGGCGGGTGAGTTGGGCGCCCAGCCAGATGCCGGGCACAGAGCCGATCAGCAGGGGCACGAGCAGGCTCCAGTCGACATTGCCCAGCATGGCGTGGCCGATGCCGGCCACCAGGGTCAGGGGCACGGCATGGGCGATGTCGCTGCCGACGATGTAGCGGGCTTCCAGGCGCGGATAGATCAGCAGGATCAGGGTCGCGCCGATGGCGCCGGCGCCGATCGACGAGAGCGACACCAGCACCCCCAGCAGCACGCCCGAGGCCACCGTCAAGGCCGGCTTGCGGCTGTCGGGTATGTAGCGTTCCAGGCGCAGGCCCACGGCCTGCCAGGATTTCTTGAAGGCCACCACCAGGGCGGTCAGGAAGAGCGCAATGCCCAGCGAGAAGGTCAGGGTGCTGGCCCAGCCCTTGGTGATGCCGGTGAAATGCATCAGCGCCACGGTGAGGACGGAGGCCGGAATGCTGCCGGCCAGCAGCAGGGCGGTGATGCCCCACTTCACATGGCCGTGGCGGGCATGGGCAACCGAGCCGGACAGCTTGGTGAGTGCCGCAAACCAGAGATCGGTGCCGATCGCCACTGCCGGGCTCAGCCTGAAGACCGAGAGCAACAGTGGCGTCATCAGCGAGCCGCCGCCCACGCCGGTGATACCGACGATGGCGCCGACGCCAAATCCGCTTGCAATTGCTGTCCAGTCCAAAGCTGCTCCTTAGCGGGTCAACCTGGTGGCAACCCTAGGTGGCGGACTGTAATCAGGTTCTTTATATATTCGAACTACAAATTGGTAGGTTGCTTATTCTTGAATGGGCATATAAACCCTATTGCGACAAGCGCAACAGGGCTTGGACCTGCTCGCTGATGCGCGGAGGCAGCGGCTGTTCGCCGGCCAGCATGGCGCGGATCAACTGGGCGTTGGCCGCGGCGTCGCAGGCCTCGGAGAGTGGCCAATCAATGTCGGTGCTGTCGGCCGGGTGCAGGTCCCGGCGCTCGCCATCGAAATAGCCGTAGAGCTGGGCACGCCGTCGCAGATGGGCATAGGGCTCGCCCTCGCTGGCGCGCATCAGGAGGGCGCGGCCGGCCGGCTCGGTGAGCGGCCCCAGGGCCTGGCCCATCGCGTCCAGCACCTCGGGGTGGGTCACGGCCACCACCCGCACCGAGCGGCCGGGCGCCGGGTCCAGCAGCTTGGCCACGCTGTGGCCGCTGTTGCGCACCCCCAGGCGCGGACGCAGCGCCATTAGCGCGTCCAGGCCTGGGTTGAGGGCCTGCAGCGGCAGGCACGCGATGCGGCGTTCGCCTAACTGGGCGCTCGCCTCGCGAACATCCTGCGCCAGCGTCAGCCCGAGTGCGGCCAGCAGCTCGAACGGGCTCTCCCGGCTATCGAAATCATGCCGGCCATGGATCAGCACCGGCACGCCCTGGCGCGCCAGCAGCAGCGCCACGAGCGGAAAGAGATTGGCCTGCTTGCGCGCGCCATTGAAGCTGGGCAGCACCACGCAGCGCGGGCCGGCGGGCAGCGCCAGATGGGCTGTGCGCGCCTGCATGGCGCGCTCGAAGCCGCGCAACTCGTCGGCACTCTCGCCCTTGATGCGCAGGCTCATGAGGATCGCGCCGAGTTCCAGCTCGGGTACCCGGCCGTCCAGTATTTGGCCGAACAAGGCCTCGGCCTGGTCGGTGTCGAGGTCGCGGGCGCCGCGCGTACCGCGGCCGATTTCCTTGATGAGCGAGGCATACAGCATGGGCTACATTGTGCACATCCACATACAGGAGGTCCCATGGCAAAAGGTCAGCAGAAGAGCAACAAGGAAGCCAAGAAGCCCAAGAAGGACAGCACGCCCGCCAAGCCGGTTTCCCCGGGCGCCGTGATGCCCAGCATCACCACCCTGGTGGCGGACCGCAGCAAGAAGAAAAAGTAAGCGGGGCACCCGGAATAAGGCTGTGAGCTGCGCTTCTGGGCAGGCATACACTGGTATGCGGGGGGCTGCGGTATGGCCCTCGGAAAAGAGCAGCACATGTCCCAAGACCCCAAGCAAGGTGTTGCCCTGAAGGCCAGCCTCGATGAGGCGGATCGCCAGTACTTGCACGGCGACTATGAAGCCGCACTGACAGGGGCCGATGCGGTGCTGCGTGGGCTGGAGGCGGCAGATGCCGCGTCGCCCACGCTGCAGCGCGGTGCGTTGATGTTGCGGGTGCAGAGCCTCAGCAAGCTGGAGCGTTTCGATGCCATGCTGGAGGCATGCTCCCAGGTACTCAATCTGCTGCCCTTATACGAAGCCTCGGTTGAACGCGCCGAGTTGATGGTGCTGATGGCCTTTGGCTATGTGAACCTGGGGATGTCCGAGCAATCACTGCGTGCGGCCCATGTGGCCCTGCAGGACGGGCTGCAACTGCAGAATCCCACCTTGGCGTCGCGGGCGTTGGATCGAACCGCCATGGCCTATCTGAGCATGGGCGATGGTTTGGAGGCCGAGCGTTTCATGGTCGAGGCGGTGGGTTTTTCCGAGCACCTGTCGTCGGCCCAAGAGAGGCTGAGCCGCTATTCCAACGCCTTGCACCTGTTCTGTAGCCTGCACGACGCCTATGCCGAGGTCGATCGGCGGCAGATGGCCAGCGGCGTGCTGGCGCGTGCCGCCCGCCTGCTTGGACAGGGGGATGCATTGCTGGTCGAGGTGGACAGCCCGCATATGCGTTGCATGTGGCGTGCCAACCAGGCACGCTGGCGTCGCCGGCGCGGCGAACGCGAGCCGGCCCGCGTGGCCCTGCGCGCGGTGCTGGTGGAATCGCTGGCGCAGCACTGGCATTCGATTCGCCGCTCGGTGCAGCTGGAGTTGGCGCTGATGGATGCGGAGGTGGGCGATGCGGCGTCGGCCCTGGAGCTGCTGCAAGCATTGTTTGAACCCGCCGAGCTGCGCGTGCGTGACCGCGTTGCCTTGCGCGCGCTGACGCTGATGGTGCAGCTGTATGCGGCGCTCAACCAGGTCGAGCAGGCAGCGCAGGCTGGTGAAGAGCTGGCGCGGCGCCAGGCCGAGCGGGCGGCAGCGGTGGCGCGCGCACATGCGCAGTTGGCTGGCTTGGGTGCGCGCATTCTCGACGCACTCGTCGAGGCCGATCGCGCTCGGGTGGACGAAGAAATCCGGCGACTGCGCGATCTGCGGGCCGAGGGCGGAGCGGTGGGTCGAACTTGGGGCACGGCGGCCGGTTTACAGTGACGAGCCATGCGCGCAGGTGAACCCAAAATGATGAAGATCGGCGCGCTGGCACGCGCCGCGCTGACGCCCGTGGACACCGTACGCTTCTACGAGCGTGAGGGTCTGCTGCCAGCGGCGCCGCGCAGCGAGGGCAACTACCGCCTGTATGGCGCCGGGGACGTGCAGCGCCTGGCCTTCATCCGCCAATGCCGCAATCTCGACATGTCGCTCGACGAGGTGCGCACGCTGTTGCGCGTCAAGGATGCACCCGAGCAGGATTGCCAGGCGGTGAACGAGTTGCTGGATGCGCATGTGCGCCATGTGGCCGAGCGCCTGCGCGAGCTGCGCGAACTTGAGCGTGAACTGAAGGCCTTGCGCGCGCGCTGTGCCGAAGTGCAGCGCAGCAGCCAGGCCTGCGGCATCCTGCAGCAGCTCGATGAAAGTGCGCAGCGGCACTCCGGGCATCGCTACCGTGGCGCCCATACCTGAGACGCGTGCCTCTGTCGGTGCGGCGCCACGACCGGCGTGTACCCTGCAATGGTGGCGTTATTTTGCAATTGCTGCGCGTACACTAGCGGGCAGGGGAGTCATCCAACGAAGTAGCGAGGATGCTCATGAAAACCAGAGATGTCGTGATCTATAACGGCGAACGTTTCCAGGTGCCGCAGTGCATTCAACGTATCGACCACCGTGCCACCCATGGTTGGCAACTCCGCTACGGCGGCACCAAGCTGTATTCCGATGGTCGCTATGGCGCCAGTGCCGCGGAGGCGCTGAACCAGGCGACCAAGGAATTGGCCAAGCGCATGAGCAAGCTGCCGGCGCCCACCCGCCTCAAGCCGGAGCCCAGCCGCAGCAAGAGCAGCGAGTTGCCGGTCGGCATCTCGGGGCCGATCGTGCGCGAGCGCCGGCCGAACCGACGCGACTGCAGCTTCACCGTGCTGCTGCCGCGTTTCGGTGAGGCGCCGCGCCGACGCAGCGTCTACATCGCCGCAGAGTCGACCTACACGATCGAGCGCTACCAGGAAGCCCTGGAGAAGGCGATTGCCCTGCGCCAGGAGGCCGAGGAGCTCTATCGCAAGGCGGCCACCAAGGCCAAGCGCAGCGAAGGCCGGGCGCTGAGCGCACAGCTGCGTGGCGCCTGAACGGCCGGGCCGCTCAGCGGTCCTGCCGCGTCACGCTCAAGCGCAGCGGCGCTGACTTGAGCGCGACCTTGTTGTCGGCGTCCAGCAGGGCGATCTCGAGTTCGTAGTCGCCCTTGGCGAGATCCAGGGTAGTTTCGGTGCGGCCGTCGGCAAGCACCAGGCGCTGTGCCGTGCTGCCTGCGCGCTGCACCGTCACCGCGAAGTGGCCGGTGTCGGGCAGCTTGCGTCCGGCGGGTGCGATGCCCAGCCCGATCGCCCCCAGACTCAGCACAAAGGGGCTGCTCACGGCCTCGCCGTCGCGCAGGTTCTTGGCGTAGACCTCCTTGCCGCCGCCGCGCGGCGCGCTGACCTGGTCCTGGTACCAGGCGGCGCAGCTGTTCTCGAACTCGGCGGGGTCGATGGCGATGGGCGCGGCCGTGCGCGTGCCCAGCACATGCACCGTGATCTCGGGGCTGTAGACGAAATAGGGGCGGTGGTCGTGGTCGGCGAACAGCAATCGCAGCGTGTGTGGACCGGGTGGCAGGTCCAGCACCGTGCCCGTCTGCCCCTTGCCGAAATGCTTGTGCTTGTCGGAAAAGGGGATCTTCTGCTGGTGGTCGCGCGGCAGCGGCGTGTCGATCAGCAGATGGTGATGGCCGGCGCGTTCGGTCGGGTTGCCGGCGGGCACCACCCCCATGCCGCGCACGCCGAACTCGATCATGAAGGGCGAGCGCAGCGCATAGCCGTTGCGCAGATTGACGAAGCGCACCGCGGTGGGCTCGCGCATGTCGATGGCACTGCGCTCGGCCGTGTAGTTCAACCAGCAGCGCCGTTCCAGCGCATTGCCGGGCAGACCCTGGGCCTGCGCCTTGGCCATGGCCAGCGTGCCCAGCATGGCCAGCAACGCCGCGAACTTCACGCAGTTTGACTTCATGGCCTGGACTCCCTGGTTGCCGGGCCATTATGGGAGGCCCGTCAGGGGCTGTGAAGGCGCGGCGCGTCCATCGAGTCGGGGGCAAGGCTGAGGCAGTTCCTGCTAGGTGCGCCACCAGGGCTGCGACGGCGGCGGCGCCTTGATGTCGACCCGCTCGCCCATCTGCGGCGTCGTCAGGGTCAGGTCTTGCGCCAGCGCGAGCGCGCTAATGCGCTCGAAGGGTTCGTCCCAGGCGTGCAGCGAGAGGTCGAAGGTGCCGTTGTGCATCGGCATCATGACGCGCGCCCCCAGGTCGATATGGGCCTGCAGGCTTTGCTCCGGGTGCATGTGGATGTCGGGCCAGTCCTCGTTGTAGGCGCCGGTCTCGATCAGGCTCAGATCGAAGGGGCCATGGCGCTCGCCGATCGCCTTGAAGCCCGGGAAGTAGCCGCTGTCGCCGCTGAAGAAGAGCCTGAAGTCGGCATGCTCCAGCACCCAGGAGCACCACAGCGTGCGGTTGCCGTCGCGCAGGCCGCGGCCCGAGAAATGCTGCGCCGGTGTGGCATGCAGACGCAGGCCGTCGACCTGGGTGCTATGCCACCAGTCCAGCTCCCGCAACTTGCCTGCGGGCAGGCCCCAGCCGCGCAGGATCTCGCCCACGCCCAGCGGCGCGATAAAACACTCGGTCTTGGCGGCCAGCGCCAAGATCGCGGCCTTGTCCAGGTGATCGTAGTGGTCGTGCGAGAGGACCACGCCGCGGATAGACGGCAGCTCCTCGATGCCGATGGGCGGCGCGTGGAAGCGCTTGGGGCCGAGGAACTGCAGCGGCGAGGCGCGCAGCGAGAACACCGGATCGGTGAGCCAGAAGCCGCCATCGATCTTCAGCAGCATGGTCGAATGACCGAGGCGCCAGAGGCTGGTGTCGGGCGCAGCCAACAGCGCCGCGCGGCTCAGCGCCTGTACCGGGATGGGCTGGCGCGGCACCGTGTTGGCGGGCTTGTTGAAGGCAAAGCGCCACAGGATGGCGAGCGTCTTGCGCCAGCCCTGGGCGTGGCGGGGCGCATGGTTGCGAAAGCGCCGCTGGCCTGGCTGTGTCGTGGCATGGTGACTCGGCGCCACCGTTGCGGGGCCATGAAGTGTCGTGCTGCTCATCGGTGATGCGTCCAAAAAGTACACTGAATAGTGTAGTGCTGGGTTCCTTAAAAGTAAACTGAACGGTGTAAACTTCGTGCACCAGTTCACTTTGCACGCCCACATGAGCGCCGCCACCGCAAGCCGCCTGACCGACCGCAAACGCGAGGCCATCGTGCGGGCGGCATTGGCCGAATTTCGCGAGCATGGTTTCGCCGGCACCAGCATGGACCGGGTGGCCGCGGCGGCCGAGGTCTCCAAGCGCACGGTCTACAACCATTTCCCCAGCAAGGAGGATCTGTTCGCCGAGATCCTGCTGCAGCTATGGCAGCGCAGCAAGGCCTTGCCGCCGCAGCTGTACCGGGCGGACGAGCCGCTGCGCGATCAACTGCTGGACATCCTGGGCGAAAAGCTCAAGCTCATGACCGATGCCGGCTTCATGGACCTGGTGCGGGTGGCGGTGGCAGAGATGCTGCACACGCCCGAGCGCGCCCAGGCCATGGTGGCGCGGCTGGGCGAAAAGGAGGCCGGCCTGGCGCAATGGATTGCGGCCGCGCAGGCCGATGGCCGCCTGCGCCCGGTGGATGCGCCCTATGCGGCCCAGCAGCTGCAGGGCATGCTGAAGGCCTTCGCGTTCTGGCCGCAGCTGGCGATGGGTCAGCCGCCCTTGTCCAAGGCGCAGCAGCAGCGCGTGCTGCAGGACAGCGTCGACATGTTCCTCGCCTTCTATGCCAGCGCTGCCGGCGAGGGCGTCAGGCCGCGGCCTTAGCGCCACCCAGCGCGATGAAGGCCGTCATCATCGCGGCCTGCGCCGCGATGCGGGACGCCAGCGGCTGTTGCCCCGGCGTTTCGACACAGGCCGCGCGCAGCGCACCCTGCTCCATCAGCCAGGCCTCGAAGGAGCCGTCGTAATGGTTGAAGACGATGCCGCCCTCGATCGGGCAGTCGTCCACCAGACCATCGGGATAGCAGGGAAAGTGGGCGGTGTTGGCGGCCAGCAGGGCTTGGCTGAAGGCGCCCGGGCGGGCGCTGCGCTCGAAGCTGTAGAGATAGGCCTGCTCGACGCCCACATCCTCATGGCAGCTGAGCACGCCGTCCCGCCCGGCGTCGAGCAGCAACTCGGCATGCTCCAGCAGGATCCGGCCCTCGCGCGAGGGCGGCCCGTCTTCCACGGCCAGGCTGGGATAGCCTCGGTTGGGATTCTCGCCCCATTCGTTGAAGCGCCGACCGGCGTTGAAGCCGGTCGGATTGACCAGCGGCAACACCGTGAGATGCACCCGGTCCAGCGATTCGGTGGACGCGTCTCTCAGGGCGCGCAGCACGCCCCAGGGACCGGCCGACTCTTCGCCGTGGAAGCCGCTGGCGAGCAGCAGGCGCGGCGCATCGCTGCGGCGCGCCGGGCGCGTGAGGCACCAGATCGGATGGTCGGCGACACGACCCAGCTCGCGTGCCGAAAAGCCGCGCAGCTGTGCCGTTTGCAGCAGTTGCGCCAGCAGCGCGGCTCCGTCGTTGCTAAGTTGGGCACCGCAGTCGGGTGGCAGCTCCCAAGTCCAGCTCTTTTCGGTGTCGATCATGGCCTTGCTCGTACAGTCAGTGTCTTGATGCGTGCCAACGCGAGCAGCATCAGCAGGGCGCTCACACCGATGGCGGCTTCGGTGTACAGCATGGGTCGGGCTCCCCAGTTCTGGTGTACCCAACCGTCGAACAGGGTCATCCAGGCGACCGGCAGATTGGACAGCGCGGCCAGCAGGTTGTACTTGGTCGCCGCAGCGCCGTGACCAATGGCCTCCAGCACCATGGCGGAAAAGCCGGCATAGGTCAGCCCGGAGATGAAGGCATAGAGCGCCGTGAAGACCACATAGCTGCTCTGATTGGTGGATGCGAGGCCCATGCTCAGGGCGCAGGCCGCCTGCGCCAACCCGAACAGACAGTAGGCCAGTTTGCGGTCCATGCGGTCGCACACAAAGCCTCCCACCAGGCAGCCCAGCGCCGAAATAAGCCCTCCG
This sequence comes from Paucibacter soli, assembly GCF_037482845.1. Lineage (NCBI taxonomy): Bacteria > Pseudomonadati > Pseudomonadota > Betaproteobacteria > Burkholderiales > Sphaerotilaceae > Roseateles > Paucibacter soli. The sequence continues at coordinate 11,746 of NZ_JBBHJW010000006.1, forward strand.
CCCACACCGTTGATCAGTGCGACGGTGTTGGGTGAAGCGTGCCAGTCCGGCGCGAGCACCGACCAGAGATTGGACGCGGCGCCGCTGCCAATCGGCAGGAAGCAGGCCAGCAGGGCCAGGGCACCAACGCGCGAGCGCGCCATGCCCCAAACGTCGAGCGTCACCGCTTTGAGATGCTGTCGCAGCCCCGCGTTCGGAGCGGCAGCCGATCTGGGCCGTTCCTGGATGGGCAGCAATGCCAGCGCACAAAGCATGCAAGCGGCGGCGAGCAGGCCGCTGGCCCATGCCTGGCTGAAATGCATGTCCTGGGCCAACCACAGTGCTGCACCGCCACCGATGCCCAGCCCACCAAGATTGCCAGCCTGGAACCAGCCTGCGGCGCGGCCCTTGGCATCGTCTGGCGTGCCATTGGCCATCAGACCCTCGACGGCCATGCCAAGAAAGGTGGACGCGAGATTGGTCAGCAGCACCGCGGCAGACAGCCAGGGCAGTGGGGCGTGCTTGTGGGTCAGCAGTCCCATTGCATACATGCCGGCACAGGTGAACACAAGCGACAGCATGTACCAGCGCTTGCGGCTCAGCGTCAGATCGACGCTGGGTGCCCACAGGAACTTCCATGTGTGCGGCAGGTAGCTCAGTGCAATCAAGGTGCCGATCTCGGCCGCATCCACCTTGGCCTGCGTCAGCCAGTAGGCCAGCGTGACCGTCAGGAAGCCGCTCAAGACGCCGAACGGCAGGATCAGTATCAGGTAGACCGACGGGTGCGTCGGCCAGTGCCGAGCGCTCGAATGGTGGCTCAGCATGAAGCTGCGGATCTGGCGTCGATCAAGCCGCCAGGCGGCCGCCCTGCGACAGATTCAAGCCGAGCTGGCCCATCAAGTCCTTGGGGTCGCTCATCTGCGGGATCAGGTCGGCTTCCTGGCCCAGGCCCAACTCACGCGCCAGGTCGCGCAAGAGGCGTAGTGCCGAGAAGTCTTCCAGCGCAAAGCCCACCGAGTCGAACACGGTGACCTGCGCGGCGCTGTCGCGGCCGCTGGCCGTGCCGCGCAGCACCTGCCAGAACTCGGTGACCGGGAAGTCTGCCGGCATCTGCTGCACATCGCCCTCGATGCGCGACTGCGGCTCGTACTCGACGAACACCTTGCCCATCTCCAGCACGCCGCGGTGCAGCTCGGTCTTGCCGGGGCAATCGCCGCCCACGCCGTTGATATGCATGCCCGGCTCGATCATCTCGGGCGTGATGATGGTGGCGTAGTTCTTGTCGGCGGTGACGGTGGTGACGATGTCGGCACCACGCACCGCTTCGGCCGTGCTGCCGCAGACCTTCAGCGTCAGGCCGGGCACGCCGCCGAGGTGGCGTTGCAGCTTGGCGGTGGCGGCCGGGTCGATGTCGAACAGGCGGATCTCGTTGATGCCCAGCAGGTAATGGAAGGCCAGGGCCTGGAATTCGCTTTGCGCGCCATTGCCGATCAGGGCCATGCTGCGGCTCTCGGGCCGGGCCAGGCGGCGTGCCACCATCGCCGAGGTGGCGGCGGTGCGGATGGCGGTGGTGAGGGTCAGCTCCGCCACCAGTTCGGGGCGGCCGGTGTAGACGTCGGCCAAGAGGCCCAGCGCCATCACGGTGGGCAGGCCTTCCCTGGTGTTCTTGGGATGACCGTTGACGTACTTGAAGCTGTAGAGACTGGCGTCGGCGATAGGCATCAGCTCGATCACACCGTCCTGCGAATGGCTGGCCACGCGCGGAGTCTTGTCGAATTCGCTCCAGCGCAGGTAGTCGGCCTCGATATAGCCGGCCATGCGCTTGAGACACTCGGCCAGACCGAGCTGCTGGGCGATCTTGGCAAGGTCCTTGGTGGTCAGCAGGGTGGTCATGGGCGGTCTCCGTTGTTTCGTTGGAGTGATTCTTGCCAAAGCACTTGCTAGCGAGAAGGGCAAGACTTGCCTAGTAATTGCAGGTAATCTGCCGTTTCGATAGTGGAAATTGGCAAAATGGCAAAATGGAGGCCATTGGGGCGGTATGCGCCCCTTGCTCAAGCTGCCGGAAACCACCTCATGGACACCCTCGACCAACAACTGATGGCGCTGCTGCGCCAGGATGCGCGCGCCAGCGTGGCCACCTTGGCGAGCAAGCTCAAGGTCTCGCGCGGCACCGTCACCAACCGCATTGCCAAGCTGGAGGACTCGGGGGTGATCGTGGGCTACACGATCCGCCTGCGGCCCGACGTCACGCCCAACCAGATCACCGCCTGGATGAGCATCGCGGTGGAGGGCAACCGCACGCGCGAGGTCATCAGCATCCTGCTGGGCGAGCCGGGCGTCTCGGGGCTGTTCGACACCAACGGCCGCTGGGACCTGCTGGCCGAGCTGCGCGCTGCGACGCTGGGGGAACTGGCCGACGTGCTCGAACGCGTGCGCCTGATCAAGGGCATAGGCGCCACCGAGACCAGCATCCATTTGCAGACCTACAAGCTGTCATGAATACCCAGCTCCTCATCATCGACGCGCAGAACGACTTCTGCGACCTGCCGCCGTCCTGGTGCACCACCGACCCGCTGACCGGCGTGCCGCTGCTGCCGGCCCTGCCGGTGCCGGGTGCGCATGCCGACATGCTGCGCTTGGCCGGGCTTGTGGACGTCCTGGGCGCGCGGCTCGACGACATCACCCTGACCCTGGATTCACACCACCATATCGACATTGCCCACCCCGGCTTCTGGCAGCGGGCCGACGGGGGCCAGGTCTTGCCTTTCACGGCCATCACGGCGGCGCAGCTGCGGGCGGGCGAGTTCCGGCCGCGCGAGGCCGCGGCGCTGCCGCGCGCGCAGGCCTATCTGGACGCCCTCGAGGCCGCCGGCCGCTACACCCTGATGGTGTGGCCGGTGCATTGCGAGATCGGCAGCTGGGGTCATGGCCTGCACGCTGCCGTGCGCGCGGCCTGCAACAGCTGGGAACTATGGCAGCGCCGGCCCAGCCGCAAGCTGCTCAAGGGCAGCAACCCCTGGGCCGAGCATTACAGCGCCCTGCAGGCCGAGGTGCCGGACGCGGCCGATGCCGACACCCTGCTCAACCAGCCCCTGCTGCAAGCGCTGGATCGCGCCGGCCAGCTCTTGATCGCCGGCGAAGCCTCCAGCCACTGTGTCAAGGCCACGGTGGAGCACCTGGTCGAGCACTTACCCGGCGCGAGACTGGAACGCATGGTGCTGTTGACCGACGCCATGAGTCCGGTGGCCGGCTTCGAGGCACAGCAGCAGGCCTTCTTCGCCGCCATGCGCGCGCGTGGCCTGCGCCTGGCCAGTTGCGCCGAGATGCAGGCGGAGCTGGCATGAGCGCCCCCATCATCACCAGCCTGCTGGAGACCGACCTCTACAAGTTCACGATGTGGCAGGCGATGTTGCATCGCCATCCGCAGACACAGGCCGAGTACCAGTTCCTGTGCCGCAACCCCAGCGCGTTCGCGCTCGCCGATCTCCTGCCCGAGCTCGAGCGCGAGCTGGATGCGCTGTGCGGCCTGAGCTTTCACACCGATGAGCTGGCCTATCTGCGCGGGCTGCGCTTCATGAAGTCGGATTTTGTCGACTTCCTGCGCATCTTCCGTTTCCAGCGCGACTTCATCCGCGTGCGTGCCGCTGGCGAAGGGCTCTCCATCGTCGCCAGCGGGCCGCAGGTGCATGTGATGGCCTTCGAGATCTTTGTGCTGGCCATCGTCAACGAGCTGTATTCGCGCCGCTTCGACCAGGCCGCCGCGCTGGCCGAGGGCCGGACCCGCCTGCACCACAAGATCGGGCTGCTGCGCGCCTTCGCCGACGAGCCGGAGCGCCGCCACCCCTTCGAGGTGTTCGACTTCGGCCTGCGCCGGCGCTTCTCGGGCGCTTGGCAGCACGAGGTGGTGGCCACGCTCAAGCAGGAACTGCCGCAGTATTTCAAGGGCACCTCGAATGTGCTGCTGGCGCGCGACCTGGAGCTGGTGCCCATCGGCACCATGGCCCATGAGTACCTGCAGAGCTACCAGGCCACCGGCGTGCGCCTGCGCGACCATCAGAAGGCGGCGCTGGAGGATTGGGTGCAGGAATACCGCGGCGATCTTGGCGTGGCGCTCACCGACGTGGTGGGCATGGACGCCTTCCTGGCCGACTTCGATCTCTATTTCGCCAAGCTCTTCGATGGCCTGCGCCACGACTCCGGCGACCCCTATGTCTGGGGCGAGAAGGCGCTGGCGCATTACGCCCGGCTGCGCATCGATCCGCATACCAAGCGCCTGGTGTTTTCCGACGGCCTGGATGTGCCCGCCGCTCTGGCCCTGTACCGCCACTTTGCCGACCGCACCCAGCTGGGCTTCGGCATCGGCACCAACTTCAGCAATGACATGGGGGTGGAGCCGCTCAACATCGTCATGAAGCTCACACAATGCAACGGCCAGCCGGTCGCCAAGCTGTCCGACAGCCCCGGCAAGACCATGTGCGACGACGCCACCTTCCTGGCCTATCTGCGCCAGGTGTTCAACATCCGGGATCAGGGCTGAGCCCTGGCGTTCAGCTGGTGCTGGGCCGGCCCGGCCAGCAGTGGCGTGGCCTGGCCCGCCGCCCAGGCCGCATGGCCCGCGCCGTAATAGGGCGAGAGCGGATGGCCGCTCTGGCCGCCCGGCATGCTGAGCGTGGCCTGGGCCTCGCGGCCGGGCGACACCACCAGACGCTGCGACTGGCCAAAGGCCGGCTGCGCTACATGCGGCAGATGCGAGTCGCCGCCCTGCGGCAGGCTGGGCATGTCGAGCCAGCGGCCCAGTGCCGGGATCGCGCGCGAGAGCACATGCTGGATGCGGCTGGCGTTGTGCTGGCCCCAGCTGGCCTGGGCCAGCGCCTGCCTGCCGTCCTGGGTGAGCTCCAGCAGCGCGGCATCCACCTGGGCCAGCACAAAGGCCTGCCAGCTTGAATAGCCCGGTGGCAGCAGATGGTCGGGACGGGCCTCCAGGGCCTGCACGGCGCTGTACTCGAACTGCGCGCGCCACTTGAAGCGCTTCTTCTCATCCTGCTGGTCCTCGCCCAGCAAGGGCAGGGTCCAGGCGGTCCAGAGCGCATCCAGGGTCTTCAGGCGCACCGCGCGCGCCAGTCGGTAGCCCACCTGGTCGGCATCGGCACGACCATTCCATTGCTGCAACTGGCGCGCCACCTCGGTATGCGCGCTGCTGCCCTGCAGCGCGGCGCCGATGCGCGCGGCCCAGCTCTGCATGAAGCGCGCCTCGTTATCGAAATGGATCGCCGCCAGCGTGGCCTCGTCGTGCCGGGCGGTCTCGCTCAAGCGGTCGCGGATCTGCTGGGCGCGCGCGCCCAGGTCAAAGCCGCCATCGCCAATCGTCTCGGCCGCCGCGCCCCCCAGCTGGCGGTGGTTGGCGCTCCAGAGCTGGCCCTCGTCGGGGTCGCGCAAGAGCGGGTAGTCGCGCGCGTCCAGCCAGCCGGGTGCGGCCAGCTCGGGCGGCTCGGTGGACTGGAAGCGCGCATAACGCTGTGACAGGCCGGCCTGGCGCCACAGCCGCCCGGCTATCGTCCAGGCGATATGGCCCGACTTGTCGGCGATCAGGATGTTCTGCTGCGGCATGCCGGCGCGCTGCGCGATGCCGGCGGCCTCGGCCACATCGCGCGCCGTGGCCAGACGATCGAGTTCAAGGTTGTAGGCCTCGCCCTGGTGCGCGATCCAGCGCAGCGCATAGCGCTGGCCGTCGCGCGTCATGGCCACCGGCGCGCCGTCGAACTCCTGCACCACCAGGGCCTGGGCCGTGCCGCCCTTGACCTCGATGCGCTCCTGCAGGCTGCGCAGGCGCTCGGGCGCGGGCATCGCAGGTGGCGTGGGCAGCTTGATCCAGTCGAACCATTGGCCATAGGCATTCGTGAAGCCCCAGGCCACCTGGCCGTTGCTGCCCACCACCAGGCTGGGCATGCCGGGCAGGGTCAGGCCGGCGGCGCGCTGCATGCGGCCCTTGTCGTCGCCCAACTGCAGCTGGGCGCGGTACCAGATGCTGGGCACGCCCAGGCCCAGGTGCATGTCGTCGGCCAGGATGGCGCCGCCATGCTTGCTGCGCTGGCCCGCCACCGCCCAGTTGTTGCTGCCCGGCAGCGCTTCCTCGGTGCTGACCAAGGCTGCCAAGGCAGGTTTGGGGGCGGGCAGGGCGCGCAGGTCGAACTGCTCGGCGCTGGGCATGGGCGGCGGGGCCAGCGTGCTGCCGTCCAGCGCCGCGTCCCAGCGGCCGCCGCGCGGGTTGAGCCAGTCGAACAGGGCGTCGCCGGCGCGTTCGCGCAGCAGGCTGCGCTCGAAGCCGGCTTCGAAGCTGCCGGCCTGCAGCATGAAGAACATCTCGCCCACCACCAGCAGCGAGTCCACCTCGGTCCAGGGCGCAGGCTCGGCGCGCAGCAGCAGGTATTGCCAGGGCCGCAGGCGCAGCGCCTGCAGGCCGGCGTTGACGCCGCTGGCGTAGGCGCCCAGCAGGGCGCGGTCGGCAGCGGGCAGCTGCGCGAAGCGCTCGCCCAGGCGCGCGCGCATGCGGTGCAGGCGGCGCGTGCGGTCGCGTTCCAGCGCCTTGTCGCCGAACAGCGCGGCCAGCTCGCCGGCGGCCGAGCGGCGCGCCAGGTCCATCTCGAAGAAGCGCTCCTGGGCATGCAGATAGCCCAGGCCGCGTGCCAGATCCTCGCGCTCGCGGCCCTGCAGCACGGCCGTGCCGAGCGCGTCGCGGCTGATCGCCAGCGGCGCCTTCAGCCCGGGCAGCTGGATCTCGCCGTCCAGCTGCGGCAGGCTGGCGCGCAGCAGGCACCAGGCGAGCAGACCCACCAGGAGCAGCAGGGCCAGTAGGCCGGCAAGCAGGCGGGCGCTGGTTCGGACGATGCGTGAGTTGCTCATGGCGGAGGGGCTTGAATGCGCGGCCATTGTGGCGGCGCCGGCCGGCCGGCCGTGCCAGGGTTCGTCCCTAGAATGCCGCATGCCCTTGTCTTCCGTGTCGCGCCGCGTCGCGCTCCTCTTGCTTGGCCTGGCGCTGGCCGCCTGTTCCAGCGCACCGCGCCAGCCCGCCGTCCAGCCCGAACCCGAACCGCCCGCGGTGCCCAGGCCCGTCGTGCCCAAGCCGCCGCGCATCGGCCTGGCGCTGGGCGGCGGGGCGGCGCGCGGTTTCGCGCATATCGGCGTGATCCAGGTGTTGGAGGAGCAGGGCGTCAAGGTCGATCTGGTGGCAGGCACCTCGGCCGGCAGCCTGGTGGCCGCACTCTATGCCTCGGGCAAGAACGGCAAGGAGCTCGCCACCCTGGCCGAGGGCATGGACGAGGGTGCCATCACCGACTGGGCCTTCCCGACCCGCGGCCTGATCCGTGGCGAGGCGCTGGCCCGCTATGTGCGCGCCCAGACCGGCAACAAGCTGATCGAGCAGATGGCGCTGCCGCTGGGCATTGTCGCCACCGATCTCTCGGACGGCTCGGCCATCCTGTTCCAGACCGGCGACACCGGCGCGGCGGTGCGCGCCTCCAGCTCGGTGCCGGCGGTGTTCCAGCCGGTCAAGATCGGCGCGCGCGAATATGTGGACGGCGGCCTGGTGGCGCCGGTACCGGTGCGCTTTGCGCGCCAGATGGGGGCCGATCTCATCATCGCGGTGGACATCTCCGAGCCGCCCGAGGCCAAGCCGCCGGGCGACGCCATGCGCATGCTGCTGCAGACCTTCTCCATCATGGGGCGCTCGATCAACAACTTCGAACTGCGCGAGGCCGATGTGGTGATGCGGCCGCGGCTGGACGGCGTGGGCAGCGCCGACTTCGGCGCGCGCAAGCGCAGCATCCAGGCCGGCCGCGAGGCGGCCATGGCGATGCTGGCGCAGCTGCGCCTGCGCATCGCTGCCAAGACGCGCTGATGGGGCAGGCCATGCAAGGAGTCGAACTTTTTCCGCTCGACTCGGTGCTGTTCCCCGGCGGCCTGCTGGAGCTGCGCATCTTCGAGCCGCGTTATCTGGACCTGATCCAGCGCTGCCTCAAGAGCGGCGAGCCCTTCGGCGTGGTGGCGTTGACCGCGGGCGGCGAGGTGCGCCAGCGCGACGCTGCCGGTGGTTTCAAGGCCGAAGCCTTTCACGCCGCCGGCACGCTGGCGCATCTCGAGCGCTGCGAGCGCCCGCAGCCGGGCTTGCTGCAGATCCGCTGCCGCGGCGGCCAGCGCTTCGAGCTGGCCAGCCGCCTGCAGCTGCCGCATGGGCTGTGGGTAGGCCAGGCGCGCCTGCTGGCGGAAGACCAGCAGGTGCCGGTGCCCGAGGATCTGCAGCGCGTCAGCCGCCAGCTGCAGGTCTTGCTGAGCCGCTTCGAGCAGGCGGTGGCCAGCGAGGATCTGCCGCTGCAGCCGCCCTACCACTGGAACGACTGTGGCTGGCTGGCGAATCGCTGGTGCGAGCTGCTGCCGCTGCCGCAGGCCGACAAGCAGCGCCTGATGGCGCTGGACAACCCCCTGCTGCGCCTGGAGCTGGTGGCCGACCATCTTGATCAGCTGCGTCCTAGCTAAAGAAGGCCCACAGCAGCACAAAGGCAAGGCCGATGCTCAGCGTGCTGGTGTAGGCGACGAGCAGCACAAAGGCGCGCAAGAGCGTGCTCCACCAGCGCGTGCGGTAGACGCGATGCAGGGCGATCAAGGGGTAGACGTTGATCGCCGCCGCCGCTCCGATCACGAGGGGCTTGACGCCGCTGACGAGCAGCAGCGCCATCGCGAACCAGAAGGCATGCAGGTGCAGGGCGAACACCAGGTGCTCGGTGTAGCGGCGCCGCTTGTCGACGTAGACCAGCTTCAGCCAGAAGGCGAAGAAGGGCAGCATCACGAACATGGCCGAGCCCAGGTTGCTGATAAAGCGCTCGGGCAGCTCGCGCACCAGGCCGGCGGTGGCCTCGGGGTCCATCTTGATGCGGCGCTGCACGCGTTCGCACAGCTTGGCCGGCAGCTGCTCGCAGTAGAACTCGCCCTCCTTCAGCCCGGCGCGGTGCGTACCCCATTCGAAAAAGGTCTCGGTGGGCCTGGGGGTGTCGAACCTGATCAGGTTCTCGGGCTTGCCCTCGACGTCGAGCACACCGCTGAAGCGGATCGCCACCAGGGCCAGCACACTGATGGTCAGGTACAGGCGCAGCGGCAACACGAAATGGCGGCGTCGTCCGGCAAAGTATTCCAGGGTCAACTGGCCGGGCAGCAGCAGCAGGCGCCACAGCGTGCGCCACAGCGCGCCCTCGGTGGAGATATAGGCGCCGCCGAACTGCTGCAGGAACTCCAGCAGGCTGGGCGGTTTGAGGCTTGTCTCCTGGCCGCAGGCGCTGCAGAACCTGGGTGGCGGCTCAGGCAGGGCGCTGCCGCAGTTGGCGCAATGGCCGGGTCGCGCCTGGGGCATGCTGACAAGGGACTTGAGCGTCATTCGATCGGGCCTTTTGGCGCGCATGCTAGCAGCCCGACTGCCCGGCCCGGACGAAAAAAAGCCCGATGCAAGCATCGGGCCTTGAACGGTACGGTGGCAAGACCCGCGTGGGGTCCGCCGGGGTACCGAGGAGACAATCGTGAGTGGCAGCTTAGGCAGCGCGCTTGGACGAGCGGCTGGCGGTCTGGCTGGCCTTGACGGCGGTGTTGGTCACGGCATTGAAGTTGGCTTCGGCCACTTCGGAGGCTTGCTTGGCAGCCTTTTGCACGTTCTCGAAGGCGTTGTTGGCAGCGGCCACGGCCGACTTCACCAGGGCCACGGCGTTCTCGGTGCCGGCCGGGGCGTTCTTCGACGCGGTTTCCACCACGGCGGCGAACTTGGCTTGGGCATCGGCCAGTTGGGCCTCGGCAACCTTCACCACTTCGGCGTTGGTGGCGGCGGCGATGTCGTACAGATGGCGGCTGTAGGAAGCGGCCTTCTCGGCGGAGGGTTGCAGCAATGCGGCTTGCAGGGCCAGCAGCTCTTGTGCGTCCTTCACCGACAGGGCGGCTTGGGTGGTGTCGGCGACTTCGCCCAGGGCCGTCTTGGCCACTTGCAGGTTCAGCTCGACCAGCTTCTCAACGCCTTCGAAGGCCTTGTTGGTCAGACCGAACAGGGTTTCGACATTGGCCTTGTGAGCAGCAAAGATTTGTTCAGCAGTCAGCATGGTGTTCTCCTAAAAAACTGAGCGGGATTTCCGCGGGATTTACTCGTGGACCTCGTTCACAGTGTTTATGGTGCACTGCAACATGAACCGAAGTATAGGGGTGTTGGCGGCGAATGCAAGAACTTTTTGTGCGGTGCAGCAATCATTCAGCAAGCACTGGCGCAGCATGGCTGGCCTGCGTGACCCCCACATGACAGGGCGGCGGCAAAGCGGCTATGGTGGCGGCCATGCTGGCCTTTCATTCCGACGCCCACAGCCTGGCCCTGCCGCCCGGGCACCGCTTCCCGTACAGCAAATACCGCCTCTTGCGCGAGCAGATCGAGCGCGCGCCCGGGGCGATACGGCTGCGTGCCGCGCTGCCCGCCAGCGATGCCGAGCTGGCCTTGGTCCATACGCCGGACTATGTGGACAAGGTCTTGCAGGGCCGGCTCAGCGCGGCCGAGCAGCGCGAGATCGGCTTCCCCTGGTCGCCCTCGCTGGCGGCGCGCTCCTGCCATTCGGTCGGTGCCAGCATCGCCGCCGCACGCGCCGCCCTGGCCGAAGGGGTGGCGGTGAATCTGGCCGGCGGTACCCACCACGCCCATGCCGACAAGGGGAGTGGCTTTTGCGTCTTCAACGACGTGGCGGTGGCGGCGCGCCTGCTGCAGGTCGAGTGGAAGGCCGGGCAGCAGCGCGCCCATGGCCCGGCCTTGCCGGGCCTGCGCGTGCTGGTGATCGACCTGGACGTGCACCAGGGCAATGGCACGGCGGCGATCTTTCGCGACGACCCCTCGGTGTTCACCTTCTCCATGCATGGCGCGAAGAACTTTCCCTTGCGCAAGGAGGCCAGTGATCTGGATGTGGAACTGCCGGACGGCTGCGGTGATGCTGAGTATCTGGCGGCGCTGGAGGCCGGGCTGGCGCAGGTGTGGGCGGCTTGTGGCGGCGTCGGGCTGGCCTTCTACCTGGCCGGCGCCGACCCGCATGAGGGCGACCGCCTGGGCCGGCTCAAGCTCAGCACCGCCGGCATGCTGGCGCGCGACGAGTTCGTGCTGCAGGCCCTGGCCGAGCGCCGCATCCCGGTGGCGCTGGCCATGGCCGGTGGCTATGGCCACGACCTTGCCAGCATGCTGGCGGTGCAGCTGAACACCCTGGCCGCGGCGTCGCGGGCGTGGCAGCGCTGGGCCGGCGCTGATGGAACAATCGCGGCATGAGCGACGCAAGACCTGCCCCCGACAGCCGCGCCAGCTATGCCCAGTTCCTCAGCCTGGGCACGCGCTGGATGGACAACGACATCTACGGCCATCTCAACAACGTCGTCTACTACAGCCTCTTTGACACCGCGGTGAACCAGTACCTGATCGCCCAGGGTGCGCTGGACATCCATGGCGGCGAGGTGATCGGCCTGGTGGTCGAGACGCATTGCAACTTCTTCGACTCGCTGGCGTTCCCGCAGCAGCTGGAAGCCGGCCTGCGCGTGACGCAGCGCGGCCGCTCCAGCGTGCGCTACGAGATCGGCCTGTTTGCAGCCGGGCAGACCTTGTGCGCCGCGCGTGGTCACTTCGTGCATGTCTATGTGGACCGCGACTCGCGCCGCCCCGTCGCGGCCTTGCCCGACCCCTATCTGAAAGCCCTGGAAGGATTGACACCGTGAACCTGTTCGACAAGCCCAGCCCCGCCGAGACCGCCGCGGTGGATGCCGCCATCACGAGCCGCCACTCGATGCGTGCCTTCCTGCCCACCGAGGTGAGCCGCGCCTGCATCGAGGAGATCCTGTGCGTCGCGGCTAGGGCACCTTCTGGAACGAACACCCAACCCTGGCAGGTGCATGTACTCACGGGCGCGGCCAAGCAGCGCTTCTCGGCGCGCATCCAGGCCGCCTTCGACGACCCGGCGGAGCTCTCCACCCATCAGGAGGAATATGCCTACTACCCGCGCGAATGGGCCTCGCCCTATATCGAGCGGCGCCGCAAGGTAGGCTGGGACCTCTACGGCCTCCTGGGCATAGGCAAGACCGACAAGGCCCGCATGCACGACCAGCATGGCCGTAACTACCAGTTCTTCGACGCGCCGGTGGGCCTGATCTTCAGCATTGATCGCGTCATGCAGCAGGGCAGCTGGCTGGACTACGGCATGTTTCTGCAGAACATCATGATCGCCGCGCGCGCGCGCGGCCTGCACACCTGCCCGCAAGCGGCCTTCACCCAGTTTCACCGCCTGATCGCCGATGAGCTGCGGTTCGGCCCCCAGCAGATGCTGGTGTGCGGCATGGCGCTGGGCCATGCCGACCCGGCCGCGGTGGAGAACAGCCTGGTGACCGAGCGCGCGCCGGTGGCCGAGTTCACCCGCTTCCTGGCCGACTGATGGCCACGCCCGACGCGCTGAGCAACTTGGGCGCCTGGTGGGGCCTGCCCTTCGCGGGCATGCTGCTGTCCATCGCCCTGATGCCACTGTTGGCGGCAACGATCTGGCATCGCCATTACGGCAAGATCGCGGCGGGCTGGGCGCTCGCCTTCCTGCTGCCCTTCGCCGCCAACCAGGGCCTGGACGCGGCCGGCGAGCTGCTGGCCCATACCCTGCTTACCGACTACCTGCCCTTCATCATCCTGCTAACCGCGCTTTTCAGTACCGCAGGCGGCATCTATGTGCGCGGCAACCTGCATGGCAGCCCGGGCCTGAACGCGGGGCTGATGGCGATCGGCGCGCTGTTGGCCAGCGTGATGGGCACCACCGGCGCCTCGATGCTGATGGCGCGGCCGCTGATACGCGCCAACGACAACCGCCGCCACGCCGCCCATGTGCTGGTGTTCTTCATCTTCATCGTCTCCAACGCCGGCGGCGCGCTCACGCCGCTGGGCGACCCGCCGCTGTTCCTGGGCTTTTTGCAGGGGGTGGACTTCTTCTGGACGCTCAAGGCGATCGCGCCCCAGACCCTGTTCCTGGTGCTCGCCCTGCTGGCGATCTTCTATGCCGTCGACAGCTACTGGTACCGAAGAGAGGGGGTGAGGAGGCAAGACCCGACCCCCGACGACGATCGCCTGGGCCTGCTGGGCGCCTGGAACCTGCTGCCGCTGGCCGCGGTGGTGGGTCTGGTGCTGCTGAGCGGTATCTGGAAGCCCGGCGTCAGCGTGCGGGTGCTGGGTGTCGAGCTGGGCCTGCCGGGGCTGGCGCGCGACCTCGGCCTGCTGGCGGTGACGGCCTGGTCGCTGGCGATCACGCCGCGCGGCCTGCGCCAGCGCAACCAGTTCAGCTGGGGGCCGATGCAGGAGGTGGCCAAGCTGTTTGCCGGCATCTTCCTCACCATGGTGCCGGTGCTGGCCATGCTCAAGGCGGGCGAGCAGGGCGCGTTTGCGCCGATCGCGCGCGCCGTCACCGGTGCGCATGGCGAGCCCTTGCCCTGGGCCTATTTCTGGTTCAGCGGCGCGCTCTCGTCCTTCCTCGACAACGCGCCCACCTATCTGGTGTTTTTCAACCTGGCCGGCGGCGATCCGCAGCAGCTGATGGGCCCGCTCGCCAGCACCCTGGCGGCGTTGTCGGCCGGCTCGGTCTTCATGGGCGCCAACAGCTATATCGGCAACGCCCCCAACTTCATGGTCAAGGCAATTGCGGAGGAGCGCGGCATCCGCATGCCCAGCTTCTTTGGCTATATGGCCTGGGCCGCCGCGGTGCTGCTGCCGCTGTTTGTGCTCATGACATTCATCTGGTTCCGTTGAGATGGAAAAACCTCAAGTCCTGGTCGCGCGCCGCATCTTCCCCGACATCGTCGAGTGCCTGCGCGCGCATTGCGAGGTCGATCTGCACGACGCCGACGAGCCGCTGCCGCCGGCCGAGCTGACGCGGCGCCTGCAGGGCAAGCAGGGCCTGTTCGCGTCGGGCACCGAGCGCATCGACGCCACCCTGCTGGACGCCTGTCCGGACCTGCGCGCGGTCTGCCTGATGACGGTGGGCTACAACAATGTGGACCTGGAGGCTTGCAGCGCGCGCGGCGTGCGCGTCAGCAATGCGCCCGACGTGCTCACCGAGACCACCGCCGACTTCGGCTTCGCGCTCATGATGGCGGCGGCGCGCCGCATCAGTGAGAGCGAGCATTACCTGCGCCGCGGCGACTGGAAGCAATGGCGCGTGGACCTGTTCGCCGGCGCCGACGTGCATGGCGCGACCCTGGGCATCCTGGGCATGGGCCGCATCGGCCAGGCGATCGCCAGGCGCGGCGCCTTGGGCTTCGGCATGCCGGTGCTTTATCACAACCGTAGCCGCCTGCCCGCCGCACAGGAAGCGCCGATCGCGGCGCGCTGGGTCGAGAAGGACGAGCTGCTGCGCCAGGCCGACCACCTGGTGATCGTGCTGCCCTACACGCCCGCCTCGCACCACATCGTGGCGGCGCGCGAGCTGGCGCTGATGAAGCCCAGCGCCACGCTCACCAATATCGCGCGCGGCGGCGTGGTGGACGACGCCGCGCTGGCCGAAGCGCTGGCCGCGGGCCACATCGCCGCCGCGGGCCTGGACGTGTTCGAGGGCGAACCCGCGGTGCACCCCGCGCTGCTGCAGCTGCCTAACGTGGTGCTGACGCCGCACATCGCCAGCGCATCGCTGCCGACGCGCCGCGCCATGTGCCAGCTGGCGGTCGACAACCTGATCGCCTTCTTCGCCGGCGCGCAGATGCCCAGCGCGCTCAACTGATCACCAGATGCGGATGCGCTCGGCGGCCGGCTTGAAGAGCTTGTCGCCGGGCTTGGTGCCGAAGGCCTGGTGGAAGGCGTCGATGTTCACCGGCGCGCCATTGGCGCGGAACTCGGCCGGGGCATGCGGGTCGGCGGTCAGCAGCTGCAGGCTGCGCTCCTCGCGCATCTTCTCGCGCCAGCCCTGCGACCAGCCCATGAAGAAGCGCTGCTCGCCGCTCAGCCCGCCCAGCACCGGCGCGGGCTTGCCCTTGAGCGAGCGCTGGTAGGCCTTGTAGGCCACCTGCAGGCCGGAGAGGTCGGCGATGTTTTCGCCCAGCGTGAGCTGGCCGTTCACCTGCTTGCCGGGGATGGCCTCGTAGCCCGCGTATTGCTGCACCAGCTTGGCGCCCACCGCCTCGAAGGCCTTCCGGTCGGTCTCGGTCCACCAGTTGCGCAGCATGCCGTCGCCGTCGAACTGGCTGCCGTCGTCGTCGAAGCCATGGCTGATCTCGTGGCCGATGATGGCGCCGATGGCGCCGTAGTTGACGGCGTCGTCGGCCTTCATGTCGAAGAAGGGCGGCTGCAGGATGGCGGCCGGGAACACGATCTCGTTGGTGGTGGGCTCGTAGTAGGCATTCACCTGCTGCGGGAACATGCCCCATTCGGCGCGGTCCACCGGCCGGCCCACCTTGGCGGCGATGCGCGCCCACTCAAACGCCGCCGCACGCGCGCGGTTGCCCAGCGCGTCGCCGGCGCGCACCTGCAGCGCGCCGTAGTCGCGCCAGGCGTCGGGATAGCCGATCTTGACGCTGTACTTGGAGAGCTTGATCTTGGCCTGTGCCCTGGTCTCGGCGCTCATCCAGTCCAGGGTGTCGATGGAGTCGCCAAAGGCCGCCATCAGGTTGGCCACCAGGGCCTGCATGCGCGCCTTGTGGGCGGCCGGGAAATGCCTGGCCACATAGAGCTGGCCCAGCGCCTCGCCCAGCGCCTCGTTGACGGCGTTGATGCCCTGCTGCCAGCGCGGCCGCTCCTCGCTGGCACCTGTCAGCGCGGTGCCATGGAAGGCAAAGCGCGCCTCGCGTATGGTCTTGGGCAGCACCGCGGCATGGGCGTCCAGGCTGTGCAGCTTCTGGTAGAGCTTCCAGTCGGCCAGCGGCGCCTCGGCCAGCAGCTTGGCGATGCCCCAGGCGGCGCTGGGTTGCCAGACCACCAGCTTGTCCACCTGCGGCATCTGCGCCGCGGACAGCAGGCCCTGCCAGTCATAGCCGGGCACCTGCTCGCTCAGTTGCGCGGGTGTAAAGGGGTTGTAGATCTTCACCGAGTCGCGGCTCTCCACCTCGTCCCAATGCAGGGCGGCGATGCGCTGTTCCAGCGCCATCACGCGCTGCGCGGCCTCGGCCGGCGCAGGCTCGCCTATCTGGCCCGCCAGCAGGGTCAGATAGGCGATGTAGGCGGCACGCGCCCGAGCCATGCGGGCGTCGTCTGCCTTCAGGTAATAGTCGCGGCTGGGCAGGCCCAGGCCGCTCTGGCGCAGCAGGGCGCGGTTGATGCCGGGCTGCTTGAAATCGGGCAGCACGTCCAACTGCAGCGGCGTGAGCACGCGGCCCTGCATGCGGCCCTGCCATTGCGCCAGCGCGGCGCGGCTGTCGATCGCGTCGATCTCGGCCAGCAGCGGCTGCATGGGCGCCAGGCCGGCGCGCTCGATCGCGTCCAGGTCCAGGTAGGCGCTGTAGAAGGTGCCGATCTGGGCCTCTTTGCTGCCGGGCTTTTGCGGCTTGGCGGCCAGGCCCTCGACGATGCTGCGCAGGCGCGCATCGGCACGGTCGCTGAGGTCGGTGAAGGTGCCGATCACCGCACGGTCGCCAGGGATGGCGGTGGCCTTGAGCCATTGGCCGTTGACGGCGCGATAGAGGTCGTCCTGCGCGCGTACCTGGGCGTCGAAACCATGGCGGTCCAGGCCGGTGGCCGCCGGGCTGGCGAGGGCCTGGCCGCTGAGCTGGACCAGCAGCGCCAGGGCGCTGAGCTTGAAGAGAAAGGTTGTCGATTTCATACGGCAGGTCTTGAATAAAGTGCCGCAAGGCTAGGGCCACGCGCGCACGAAGCCACTAGTTTGGGCCTGGCGGTTTCCCTAACTCCCCCTGTTCGAGGGCCAAGATCGTCTCGCGGAACCAACGCTGCAGCTCGGCGTGCTTGGCTTCAAGGTCCTGGAGATCGGCCACATAGGCCAGGCGTTCGATGCGCGGCAGCAGCTCGGCAGGCAGGTCGCGCGCCAGGTAGCGCAATCCGAAACCCCGCTTGTGCGGGCAATGCAGCAGGCGCAGCGCCTCCACCAGCGGCCGCAGCGACATCGCCTGGTAGAACTGCAGTGCTTCCACCGCGCGCCCGCGCAGCCGCTCCTTGCTGACGATGTGCTGGAACATCTCGAAGCCGCTGCGCAGCGGCGCGATGCGGGCACGCGCGGCGGCCAGGTCGGCGCGGGCATCAAGATGTGCCGGCGTGAGCAGACCGGCGCGGTCGAACCAGGTCTTGCCCTCGCCATGCAACTCCACCTCGCGGAACAGCAGCGGGTCGCTGCGCCGCAGCAGCACCAGGTCCAGCACCAGGAATTCGCTGGCGTCGCGCAGGCGGTAGAACTTCTGCGTGTAGCCCACGCTGCCGGCCACATCGTGGCGCAGCGTCACCGGGCTGAGCTGCGTGAGGGCCGCCTCCACGGCGCTGAACACGGCGTCCAGCGCGTTGTCTTCCACCACCGCCACCGCGTCCACATCGGACAGCTCGTCCAGGTAGCTGAACGCGGCGCTGCCGCCCTCCCAGGCGGCCAGCACCTCGGGCAGGTTTTGCAGGGCCTGGCGCAGGCAGGCGATGAGCTGGTGGCGGTCGATTTGAGGCATGGCGGGCACTCTACGTCGTAGTGCGCCCAACGCTGCGTGCCGGAGGCCATGGCGCTGAGACAATGGCCGCATGAGTCTTGTAGAAATCCTGTTGCTGGCGGCCTTGCTGCTGCTGGCGGTGTTGATCGTGCTGGCACTGCGGGGCCGTCGTGGCGAGGGTGCCGACCAGTGGGTGGCGGTGGTGCAACAGAGCAGCGAGCGCCTGGAGCGCGAGCTGCGCGACGAGCTGGGCCGCAGCGCCAGCGGCACGCGCCAGGAGCTGCTGGCCAGCCTGGCGCAGTTCCAGCAGACCCTGAACCTGGGGCTGCAGAACAGCAACCAGTCGCTCGCCGCACAGGCGCTTGCCTCGCGCGAAGCGCAGGACCAGGCGATGCTGCGCCTGACCGACGCGATGCGCGAGCAGCTCAAGACCATGTCCGCGAGCAACGAGCTGCGCCTGGCGCAGGTGCAAACCGCCGTCGAGCAGCGCCTTACCGCGATCCAGCAGGACAACGAGAAGAAGCTCGAGCAGATGCGTGCCACCGTGGACGAGAAGCTGCACGCCACGCTGGAGCAGCGCCTGGGCGAGAGCTTCAAGCAGGTGGCCGAGCGCCTGGAGCAGGTGCACAAGGGCCTGGGCGAGATGCAGAACCTGGCGCGCGATGTCGGCGCGCTGAACCGCGTGCTGACGAATGTGAAGACGCGCGGCATCTTTGGCGAGGTGCAGCTGGCGGGCCTCTTGGAGCAGGTGTTCACGCCCGAGCAGTACGCCGCCAATGTGGCCACCATCCCGGGCAGCAGCGAGCGCGTCGAGTTCGCGATCCGCCTGCCGGGCCAACGCGACGATGGCGCGCCGCTGTGGCTGCCCATCGACGCGAAGTTCCCGCGCGAGGACTACGAGCGCCTGCTGGAGGCGCAGGACCGTGCCGATGCCGCCGGCGTGGAGGCCGCCGGCAAGGCCATCGAGACGCGCCTGCGCCTGGAGGCCAGGACGATACGCGAGAAATACATCGCGCCGCCCCACACCACCGATTTCGGCATGCTGTTCGTGCCCACCGAGGGCCTGTATGCCGAGGCGCTGCGCCGCCCCGGTCTGGTGGAGGTGCTGCAGCGCGAGCACAAGGTCATGCTGGTGGGCCCCACCACCTTGCTGGCCACGCTGACCAGCCTGCAGATGGGCTTTCGCACGCTGGCGCTGGAAAAGCGCTCGGCCGAGGTCTGGGAGGTGCTGGGCGCGGTCAAGACCGAGTTCGGCAAGTTCGGCGATGTGCTGGCCAAGACCAAGAAGAAGCTTGACGAGGCCAGCAACACCATCGAGCAGGCCGAGACCCGCACGCGCCAGATGACGCGCAAGCTCAAGAGCGTGGAGGCGCTGCCCGACGAGGCCACGCAGAAGCTGCTGCAGCTGGGGCTGCCGGATGCCGGTGAGGACGCCGAGGAGTGAGTCCAGCTCGGCGGCGCGCTTTTCCCTGGCTGATCGCCACTCTCATCGCCGTGCATGCCTGCATGGCGGTGACGCGCGTGGCGGGCAGCCTGTGGGTGCTGCAGGCCGGCCATGGCGAGTGGATGGTGGGCCTGCTGCTGAGCCTGTTCGCGTTCGCCCCCATCGTGCTGTCGATATGGGCCGGCGGGCTGGCCGATCGGCATGGCCTGCATCGGCCGGTGGGCATAGGCGTGCTGATGGCCGGTGCTGGCGCCCTGGTGGCGCTGGCCTCGCAAAGCCTGCCGGCGATCGCCTTCAGCTGCCTGGCCAGCGGCGGCGCCATCGCGGTGGCGGCCGTGGCGATCCAGCGCGAGGCCGGTCAGCTGGCCGACGACCCCAGCCAGCTCAAGCGCGTGTTCAGCTGGGTCGCGCTGGGCCCGGCGCTCTCGAATACCTTGGCGCCGATCTGCACCGGCCTGCTGATCGACCATCTGGGCTACCGCGCCGCCTTCGGCCTGGCGGTGCTGTTGCCGCTGCTGGCCTGGGGCCTGGCGCGGCGCGTGCCACGCCATACGCCGAAGCCGCCAAGCACGCAGGCGCGCAGCCGCCCGGCCTGGGAGCTGCTGAAGACCGGCCCGCTGCGCTGGCTGCTGCTGCTCAACATCGTGCTGGCCTCCGCCTGGGATGCGCACAGCTTCGTGGTGCCGGTGGTGGGCCATGCGCGTGGCCTCAGCGCCTCCAGCATAGGCCTGGTGCTGGGCTCGTTCGCGCTGGCCGCCACCCTGGTGCGCCTGGCCATCGTGCGCTGGGCCGGCCGGCTCGACGAGCTCAAGGCCCTGCGCTGCGCCATGCTGCTGGCCACCCTGACGTTGGCCGCCTATGCCTGGCTGCCCGGCACCGTCGGCCTGATGCTGGGCTCGGCCGTGCTGGGGCTGGCGCTGGGCTCGGTGCAGCCCATGGTGATGGCCATGCTGCACCAGATCACGCCGGCCGAGCGCCATGGCCAGGCCCTGGGCCTGCGCATGCTGGCCACCAATGGCGCGACGGTCGCGATGCCGCTGGGCTTCGGCCTGCTGGCGGCGGCCAGCGTGGCGGCCGCGCCGCTGTGGCTGATGGCCACGCTGCTGCTGCTGGCGCAGCTGCCGGCGCGCGCGCTGCAGCGGCGCAGCGGATCCACTGGCTAATTTGCCGGCATGTTCTTAGCATGGGCCCAGCTGTGCCGGGAGGTGCTCGATGTGGCTGCGATGGTGTGTTGCCTACCTGATGCTGTGCCTGCTCGTGGCCGCGCCGACGGCGCGGGCGCAGAACGAGGAAGAGCCGCCCCCCGGCCTGGAGGAGCCCGAACTCGGTAGCGGCAAGCTCGGCCGCGAGGAGGCCTTGGCCCTGCTGGCCCAGCCCCTGCCCGATGCGGCCAGCGCGGCCGACGCGCGCTATGCCTTGCTGCAGCGCCAGGCGCGCGCGGCCCAGGCGCTCGACGAGCGGGCGCGCTACATCGAGCTGCTGGCGGCGCTGGCCCAGGCGGGCCGCGGGCGGCCGGGCGGCGAGGATTGGATACGCCACTACCTCAGCGCCGAGTTCATCTGGGGCAGTTCGGGCAAGGCGCTGGCGGCTTGCGAGACCTTCATCGCCGACGCCGGCCTGTCGCTGCCGACGCGCGCCGCGGTGGCACTGCGGCAAAGCTATTTCAGCGCCCAGGGCCATGACCGCCATGTGCTGGCCAGGCTGTGGTCGCGCGCCGCGACGCTCAGCAGCGCGGCCATCAAGGAGCTGGCGCTCGCCGACCCGCCCGCGGCACAGCGCATGCAGATCGAGCGCCTGCAGGTGCGCGCCGAGGTGGAACGCTGGGACGGCGATCTGGCCGGCGCGGTGGCAAGCCTGCGCGAGGCGGTACGTCTGGGGCAGCAGCTGGTGCAGCAACTGCGCGCACTGCGCGGCGCGGCCCCCGGTTCGCGCGATCCCGCGGTGCTGGATGCCTATGGCTGGCTGGATGGTTCGATGGGCATGCTCTGCTATGCGCTGGTGCGCCAGGGGCGCGCGCCCGAGGCGGTGGCGGTGGCGCAGGACCAACTGGCGCTGTGGCGCGCCGGTCAATTGAGCGACTCGCTGGGAGCGCGCTGGAATTACCGCCTGGCCATGGGCCTGGTGGCCACGCAGCGCTACGAGCCGGGCCTGGCGGCGGCGCAGCTGGCCGAACAGATGCTGCAGCGCGCCGGCGCCAGCGCCGCCAGCCACACGCGCTGGATGGCGCGCCAGGAGCAGCTGCGCGCACTCATCGGGCTGCGCCGCTGGGCCGAGGCCGACGCCATCTACCGCGACTTCCTTGCCAGCCTGCCGGACGACGGCCTGGCACGCCAGCGCGCCTCTGACTGGCGCTTGCGTGCCCTGCTGGCGGCCAAGAATGGCCGCCTTGAAGAGGCGCTCGAGACCGTCGAGCGCATGCTGGCCTTCCGGCTGCGCCTGTACGGCAGCGCCCATCCGCAGACCCAGGAGGCGGCTGGCGTGCGTGCGCTGGTGCGGCTGATGCGCGGTGAACTCGCCGGCGCTCTGAGCGATTACGAGGCCTTGTTCGCCGCCACCCTCGACAGCCCGGGCGGCTGGCTCGACCTGGACCTGCGCGGCGTGCGCGGCTATGTGCTGGGCCTGGCGCTCGAGGAGTTCATGCAGTTCGTGGCCGAGCGCGCACTCAAGGGTTTGCCGGTCGAGCCCGCCTGGAGCGAGCGCGCGCTGCAGATCGCCGATCGCACCCAGCTTGGCAGCACCCAGCGCGCGCTCAGCGACAGCACCGCGCGCGTATTGGCCGCCACGCCGGCGCTGCGCGCCATGCTCAACGAGGAGCAGGGCCTGCGCAGCGCCGCCGCCGCCCAGGCGAGCAGCATGGCCGCCAGCCTGACACAGGAAGACCGCATGCGCCGCAGCATGAGCGGCGAGGCCTGGAAGGCGCTGCCGGATACCGAGCGCAAGGCCCAGCGCGAGGCCCTGGCCCAGCTGCGCGAGCAGATCAAGGCCCAGCAGGCCGTGGTGCTGGCCGCGCGTGCCGCCCTGCAGGCGCAGCGCGACAAGGTGGGCCAGGCCTTTCCGGCCTATGCAGATCTGGTCACGCCGGCCACGCCGCGGGCCGCGCAGCTGCTGTCCTTGCTGCGACCCGGCGAAGCCCTGCTGCTGGTGCAGCCGCTGGAGCGCGCCACCCTGGTGTGGCTGCTGGGACCGGGCACGCAGAGCCGCTTTCACGCCAGCGCGGTCACGGCGGCCGGCTGGGCCGAGCGCGTCGCGGCGCTGCGCCGCCAGCTTGACCTGGGCAGCGCGGGCAAGCTGCTGCCCCTGCCTGCCGCGGGTCTGCACGAGGTCTATCGCGAGCTGCTCGAGCCGCTGCGGCCCGATTGGCGCGAGCTACGCTCGCTGATGGTGGCCAGCGACGGCGCGCTTGCCGGCCTGCCCTTTGCCGCGCTGCTGAGCGCGCCCAGCGCGCCGGCGGCCGCGCAGCAACCCTGGCTGGTGCGCCGGGTCGCGCTGACGCAGCTGCCGGCCGCCTCGGCGCTGCACAGCCTGCGCCGCGCGGGCGCCAGGCCGCTGGCGGCCAAGGCCTTGATCGGCTTTGGCGATCCGGCCTTCCAGTTCGAAGGCCAGCCTGCGGCGGCCGGCCGTAGCCTGGACGCGCGCGCGGCGCGCTACGACGCCGAATGGGGCTTTCGCTATGGCGAGATCCCGGCCCTGCCGGAGACGCGCCAGGAACTGCTGGCGCTGGCCGCGGTGCTGGGCGCCGATGCCTCCGCCGACCTGCTGCTGGGCGCGCAAGCCACGCGCGAGGCGGTGCTGCAGGCGCCGCTGGCTGACCGCCGCGTGGTCGCCTTCGCCACCCATGGCCTGATGCCGGGCGAGTTGCCGGGCGTCTCCAAGCCGGCGCTGGCGATGGCCGCCAGCGCCGACCCGCATGCCTCGCCGCTGCTGGAGCTCGACGATGTGCTGAGCCTGCGCCTGAATGCCCAGACCGTGCTGCTCTCGGCCTGCAACACCGCCGCGGGCGAGCGCGGCAGGGCGGCCATGTCGGGTCTGGTGCGCGGCTTCTTCTTCGCCGGCACGCGCTCGGTGCTGGCCACGCATTGGGCGGTGGAGTCGGCCTCGGCGGCCGCGCTCAGCGCCGCCAGCTTCAAACACCAGGCCGCTGCCTCACGCGCCGAGGCGCTGCGTCTGGCGCAGCTTGCCCTTATCGAGGGTGAACTCGGTGGCGGACGCTGGACGCATCCGTTCTACTGGGCGGGCTACGCCCTGTTTGGTGACCCGCAACAGTAGGAGAGAGCATGACGCCTCGCGCGCCCTGGTTCCTGGTCTGGCTGCTGGCCACGGTGTTCGCCATGCTGCTGTGGCAGCAGCGTGCCGCGGTCTCGATGCTGGAACGGCTGGACCAATGGACCCTGGACGCACAGACGCTCTGGCGCGGCCCGCTGCAGCCGGCCAGTGCCGAGCCCATCGTGCTGGTGACGGTGGACGATGCCAGCCTGCAGCGGCTCGGCGGGGTGGTCCCCGGGCGTGCCGAACTGGCACGCGCAGTGCGCCTGTTGCATGCCGGCGGCGCGCGCGCGATCGCGCTGGATATGTTGCTGCTGGAGCCTTCCAAGGGTGAGCGTGCGGCCGACGATGCCGCGCTGGCAGCGGCCCTGCGCGCGGCCGACCCGGTGCTGATCCCGTTTGCGCTGCCGGACCAGGGCCGCGCCGATCAGGCCCCCAGCGCGCGCCTGCTGGCCCAGACCTTTGCGCACACCAGCAACAGCGAGGCCGAGCAAAGGCTGGCGCGCTACGCCTACCAGCCGACACAACTGCTGGCACCGCTGCCGGCGTTGGCCGATGCGGCCGCGGCGCTGGGCCATGTGAGCGTGCCGCGCAGCAGCGACGGCAGCCTGCGCTGGGACTTCCCGGCGCTGGCCCTGGATGGCGAGGCCTACCCCTCGCTGGCGCTGCGCCTGGCGGTGCAGGCGCGCGGCCTGGACTGGCGCGAGGCCACGGTGCGCTACGGCGAGGCGGTCGACATCGGCCCTCTGCATGTGCCGCTGGACGAGCTCTCGCGCCTGTGGGTCAACTACTACGGCCCGGCGGGGCAGTTCGAGCGCCTCAGCCTGGTGGAGCTGCTGGATGGCAAGGTGGCCCCCGCGCGCCTGGCCGGCCGCATCGCCATCCTGGGCGTGTCGGCGCTCGGCGCGGGCGACCATTTCCCCAGCCCCTTCGACGCCGGCCTGCCTGGCGTGGAGCGCCTCGCCACCGTGGTGGACAACATCTTGAGTGGCCGCGCGCTGCAGCGCCCGCGCTGGGCCGGCGCCGCCGAGCTGGCCGCCATGCTGTGCCTGCCCGCGCTGGCGGTCGGTCTGCTGGCCTGGTGGCCGCCGCGGCGCGCGCTGCCCAGCCTGGCGCTGCTGGCGCTGGCCCTGCTGGCGCTGGCGCAGGCGCAGTTCGTGCAGCAGCAGCGCATCTTCTCGCTCGCCTTTCCGGCGCTCGCCCTGGGCGCGGCCTGCCTGGGCGCGATCAGCCTGCGCGCTGGCGTCGAGCTGGCGCGCAAGCGTGCGGCGCTGCAGGCCCTGCAGGCCAGCGAGCAGCGCTACGCGCTGGCGGCGCAGGGCGCCAACGATGGGCTGTGGGACTGGGATCTGCGCAGCCAGCAGGTCTATTACTCGGCGCGCTGGCTGGCGCTGATGGGCCTGGACGAGGCCCAGGCCGGCCAGGGCATGGCGGCCTGGACCCTGCCGCTGGACGAGGCCGAGCGGCGCGCCTTCGATGCCGAGTTGCAGGCGCATCTGCAGGGGCGCAGCCTGCAGTTCCACCATGTGCTGCATTTCCACCAGGGCGGGCAGGAGCGCTGGCTGCTGGCGCGCGGCCTGGCCACGCGTGCCGGGGGCCAGGTCTTGCGCATGGCGGGCTCGCTCACCGACATCAGCGAGGCGCGCCGCCTGCAGCAGCAGATCAGCTTCGACGCCCTGCACGACCGCCTCACCGGCCTGGCCAACCGCGCGCTGTTTCGCGAGCAGCTGCAGCAGCTGCTGCAGCAGCAGCCCGGCGCTGGCCTGCTGATCCTGCTGGGCCTGGACGAGTTTCGCGCCCTCAACGAGGCGCATGGCACGCTGGCTGGCGACGCGGTGCTGCGCGAGACGGCGGCGCGGCTGCGCGCGCTGGTGGGGGAGCGCGGCGGCCTGCTGGCGCGCCTGGGCGGCGACGAGTTCGGCATCGCCCTGGCCTGCGGCCCGGCCGAGCGCCTGCCGGCTCAGGTGCTGGCCGCCTTGGAGGCGCCGGTGCAGATCGGCGCGGGTCAGGTCTTGCGGGTGAGCGCCTGCCTGGGCTGGGTCCATGCCCAGCAGGGGCCGCAGGGGGCCGAGGAACTGCTGGCGGCGGCCGAAGGTGCGCTGGCGCGCGCCAAGGCCGACGGGGCTGGCCACAGCCATGTGTTCGATCCGGCCGAGCAGCTGCTGGAGCAATCGCGCCGCTGGATGCGCGAGCAGATCGACCTGGCGCTGGCCGCGGGCGACCAGTTCCAGCTGCATTACCAGCCCTTTGTGCGTCTGGGCGATCGCAGCCTGCTGGGCTTCGAGGCCTTGATACGCTGGCGCCATCCCGTCAAGGGTCTGGTGATGCCGGGCGACTTCATCCCGGTGGCCGAGGAGAGCGGCCAGATCGCCGCGATCGGCCGCTGGACCCTGCTGGAGGCGGCCGCCCAGCTGCGCCGCTGGCATGGACTGGGCTTTCGCGGCGAGATCGCGGTGAACCTCTCGGGCGTGCAGCTGGCGCGCGACCTCGAGCTGATGGCGGACGCGCGCGCCACCCTGGCGGCGCTGGGCGAGGTGCCGGTGCACCAGCTCAAGCTGGAGGTCACCGAAAGCATGGCGATGGCCCATCCGCAGCGCAGCGCCGAGCTGCTGCAGGAGCTCGCCAGGCTGGGCTTCAAGCTCTCGATCGACGACTTCGGTACCGGCTATTCATCGCTGGCCTATCTGCACCGCTTTCCCTTCGACACCCTCAAGGTGGACCGCAGCTTCGTGATACGGCTGGCGGCCGGGCGCGAGGCGCAGGAGATCGTGCGCACCATCGTCGGCCTGGCGCTGGCACTGGGCAAACAGACCCTGGCCGAGGGCGTGGAAGACGAGGCCCAGGCGGCGCTGCTGCTGCAGCTGGGCGTGCAGGTGGGGCAGGGCTGGCTGTTCGCCAAGGCGCTGCCGGCGGCCGAGGCCGAGCGCTGGGTGCTGGGCGAGGGCCCGCGCCGCACTGTTTGAGCAGGGAGTGCTTGCCCTGGCAGGGCGGCGGGCCTATAACAGCTGCTCGACAGGCCCGCAAAGCCCTGACCACAGGCGGGACTGCCTGCCATTGGAGGCCAAGCATGAAGCGCTCAGACTGCTCTCGGTTTGTCCTGGCTGGCGGGATGGCGCTGCTCTTGGCGGCCGGCCTGGCTGCCTGCGGCCACGGTCCCGCTGCCGCTCCGCCGCCTGACTCTGCCGCGCCCGCAACGCCCACCCCGCCCTTGCCGCCCTTGCCGCCCGCCGCGCCCGCCGCGCCCGCCGCGCCCGCCGCGCCCGCGGCGCCTGTGCCGCCACCGCCACCGACGCTGGAGCATGCCGAGGCCGTGCTGAGCGCTGCCCATGCGCTGTTCTCCAAGGCCAATCTGGCAGCGGTGCAGGCCTCGGCCGGTGGGCGCTACACGGTCCTGATAGACCCGCTGATCGACGGCGTCACGCGCATGCAGACCAAGGCCACCCAGGCCATCGAGGCGCGCATCGTGCAACTGGCCAGAAGCAGCTATCCGCAGTTCGAACTCAAGCCCTTCAGCGCCGCGGCCCTGGCGCAGTCGCCGCTCTTGGTGGTGGGCACTTTCACGCCGATCAACCAGCAGGGCAAGACCGAGGGTGAACGCGCCATGTACCGTTTCTGCCTGGCCATGGTGGACCTCAAATCGGGGCGCCTGGTGAGCAAGACGGTGGCGCGTTCGCGCATGGAGACGGTGGATGCGACCCCCTTGGCCTTTTTTGCCGACGCGCCGGCCTGGTCCAAGGACGCGTACGTGGATGGCTATGTCAAGACCTGCCAGGCCTCCAAGGCGGGCGATGCCATACAGGCCAGCTATGTCGAGTCGCTGGTCACTGCCAGCCTGGTGGACGCGGCGGTGCGCGCCTACAACGCAGCGCAGTATCGCGAGGCCTTGCAGCTCTTCACCCAGGCCCAGGCCAGCAGTGCCGGCCAGCAGCTGCGCGTGCTCAACGGCCTTTATCTGGCGAACTGGAAGCTCGGTCGTCGCGAGGCTGCGCTGCAGAGCTTCGGTCAGATCGTCGACTATGGCCTGGCCCAGGGCCAGCTGGCGATGCTGCTGCTGTTCGGAACCGGCTCCACCTCGCTGGCGGCCGACAGCAAGCAGGCGCCCAACGAACTCTGGCTGAAGTCGATCGCGCAGCGGCTCGGCGGCCGCCAGGGCGCCTGCCTGGAGGTGGCCGGCCATGCCAGCCGCGGCGGATCCGAGGTGCTCAACGAGCGGCTCTCGGCGCTGCGCGCCGAGCATGTGAGAAGGCGCTTGCTGGCCGAGATGCCGGCCTTGGCGCGGCGCATCATCGCGGCCGGCTATGGCTCGCGTGAAACCTTGATCGGCACCGGCCGCGACGACGTTTCCGACATGCTGGACAGGCGCGTCGAATTCAGGCCGCTGGCCTGCCAGGCCTGAGCGGCTGGAGGTTCGATGCCCAGCACGACGCTGCCATGGATCGGGCGCGCCGGCGCCTGGGCGGCCTTGCTCTGGTGCTGCGCGCTGGCCTGGGCAGAGCCGGCGGCGCCGCAGTTGCGCATCGAGACCGGCAGCCACCAGGCCAGCATCCGTCAGCTGGCCAGCGATGCCCAGGGTGGCGTGCTGCTGACGGTCTCGGAGGACAAGACCGCGCGGCTATGGCGCAGCGCCGACCAGCGCCTCCTGATGGTGCTGAGGCCGCCGATCGGACCGGGCAACGAGGGCAAGCTCTACGCGGGCGCGCTGACGCCCGACGGCAGCGTGGCCGCGGTGGCCGGTTGGTCGGCCGAGAACGAGGTCTACCTGTTCCGTTGCGCGGACGGGCAACTCCTTTCGCGCATCCGGGATCTGCCCAATGTCGTGAATCGCCTGGCCTTCTCGCCCGATGGCCGTAGCCTGGCCCTGTTGTTCTGGGGCGGGCAGGGCCTGCAGTTGCAGCGCAGCCAGGACGGCTGGGCCAGCAGCCGCCTGGCGGGCGCCGATCCGGACTATGGCGGCGACGCCTATGGCCTGGCCTTCAGCCCGGACGGCAAGCGCCTCGCCACCAGCGCCTACGACGGCGCGCTGCGCCTGTATGAGTTGCGCGGCGGTGCGCCCTGGTTGCAGCGCCGCAGCCAGCTTGCTGGCCAGCCACATGGCCTGGCGTTTTCGCCCGAGGGTGCGCGGCTGGCAGTGGGCCAGGCCGACGCGGCGCGCGTGGCGGTGCTGGACGCCGCCACATTGGCGCCGCTGCTGCGCCTGAGTGCAGGGGAAGGCGGCACGGGCGCGCTCAGCAGCGTGGCCTGGTCGCCCGACGGCAACCAGCTGCTGGCGGCGGGTACCTGGCGCGGCGCGCCGGCCCGGCATGGGCTCAAGCGTTGGCGTCTGCGCGACGCACAGGCGTTGCCCGATCTGGACCTGGCCAGCGACAGCATCACCGACTTGCTGCCCCTGCCCGGCGACCGGTTGGCCTTTGCCTCGGCCGACGCTTCCTGGGGCCTGCTGCAGGGCGAGCGCATGCTGGCAAGGGTGCAGGCGCAGCGCGCCGACTTTCGCGCCAACTGGGGCGGTTTTCGGCTCGCCGCCGACGCCATGGGCCTGCAGTTCGGCTTTGGCTTCGGCGGTGCCGAGCCGGCGCGCTTCGAGTTGCGCGGCTTTGCCTGGCGGCCGCCCACGCAGGCCTGGCCGGCCGCCATGCAGCAGCTGCCCGGCCTGCAGGTGCAAGGCTGGCAGGACGGGCTGGCGCCCACGCTCAACGGACGCGCGATCGCGCTCGAGCCGGGCGAGATGACGACCGCCCTGGCCCTGGCGGCCGACGCCAGCGTGGCGGCGCTGGGCAGCCAGTGGCATGTGCGCCTGCTCAATGCCCAGGCGCGCGAGCTGTGGCGGCGCCCGGTGAGCGCGCCCTGTTTCGCGCTGCAACTCAGCGCCGACGGTCGCTGGGTGGTGGCGGCGTTCGGCGACGGCACGATACGCTGGCAGCGCCGCAGCGATGGCGAGGAGGTGCTGGCCTTTTTTGCCCATGGTGATCGACGTGCCTGGGTGCTCTGGACGCCCGACGGCCGCTTCATGGCCGGGCAGGGTGGCGAGCAGCATGTCGGCTGGCACCTCAACCGCGGCCCCGACCAGGCCGCGGAATT
Organism: Paucibacter soli; assembly: GCF_037482845.1. Classification (NCBI taxonomy): domain Bacteria; kingdom Pseudomonadati; phylum Pseudomonadota; class Betaproteobacteria; order Burkholderiales; family Sphaerotilaceae; genus Roseateles; species Paucibacter soli. The sequence continues at coordinate 41,144 of NZ_JBBHJW010000006.1, forward strand.
CCTGCCGCTGGCGCGCTTCAGCGAGCGCCGGTTCGACCCGCGCGGCGTGTTCAGCGCGCTGACCGAACAGCCCGGCCAGGCCCCGGCCGAGGATCCGCGGCAGGGCCTGAAGCTGCCGCCACTGGTCAGCATCGCGGCGCCGACGCAGCCGCCCCTGCAGGGCAAGCTGGCGCTGCTGGTGCGGGCGCTGGACCGCGGCGGCGGCCTGGATGAGTTGCGCCTGTACCTGAACGGCAAGCTGGTGACGACGCTGCGGCCCGATGCGCGCAGCGTCAAGGCAGGCGCGCTGGAGCAGCGCTTCGAACTGACGCTGGAACGCGGCGACAACCTGCTGCGCGCGGTCGCCCTGGCGAGCGATCGCACCGAGTCCGCGCCGGCCGAGCTGGCGCTGCGCCGGCCCGACGAGGCCCCCTCGCAGCCCGGCCTGAGGCTGCTGACGGTAGGTGTGAACAGCTACCGCAACGGCCAGCTGAACCTGAACTTCTCGGTGCCCGACGCGCGCGGGCTGGCGAAGCTGTTCCGCGCCGCCGGCAGCCGGCTGTTCGGCAGCGTGCAGGTCACCGAGCTGCTGGACGAGCGGGCCACCAAGCTCAACATCATGGCCGGGCTGCGCGAGTTGGGCAGCAGCAGCGAGGAGGACGTGGTGGTGGTCTATCTCGCCGGCCATGGCGAGACGCTGCGCGACGAGTGGTACTTCATTCCGCATGAGCTGACCCGGCCCGAGCAAGAGGAGCAGCTGCGTGCCGGCGGCCTGTCGGCGCGCGAGCTGGCCGAAGCGCTCAGGGCGATGCCGGCACGCAAGGTGGTGGTGCTGATCGACGCCTGCAAGTCCGGCGCAGCGGTGCTGGGCTTTCGTGGCCTGGAGGAGCGCCGCGTGCTGTCCCAGCTGGCGCGCGCCACCGGCACCCACCTGATCGCGGCCACCACCAAGGAACAACTGGCGAGCGAACTCGACGTGCTGGGCCACGGCATCTTCACCTACGCCCTGCTGGAGGGCCTGGCCGGCAAGGCCGCCGCGCAGGGGCGCGACATCACCGCGCGCAAGCTGATGGTGTATGTGGAACAGGCCCTGCCGGAACTGTCGATGCGCTACCGCTCCGAGGAGCAGTTCCCGGTGGTCAGCTCTACCGGCATGGATTTCCCGCTGCTGCTTCGCTAACGCGTCGGCTGCAGGTGGCGCTGCAGCAGCCGATCCAGTTCGCCGCTGGCCTTCAGGCGCGCCAGCACCGCGTCCAGGCGGCGCGCGAGTTCGCCATGGCGTTCGCCCAGGTAATGGTGCATGGGCAGCGCGGCCAGCTCGGCATCGGCGCGCGCAATCGCCGGGCTCACGCGCTGGCCGAGCGGCAAGGCCAGACGCGCTTCGACCGTGACCACCACGTCGACCATCTGCAGCGCCAGCAGGCGAAACAGCTCGTCGACCGTGCCAGCCTCGACGCGGCGCGCATCGGCCGGCACCTGCTGCTCGATCAGCAGCACGCCGCGCAGATGAGCGACGCGCAGACCCGCCAGGTCGCCCCATTTGGCCGGGCGCGGCCCGTCCTTGTTGGCGTAGCTGTATGCCGCCAGCGTCAGCACCGGCGTCTCGACCCGGTGCAGCTGGGGCTGCTCCTGGGCCAGCGCGGCGATGCGGTAGAGATTGGCGTCCACCTCGCCGGCCAACAGGGCGCGCAGGGCGCGGCGCACCGGCAATTCGACGAACTCGATGGGCTGGACCAGCTCCGCATAAGCGCGGTTCAGCACCGCTTCGGCGGCCTGGGTGGCGGGCTCGCTGCTGCGGTTCCAGCTGGCAATGCGCAGCGGCTCGGCGGCGCCGCAGGGCGGGCAGAGCAGGGTGGCGCACAGCGCGAGCAGAGGAACCAACGACTTCATGTCAGCGCCGCCTCCAGAATTTGGGGCCGTGCTTCGATCCTAAGCATTCTCAGCCGTCGCGGCCGGCTCAGCGGTACAAATTGTTGTCGTCCGCGGCCAGGGTGCTGAACAGGCGCGGCAGCTGTTGGCGGCTGCCGGCACTGACCGCCAGGGCCTGGGCCGCGGTGAAGCGCTGGGCGGCCTCGAAGGCGGGCTGGATCAGGCCCTGGTAATGCGCCAGATAGTCGAAGAAGGCCTGGGTGAAGAAGCTGCCGCGCAGCGCGCGCTGCGGGTCTAGCGGGCTGGCGAACAGCCCCGGCCGCACCGGCGGCCCCAGGCTTTCCTGGCCCTCGCTGGTGGCGGTGATGAAGGCATAGCCGCTGGGCGGCGCATCGGCGCTCCAGGCCGCCAGCGACACACCTTCCACATCGACCCGGCCGCCATTGGCGCGCAGCATCTGGGCGCGGCTGTCGGCGTCCATGTCGGTCAGCATGTCGCCGCTGTAGCAGGTGTCCACCAGCACGCGGGTGACGCGGCTCGCCTGGCGCGCCAACCGCTGCACCAGCCGGTCGTGCACCGAACTGGCCTGCAGCTTGAGCAGGTATTCGGTGGCGTCGCGGCTGGGCCTGCCGCCGACGTCGCCGGAATCGTAGGCGGCGATCGACATGCGGTGCTGGCCCTGCCCCTTGGGTGATGGCAGGGGCGGGTTGCCATGGCTGGAGATGTAGAGGAACAGGCTGTCGGCCGGGCCGAGCCGCTCGCCCATGCGCAGCAGGGCGGCCTCGATGGCGGCCTTGTTGGCCTGCGCGCCCAGCAGCGCGCTGACCTCGTAGCCGGCGCGCCCCAGCTGGGTGGCGACCAGGCGTGCGTCGTCCTCGCCCTGGATGGGGCGCAGGTGGGCGCTGTCCATGAATTCGTTGATGCCCACCACCAGGGCCAGCTTGCGGCTGCCCGAATCCTGGGCCTGGCGCCGCGCCTGCGTCAACCGGCGCGCATGCTCAGCCATGGCCTGCACAGCCTCGCGCTCCCAATGCCGCTGCCGCACCTCGCTGGGATATTGCGGCGAGCAGGACTTCAGGCCGACGATGGACTGCACGATCAGGAAGGCGCGTTCCACCTCGTCCTCATCGCGGTAGCGCCCCAGCAGCTGCACGCGGCCGACCATGTCGCGCGCCACGCTGGCCTCGGGCAGGCCATGCTCGCGCAGCTTGAGCCGGATGCGCTCGATGAGATGCTCGGGCACCTGATGGCCCTGGTAGCCGCTCTGGTAGCCGGGCATCTGCGGGCTCGCGCAGCCGCCCAGCAGCAGGCCTAGCGTGCCAGTGAAGTGGCGGCGCTGCATCATTCCACCTGCACCGTGGCGCTTAGCGTGCGCGCCGGCAGGCCGGCGGCGGCGACGCTGAACTCGTAGCGGTAGGCCACGCCCACCGGCACCTCCTTGGGGATGGGCAGGCGCGCCAGGTCCAGGCTCTCGCCGGGCGCCAGCACGCGGCTCTCGCGCGCGTGGCCGGTGAAAGGCAGGGCCTGCTCCTTGCCGTCGGCGATCGCGAACAGCCGGCGTTCGATCAACACCTCGGCCTCGTCACCCAGCGGGGTCAGCAGCACGAAGGCGCTGCGGATCTCCAGGTTCTCGCCGGCACGCACGCGGCCTGGCATGTCAAGCGCGCGCAGCTGCAGCAGGGGGCCCATCTCGGGCCGGTAGCCGGTCTCGGCGATGGCGCGCGCATAGTCGGCGCCGCGCTGCAGCTGCGAGGCGGGGATCCAGTCGGGATGCTGTTCGTAGCAGGCGCCGGCGGCCTTGAACCAGGCACTGGCCAGGCCCATGCCGGCACCGCCGCCGATGCTGAGCGTGAGCTGGCGGCCTTCGCTGTGGCGCTCTTCACGTGGCTCCTGGCGGCGCGACAGCAGGGCCGAGCCCAGCTTGCCCAAGGCGCCGAGCGCGGCCCCCTTGACGCTGGCGGCGCGCTGCTGTTCGCGGATGCAGGCATCCAGCTGCGCGTTGACCGACTCCTGCGCGCCGGCCATGAGCGGCGCCAGCGTCAGGCCCAGCAGCAGTGCCTTGTTCGGAATCGTGACCATATCGGCATCTTGGTGAATGGAAGTCTGATTCTGCGACCGCGCGCGGCCTTAGACTGGGCCCGATGCGGCCACTCGGGGAGCAAAAATGCGCAGCTTGTTGATGATTCTGAGCCTGCTGGGCGGGGCCGCGCTGGCCGAGCCGGTGTGCGAGGTGGCGGCCCTGGTGGGCGAGGTGCAGGTGCAGGATGCGGCCGGCACACGCAGCCTGCGCGCCGGCGAGCGCCTGGAGCCGGGCGCCGAGTTGCGCAGCGGGGCGCAGGCGCGCGTGCGGCTGCGCTTCATCGACGGCTCGACCCTGGTGTTGGCGGACCGGAGCCAGCTGCGCATCGAACGCTTCGTGCAGGGGCCGGGACAACCGCGCGAGGCCGCCCTGCTGCTGCAGCTGGGCCTGATCGGCCAGCAGGTCAAGCCCGCCGCCGGCGGCAGCTGGCGCGTGCGCACGCCCACCGCGGTGACGGCGGTGCGCGGCACCGAATTCAGCGTCGAGGTGGCGAGCGACCTGGCCACCGCCGTGCATGTGAGCAGCGGTGCGGTGGCGGTCGAGCCGTTGCCGGCCGAGACCGAAGCCGGCGCCGATGGCGCGGCCAGCGCCCCCTTCAGCAGCAAGGCGCCGGCGCTGGGCCAGACGCGCGGCCTGCGCAAGCCCAGGCCGGTGCTGCTGCAGGCGGCGCGCAATGGCACGCGCTGCGATGCCCAGGGTCTGTGCAGCGAGGCGGCGGCCTGGTCGGCCGAGCGCGTGCAGCAACTCCAGCAGCGACTGGGCGGTTTCTGATCGAGGAAAGCTTGCAATGACATCGAAGTTCGCTGGGCCGGCGGCCTGGGTGGCCGCCGGTCTGGCGCTGGCATTGCTGGTCGCCGTGCCGCCCGCTGGCGCAGCCGCCAAGCCGGCGGCAAGCATAGGTGCGCAGAAGCAGCAGCCGCTCAAGCGCAGCGCGCCGCCGCTGGCAAAGGCCGAGTTCGTGCGCGAGCTCGGCGGCATTTCGGAATACCGCCTGCCCAACGGGCTGCAGATCCTGCTCTTCCCCGACGAGGCGCAGAGCACCACCACCGTCAACATCACCTACCGGGTGGGCAGCCGGCATGAATCGCAGGGCGAGTACGGCATGGCGCATCTGCTTGAGCATATGGTGTTCAAGGGCACGCCCACACACAAGGACATCGCCGGCGAGCTGGCCGCGCGCGGCGTGCGCTTCAACGGCAGCACCACCACCGACCGCACCAACTACTTCGCCTCCTTCAATGCCAGCGAGCCGACGCTGGACTTCATGCTGAAGCTGGAAGCCGACCGCATGCTCAACGCCTTCATTGCCCGCGCCGATCTCGACAAGGAGATGAGCGTGGTGCGCAACGAGTTCGAGCGTGGCGAGAACAACCCCAACCAGGTGCTGTTCCAGCGCGTGCAGGCGGTAGCCTATGACTGGCATGCCTACGGCCACTCGACCATAGGCCCGAAGAGCGATATCGAGAACGTGCCGATCGAGAACCTGCAGGCCTTCTACCGGCGCTATTACCGGCCCGACAACGCCACCCTGCTGGTGGCCGGGCGCTTCGAGCCCGAGCAGGTGCTCAAGCAGATCGCCGCCATCTACGGCCCCTTGCCGCGCCCGGCTGCGCCGCTGCGCGAACCCTATACGGTGGAGCCGGCCCAGGATGGTGAGCGCAGCGTGGTGGTGCGCCGCGTGGGCGGGCAGCCGATGCTGATGGTGCAGTACCACGTGCCTGCCGCGGCCCATGAAGATTCGGCGCCGTTGATGGTGCTGGGCATGCTGATGTCGCTGCAGCCCAGCGGCCTGCTCTACAAGGAGCTGGTGGAAAACAAGCTGGCGCTGGCCGCCGGCCTGGGCGGCATGGGCGGGCAGGGGCCCGGCGCGGTGCGTGCCTTCGTGGCGCTGGCGCCGGATGCCGACGCGGCCAAGGTGGAGCAGCGCCTGCTGGAGCTGTTGGAGGGGCGTGCCGGCAAACCCTTCGACGCGGCCGAACTGCAGCGCGTGCGCGAGCTGGCGCTGCTCACCTACCGCGAGCAGATGAAGCGGCCCGAGGCCCTGATCCAGCAGATCTCGTCGCTGCTGGGCGCGGGCGACTGGCGCCTGCTGTTCCAGTTGATGGAGGACCTGCCTCGCGTGACGCTGGACGATGTGGAGCGGGTGCGCCGCGCCTACCTGCGTCCGGCCAACCGCACGCTGGGGCGCTATCTGCCGGCCAAGCAGGTCGAGCGCGTCGAGATCCCCGCGGCGCCGTCCTTGGACGAGCGCCTGGCGCATCTGCAGGGCCCGCCCAAGCTCGACGAGGGCGAGCGCTTCGACCCGACGCCGGCGCAGTTGGAGGCGCGCACCGAGCGCCGCCAGCTGCCCAGCGGCATGAAGCTGCAAGTTCTCAACAAGCGCACGCGCGGCAACACCGTGTTGCTGCAGCTGCAGCTGCGCTGGGGCGAGCGCCAGGCCATGAAGCCGCTGCGCGGCGGCGATCTGGTGGACGACCTGCTCACCGAGGGCAGCACGACGCTGGACAAGCAGCAACTGCGCGACGAGCTGGTGCGCCTGAAGGCGGGCCTGCGCGTGGTCGGCGGCGCGCAGGGCGCCACGCTCTACCTGAGCGCCGAGCGCGACACCTTGCTGGAGGCGCTGCAGCTGGCTGCCGAACTGCTGCAGCGTCCGGCCCTGCCCGCGGATGCCTTCGATCGCATCAAGCAGGCCGGCCTGGCCGCGCTGCGCGGTTCACGCGAGGAGCTGGAAACCAAGCGCCAGGAGGCCACCAGGCTGCACTACAACCAGGCGCGCGGCGTGCGCTTCGGCGACGCCGACTACCTGCCCAGCGTGGACGACCGGCTCGCGCGCCTGCAGGCCATCACGCTGGATGAGGTGCGCGCCTTCCATGCCGAGTTCTGGTCGGCCAACGAGGCGCAGGTGGCCGTGGTGGGTGCGCTGCCCGCGGGCCTGGACGAGGCGCTGGAGCGGCTCTTCGGCGGCTGGAAAAAGCCACAGGCGCCGCGTTTCGTGCGCCATTTCTCCACCCATGTGGAGATACCCGCCGCACGTTTCGACGTGAGCGTGCGCGACAAGGCGAATGCCAGCCTGCGCATGGATCAACGTTTCGCGCTGAATCAGAAGGATGCCGACTACCTGCCCATGCTGTTGGCCGTGCACATCTTCGGTGGCGGCGGTATCGAGAGCCGCTTGTCGGAGCGCGTGCGCCAGAAGGAGGGGCTCAGCTATGGCGTGGGCGCCTCGCTGGAAAGCAGCTACTGGGGCCAGGAGGGCGCTCTGGTGATCAGCGGCAGCTTCGCACCGCAGAACCGCGAGCGCGTGCTGGCGCTGGTGCACGAGGAGCTGGCGCGCATGACGCGCGATGGCGTCAGCGCCGCCGAGCTGGCACGCGCCAAGACGGCGCTGCTGCAGGCCGCGCTGCAGGCGCGCGCCAACGAGGGCCAGCTGGCCGCCCAGCTGAACGCACTGGGCGAGGACGGCCGCAGCTGGCTGGCCGAGCAGGAAGAGGAGACACGCCTGCAGGCGGCGACGCTGGCGCAGGTGAACGCCGCCTGGCGCCGGCTGGTGCGGCCCGAGGGCTTTGTGATCAGCACCGCCGGCGACTTCATGAACTAGGCCATGCCCTGGTGGCGCAAGAGCGCGTCGATCTGCGGCTCGCGGCCGCGGAAGGCCTTGAAGTTCTCCATCGCGCTGCGTGCGCCACCCATCTCCAGCACGTTCTGCAGGTAGCGTTCGCCGGTGGCGGCGTTGAACACGCCCTCCACCTCGAACGCGCTCCAGGCATCGGCCGACAGCACCTCGGCCCATTTGTAGCTGTAATAACCCGCCGAGTAGCCGCCCGCGAAGATGTGCGAGAAGCTGTGCTGGAAGCGGTTGAAGGCGGGCGGCGGGTTCACCGAGACCTCGGCGCGCACCTCGTCGAGCAACTGCTGGATCTGGCCAGCGCTGCCCGGTTCGGCGTGAAGGCGCATGTCGAACAGCGAGAACTCGATCTGGCGCAGGGTCTGCAGGCCGGACTGGAAGTTCTTGGCCGCGGTCATCTTGTCGAAGAGGGCGCGCGGCAGCGGCTCGCCCGTGTCCACATGGGCCGAGAGCTGCTGCAGCACCTCCCATTCCCAGCAATAGTTCTCCATGAACTGGCTGGGCAACTCCACCGCGTCCCATTCCACGCCCGAGATGCCCGAGACGCCCAGCTCGTTGACCTGGGTCAGCAGGTGGTGCAGGCCGTGACCGAACTCGTGGAACAGCGTCGTCACATCGTCGTGGGTCAACAAAGCAGGCTTGTCACCGGCGGGCGAAGCGAAATTGCACACCAGCTGCGCCACCGGCAGTTGTTGCCGTCCCTCGGGCCGCGCCCAGCGGCTGCGCACCTCGTCCATCCAGGCGCCCGGGCGCTTGCCCGGGCGCGCGTACAGGTCCAGGTAGAACTGCCCGATGGGCTGAGCAGCACGTTCCAGGCGGTAGAACTTGACGCTCTCATGCCAGACCTCGGCGCAGTCCTCGACGATGCTCACATTGAAGACGCGCTCGATGATGCCGAACAGGCCTTGCAGCACGCGCGGCACGGTGAGGTACTGGCGCACCTCCTGGTCGCTGAAGGCGTAGCGCGCCTGCTTGAGCTTCTCCGAGTAGTAGGCCTGGTCCCAAGCCTGCAGGTCCGCGCCCTCGCCGGCGAATTCGCGCAGCTCGGCCAGGTCCTGCTGCGCGAAGGGCCTGGCCTTGGCGGCCAGCTCGCGCAGGAACTCCAGCACCTGGGTGGGCGAGTCGGCCATCTTGGCCACCAGCGAGGCCTCGGCGAAGTTGGCATAACCCAGCAGCTGCGCCTCTTCCTGGCGCAGTTGCAGCAGCTCCTGCATCAGCGCGCTATTGTCCAGCTCGGGCTTGGCACCGAGCTCGCTGGCGCGCGTGACATAGGCGCGGTAGACGGTTTCGCGCAGCGCCCGGTTGCTGCAGTACTGCATCACCGGCAGATAGCAGGGGAAATGCAGCGTGATCTTGTGGCCGTCTAGGCCCTCAGCCTGCGCAGCCGCGCGCGCATTCGCCGCCACATCGGCCGGCACGCCGTCCAGCTCCTCGGCCGTGGCGTAATAGGCGAAGCCATCGGTGGCGTCCAGCACATGCTCGGAGAACTGCTGGCCCAGCTCGGCGCTGCGCTCCTGGATGGTGGCAAAGCGTGCCTTGGCCTCGCCCTGCAGCTCGGCGCCCGAGAGCACGAAGTCGCGCATCCACAGCGTCAGGGCGCGCTGGCGCGCCGGGTTCAGCGCGCTGGCGTTCGCATGGATGGCCTTGTATTTGGCGTAGAGCTTCTCGTCGGCGCCCAGGCTGGTATAGAACTCGGTCACCGCCGGCAGCATGGCGTTGTAGGCCTCGCGCAGCTCGGGCGTGTTGGCCACGGCATTCAGATGGCCGACGGCGCCCCAGGCATGCGAGAGCCGCTCGGTGGCGACGCTGAGGATGGACTCCAGCGCGTCGTAGTCGGCCGGCGTGTCGTCTGCGGTGGCCTTGGCGAGGGCCTGCTGGGCCTGCGCCAGCAATTCGGAGATGGCGGGCGCGATGTGCTCGGGGCGGATCTGCGCGAAATGCGGCAGGGCGGCGGTGGACAGCAAGGGGTTGGTGTTCATTGCAGGAGTGTCACTTCCGAAGTGTTTGGGCATGCATGCTCTGACAGATCGCTGGGAGGATCGATCAAAACCCGATCAAGAAATTTCGGCAGCTTCAGTGGAGTTAAGTTGTTGATTTGCAAGGAAATAGATTTGCATGCATGGCGTCGCTCCCGGCGGCATCAAAACCCGATCAAGAACCTCAGGCCCAGTGCGGAACATAGCCAGCGCGTGGATGTTCCGGGTCTGCCACCCGTATCAGGCCGGTGTCCAATGTCTTGTTGATCACCGCAGTGGCTTGAGCGGCATTTTTCGTGGCGATACCCAGGCGGGCGCAGAGACTTGCATTCTTCATCTTGTCGCCACTGAGAAACTTCAGTACCGCATGGAAGTAGCAAGCGCGTACTCGCTCGTCTTGTGTCATCTCTGCAAAGCTGCGGGGGCCGTAGAGCACCGCCTGAGTGGCGTTGCTTTCGGCCCGGAATAGCGGGGCCGGCAGTTGGAACAGCTCGCAGGACTGCACGACCTTGTCGAGCCCGCTGCCCTGTTCTTCGCACATCTTCATGCGCCGCATCAATGATGCCAGTGCCTCGTTGCGCGAGCGTGGCGGCAAGTCAATCATGCGTTCAGGTTTGACCAATGTCGCGCCAGGATTGCTGATTTCCAGGCGGTCCTCGAAAAGTTCAATCTGCGGGCCGGCGCCGCTGACGGTCATGTCTTGATGGATCAAGGCATTGGCCACCAACTCGCGCACCGCCAAACTTGGGAAAAGCGGCCGTTCGTCGCGCAGCGCTGCGCCGATGTGCTCGTTCTTGGGGAGCAGATTGTTGACGTACTCAATCAAGCCTTCGAAGCCCACGGCATAGCCCTTCTGCCCGTCGAGGCGGTGGCTGACCGCGGCAGCGCGGTTCTTGCCTCTGTAGGCGACAAAGCGCACAGCCTTGCGTGCCAGGCTGGCCTCGAAGTCACTCAGCCGCGACGCAAAAAGGATGGCGCCGAGATTGGTGATGTTCCAGCGCGCGCCGACGTCGCGCGTGATCAGTCGGTCAGCGGCGAGCTTCTCGAAGATGCCGGCACGGTTGTCGGGCAAGGGTTGTCCGGTCAAACGGAAATAGTGGCTGTAGTCCAGCAGGCTCAACACTTCGTCGCTGCTGACATACTGACGGGCAATGCCTTGTTCCCAGCGATAGGGTTGCAGGCGCTCAATCAAGCGCTGGTAACGCTCGGGGTAGTCCGTGAGTCTCGGCGTGGCGCTGCCGATGCGGATAAAGGGTACGCCGTTGAAGGCCACTGGCGCACCCGTCGCGGCCGGAATTTCCAGCAAGACGAGTTGGCCACTCGGGTGAGAGACGGTGCGAAATGAGAAGGCGATGCTCGGTTGCAGGCTGTTCGCCAGCCAGAGGGACAGACCTTGGTTGCCTACCTTCTTGATGTCTGGATTGAACTCCGTGCCAATGATGGTGTGACCGGCATCTTCAACACCCCAGACCATATAGGCAAGATCCTGCCCGTCGATGCGAGCCGCGTTGGACAGGGCCGAACACCGCTTGCCGATCATCTCGGGATCGGTGTTGTTGCCCTTGAACTCCAGCCAGCTTGTTTCAGCGGGCTCCGCCAGCAACTGGGAGATCAGCGCGATATCGCGATCCGGATTCGTCATAGGCAGGGTAGGTGCCGCAATTCAAACGCGTCGGGTACGCCAATCAACTCGGCCCAGTGTCCTTGGATCAGACTGAGCTGGGGAGGGCGGTGGCCAATATCCATGTCCAGCAGCACGGGGATCCCCAGATCGCCCAGAGCAGACCGGATCGCGCCTTCATGAGTCAGCATGCCCACTGCAGGCGCGTCGGGTGCCGCGTGGCGTCCGATCAGGATGCCTGCTGCCTGCTCGAACCAACCATGCAGGCGCAGGCTGTGCAGCGCGCGCAGCAACTCGCAAGGGGACATTTCCGCATTTTCCAGGAACACCAGCAGCGGCCCGATGCCTGGCTGCTGTACCCAGGAACGCAGGTCGCCAAACGCGGTGCCGGCGATGCGGCCGAGGGTGTCGATGCAGCCGCCAATCAGCCGGCCACGCACATGGAGCGTTGGCTCGGCCGGGTTCAGGCTGCGCCAGCGCGTGGGCTCGGTGAGCGCATAGCCCGCATCGGGCGTCGCGGCCCAATCCGGCGCCTTGGCTTGCCAATGCGAGGACGGCTGCTGCACCAGTGCTTGATCCGCCGCGCTGCGCAAGGCGGCCCAATAGGCGGAGGTGGTGGCATCCAGCTGCGCCGCGCCCAGCTCCATGAGGTTGGGGCCATGCAGGCTCATCCAGCCCGCGCGCAGACACAGCGGCACTTGCAGGGTGCTGAGGTCGGAAAAGCCGCAGAACCACTTGGGCGTGGTGGCCGCCAGGGCCTCGAAATCCAGCAAGGGCAGCAGCTCGATGGCGCGCTCGCCACCCCAGGGCGGCATCACTGCCGCAATCGTGGGATCCAGCAGCAGGGCCTGCAACTCTGCAGCACGTTCGGCGGCCGGCGCACTGCATTGCTGCTGCTGGCGGCGTAGCGTGGCGCCTTCACGAACCTGAAATCCCTGTGCCTGCAGGTGGGCGATGGCTCTACCCAGTCGAGGCCAGCGCGACTGCGGTACGCCGGACGAGGGTGCGCACAGGGCAATGCAGTCGCCTTCGCGCAACGGGCGCGGCCGGCACGGCAGGGGCATTTGTTCAGCCCTTCGCAGCGGCACGCTCGGCCGACTCCATCGTATTGACCAGCAGCATGGTGATGGTCATCGGGCCGACCCCGCCCGGCACCGGGGTGATCCAGCCGGCGACGTCCTTGACGCCATCGAAATCGACGTCGCCGCAGAGCTTGCCCTCGTCATTGCGGTTCATGCCCACGTCTATCACCACCGCGCCGGGCTTGACCATGTCCTTGGTCAAGACATTGCGCTTGCCCACCGCGGCCACGACCACATCGGCCTGGCGCGTCATCGCGCCCAGGTCGGCGGTGCCGCTGTGGCAGATGGTGACGGTGGCATTGGCCTGCAGCAGCATCATGGCCATGGGCTTGCCGACGATATTGCTGCGACCTATCACCACCGCATGCTTGCCGCGCAGATCCTGCATGCCGATGCTCTCCAGCATCTTCATGCAGCCATAGGGCGTGCAGGCCTTGAAGCCTTGCTCGCCGACCATCAGCGCGCCGGCGCTGGCGACGTGGAAGCCGTCCACATCCTTCTCGGGCGAGATCGCCTCGATGACCTTGTGGTCGTCGATGTGCTTGGGCAGCGGCAGCTGCACCAGGATGCCGTGGATGCTCGGGTCCTTGTTGAGCGCCTCGACGCGCGCCAGCAGCTCGGCCTCGCTCATCGTCGCCTCGTACTTCTCCAGCACCGAATGCAGGCCGGCGTCCTCGCAGGCCTTGACCTTGTTGCGCACATAGACCTGGCTGGCCTGGTTGTCGCCCACCAGCACCACCGCCAGGCCGGGCTTGAGCCCCTTGGCCGTCAGCGCCGCGGCGCGTTGCGCCACTTCGGCGCGGAGTTGCTTGGAGAGGGCGTTGCCGTCGATCAGTTGGGCGGTCATGGTGAGGACTCCTAGAAAGCAAAGAGGCCGCTGTAGCAGCGGCCTCGATGGGGGTATGTCGTGTTCAGGCCTTGGCAGGGGCGCCCAAGGCAATCTTGAGCAGGTCGGCCACGGTGTTGGCGTTCAGCTTCTCCATGATGTTGGCGCGATGCGCCTCCACCGTCTTGATGCTGATGCCCAGATCGTCGGCGATCTGCTTGTTGAGGCGGCCGGCGACGATGCGCTCCAGCACCTGGGCCTCGCGGGTGGTGAGGCGCGAGAGCAGGGCGTCGCGGCTGGCGGCTTCCTGGTGGCTGGAGAAGGCCTCGCGGGCCTGGTCGAGCATGCGCTCCACCAGGGCCAGCAGCTCGTCTTCCTTGAAGGGCTTCTCGATGAAGTCCATCGCGCCCTTCTTCATGGTCTGCACCGCCATCGGCACATCGCCGTGGCCGGTGATGAAGACCACCGGCAGCGGGCTGCGGCGTTCCAGCAGGCGGTCCTGCAGCTCCAGGCCGCTCATGCCCTCCATGCGGATGTCGGCGATCAGGCAGGCCACTTCGCGCGGGTCGTAACGGCTCAGGAAGGACTCGGCAGAGTCAAAGCACTTGACGCGGTAGTCTTTGCCCTCCAGCAGCCATTGCAGGGAATCGCGCACGGCTTCGTCATCATCGACAACGTAGACGTTGCCCTTCTTCGGAATCAGGCTCATGGTGTCGCAGCAGTGTTCAGGGCGGGTCCCGAGGCTTCGGGACGGGATAGTTCGACGGGGATGGTGAAGGCGAACCTGCACCCCACGATGGAGGCGCCATTGTAGAGGTTCTCGGCACGGATCCGGCCCTGGTGCGACTCCACGATAGACCGGCATAACCCTAAGCCAATGCCCATGCCGTCGGACTTGGTGGAGAAAAATGCCTCGTACATGCGCTCGATCACCTCATCGGGCAGGCCCGGCCCCATGTCGGTGACCGAGAACTCGATATTGCCGCCCAGCTCGGCCGTGTGCTTGGGCACCACGCGCAGCTCGATGTGCCGGCGCGAGACCGGCAGCGCGGCGTTGTCGATCGCCTCGGCGGCGTTCTTGAGCAGGTTCATCAGCACCTGCTCGATCAGGATAGGGTCCACCATCAGGGTGGGCAGGCGCTGCGCCACATAGGTGTGGATGGCCACGTTGCGCCGGCGCAGCTCGATGCCGGCGAGCTCCACCGCGTCCTCGACGATGGCGTGGGCGCTGGAGGCCTGGCGCTGCGGTTCGCTGCGCTTCACGAAGTTGCGGATGCGGTGGATGATCTGGCCGGCGCGCTGCGCCTGCTTGGCGGTCTTCTCCAGCGCAGCCAGCAGATCGTCCTTCTGGATGGCGTCGTTGCGCACCCGCGAGACCATGCCGTTGCAGTAGTTGGTGATGGCGGTGAGCGGCTGGTTCAGCTCATGCGCCACGCTGGAGGCCATCTCGCCCATGGTCATCAAACGGCTGGTGACCTGGGCCTTCTCGGCCTGCTGGGCGGCTTGCTCCTCGGCGCGGCGGCGCGCGGTAATGTCGGTCGCGATCAGCATTTGCGCCAGTCGCCCGTCGGTCCATTGCAGGTACCGGGCGCGCACATCGAACCACATCTCCAGGCCCTCGATGAAGACCTCGCGCGGGTCCGAGCCCACCTCGGTGAGGTGCTGGGCGGGCAGACCGGTGTAGTCGTCCACCTCCTCGTCGGCGTCGGGGTCGTCCTTGCTGCGGCTGAGCTGGCTGCCGGCCAGCATGGCATGGCCCTTGGGGTCGGCGCCGAACCAGAGTCGGTAGCTGCGGTTGGCGAACAGCAGCTCTCCTTGCTGCACCGAGAGTACCGAGACGGCAGCGTCCAGCCCCTCCAGCACGGTGGTGAAGCGCTCGTGCGAGGCGCTGAGCTGGTCGCGCACGCGCTTGGCCTCGGTGATATTGGTCATCGAGGTCATCCAGCCGCTCTGCTTGCCCTTGGGGTCGATCAGCGGCGAGACGTACATGCGCGCGTCGAACACCGTGCCGTCCTTGCGCATCACCTTGACCTCGGCCCCGCCGGCCGGGCTGCGGCCGTGGATCTCCTGCTGCAGCAGGCGCGCGTTCTCCTCGAAGCGGTCGGGCGGCCAGTAGGGGAAGGGCGGCTTGCGGCCGATCAGCTCGGCCTCGGAGAAGCCGGTCATGGCGCAGAAGGCCGGGTTCACATAGGAGATGCGCGAGTCCATGTCCATGGCGCGCATGCCGGTGAGCATGGAGTTCTCCATGGCGCGGCGGAAATTGGTCTCGTTGGCCAGGGCGGTCTGGAACTGCATGCGCCGGCGCATATGTTTCCAGGTGCCCAAGAGCATCCACACCGTCAGTACCGACAGGGCCACCACCATCCAGAACAAGGTGTTGCTGATCAGCCCGATCGAGGTGCGATAGCCCTGGCCACGCAGCACCAGGCCGTTGAGCGCCGGCGCCAGCGGCACCTCGGAGACGATGGAGGCGCGCTTGATGCGCTGGCCCGGCATGGGGGTGACGGTGGAGGCCATCACCTGCTCGCGTGCGTCCAGCACCGAGACCGCGTGGCGGCCCGCCACCTCGGTGGGCACGTAGTAGCGCAGCAGGGCCTCGATCGAGTATTCGGCGATCAGCACGCCGGCAAAGCCGGTGCGGTCGATCAGCGGCACCTGCACCTGGAATACCGAGCTGCTGTTGTTGTCGCTGAAGGGCTGGGAATACACCACCTGGCGCCGCTCCTTGGCGGCCTGGAAGGCGATCTCGGGCGCAGTGTTGGGATTGCCGCTGGGCATCGAGGGGTCGCCGCCGTCCAGCACCATGAGGTTCTCTGCCTGGAAGCCGGCGCCGCTGACGCTGGCGCGCCGGTCGCGGCGGTTCGTCAGCCAGGTCACATGGGTCACCTCGGGCCGCTCGCGCGCGAAGGCGCGTGCCTGTACGCCGAATTCCTGTGGGTCGATGGCGCGCGTGACGATGTCGCGCGCGATCACCACCAGCTTTTCCTGGTTCTCGTTCAGGCGCACGCGGATCTGCTGCTGGGCGATCTCGGTGTCGCGCTTGACAGCCTCGGCCTCGCGTTCGATTTCCTCGTTGCGCAGGTACCAGAAGGCCAAGATGATGGCCGCCAGGAACAGCATCACCGAGACCAGCGGACCGAGGGTGGCAAAGCGGTCCTGGCGCGAGGGCGACTGGCGCCGCCACCAGGCGGCGGCCAGGCGTTGCAGCGGGGTGAGGGTGCGGCGCAGGGCGCCCTTGAAATCGAAACGGGAAAGCATGGTGTGATTATCCCGGCGCATGTGCCGCCGGCCCAGCGAGCAATCCCTTTGATTTCATTATGTGAAACGAGCTCGCACGATTTGGAATTTCAGAAAGCTTGTGAGAAACTCGCGCCGGAAAATTTCGACGCAGGATTCAGTAGGAGACAACATGTCCGCGCAGCCTCAGTCTTTTCTCGGTGCATCAGCCAATGACACCGACGCTCTCGAAACCAAGGAATGGCTGGATGCCCTGTCCGCGGTGATCGGTGAGGAAGGGGGCGAGCGCGCCCACTTCCTGCTCGAGACCCTGATTGACCATGCCCGCCAGGCCGGCATCGAGACTCCGTTCTCGGCCCATACCGCCTACGTCAACACCATCCCGGCCGACCAGGAGGCGCGCTGCCCCGGCAATATCGCCATCGAGAAGCGCCTGCGCGCCTATATGCGCTGGAACGCCATGGCGATGGTGGTGCGCGCCAACCGGCTGAACCCGGCCGACGGCGGCGACCTCGGCGGTCACATCGGTTCCTTCGCCTCGCTGGCCTCGATGCTGGGCGCCGGCTTCAACCATTTCTGGCATGCCGAGAGCGAGGGTCATGGCGGTGACCTGCTCTACATCCAGGGCCACAGCGCCCCCGGCATCTATGCGCGCGCCTTCCTGGAAGGGCGGCTGACCGAGGCGCAGCTGGACAGCTTCCGCCAGGAGGTCGACGGCCGTGGCCTGTCCAGCTACCCGCACCCGAAGCTGATGCCCGAGTTCTGGCAGTTCCCCACCGTCTCCATGGGCCTGGGCCCGCTGATGGCGATCTACCAGGCGCGCTTCCTGAAGTACCTGCATGCCCGCGGCATTGCCGACACCGCCAACCGCAAGGTCTGGGCCTTCATGGGCGACGGCGAGATGGACGAGCCGGAAAGCCTGGGCGCGATCGGCCTGGCCGCGCGCGAGGGCCTGGACAATCTGATCTTCGTCATCAACTGCAATCTGCAGCGCCTGGACGGCCCGGTGCGTGGCAACAGCAAGATCATCCAGGAACTCGAAGGCGAGTTCCGCGGCAGCGGCTGGAACGTCATCAAGCTGATCTGGGGCAAGGGCTGGGACGAGCTGCTGGCGCGCGACAAGAGCGGCAAGCTCAAGCAGCTGATGATGGAAACCGTGGACGGCGACTACCAGGCCATGAAGGCCAACGACGGTGCCTATGTGCGCAAGCATTTCTTCGGCAAGTACCCCGAGACCGCCAAGCTCGTCGAGCACATGAGCGACGAGGAGATCTTCGATCTGCGCCGTGGCGGCCACCAGCCCGAGAAGGTCTTCGCGGCCTTCCACCAGGCCCACCACAACAACACGGGCCAGCCCACGCTGCTGCTGGTCAAGACCGTCAAGGGCTATGGCATGGGCAAGGCCGGTGAGGGCAAGAACACCGTGCACCAGACCAAGAAGCTGAGCGACGAGGACATCAAGTACATCCGCGACCGCTTCAACATCCCGATTCCGGACAGCGAGCTGCCCAAGCTGCCCTACTACAAGCCGGCCGACGACACGCCCGAGATGCGCTATCTGCACGAGCGCCGTCAGGCCCTGGGCGGCTATCTGCCGCAACGCCGTGTAAAGGCCGACGAGAGCTTCAACGCTCCGCCGCTGGAGACCTTCAAGGCCATCCTCGAGCCCACCGCCGAGGGCCGCGAAATCTCGACCACCCAGGCCTATGTGCGCTTCCTGACCCAGCTGCTGCGCGACAAGGACCTCGGGCCCCGCACCGTGCCCATTCTGGTCGACGAGGCGCGCACCTTCGGCATGGAAGGCCTGTTCCGCCAGATCGGCATCTACAACCCCAAGGGCCAGCTCTACACCCCGGTCGACAAGGACCAGGTGATGTACTACCGCGAGGCCAAGGACGGCCAGATCCTGCAGGAAGGCATCAACGAGGCCGGCGGCATGGCCAGCTGGATCGCTGCGGCGACGTCGTATTCGACGAACAACCGCGTCATGATCCCCTTCTACGTCTACTACTCGATGTTCGGCTTCCAGCGCATCGGCGACCTGGCCTGGGCCGCGGGCGACATGCAGGCGCGCGGCTTCCTGCTGGGCGGCACCTCGGGTCGCACCACGCTGAATGGCGAAGGCCTGCAGCACGAGGACGGCCACAGCCACATCCTGGCCGGCACCATCCCCAACTGCGTCAGCTACGACCCGACCTTTGCCCACGAGGTGGCGGTGATCATGCAGCATGGCCTGAAGCGCATGGTGCAGGACCAGGAGAACGTCTACTTCTACATCACGCTCTTGAACGAGAACTACCCGATGCCCGGACTCAAGGCCGGCACCGAGGAGCAGATCATCAAGGGCATGTACCTGCTGGAAGAGGCCGGCCCCGGCCCCTTGAGCGTGAACCTCTTGGGCTCGGGCACCATCCTGCGCGAGAGCCAGGCCGCCAAGACCCTGCTGGAGCAGGACTGGGGCGTGAGTGCCAATGTCTGGAGCTGCCCGAGCTTCAACGAGCTGGCACGCGACGGCCAGAACGCCGAGCGCTGGAACCTCTTGCACCCCACCGAGCTGGCCTGCGTGCCCTTCGTGACCCAGCAGCTCAGCCGCACCAGCGGCCCGGTCGTGGCCTCCACCGACTATATGAAGAACTACGCCGAGCAGATCCGCGCCTTCGTGCCCGCAGGCCGCTCCTACAAGGTGCTGGGCACCGATGGCTTCGGCCGCTCGGACTTCCGCTCCAAGCTGCGCGAGCACTTCGAAATCAACCGCCACTACATCGTCGTCGCCGCACTCAAGAGCCTGGCCGACGAGGGCAAGCTGCCCGCCGCCAAGGTGGCCGAGGCGATCGCCAAGTACGGCATCAACGTCAACAAGATCAACCCGCTGTACGCCTGATTCGGCGGCGATCGGAGACACGAAATGGCATTGGTAGAAGTGAAGGTTCCGGACATCGGTGATGTCAAGGACGTGGCCGTGATCGAGCTGATGGTGAAGGTGGGCGACAGCGTCAAGCTGGAGCAGAGCCTGATCACCGTGGAGAGCGACAAGGCCTCGATGGAAATTCCCAGCTCGCATGCGGGCGTGGTGAAGGAGATCAAGGTCGCCGTGGGCGACAAGGTCAACGAGGGCAGCCTGGTGCTGCTGCTTGATGCAGAGGGCGTGGCTGCAGCCGAGCCCGCTGCGCCCGCGACTGCTCAGGTGGCAGCGCCTGCGCCTGTGGCAGCATCGGCTGCCCCTGCCGCCAGCTCGCTGGTGGAGGTGTTCGTGCCCGACATCGGCGACTTCGAATCGGTCGCGGTGATCGAGGTCTTCGTCAAGCCCGGCGACACCATCAAGCTCGAGCAGAGCCTGGTCACGGTGGAGAGCGACAAGGCCTCGATGGAGATCCCGTCCTCGCATGCCGGCGTGGTCAAGGAGCTCAAGGTCAAGCTGGGCGACAAGGTGGCCAAGGGCAGCCTGCTGGCGCTGGTGGAAGTGCAGGGCGCTGCTGCTGCTGCTGCTCCTGCTGCAGCTGCCGCTGCCGCTGCCGCTGCGGCAGCGCCGGCGATCGCGGCCGTCACCGCCCCGGCGGTCGCCGCAGCGCCGGCTGCCCCGGCAGTCCCGGCAGCAGCGCTGCCGGCGCATCAGCCCGGCACGCCCAGCGCAAGCCTGCCCCACGCCTCGCCCAGCATACGCAAGCTGGCGCGCGAGCTGGGCGTGCCCCTGGCCGAGCTCAAGGGCTCGGGCCTCAAGGGCCGCATCGTCGAGAGTGACATCCAGGGCTTCGTCAAGGCCGTGATGGCCGGCGCGGTGCAGACCCTGGCGCAAAAGGCCGCGGCCCCGGCCGCCTCTTCGACTCCCGCCGCCAGCGGCGGCGCCTTGCCTGGCCTGCTGCCCTGGCCCAAGGTCGACTTCGAGAAATTCGGTGCGGTGGAGCGCAAGGAACTCTCGCGCATCAAGAAGATCTCTGGCGCCAATCTGCATCGCAACTGGGTGGTGATCCCGCATGTCACCAACCACGACGATGCCGACATCACCGAACTCGAAGCCTTCCGTCTGCAGACCAACAAGGAAAACGAGAAATCGGGCATCAAGGTCACCATGCTGGCCTTCATGATCAAGGCGGCCGTGGCGGCGCTGAAGAAGTTCCCCGAGTTCAATGCCTCGCTGGAGGGCGAGGGCGATGCGCAGAAGCTGGTGCTGAAGAAGTACTTCCACATCGGTTTTGCGGCGGACACGCCCAATGGCCTGGTGGTGCCGGTGATCAAGGACGCCGACAAGAAGGGCATCTTCGAGATCAGCCAGGAAATGGGCGAGCTCGCCAAGAAGGCGCGCGACGGCAAGCTGGGGCCCGCCGAGATGAGCGGCGGCTGCTTCACCATCTCCTCGCTGGGCGGCATAGGCGGGCGCTACTTCACCCCCATCATCAATGCGCCCGAGGTGGCCATCATGGGCGTGTGCAAGAGCCAGATCGAGCCGGTGTGGGACGGCAAGGCCTTCCAGCCGCGCCTGATGCTGCCGCTGTCGCTGAGCTGGGACCACCGCGTTATTGACGGTGCCGCCGCGGCCCGCTTCAACGTCTATTTCGCTTCGCTGCTGGCTGACTTCCGCCGCATCGTGTTGTGACCGGAGACTACTGACATGGCATTGATAGAAGTTCAAGTTCCCGACATCGGCGACTTCAAGGACGTGGCCATCATCGAGTTGCTGGTCAAGCCCGGCGATGTGGTCAAGGCCGAGCAGAGCCTGATCACGGTGGAGAGCGACAAAGCCTCGATGGAGATCCCGTCCTCGCACGCCGGTGTGGTGAAGGAGCTCAAGGTCTCGCTGGGCGACAAGGTCAACCAGGGCACGGTGCTGTTGCTGCTGGAATCGGACGCGGCCGCCGCGCCGGCACCTGCAGTCGCTGCACCCGCCGCGACCGCTCCCGCGGCGGCGCCGGTCGTGGCTCCCGTCGCTGCCGCCTATACGGGCAGTGCCGACCTGGATTGCGATGTGCTGGTTCTGGGCGCGGGCCCCGGCGGCTACTCGGCCGCCTTCCGCGCCGCCGACCTGGGCCTCAAGGTCGTGCTGGTGGAGCGTTATGCTACGCTCGGTGGCGTCTGCCTGAACGTGGGCTGCATCCCGTCCAAGGCGCTCTTGCATGTGGCGGCGGTGATGGACGAGGTCTCGCACATGGCCGATCTGGGCGTAGATTTCGGCGCGCCCACGGTCGACGTGGACAAGCTGCGCGGCCACAAGGAAAAGGTCATAGGCAAGCTGACCGGCGGCCTGGCGGCGATGGCCAAGATGCGCAAGGTCACCATCGTGCGCGGCTATGGTGCCTTTGTGGACCCCAACCATGTGCAGGTGGAAGAGACCACCGGAGGCGCGCAAGAGAAGACCGGCGCCACCAAGACCATACACTTCAAAAAGGCCATCATCGCCGCCGGCTCGCAGGCGGTGCGCCTGCCCTTCCTGCCCGACGACGAACGCATCGTCGACTCCACCGGCGCGCTGGCCTTGAAGGGCACGCCCAAGAAGATGCTGATCATCGGCGGCGGCATCATCGGCCTGGAGATGGGCACGGTCTACTCGACGCTGGGCGCACGCCTGGATGTGGTGGAGATGCTGGACGGCCTGATGCAGGGTGCCGACCGCGACCTCGTCAAGGTCTGGCAGAAGCTCAATGCCAAGCGCTTCGACAACATCATGTTGAAGACCAAGACGGTGGGCGCCGAGGCCACGCCCGAGGGCATCAAGGTGCAGTTCGAATCGCTGGACGGCGTGAAGAGCGAAGGCACTTACGACCTCGTGCTGCAGGCCGTGGGCCGCACGCCTAACGGCAAGAAGATTGCCGCGGACAAGGCGGGCGTGGCGGTGACCGATCGTGGCTTCATCAACGTCGATGTGCAGATGCGCAGCAACGTCGCCAACATCTTCGCCATCGGCGATGTGGTGGGCCAGCCCATGCTGGCGCACAAGGCGGTGCACGAGGCCCATGTGGCGGCCGAAGTCATCGCCGGCGAGCTGCTGGGCGATGCCAAGCTGGCCAAGAGCCAGTTCGACGCCCGCGTGATCCCCAGCGTGGCCTATACCGACCCCGAAGTGGCCTGGGTGGGCCTGACCGAGGACCAGGCCAAGGCCCAGGGCATCAAGGTCAAAAAGGGCCTGTTCCCCTGGACCGCCTCGGGCCGCGCGATCGCCAACGGCCGCGACGAGGGCTATACCAAGCTGCTGTTCGATGACAGCCCGGAAGCCCATGGCCACGGCAAGATCCTGGGCGGCGGCATCGTCGGCACCCATGCTGGCGACATGATTGGCGAGATCGCCCTGGCCATCGAGATGGGCGCCGACGCGGTGGACATCGGCAAGACCATCCATCCGCACCCCACGCTGGGCGAGAGCATAGGCATGGCGGCTGAGATCGCGCATGGCAGCTGCACGGATGTGCCGCCGGCGCGGAAGTAGGCAGGCCGCCCGTGGCGACGCCATACGAGGCCCGGGCCGCTGGCGGCTCGGGCCGGCAAGCCGTCCCTTAGTGCAGATTGATGACGCGGTAGCCGGGGGCGAAGGTCCGTTGGATATAGAGTGCGCCGTTTGGCGACAGGGCCAGCGGGCCGCCGACCTTGTCCTGCCAGACCGATTGCCGTGTCGTCAAGTCAATCGCGTAGCTCATCCACCTGCTGGATACCAGCGCATGCTTCCCTACGATTAGCAGCGGGCTGTTGAATCCGCCCAGCTCGGAGTCTGTGCTGGTCCAGGACCAGAGGGGCTGGCCGGTTTCAATCGATCTTGCTTCGAGCTTGCTGCCGTTGACTACATAGACCGCGTCGGGTCCCTCCACCAGATTGCTGTTGAAGTTGCCCTGCACATTCCAGGCGAGCTTGCCTTGCAGAGTGTCAAAAGCGAGCAGGCGAGGCAAAAAGGACTGCCCATACCAGGGCGCCCAGGCGGCAAGATAAACGCGCCCGCCCGCGCCCAGCACTGGTGCCTGCTGCATGGCGGGCGGGAAGTAGCTATCGGCAGGAACTGGGATGGTGAACGCGATCCGCCCGCTGGCCAGATCGATGACTTGCAGTCCGACGCGTCGGTACACATAGGCATAGCGCTGATCAACGGCGGGCGAGCAAATCGGATCGTGTTCATCGCCCGCCAATGTGACAGTCCACTCCTCTTGCAGGCTCAAGGCGTCGAAGCGGGTCAGGGCATTGCCCGTCTTGCAGAGATATAGCTTGCCGTCGCGGATCACAGGATTGGGCTGCTCTCCCATATATCGGCTCAGCGCGACCTGGCCCAGCGCCGCGCCCGACGCTGCGTCGAAGCTCTGCAAGGTGGAGCGACTGCTGGGGCTCCAGCTGCCGGTCACCACATAGACGCGGTTTCCCGCCAGCGACGGACCGCTGAGGGTGCCGTCGTCGAGTGTGCTCATCCATGTCTGCGTGCCGTCGCGTTCACTGAACGCGGCCAGCTTGAGGCCAAGGCTGACGAACACATGGCCATTGCCCAGGGCCGGAGGACGAGTCGGAGAAGGTGCGGCGGCCTCGGGATGGCTCCAACGCCGGCTGAAGCGCGAAGGGTCCAGCACGCTGCTGGCGCTGGCATTGTGGCTCGCGCTGCCATAGTAGTTGGACGCATCGACCACGGGGCTCAACTCGCGCGGGTCCGTCTGCGAGCGCACCGTCAAACGGTAGGGCAGCTGCCAGGGCGAGCCGGCGATGGGTTTGCTGCAAGTACGCGGATCGTCCTGGCAGGCCCGCACTTCAATGGCCCCCTGGTGCGTGCCGACGCCCAAGCTGCGCGCGATCGTGAGGGTCGCGGCGAAGCTGGTCGTACTGGTCGGCAAGACCTGCATGCCGGGTTCGAGCACGCCCACCGAATCCATCACGCCAACATTGATGGTTTTACCCGCGGGCGGCAGGCTGCCCCCCGCCTGCGCGGTGATCGCAAAGCTCTGCGATTCGCCCTGGTAGATAGTGGCATCCAGCGAGCCAGGCGCGAAACTGAGTTGCATGCCCTGGCTGACGGGTGGTGCAGTCGATCCTGCAGTGCTCCCACCGTCAGTACCGCCGCCGCCACAGGCGGTCAACACCAGGCCAAGCAGGCCATAAGCAAACTGTCGCATTGCATTCCTCCCTCGGTTCCCGGCATCTCATGGCGTCGGGTAAGCGCGCGAATTCTATGCGGTGCGCCGTACCGGCTGGTGCATGCCGACAAACCCAGTGGCTGGTTCCAAATCTCGCTAGTTGCTGGCCCTAGCCTTTCAACTGCGCGCGCAGCCGGCTCAGGCTTACCGGCGTGATGCCCAGATAACTGGCGATATGGTGCTGCGCCACCTGCGCCTCCAGCCCCGGGAACTGGGCGCGGAATTGCAGCAGCCGCTCGCGCGCGGGCAGGGCGGCCAGGGCCCATTCGCGCTCGGCGCGGCGCAGCAACTCGCCGCGCAGTATGTGGTCGCCCCAGGCACCGACGCAGGGCTCGCTGCGCATCAATCGGGACAGGGCCTCGGCGCCGAAACTCGCCACCCGGGCCGGGCCGAGCGCATCGCATTGGATGCGCGAGCGGCCCTCGGCGTGCCGGGTGATCGCTGGGGGCAGGGCGCAGGGGCCGACATGAAAACCCAGTGTGACGCTGCGACCCTCACGGTCTCCCACCCAACTGCGCAGACAGCCGCGCAGCACCATCACTTCACGCTCGCCATGGTCGCCCACGCGCAGCAAGGTCTCGCCGGCCTGCAGGTCGCGCAACTGCATCTGCGCCAGCAGCGGCTCGAAGGCCCGCGCTTCGATCGTGGCACCTGGCGCGCTCAGCGCCGCGATGCATGCCAGCAGCTCGATGCGCAGGGCCTGTGGCGGCGATGGGCTGACGGGGCAAGTCAATGGCGCTTATCCGTTGTTAATGAGGGCGTGATGGCTTGCTGCAAGCATGCGGCCAGCCATCATTCTAGAAAGGAGATCCTGTGCTCAACGAGATTTGGCGATTTTCCTGGCTTCGCGTCACATCGCTGCTGGGCCTGCTGGCCAGCCTGGTCGCCTGTGCGGGTGCGCCTCCAACGGTGCCGGCCACGGCCCTCACCGACCCCAGCCTGCCGCAGCTGCGGCTGCGCGGGCATGTGTTTCATGCCGAGGCCTTTGGCGATGCCTCGCTGCCCGTGCTCATCGTCTTGCATGGCGGTCCGGGCGCCGACTACCGCTACCTGCTCGGGCTGGCGGCGCTGGCCGACCGGTACCGGGTCGTCTTCTACGATCAGCTCGGCAGCGGTCTGTCTGAGCGCGTGCCCGCCGCACAGATCACGGTGCAGAGCTTTGTCGACGACCTGGATGCCGTGGTGCAGCACCATGCCGGGCAGCGCGCCGTGCACCTGCTGGGCCATTCCTGGGGGGCGATGCTGGCGACTGCCTATGCCGGCGCACATCCGCAGCGCGTGGCCAGCCTGGTGCTGGCGGAGCCGGGCTTTCTCGACGCCGACAGCTTGGCCGGTCTGCAGGGCGGTGCATGGCCCGGCTGGCGCCGGATCTTCGGCATGTCGCGGGCTTGGCTGGCGCAATGGCGGGTCTCGGAGCGCGACGATCCCTACGCCCGGCGTGACTGGCTGATCCAGCAGATGCTGGTGATCGCGCAGCCCGACGAGGCCTTATGCAATGGCCGCCTGCCGGAGCTGCAAGGCTGGCGTGCCGGCAGCCCGGCCTTTGACGCCACCCTGGGGCGCATGATGGACGATGCGGCATTCGCCCAGAGCCTGGACTTTGCTCGCGGTGTCGAGCACCTGCGCAGCCCGGTGCTGTTCCTGCGCGGCGCATGCAACCAGGCGCAGGGCGAGGCGCATCAGCGGCGCATGATGGCGCGCTTCCCGGCCTCGAGCCGCCCCCAGCTGCTCAGCATCGCGGATGCGGGCCACTTCATGTTCAACGACCAGCCCGAGGCCAGCATGGCGGCGGTGCGTGGATTTCTGGCGGCGGTGCCGCCATGAGTTGGCAAACGTCGCCAATGATCGTCCACCGGCAGCGGCAAGGGTTCGGGCCTGTTCGCTTCTTGGCGCGGCTGCATGCGCAAGCGAGGGTTTCCAACGCGGGGATTCAAACGCGGAGATGACGCCGCAGGCCCAAACGTCAATCGCCCCGGCCAGACGCTGGCTCACCCGGCCAGAGCCGCTGTAGCAGTTCCAGGGTAGGAAAGCCATCGACCGGCAGGCCCTCGCGCTGCTGCCAGGCCCGCAAGGCGGCGCGGCTGACGGGGCCGAACACGCCGTCGGCCGGGCCGGGCGCAAAGCCTTGCTCAGCCAGGGCGCGCTGCAGCGTCTGCAACTGCGTGCGGCTGAGTGCCTGCAACTCGCGCGGCCAAGCGGCGTGCACGCCCTCGCTGCGCCCCGCCAGCCGCTCGCTGAGCAGGCCGATGGCCAGCGCATAGCTGTCCGAGGCGTTGTAGCGCCGTATCACGCGCCAGTTATGTCCCACCAGAAAGGCCGGGCCACGGCTGCCCGCCGGCTGCAAGACCCAGGCCTGGGCCATGGGGCTGAGCCCAATGGCCGCTGGGTCGGTCGGGCGCAGGCCTTCGGCGGCCCAGGCCGCGCTGGACTGCTGCAGCGATGCATCGGCGCGCGCGGGGTCAAAGCCCTCCGGCAGTATGAGTTCCTGGCCCCAGGGTTCGTCGGCCCGCCAGCCACGCCGCTCCAGGTAATTGGCGGTGGAGGCCATCACATCGGGCAGGCTGGCCCAGAGGTCGCGGCGGCCGTCGCCATCGGCGTCCAGCGCGTCGCTGAGAAAGTTGCTGGGCATGAACTGGGTCTGGCCCATGGCCCCGGCCCAGGAGCCGACCAGACGGCCCCGGTCCGCATCGCCGGCCTGCAGGATGCGCAGCGCCGCCAGCAACTCGCGCCGCGCCATCGCCTCGCGCCGGCCGTCCACCGCCAGCGTCACCAGCGCATCGATCACCGAGATGCTGCCCGAGTCGCGGCCGAAGTCGCTCTCCAGTCCCCAGAAGGCAGCCAGCACCGCAGCCGGCACGCCCGAGCCGGCACTGGCCCTGTCCAAGGCCGCGCGGGTCGCCGGCTCGGCCATGCGCGCCAGCCCGCGCTTGACACGGGCCGCCGACACCGCCGTGTCCAGATAGCTCCAGATCTGCCGGCTGAACTCGGGCTGGCTGCGGTCCAGCGCCAGCACCCGTGGCTGGCACTGCAGGTCTTGGAAGGCGGCGTCGATGACGGCGTCCCCTATGCCCGCGGCCCTCGCCTCGGCGCCAAAGGCCTGGGCCCAGGCGCGGCAGCGAGCCTGCAAGTCTTCGACCAGCACAGGCGTCGCGGTCGGCGCCGGTGCCGGCTGCGTCATCTCGGCATCGGCTCTCGCCGTGGCCTCGCGCAGTGGCGCGGCCGCGCAGGCAGTCAGAAGGGCTGTCAGCGCCAGTGTGAGCAACAGCGTCACTGGCGCCGGCTGCTGCCGGGACACCGTGGATCGGCAGGATGGGCGCAGCAAGCCTCAGCCCTTGTCATCAACACTCAACAGGCTCTCATCCCAATCCGGGTGCTTGTCATAGCCCAGCAGCGCGGCCGTGGTGGCCGCCAGATTCGACAGGCCGGCCGCGGCGGTTTGCTTCAGCCCCAGCCGCAGGCCAGGGATGCGGTGATAGAGGATCAGCGGCACCGGGTTGAGCGTGTGCGCGGTCTTGGCCTTGGGGCTGCCGTCCTTGTTCAGTGCCGGTTGGCCGGTCTTTTTGTCGAGCTCGAACATCTCGTCGGCATTGCCATGGTCGGCGGTGATCAGGGCCACGCCGCCGGCGGCGTCCACCGCCTTGAGCAGGCGGCCCAGCGCCAGGTCCAGTGCCTCGATGGACATGGTGGCGGCGCGGAAGTTGCCGGTATGGCCCACCATATCGCCGTTGGCAAAATTGCAGCGCAGGATCTTGTGCTGGCCGCTCTGCAGCGCCGCGATCATCGCGTCGGCAATCTCGGCCGACTTCATCCAGGGGCGCTGCTCGAAGGGCACCACATCGCTGGGCACTTCCAGATAGGTCTCGCCCTCGAACTTGCTGGAGCGGTTGCCGTTCCAGAAGTAGGTCACATGGCCGAACTTCTGGGTCTCCGAGCAGGCGAACTGGGTGATGCCCAGCTTGCTGAACCATTCGCCCGAGGTGTTGCGTATCGCCGGCGGTGCCACCAGAAAGCGTGCCGGCAGCTTCAGGTCGCCGTCGTATTGCAGCATGCCGGCAAAGGCGACCTTGGGGGTGCGAATGCGCTCGAACTTGTCGAAGGCTGCACCTTCCTCGAAGGCACGCGTGATCTCGATCGCGCGGTCGCCGCGGAAGTTGAACAGCACCACCGCGTCGCCGTCTTCAATCGTGCCGATGGGCTGGCCGTGCTCGGCGATGACGAACTCGGGCAGGTCCTGGTCGATCACGCCGGGGTGCTGCTGGCGCAGGCCCTCGATGGCGGCGCCGGCATTGGGGAACTGCGGGCCCTGGCCCAGCACATGGGTCTTCCAGCCGCGCTCGACCATGGGCCAGTTGGCGTCATAACGGTCCATGGTGATGGACTGCCGCCCACCGCCGGAGGCGATGCGGGCGTCGAAGTTCTCATCGCTCAGCTCGGCCAGCAAGGCCTCGAAGGGCAGGACGTACTCCAATGCGCTGGTTTCGGGCACATCGCGGCCGTCGATCAGCGCATGCACGCGCACCGAGCGCAGGCCCTCGGCCTTGGCCTGGCGCACCAGGGCCTTGAGGTGGTCGATATGGCTGTGCACATTGCCGTCGGAGAGCAGGCCTATGCAGTGCAGGCGGCCACCCTTGCCATCCTTGCCGGCCTTGGCCGCGGCGACGATCTCCTGCCAGGCCTGGCCCTGCCAGATCTCGCCCGCGGCGATGGAATTGGCCACCAGGGCCGCGCCCTGGGCATAGACCTGCCCGGCGCCGAGCGCGTTGTGGCCGACCTCGGAATTGCCCATGTCCTCGTCGGAGGGCATGCCCACCGCGGTGCCATGGGCGCGCAGGCGGATGTTCGGGTGCTCGGCGAAGAGCTTGTCCAGCGTCGGCTTGTTGGCGGCCGCGATGGCGCTGCCGGCGTCCGTTTTCGCCAGGCCGTAGCCGTCCATCACGATCAGCACCACGGGGCCGACGGCGGCGGCGACTTGGGAGAGGGATTCGTTTCTTTGCAGCATGAGCGGGAGAGTGAGCTGGAATTTGGCGTGCGGCCGCTATTGTGCGTGCTCGGCCGTGATCAGCTTGCGCAGCCAGGGAATCAGCGCCATCAAGGCAATGCCCACCGCCACGCTGCCCAGGCCCAGCTGGGTGAACAGGGTTGCATAGGCCGGGTTGCTGGTCAGCGCGTTGGTGCCGGCGGGCTGCGCCACCATGCCGGAGAAGTCGGCCGCGAACAGCGAGGCCAGGCCGGTCACCAGCATCCAGCTGCCCATCATCACGCCCTGGTACTGGCGCGGTGCCAGCCGGCCAATCATGGCGTAGCCCACCGGCGAGATCAGCAGCTCGCCGAGCGACTGCAGCACATAGCTGGCGAACAGCCAGACGAAGGCCACCTGGCCCTCGGCATTGGCGAAGTGGATGCCCAGCGGCAGGGCCAGAAAGCCCAGGCCCATCAACAGCAGCGAGGCGGCGAACTGCTGCGGCACGTCCAGCGGCCAGCTGCGCGCACGCAGGCGCACGAACCAGGCCGACAGCAGCGGCCCGCCCAGCACGATCACCACGGTGTTGATGTTCTGCACCCATTGCGGCGCGATCGTCACGCCCGCGAGCTCCAGCTTCACATTGCCCACCGCGAACAGCTGCAGGCCGCTGGGCGCCATCTGGTAGAGCGACCAGAACATCAGCGAGCCCAGCGTCAGCACCAGATAGGCCCACATGCGTTTTCGCTCGGGCACATCGCGGTGGCGCAGCGTCAGCACGACCAGGGCCAGGGCCACGCCCGCGCTGATCAGCTTGACCAGCGACTCGGTGCCCTCGGGATGTTGCAGCAGCCACCACAGCAGCGGCACCAGGCCGATCAGGATGGCGGTGCCGGCGGCAAAGCGCGCGCGGAACTGCGCGGCGCCGACCTTCATCAGCGGCGTGTCCAGATCGGCCAGTACCTTCCAGAAGGCCAGGGCGAGGCCGATGGCGACGATGTTGCCGATGGTTGCGAACCAGAACAGGCTGCTGTAGCTGTGGCTCAGCTGGAAATGACCGGCCACCGTGAAGCCGATGAAGAAGCCCACGTTCATGCCCGCGTAGTTCCACAGGAAGGCACCCTCGCGGCGGTTGTCCTCGGGCGCGAAGCGCTGCGTCAGCATCATGTTGAGGCAGGTGACGTTGAGGCCGCTGCCGGTCAGGAACAGCGCCAGCCCCCAGTACAGCAGGGCCTCGGTGCCGCCGGCGATGGCGGCGCAACCGAACACCTGCAGCAGCATGCCGCCGACGAAGAGATTGCGATTGCTCAGGAAGCGGCCGCCCAGATAGCCGC
The DNA here is from genome assembly GCF_037482845.1 of Paucibacter soli. NCBI lineage: Bacteria > Pseudomonadati > Pseudomonadota > Betaproteobacteria > Burkholderiales > Sphaerotilaceae > Roseateles > Paucibacter soli. The sequence continues at coordinate 71,823 of NZ_JBBHJW010000006.1, forward strand.
CGAACAGGTGCAGGCCATAGTTGAAGGCGCCGAACACCCCCATCACCAGTGCGGCATGCTCGGCGCTGAAGCGCAGATGCGCGGTGGCATACAGCACCAGGCTGGAATACAGCACGGCATAGCCCAGCGTGGAGAACATCTGGACGAAGAACAGCACGCCCGAGCCGGGCGGGATATGCGCGAGGCGCTGCGAGGTGGTGGACAAGGCTGGGGCTCTTTCGGTGAAGGAGCGGGGAATCATAGCCACGCGTCGACCCGGCGCGTCATTCACCGGGCCCGGCCGTGCATTCGCCGAAATCCACGCGACAAGCGCCGCCGGCTTCGCTATCGTCGCGGCCATTCACTCAAAGGGAGTATGTCCACCATGTCTCGTCGATCCCGCGGCTGCGAGCGGCGCCAACCGCATGACCATCTCTTTGTCGGCCTGGTGCTGATCGCGATCGGCAGCGCCGCGCTGCTGGAAAAACAGGGCTATGGCGTGCTGGACCTGCTCTGGACGCATTGGCCGCTGGCCATCACCGTGCTGGGCCTGCTGCGCCTGGTGACGGCGCGCAGCGCGCGCCAGCTCGGCAGCGCCTGTTTCCTGCTGCTGCTCTCGGCCTGGCTTTATGCCTGCGAGACCGCCTATATGGGCCTGAGCTACCAGAACAGCTGGCCGCTGCTGCTGCTGGCCCTGGGCCTGGGCAAGATCCTGGTGGGCAGCTTCGGACTGCTGCGCGGGCGCGGCAGCAGCGCCGGTCGTGACGATCAGGGGCAGGCATGAGAAGAGACCGTGATCCACGCCAGCAGCTGCTGCTGGGCCTGGTGCTGGCCCTGCTGGGCCTGCTGTTCCTGCTCGACAACTTCCATGTCTTCGACGTGCGCCGCATCCTGCCCTTCTGGCCGCTGGTGCTGATCGCGCTGGGCGTGCTCAAGTTCACGCAGTCGCCACAGGGCCCGGGCCGCGGCCTGGGCGCGGCGCTGATCGTGGTGGGCAGCGTGCTGACGCTGCGGCATCTGGGCCTGTTCGACTTTCGCTGGCGCGACTGGTGGCCGCTGCTGCTGATCGGGCTGGGGGTGCTGGTGATGGTCAAGGGCCGCATCGGCGCCGACTGGGGCAGCAAGGACGCGCCCGTCGACGAGCTGAACACCGACCGCATCGACCTGACGGCGGTGTTGGGCGGCAACCAGTCGCGCGTCAGCAGCCCGCAGTTCAGCGGTGGCAAGGTCAGCGTGGTGCTGGGCGGCGCGCAGCTGGATCTGCGCCAGGCCTCGGTGGAGGGCACGGCCCGGCTGGATGTGTTCGTGCTGATGGGCGGCCTGGAGCTCAAGGTGCCGAGCGACTGGGCGGTGAGCGTGAATGGCCATCCGGTGCTGGGCGCGATCGAGGACAAGACCGTGCCCCCGCTGCTGAGCAGCAAGCGCTTGGTGATCCAGGGCGAGGTGATCCTGGGCGGCGTGGAAGTGCGGAACTGACGGAATAGGGTGCGCTCGATCTACTCGCTGCTGTTCCGCCCGGCCGTGCTGCTGGGCTGGCTGGCCGCCTGCGCGCTGCTGGGGGGGCTGCTGGCGGGCGGCCTGGTCTGGCTGGCCGGCTGGGGCTGGCTCGCGGCGCTGGGCGCGGCCATGCCCCTGCTGCTGCTCTATGGCCTCTTGCTGCCCTCGGCCTGGGAACTCAGCCGCGCCCTGCCGCTGGCGCGCGGCAGGGCCTGGCAGGGGCTGGCGCGCTACGCGGTGGCCGCGCTGCTGGTGGGCGGCCTGTGCCTGCTGCCGGCCTGGGCCTGGCTGGAGCCCGGGCCGCCGCTGGCGGCGAGCCTGTTCGCGCTTGCCAGCGGCGGCTATCTGCTGGCCCTGCTGGCCGCCGATGCCTTGCAGGCCTGGGCGCGCCTGCGCGAGGCCGAGCGCCGCGCCGAGCAGGCGCAGGCGCGTGCGCAGGAGGCCGAGCTGCTGATGCTGCGCAACCAGGTGAATCCGCATTTCCTCTTCAACTGCCTGAACTCGATCAGCGCGCTGACCAGCTTCGACGCCGCGGCGGCGCGCCAGATGACGCTGGCCCTGGCCCAGTATTTCCGCCAGACCCTGGCGCTGACCCAGCGCGACTGGATCACGCTGGACCAGGAGCTGGCGCATTGCCGCGGCTATGTCGAGATCGAGCAGGTGCGCTTTGGTGCCGAGCGCCTGCGCCTGGACTGCGAGCTGGCGCCCGGCGTCGGCGCCGCGCTGCTGCCGCCCATGCTGCTGCAGCCGCTGGTGGAAAACGCGGTCAAGCATGGCATCGCGCCGCTCAGCGAGGGGGGTAGCCTGCGCCTGCAGGCCCTGCGCCAGGGCGATTGGCTGCATCTGCACATCCACAACCCGGCCGCGCCGGCCAAGCCGGTGTCCCATGGCACGGGCACCGGCCTGAGCAATGTGCGCCAGCGTCTGCTGAGTCTCTACGGCGGCCAGGCGCGCCTGGCGCTGCGCAGCGAGGCCGGGCAGTTCGTGGCCGAGATTACCCTGCCCTGGAGAAGCGAAGCATGAGGCTGACTGCCCTGCTGGTGGACGACGAGGCGCTGGCGCGGCGCCTGCTGCGCGAGTTCCTCAAGCCCCATGCCGATATCGAGGTCGTCGGCGAATGCGCCGATGGCGAGGCCGCGCTGCAGGCGCTGGAGACTCTCGCCCCCGATCTGGTGTTCCTGGACATCCAGATGCCGCGCCTCAGCGGCCTGGAGCTGCTGCGCTTGAGTGGCCGCGAGCATGGCGTGATCTTCACCACCGCGCACGAGGCGCATGCGCTGCAGGCCTTCGAACTGCATGCGGTGGACTATCTGCTCAAGCCCTTTTCGCAAGCGCGCTTCGACCGTGCGCTGGCACAGGCGCGCAAGCTGCTGCCGCTGGCCACGCCGGGCCTGCGCCAGTTGGTGGCGGCCAGCAGCCCGCAACGCATCGTGGTGCGCGAGCGCCAGCAAGTGCATGTGATCAAGCCGGACGAGCTGCTGTGCGCCGAGGCGCAGGACGACTATGTCTGCATCCACCTGGCCGAGCGCAGCCTGCTGAAGACGCAGACCCTGGCCGAGTTCGAGGCCGGCCTGGATCCCAAGCGCTTCGTGCGCGTGCACCGCTCCTGGCTGATCAATCTGGACCAGCTGTTGCAGATCGAGCGCCAGGGCAAGGACCAGCTCGTGGCGCTGCTGCGCGGCGGCCGCCGCGTGCCGGTGAGCCGCGCCGGCTACGAGCGCATCAGGCCGCTGCTCAAGTGAGTGGCAGGCGGCCGCAATCGGCGGTGCCGAAGCGGTCCACCTGCAGGCGCAGGCGCTGGCCCTGGCGGTAGGCCTGCCACTGCGGCTGCGCCAGCCGGCAGGTCCAGGCCCGGCCATCGGCGGCGCGCATCAGCAGCTCGTAGAACTCGTGCCGCTTGCCCGCGCGTTCCGCGCCCAGCTGCTCGGGTGCCAGGCGGTTCAGCGCCGGCACGGGCCAATGCGGCGGGCCGGGCGCATCGCCCTCGGCCTGCGCGCTATGCAGCGCGCGCCATGCCGGCGCGCTGTAGCGGCAATGCTCGGCCGGCGCACTGCGCTGGCCGCTCGGGTCGGGCAGCAGGCGCCGGCCGATTTCGCGCGCGCCGGCGGGCATCTCGTCGCACCAGCCGGAGGCGCTTTCGGCCACCAGGGTCTCGATCTCGATCACCAGCCGCCAGCGTTGCTGCTCGATCCGCACCGGCACACCCGTGGGGCCGAACACCCACCAGGCCGCGAGCAGCAGGGGCGGCGTCATCCACAGCGCCGCCCACAGCGGCGAGCGCGGGGCGCGGTTGGGATAGGCTGAGTCGGTCGGCATGCCGCGCATTGTCGGCGCGGCGGCGGCGCTGCTCAGACGCTGAGCCGGAGCGCGCGCAGGGCGCGGTCGGCGCGCCGGAAGGTGGGCACGCCGCCGGCCTCCAGCAGGCGCGCCAGCTCGTCGTAGATGGAACCGCCATCGATCACCGCGATGCAGGGCTTGTGCTGGGCCTGCAGCAGCTGGATCCAGCGCGTGGCGATGGCGTCGGGCTCGAGCGCCGCCGCGCCCAGGGTCTTGAGCGACGGCGTGAGCGGCACCAAGCCGACCAGGGCCAGGTCCACGCCGGGGTCGGCCAGCACGGCTTCGATCACCGCCTCGTAGCCGGCGTCGCCGCACATCGGGGTGAGGTCCAGCGGGTTGCCCACGTCCACCAGCTCGGTGAGGCGCTCGCTGGCAAACACTTCCTTCAAGCGCGCCTCGGTGGCCGCGTTGAAGCTTGCCAGCTGGAAGGGGCCGAGGTTGTCGGCCATGGACACGCATTCGAAGCCGGCATTGCTGACCGCGGCCAGGCGCCGCCCGCGCACCTGGCGCCGGCCCAGTGCCAGGTGCAGGCCGATCAGGGCCTCGAAGTCGGTGATGGTCTCGGCCAGCATGACACCGCAGCCGCGCGCCAGCTCGCGCGTCACCGCGGCATTGCCGGCGATCGAGGCGGTGTGGCTGCTGCTGGCCTGGGCACCCTCCTGGGTACGGCCGGCGCGGTAGAGGATGACCTTGCGGCCGCTGGCGGTGATGGCCTTGGCGGCACGCAGGAACTTCAAGCCGTCGAGCTCCTTGAAGCCCTCCACATAGACGGCAAAGACCTCGATCTTGGTGTCGTGCTGGAGCTGGCTGAGGTAGTCGCCCACGGTCAGATCGCTCTGGTTGCCCAGTGTGATGCAGTAGCGCGGGTTGACATGGTGGAACTGGTTGAGCCGCGTGATCGCGAAGGCGCCGCTCTGGCTGATGAGGGCCAGCGGCGATTCCGGCCCGGTCGAGAAGGGCAGCTTCTCGCCCGGGATGAAGAGGGTGTTGTAGCGGCCCGGCAGCGAGCGCACGCCCAGGCAGTTGCCGCCATTGATGAGCGGGCCCTGGTCGGTGGAGGCGCGCGCCGCCTGCAAGGCCTGCTGCATGCGCGCCACCAGCTGCTCGGTGCCGGCCTTTTCCTCCAGCCCGCCGGGGATCACGATCACCGCCTGTGCCTTGGCCTGCGCGATCACCTCGCCCAGCACCCCGGGCACCTGGGCCGCGGGCACGATCACCACCAGCAGGTCCACCGGCGCGGGCAGGGCGCTCACATCGGCCACGCAGGCGATCCCGTCTATGGCCGCCGTGCCGGGCTTGATGACGGTGAGCGCCGCCGGGTCGAAGCCCTGGGCAAGGATGTTGTGCAGGATGGTGCGGCCCGGGCCACCCTTGTCGGAAACACCCATGATGGCCATGCTGGCGGGCGCCAGCAGCCGGCCCAGCTTGTGCAGCGGGCGCTCGGGCGGCTCGGTCAGGTAGGGGCGCTCGGGCAGGCGTGCCACGCAGTCCAGCGCCACCAGCTCGCCAGCTCTTGAGATCACCAGCGGGTTGATCTCGACCTCGACCAGCTCGGCCGGCATGCGCTGGCGCGCCAGCGTCAGCAGCTTGTCCAGCAGCGCGCGCAGGCTGGCCTCGGGCAGCAGGGCGGGCTGCTGGCGCCAGGGCTGGGTGGCGAACTGCGCCACCGCGTTGCTGGCCAGGTCGAAGTCGCTTGTCAGCTCGGGCGAGAACACCGACAGCTCGCGGCCCGGCCTGAGCTGGCCGGCCAGGTACTCGGCCGCCACGCCGCCGCAGGCCAGGCTCAGGGTGGCGCCGAAATCCTCGGTCCAGCGCAGCCCGAGCAGGAACTCATGGCCGAAGCCGCGTTCGTACTCCACGCATTCGTTGAGGCTGTAACCGCTCACCGCGTAATGCGGCGCCAGCCTGGCATGCATATCGGCCAGCACCTCGGCCACCGCCTCCAGCCGGTTGTCGACGATCTTCACGCCGCCCAGCTCGGTCTTGTGCAGGATGTCGTGCGCCACCACCTTGACCACCACCTTGTCGCCGGGCGGCAGCTGTTCGGCGCTCAGTTCGGCAGGGCTGGCCAGCAGCACCTGGCGCGGCACGCGCACGCCGGCCTCGGCGAGTATCTGCAGGCCCTCGGCCTCGGTCAGGGTGTGGCGTTGCTCGGCGCGCGCGCGCGCCAGGATCGCCTGTGCGGTGTTGTCGTGGTTCATGCTGGCGGCGATGCTAGCGAGCCGCGCCGCCGCCGCCCATGACCTAGGGCAAGAACAGGGGTTTCAGGCCTCGTCGAGGATGGGGCGCAGCTGCTCGTCCCATTGGTCCACATCGTCCGGGCCGATGTGCAGCCAGTCCATCGCCGCGCCATGGTGGGCGGCCCAGTCGGCGTCCTCGGGCAGCACCTCGTGCAGGCGCATCAGGTGCTCGGCGATCAGGCCGGCGGCCACCAGGGTATGGATCTCGGGCTCGATGCCGGCTTCGCCCAGCGAGGCGAAGTCGTGGTGCAGGCGGATCGCGCTCATCAACGCGGCCGGCAGGTTCCAGACCCGCGCCACCAGCGCACCCACCACCGCGTGGTCCGTGCGGTGGTTGGCGTTCTCGGTGGCGATGAAGGGGCGGTCGATGCGCGCCGCCGCCTCCACCATGGTGGCGCCATAGCCGCGCACGCTTTGCAGCAGCACCGGCATGCCGACATGGCAGAACAGGCCGTAGGTATGCGCCAGGTCGACCGACATGCCGGGCAGCTGTCGGGCGATGAAGCTCATGGCCAGCGCGCGCTTGCTGGAGCGCTCCCAGAAGCGCGCCAGCTGCGCGTTGTTGACCGGGATGCTGTTCTTGAGCAGAAAGCCCGTCATCACCGCCGCGGTCTCGTCCAGCCCCAGCCGCGTCATGGCCTGGCCCACGGTGCTGCAGGGCATGCCGTCGGCCAGGTGCAGCGGGCTGTTGGCCAGGCGCAGCAGGGTGGCCGACATGGCCACGTCGCTGGCGGCGATGCGTGCCACCTCGCTGAGGTCGGGCTGGGCCTCGGCCATCGCTGCGCGCAGGCGCGTCAGCAGCTCGGGGCAGGGCGGGATCTTGATGTGCTGGAGCGGGCCCGAGGCGCGGGCGCGGTCCAGCTCTTGACGTACTGCTTGGGATTTCATGGCGGTCTGTAAGGGTCGGCGGATTATGGCCCGCCCCTGCGTCGCCCCCGGCCGGCGACTGCGGCAAATTGCCCGAAACCGGGGGCCGCGTGTGGCGCGTCGAAGCGACGCCACAGGCCAGCCTGTACAGTGCCGCAAGCCCTATGACGATGCCCTGATGTCAAGTCCCGGAATCCTGCTGCGCTTGCGCGCCGGCCTTGGCCTGGCGCTGCTGCTGGGCTGGGCGGGCGGCGGCCAGGCCTGGGATGTGCCTGGCTTTCTGGAGGCCGCAGCGCAGCGCGGCCCGCGCACCCTGGTGGCGGCCAAGGCCTTGCAGCAGCTGGTCGAACGCGTCAGCACGCAGGACGAGGAGCAGCGCCTGCAGGCGCTCAACCAATTCTTCAACCAGCGCATTGCCTTCCGCGACGATATCGAGGTCTGGGGCCAGCAGGACTACTGGGCCAGCCCGCTCGAGATGCTGGAAAAAGGCCAGGGTGATTGCGAGGACTATTCGATCGCCAAGTATTTCAGCCTGGTGGCCGCCGGCGTGCCCGAGGCCAAGCTGCGCATGGTCTATGTGCGCGCGCAGTTCCGCGGACGCAGCCAGGCGCATATGGTGTTGGCCTACTATGCGCAGCCGCAGGCCGAGCCGCTGATCCTGGACAACCTGGTGCCCGAGTTGCGCCCGGCCTCGGCGCGCGGCGATCTGCAGCCGGTGTTCAGCTTCAACAGCGAGGGACTGTGGCAGGGCGTGGGCAGCGCCAGCGCCGGCAGCCCGCTGGCGCGGCTGTCGCAATGGCGCGACTTGCTGGCCAAGGTGAAGGCCGAAGGCTTCTGAACATGATCAAGCGAGGAGAATGCAGCCCATGTCGCTGATACGTCAAATCTGGCTTCTGGTGCTGAGCGTGGTGCTGCTGTCGCTGCTGGGCAGCGTGGTGGTGTCCACCGGCTCGCTGCGCCAGCTGATGCAGACCCAGCTGCAGCTCAAGAACGGCGACAACGCCAACGCATTGGCGCTGGCGATGTCGCAGCAGGGCGGCGACGCCGAGCTGATGGCGCTGCTGATCTCGGCCCAGTTCGACACCGGTGCCTATGAGAGCGTGGTGTGGAAGCGCAACGACGGCAGCATCGCCTTCGAGCGCCATGCGCCGCCGCTGCTCGCCTCCAAGGCGCCCGGCTGGTTCCTGAGCCTGACGCCGATCCCGACCGAGGCCGGCGTGGCCAAGGTGTCGAACGGCTGGAACGCGGTGGGCTCGGTGGAGGTGAAGAGCCAGTCCGCCTATGCGCATGACGCGCTCTGGAGCAGCACCTTGCGCAGCGCGCTGCTGCTCTTGGCGCTGGGCAGCCTGGCGGGGCTGGCGGCGCTGGCGGTGCTGCGCCGCATACGCCAGCCGCTGGACGCCGCGGTGGCGCAGGCCAATGCGGTGGTGCGCGGCGAGTTCGGCACGGTCGACGAGTCCAAGGTGCCCGAGCTGCAGCGCCTGACCGGCGCGATGAACAGCATGGTGCTGCGCGTGAAGAGCATGTTCGAGGCCCAGGCCGAGCAGCTGCAGGTGCTGCGCCAGCAGGCGCATTGCGACGCGCTCACCGGCATGAGCCATCGGAAGCAATTCCTGGCCGAGCTGGAGTCGGCACTTTCGCGCGACGAAGGCCCCAGCCATGCCGGCCTGGTGCTCTTGCGCCTGCGCGATCTGGCGGGCCTGAACCAGAGCCTGGGCCATGCCGCCACCGACCAACTGCTGGTGGCGATAGCGCGCGCGATCCAGGTCTATCCCGAGCGCGTGCATGGCTGCCTGGCCGGCCGCCTGAACGGCGCGGACTTCGCGCTCTGGCTGCCGGCCCCCCGGGTGGCGGCCGAGACCGCCGAGGCCCTGGCCGAGGCCCTGCGCGCCAGCCTGCCGGCCTTCGGCTCCGGCATCCAGGTGGCGCTGGGTGCCATCGAGCTGCCGCGCGAGCGCGCCGCCAGCCATTGGTTTGCCCAGGCCGATGTGGCGCTGGCGCGTGCCGAGGCCGGCAGCGGCGTGGTGGTGCAGGCGCTCGTCGCGGCCGAGCCGGAGCGCTATCTGCAGGGCGAGCGCGCCTGGCGCCTGCAGATCAGCGAAGCGCTGCAGGCGCGCCGCGCGCGTTTGCTGGAGTTCCCGGTGATCGACCGCGAGCGCCGCCTGGTGCATCTGGAATGCCCCTTGCAGCTGCGCCTGGACGAGCAGGCCGAGTTCGAAAATGCGGCGCGCTGGCTGCCGCTGGCGGTGCGCAACCGCCTCACCGCCGAGGTGGACCTGTGCGCGATTGCGCTGGCGCTGGAGGCGAACGCGCATGACGAGCAATGGCGCTGTGTCAACGTGGCGCCGGCCTCGCTGCTGGACGGCGGCTTTGTGGCGCGCGTGCGCGAGCTGGTGTTCCACGCGCCGCAGGCCGCACGCCGCCTCGGCCTGGAGCTGGCCGAATCGGCCGCGACGCATCATTTCGAGCTGCTGCACGAGCTGGGCCGGCAGCTGCGCCCGCTGGGCGTGCGGCTGGGCCTGGAGCATGCCGGTGCCGGCCTGGCCCAGGTGGATCGGCTCTACCAGGCCGGCCTCGACTATGTGAAGCTGGACAGCGCGGTGGTGAGCGGCGTCTCGGGCGACGCCGCCCGCGCCGCCTTCGTGCGCGGCATGGTCATCATGCTGCGCAGCCTCACGCTCAAGGTCTATGCCGAGGGCGTGACCGACGCGCTCGACGTGCAGGCGCTGTGGGACTGCGAGATCGACGGCGTCACCGGGCCCTGGGCGACGGGGCAGTTGATCAAGCCGTGAGGGGTGGGGGAGCGCGGGGGGCTGATGGCTTGGGTGAGTGGGAGGGGCGGGCGGGCTGTGACCTGGGCTGGTGCTCGCACTGGTTCGGTGTATGTATGCGCAATTGACCCTGAGTAGATCTCCGAATCACCGATCTCGCTGCTGAAAAGCTCTCGCTCATTTCTGATCTGTCGCGGAGAGGGCGCGCCAGCCAACTATCGGCAAGCCGCACTTGTCGATAGTCAGCGTAGCCGGTGTCGCCGAGCGGTACGGTTGCTTTAGGTGTCAGTCCCCCTGCGTCTGCTCCTTGCTGCGTTGGAGGGGCGTTCACAGTGATGGCTTTCGTTCCGCCATACGTGGCACTGCCTGTTGGCATCAGCGCTACTGCTGCCAACTGGGCCAGTCGTACGGCACCAGCGCCGGTGGATTCATCCAAGGTTCCTCCACGAGTGCACGCTGGAACCACTCGTCCGCGAAGTTTGCGTGCTCTGTGACAATGAGCTGGAATCCAGGCACCACAGTCTTTGTGTAGTCGAGCAGGATCTCGAACAAGCGCCTTGCGGCAACCAAGTCTGCGTCCTTTGTCTGCTGCACGCGCTCGATGTCGCCGGCGGCCGCTTCATAGGCAATCTGCGTGGGGAAGTACACCTGCGTTGGCTGATCGAGCATCAAGAAGCGTGGGATCGGGACGCCGTTCTTGGAAGCGTAGTGATGCATCGCCAGCAGGGCGGACATGTGATATGCGAGCCAGTTGGCACCGCCACCTGTCCGCTTCATGGGCACCGGATTGCCGGGCCTCTGAACCACAACCGTGAGGTCGCGCATGTCCAGCCAGAATGGAAACTCCGAGAAGAACGGCTTGAACTCGCCGACGAGCGAAGTCATCGTTGAGGAGATGTTCGTCAGAACCGAGTGCATCCGCGCTTCAGCATCGTCGTCGGCGCCGGCGTCCAACATGATCTGATCCAGTTTGGCCTGGAGGCGCTGCACCTTGGCCTTCAACGTGTTGATGGCGTGGCTGGGCTGTAGGCTTTCAAGGTAGAAGCTCACGCGGCCCTGCACCCGGGTCGCCTGGGCATTGGTGTCCTCTAAAGCCGCGGCCTTTTCCTCGATCAGCACCGCGGCGTTGATGCTCTGCTCTACCTGGCGAATTTCAGCTGCCAGTTGGCTGGACTTCTCGGTCAAGATCGCAAGTCGCTGATCCAGCCGTGGACGGGCACCGCCGACGGCTTGAAGTTCTTGGCTGAGGCTTGCAAGTTCACCCAGAAGCGCCTGAGCAATGCCATCCATGCGAGCGTCCTCTTCCCTGAGGAACGGCCACTGCCAAGCGCCATCTGCACTGTGAGGTAGGGCGTTGATGGATTCCAGCCTCGCCCGCTGTTCATGAACCTCACTCTCGAAGTCAGAGGCCCCTTTCACGTACCGCTGGGCGGCCGCAATCTCGCCCTGTACGCTGTTGCGCTGCATGCGCAAGCTGAGCCGGCGCGCTTGTAGCTTGGCCATCTCAGTGTTGGCCATCAGAGGAGTAGATCTAGGCGTCCAGCTCAGCACCTGGCGCAGGGATGCAACCAGATCGTTGCCCGGGGCGGTGCCCTCTAGCACATCCGTAGCCGCAGTGCCGCCGAATGGGATGCCGACGGCGCGCGCCTCGGCAAGCAGCCCAACACCCTTGGTGTCGAGCGCGTCCTCAGCCTCTTCGGCGGAACGCAGTTCCTTGGTGGCAATCCTCAAGTCACGCTGCGTGGCTCGGCGGTTGGCCTCCGTCTCCATGTCGGCAATCTGCGAGATCCCGAATAGCACCGCGAAGGTGTCCCGGATAGCCTGGGGGAGGTGTTCTTCGCTCTGCCTGTAGAACAGAAGATCCTTGCTGGCGACCAGTCCTTGCTTTTGGAATAGGTAGTAGGTGGTGTGCTTAACGTTCACTGAGTAACTGGCGCGGCTGCTGCGCTCCGGTACCGAGGTCTTTGTCTCGGGAATACCGAGCAATGAAGAAAGTACCTGTTGAACGAGTTCGTCGCCACCGTTGTGGGCGAGATCCTTGAAGTCAGGAGTCTTAATTTGTGCACCGCGCAGCAGCATTGCGAGGGAGCACTGGACACGCCCGGGCTTCGGATTCGGCTTTGCGACGAACACCTGCTGACCAGGAAACTGGAAGGTGACAGCGAACCAGGACACCTTCTCGCGAATGAATCCCTCTGCAATCTTGCAGTCGGCCTCGCCCATGCAGTACTCGACGATGTCGGAGAGCGACGATTTTCCGGTGGACGCTAGGCCCGTGATGATGTTCAACCCTTCGGTTTCAAAAGGGAGATCCCGCCGGCGCCCGTCATGGCTGTAGATATGGATAGAGGCAATCTTCATGGGCGGACAGATAGGCTTGTGTAGATGGTCACGCGATCATTGATGCGTGCGAAATCGCGGCCGACGACCGTGGCGGCCAAGCGGCATGCTTCAGCGTCTGCTGTTGGCAGCGATTTTGGAGATACCTTGCGAGGCAGTAAGCGAATGCATCCGTCGTCTGCGACCGCGATGCAACCTTTGCTCGACAGCAGGGCAAACGCCTCAAGCGCGTACTGCACGAGCGCCTTGGCACGTGGCGCGAAGTGAATCAACAGCTCAGGACGCAGGGCGATGACCCGCAGGACGGAAATCGTCTTGTTGTCGAGAATCTCATCCCGGGTCGTTGGGTGCAGACAAAGCGGCAGCACCAGCAGCGTGAGGGAGTAAGGCATCGGCTTACCGGAAATGCGTTCGTACTCGCGGATGGCTGCAGCGATGACGAGCGCGCAGAACGCAGGGTTGAAGAGGTTGCGCTCCTCGAATGGTCGTTCTCTCCAGTCAATCACGGTGCCGTCTCCGCCGCTGCCTTCAGCATGTCGAGGAACTTCGGGTGCCAGTAAACGCGCGGCTCGGGCTTCTCTTCAGCCAGGATGTGAAAACTGCCTCGACGGATAAAGTCCTCGGTGACCTGCTTGCGAATCTGAAGGTGCCTCGACTCGTTCTCTGCCCATTGGTACAGGCGCTGCCCAGCTTCCAGGAGTTGAGTTTCGTCATTAAGGCCTTTGATGGAGGCCCAAGACCTTGCACGTTTCCATTCTTCGACAAGCCGAGCTTCGAACTTCTTCATCTCACCACCCAATAACACGTCAACCCGTGCCCAATGCGAACGCTGGGAAACGGCGCGGTAGAAGTCCAGGATGGCCATCTCGAGGCCGATGGTGTCGATGCCGATTGCGCGAAGCTGCTGGACGAACTGGCGTGGGTCGTTCAAGGGATCAACCCCTTCAGGCGGAATCTCTTCTTCAAACGTGATTGGCAAGCGCTCATCGTGGTACTGGCTGGAGATTGAGGAGACCATCAGCCACACCTCCGAAGACGTGATGGGTGCACGCTTCTTCCGGATGAGCTCGATGGCCTGACCCAACCACCAGCCTTCAAGACGCTCTCGAACGTCAGTGCGGAACTTAGGGACGACCGACTTCAGCTGCTTGGCAACCGCGGCCTCGAGCTCGTTGATACGAAGTGAGCAGTCCGCGATGACGATGCGGGAAAAGAAGTCGCCAAGTTCGGCGTCGCTCAGGCCGGTCATCGAAGCGCTGATCTCTTTGCTCAGCTCAGTCGAGGAGGTTTGCAGCTCGGCGAGCAGCTTGGCGACGAAGTCCTCCGGCCTAGGCTCTGCCCCACCTTGGAAATGCTTCAGCATCGACTTCGGTCCGACACGAGCTGTCGTTGCCATGCAGTAGCTGTGGCTACAGGCCAGCTTGCCGTCCCGCTTGTAGCGGTCCAGCCAGATGCGCACGGACTTCCAGAAGTCGGCAGAAAGCGTGCCTACAGTTTCGCCCTCCTGCTTGTGCTTGAGGGAGATTAGGGTGTCCTTGCCGTTGATGTCCTTCACTTGGACATCGTCGTCGGCTTCTATGAGCAGGGACGAACTCTCGTCATCCTGCCTCATGAGGTGCGCCAGTGCGAACCGAATTTGGTAGACGTAGCCCAAGCCTTGCTCGCCAGCGGCGTACTTATCTGTCTGAGTTGCCACTTTCCTTCCTCCCTATTCGCCCTCAACCGGGTGCATGTGTACCTGTCGTCCATATTTGGATCTGCAGGCGAATGCCATCGCGCGACCGCGAGCACCAATCGTCGCATAGCTCCCGCCCCAAAACGCCCAACAGCTTGTTCAGCGAACTGATGAGGACTTGAGTTCGCACACCTCAGGGTTGGATGTGACTTGGATGACGAACGGGAACGAGTGCCGACGCTCGGCACGCATCGCCAAGCAGCGACAGCACGCACTTGTCGATAACCAGTTTCTGCAGCGCATGAATAGGGTGCTGCAAAGCTGGCGTTCGTGGGCGTCAGCTCCTGGCCGCGCGTGCCCCTCAGCCAATATCCGCGCAATGCAGCAGGTAGTCTCGCCCCAGGCGCCGGTCCTCGAAGAAGCGTTGCAGGGTCTCGCGCACGGTGCGGAAGGCGAGTTCGTCCCAGGGGATCTCGTGCTCGTGGAACAGCCGCGCCTCGAGCGATTCGGGTCCGAGGTCGAAGCGGTCGCTGAGCAGGCGGGCGCGGTAGTACATATGGATCTGCCCGACCCTGACGACGTTCAACACGCAGTAGAGGTTCTGCAGCTCGATCTGCGCGCCGGCCTCTTCGTCGGTCTCGCGCCGCGCACCCTCGGCGCTTGTTTCGCCCAGTTCCAGAAAGCCCGCCGGCAGGGTCCAGAGGCCGTAGCGCGGCTCGATGGCGCGCTTGCACAGCAGCACCTGCTCGCCCCACACCGGCAGCGTGCCCACCACATTGATGGGGTTCTCGTAGTGGATGGCGGCGCAGGCGGTGCAGGTGGCGCGCTCGCGGTTGTCGTCGGCCGGCACGCGGTACTCCACGGGGCTGCCGCAGCTGGGGCAATGCTTGAATCGGCGCGTCAGGAACATGGGGCCAGTGTATCGGCTGCGTGGCATGATCTTGGCTCCGGTCCCAAGGCTGAACCCATCATGGAACTCTTCAATTACTACCGCTCTTCCGCGTCCTTCCGTGTGCGCATCGCGCTGGCCCTGAAGGGCCTGGAGTACGACTACAAGCCGGTGCATCTGGCCAGGAACGAGCAGTTCAACGAGTCCTACGCCGCGGTGTCGGCCTCGCGCCTGGTGCCGCTGCTGCGCGACGGCGATGCGGTGATCACCCAGTCCATGGCCATCATCGAATACCTGGACGAGACCCATCCCGAGCCGCCGCTGCTGCCCAAGACGGCGCTGGCGCGCGCCTATGTGCGCGGCCTGGCGCAGGACATCGCCTGCGAGATCCACCCGCTCAACAATCTGCGCGTGCTGCGCTACCTGACGCGCGATCTGGGCCTGGCCGAAGAGGCCAAGGACCGCTGGTACCGCCATTGGGTCGAGACCGGGCTGGAGGTGGTGGAGCAACGCCTTGCCAAGGAAGGCCATGCGGGCCGCTTCTGCTTCGGCGATGCACCCGGCCTGGCCGAATGCGTGCTGGTGCCGCAGATCTTCAACGCCCAGCGCTTCAACTGCCGGCTCGACCATGTGCCGCGCCTGATGCAGGTGTTCGAGGCCTGCATGCAGCTCGATGCCTTCATCAAGACCCAGCCCAGCGCCTGCCCCGATGCGGAGTGAGTTGATACACGAGGATTGGCTGCGCCCCGACTGGCAACTGCCCGCCGACTGGCCGGCCATCCGCGCCTTCATGACGACGCGGGCCGGCGGCGTCAGCCAGGGCGCGCATGCCAGCATGAACCTGGGCCGCGCCGTCGAGGACGAGCCGGCCGCGGTGGCCGCCAACCGGGCCTTGCTGGCACAGGCCCTGGGTGCGCCGGCGGTGTTTCTGCACCAGGTGCATGGCGCCGATGTCTTGACGCTGGACCGCACGCACCTGGATGGTGAGCGGCCCGTTTTTGATGCCGCCATCAGCACCACCGTGGGGCTGGGCTGTGCCATCCAGGTGGCGGACTGCCTGCCGGTGCTGTTCGCCGCGCGTGGCGGGGTGGGCGGCGCCCATGCGGGCTGGCGCGGGCTGGCGGCCGGGGTGCTGGAGCACACCGTGGCGGCGCTCTGCGAGGCCAGCGGCAGCGCCCCGGACGAGCTCTATGCCTGGCTGGGCCCCTGCATAGGGCCGCAGCGTTTCGAGGTGGGCGCCGAGGTGCTGCAGGCCTTTGGCAGCGCTGCGGCGGCGCCCGATGCGCGCTTCTTCACCTACCGCGCCAACGCCGCGGGCGAGCCGCGCTGGCTGGCCAATCTGCCGGCGCTGGCGCGTGCGCGTCTGAGTGCCGCGGGCCTGCGCCACATCAGCGGCGGCCACTGGTGCACGCTCAGCGAGCCCTCACGGTTCTTTTCCTTCCGCCACGAGCGGCTCGGCGGTCGCATGGCCGCTGCCATCAGCCTGGTTTGACGGCTGTTTTGGGGCCTGGTCCGTGGCCTCGGCACGCCGCCTTGCGGCGCGCCGTGCCGGCGTGCCCAGCAGATAGAGCACGATGCTCACCGGCAGCGCGCCGTAGAGCGCAAAGGTGACGATGGCCCCCAGCACCGAGCCCTGGCTGCTGCTGGCCTCGGCCAGCGCCATCATCAGCGCCACATAGATCCAGGCGATCGCAACCAGGTACATCCGTGAAGCCCCGTCATAAGAAGGTAAGGATGCGAGGTTACAACAGCAACTATGGCAAGCTTCTTGCCTGGCTCTTGTCATGAGCCAGCGTGAGCAACAAGCAAGTTTCAGCCCAAGGAGACACATGAGGTCGAAGAAACAACAAGAGGCCAGCGGCAAGGCAGATCCCCTGACGCTGAATGCCGCCGCAGAGATGGCCGCAGGCCTGGGCGAAACGATGAAGACCCTGGCCGGCCTGCAGATTCCGATGCAAAGCCTGGCCGAGCTGCAGGCCGACTACCTGAAGCAGGCGACGGCGCTGTGGAACAACTCCCTGTCCCCCGAAAAGGCGGCAGCCAAGCCCAAGCTGGGCGATCGACGCTTTGCCGCCGAGGCCTGGAGCGCCAGCCCGGCCTCCAGCTTCATGGCCCAGCTCTATCTGCTCAACGCGCAGACCCTGCAGCGCATGGCCGAGCAGGTGCAGGGCGATGCCAAGACGCGCGCGCGCATCCGTTTCTCGGTGCAGCAGTTCGTCGACGCCTCGGCGCCCAGCAACTTTCTGGCGCTAAATCCTGAGGCGCAGAGCCTGGCCCTGCAGACCCAGGGCGAGAGCATCGCCAAGGGCATGCAGCTGCTGTGGGCCGATGTGCAGCGCGGCCGTGTCTCGCAGACCGACGAGGCCGCCTTCGAGGTGGGCCGCAATGTGGCCACCACCGCCGGCGACATCGTGTTCGAGAACGAGTTCTTCCAGCTCATCGAATACAAGCCGCTCACCAAGGAGGTGCACGAGCGGCCCTTTCTGCTGGTGCCGCCCTGCATCAACAAGTTCTACATCCTGGACCTGCAGCCGGATAACTCCTTGATCCGTTATGCGGTGGAGCAGGGCCATCGCACCTTTGTGGTGAGCTGGCGCAACCCGGACGAGAGCTGCAAGGCCTGGACCTGGGACGACTACATCGAGCATGCGCCCATCAAGGCGATCGAGGTGGTGCAGGCCATCAGCGGCGCCAAGACCATCAACGCGCTGGGCTTCTGCGTCGGCGGCACCATACTCGCCACCGCGCTGGCGGTGCTGGCGGCGCGCGGCCAGCATCCGGTGGAAAGCCTGACGCTGCTGACCACGCTGATCGATTTCTCCAGCAACGGCGTGCTCGACCTGTTCGTCGACGAGGCCTCGGTGAAGCTGCGCGAGATGACGCTGGGCCCCGATGCGCCCAAGGGCCCGGGCCTGCTGAAGGGCCAGGAGCTGGCCACCACCTTCAGCTTCCTGCGCCCCAACGACCTGGTGTGGAACTATGTGGTGGGCAACTACCTCAAGGGTGAGGCGCCACCGGCCTTTGACCTGCTGTACTGGAACGGCGACTCCACCAACCTGCCCGGCCCGATGTACTGCTGGTACCTGCGCCACACCTATCTGCAGAACGAACTGAAGATCCCGGGCCAGCTCGAGGTCTGCGGCGAGGCCATCGACCTCGGCAAGATCAAGGCGCCGGTCTATATCTACGGCTCGCGCGAGGACCATATCGTGCCCTGGGACAGCGCCTACCGCAGCACCCAGGTGTTCAGCGGCAAGAAGCGCTTCGTGCTGGGCGCCTCGGGCCATATCGCCGGCGTCATCAACCCGCCGGCCAAGGGCAAGCGCAGCCACTGGGTCGGCAAGACGGCGGCCCTGCCCGCGAGCGCCAACGAGTGGCTGGACAGCGCCGTGGAGCATCCCGGCAGCTGGTGGACCGATTGGTCGCAATGGCTGGCCGCGCATGCCGGCGCGATGAAGCCCGCACCCAAGGCGCCGGGCAATCGCAGCTACAAGGCGATCGAGCCGGCACCGGGCCGCTACGTCAAACAAAAAGCCTGAACAAGGCTTTGTTTCCGCATCTCACACTGGAGTAGACAAACATGAGCACCGACATCGTCATCGTCGCCGCCGCGCGCACCGCCATCGGCAAGTTCGGCGGCACGCTCGCCAAGACCCCGGCCCCCGAGCTGGGTGCCGTGGTGGTGAAGGAGCTGCTGCGGCGCAGCGGCCTGGAGGCCGGCCAGATCGGCGAGCTGATCCTGGGCCAGGTGCTCACCGCCGGCTCGGGCCAGAACCCGGCGCGCCAGACCGTCATCAAGGCCGGCCTGCCCAATAGCGTGCCGGCCATGACCATCAACAAGGTCTGTGGCTCGGGTCTGAAGGCGGTGATGCTGGCCGCGCAGGCGATTCGCGATGGCGACTCCGAGATCGTGATTGCCGGCGGCCAGGAGAACATGAGCCTGGCACCGCATGTGCTACCGGGCTCGCGCGATGGCCAGCGCATGGGCGACTGGAAGCTGGTCGACACCATGATCGTCGACGGCCTCTGGGACGTCTACAACCAGTACCACATGGGCATCACGGCCGAAAACGTGGCCAAGGCCTACGGCATCAGCCGCGAGGCACAGGATGCGCTGGCGCTGGGCTCGCAGCAAAAGGCCGCCGCGGCGCAGGACGCCGGCCGCTTCAAGGACGAGATCGCCGCCGTCACGATCCCGCAGAAAAAGGGCGATGCGATCGTCTTTGACGCCGACGAGTTCATCAATCGCAAGAGCAATGCCGAGGCCCTGGCGGGCCTGCGCCCGGCCTTCGACAAGGCCGGCAGCGTCACCGCCGGCAATGCCTCCGGGCTGAACGACGGCGCGGCCGGCCTGCTGCTGATGAGCGCGGCCAAGGCCGCGGCCCTGGGCCTGACGCCGCTGGCGCGGATTGCCTCCTACGCCAGCGCCGGCCTGGACCCCGCCACCATGGGCATGGGCCCGGTGCCAGCGGCGCGCAAGGCGCTGGAGCGCGCCGGCTGGAAGCCGCAAGACCTGGACCTCTTGGAAATCAACGAGGCCTTTGCGGCCCAGGCCTGCGCGGTGCATCAGGAGATGGGCTGGGACCTCGGTCGCGTCAACGTCAACGGCGGCGCCATCGCGCTGGGCCATCCGATCGGCGCCTCGGGCGCGCGCATCCTGGTGACGCTGCTGCACGAGATGCAGCGCCGCGACGCGAAAAAAGGCATTGCCTCGCTGTGCATCGGCGGCGGCATGGGCGTGGCGCTGACGGTGGAGCGCTGAGCTCGGGAGTTTCACCCATAGGGGCAACCCGCTTGACCCCCAGCGGGGCTTGGCGGAGCCTAGGGACGCGTCTTCTTCGATAGTGAGACCGTCCGTGGGGGTGCAGAGGACGCGGCACCCGCGCGGACAACAGCAGCAAGCAAGCAAGCCATGGAGGCGAAGGAGATTCATATGAGCCAGAAGATTGCATACGTGACCGGCGGCATGGGTGGCATCGGCACCGCGATGTGCCAGCGCCTGCACAAGGAAGGCTTCAAGGTCATAGCGGGCTGCGGCCCCAGCCGTGATTTCGACAAATGGATCAGCGAGCAGGCTGCGCTGGGCTACACCTTCCACGTCTCGGTGGGCAATGTGGCCGACTGGGATTCCACCGTCGCCGCCTTTGCCAAGGTCAAGGCCGAGCATGGCCCCATCGACGTGCTGGTGAACAACGCCGGCATCACGCGCGACGGCATGTTCCGCAAGATGAGCCGCGCCGACTGGGACGCGGTGATCGACACCAACCTAAACTCGATGTTCAACGTCACCAAGCAGGTGATCGAGGACATGCTGGACCGGGGCTGGGGCCGCATCATCAACATCTCCTCGGTGAACGGCGAGAAGGGACAGTTCGGCCAGACCAACTATTCCGCCGCCAAGGCCGGCATGCACGGCTTCACGATGGCGCTGGCGCAGGAAGTGGCGAGCAAGGGCGTGACGGTCAACACCGTGAGCCCGGGCTATATCGGCACCGACATGGTCAAGGCGATCCGCCAGGACGTGCTCGACAAGATCATCCAGACCATCCCCATCAAGCGCCTCGGCACCCCCGAGGAAATCGCCGCCATCGTGGCCTGGCTGGCGGGCGAGGACTCCGGCTTCACCACCGGTGCCGACTTCTCCTGCAATGGTGGGTTGCACATGGGGTGAGTTGCGAGCGAGGACAGTCCTGAGGACTGTCCGACCCGCAACGAACGACAGCCCACATCTCGTGTGGGCTGGCCGGGGAAAGAACGCCGGTCCACGTCTTGCGTGGGCCGGCCGTGGGAAAGAACGACAGCCCACATCTTGCGTGGGCCGTCCCTTCAATTGGCCTTGCCGCGACCGCGCAGCTTCAGCGAGCCCACGACGAGCAGACCCAGGGCCAGGCTGGCCCAGGTGCTGGGCTCGGGCACGGCCGAGATGTTGTAGGTCACGTCCTGCGAGAAGCTGCTGCCCTCAAAGGGGCCCGAGCCATGCGTCAGCGTGGTGACATGCAACTGGTGCTGGCCGTAGGAGAGCGGCTGCATCGCCACCAGGTAGCCGTCCACAATGGCCGGCACCACCGATTCCGGCACGCCGGCGATGTTGTTGGCGCCGAAGCTGAGCGGGAACAAGGGCGAGTGCTGGCGGAACTGTTCCAGTGAACTGAAACCCGCCGGCATCAGCGCCGGTGCCCCGTCGACGGTCAGGCTTAGCATGGGGTTGACGCCCTGCACATTGGCCGCCTCCTGGCGGATCGCCGCTTCGGTCATGAGGCTGCCGCCCATCCAGTCGATCACGCTGGTGAGATTGATCACCAGGCTCTGGTCCGTGCGCACCGTGAGATTGCGAACCACCGGGTCCGTGGTGAACGATCCGCCCAGGAAGAAGAAGGCGCCCTGGTCACCGGCCGCGGCATTGGCGCCACTGTCATCCAGCATCGGGTTGCTGTCGGCTGGGTATTTGATGGCCCACTGACCAAACTGGGCCGCGATATAGCTCTGGCTCAGCTGTGCCACAGGGGCATCGGGCGCGATCAGCTGTTGCGCCAGCACGGGGCCGGTGCCGATGGCGAGCAGGGTGGCCGAAGCCAGCCCGATCAGAGTGCGCTTGACGATGATGGACATGTCGTTCTCCCTAGGGACGAGGGGTTGAGGCTGGCGGACGCTGCTGCTGCCAGTGCCACGGCGTCTTGAACGATGTCTTGAGGCCGTGGCGGGACTGTCGCGTCGATCGGGCGGGCCGTCCTGAAAGCGCCTGAAGCAGGGCTGAAACTTGCTGAAAGTGCAGGGCCGCTGACATGACGAGTTCGGGACGCGCGCGCGGCGGTTTCAGAAGGCTTCAGCACGGTTTCAGGGCGTTTTATGACGGGCCGGCAGTTGGGGATGATGATGCAGCCATGGCGTCGCACAAGGTCTTTGCGGGTCACTCAGGGTTGATGCCCTCGCGCGGCGGCCCGGACTGCTTATGCTGCGGGAGGCCCCTTGCTTGGAGTACACGATGACAAGTTCATTGGCGCCCATGGGCTCTGCGTGTGTGGCGGGTGCACGGCCACCGCCGGGCTCAAGTACCCGCCTGTGGCAGGTGCTGCTGATTGCCATGTGCCTGGGCTTCATCGGCCTGCGGCTGTGGGGCCTGGCCTACCTTGAGCGCAGCATCCAGCCAGCGGCTGCGGGAGGCATGGGCGCCAAACTCGGCCGTGCCGATGGGCCGTTATGGCTTCGAGAGGTCAAGGCGCTGCAGGAAGGCTCCGACCTGGCGCGGCAGGGCGTGAAGCTAGGGGATCGGCTGTCCTTTGACCATGCCGGGGATGCCTGGCGCCCGATGGGGCTGGACGAGTTCATCCCCGTCACGATCGAGTCGCAAGGGCAGTTGCGGTCGCTGTCGGTGCGCACGATGCCCGATCCCGGTCGCATCAGCCCCATTCACGTCGCCGCGTCGCTGGGCGGCCTGGTGGATTGCTGGATGGCACTGAGCATTGCCTTGCTGATGAGTTGGCGGCGCGCCGACAGCAAGGCGATACGGGCGCTCTCGCTGGCCTTGGCGCTCTATGGTATTTCCGACATCGGCCCAACCCTGCCGGGCGGCTGGACGCAGACCCTGGTATTCCTGACCGGGAATGACGTCCAGTTCTTCATCTTCATTGCGGCCATCCTCTATTTCTCGATCGCCTACCCCGACGAACAGAGCCGATTCTCAACACGCTGGGTGCGCATCTCCTACCTCACGCTGGTCAGCGTGGGCTTGGCGCTGGCGCTGTTCGAAGCAGGGTTCTTCCTGCGAGTGGTGCCGCTGTCGTCGGCGGTGTGGCAGTACACGGTCGAGAGGGTCGCCCGGGCGCCCACCATCGTCGCGACGGGCGCTGCGCTGGTCTTTCTCTGCACCGCCTGGCGTCGTGCCAGCGGGACCACCAGGTACCGGGCTGCCTGGATCGGGGCCTGCGTGGCGATGCTGCTCCTGAGCAATTTGCTGTTCGCGGTGGCCGGTGCGCTACCTGGGCGCACCCGAGAGCGTGAACTCATCGTGACTTGCGTGCAGGCGGTCATGGACATCAGTGCCATGCTGGGCCTGGCCTATGCGGTGCTGCGCTACCGCGTCTTCGGCTTCGGTTTCGCCCTTAATCGCGCCCTGGTCTGGGGCTTGGTGCTGGCGGTGCTGTTGCTGGGCATGGCGCTGCTGCAGCGGCTGGGGGCGCGCTGGCCGGTGATGGCCGATCCGCGCGTCGCGGCCGGCGTGACGGTGCCGCTGGCGCTGCTGTTTTCGGGGGCGGTGCCGCGTTTGCGCGAGTGGGCCGACCAACTGGTGCAAAGGCTG
Organism: Paucibacter soli; assembly: GCF_037482845.1. NCBI lineage: Bacteria > Pseudomonadati > Pseudomonadota > Betaproteobacteria > Burkholderiales > Sphaerotilaceae > Roseateles > Paucibacter soli. The sequence goes on from NZ_JBBHJW010000006.1 coordinate 94,714, forward strand.
GTCTACCGCAACTGGCACAGCAAGCAAGAGGCGCTCCTGACAGCGGCCATGGTGGCGGTCGGCCTGCAGGGCCAGCAGGCGCTGCTGAGCCACTATCTGCGTGCCATCAGTCGCTTCGCGGGTGGTGCGCAGGCCTCGGTCTACCAGGTGCAGTCCGAAGACGCTGGCAAGACCTGTCTACGCCTGGCGTCCACCGTCGCCCAGGCGCCGGAGGTGCTGAGCCTGAGCGCGGCGGAATCGCGCAGCCTGCAGGCCCATCGCCTGCCGGCCTCCCTGGCCTTGCGGGCGGGCAGCGATGCCCTGGCCGTGCCGCTGCTGCACCGCGACCAGCTGACGGGTTTTCTGTTGCTGGGCACCCGCCCCGATGCCGCCCCCTACCGGCCCGATGAGGTGCGCGCCCTGGCCAAGGCGGCGAACATGATGCAGGAAGACCTGCAGGCCGACGCCGCGCGCGCCCAGGCCCAGCTGCTGGAACAAAAGCTCGCCGCCGAGCTGCAGGCGCGCGAGGCGGCGCAGTCCGCCAACGTTGCCAAGAGCGCCTTCCTGGCCACGGTGAGCCACGAGATCCGTACGCCGATGAACGGGGTGATAGGCATGAGCGGCCTGCTGCTCAACTCGCCGCTGAGTGAAGAGCAGCGCGACCATGCCTTGACGATCCGCGAGTCGGCCGAGGCGCTGCTGACCATCATCAACGATGTGCTGGACTTCTCCAAGATCGAGGCCGGCAAGCTGGAGATCGAGGCGCAGCCCTTCGAGCTGCGCGACTGCGTGCGCCTGGCGCTCGATCTGGTGAGCGTGCGTGCCGCGCAAAAGGGGCTGCGCCTGCAATGCGTGGTGGACGAGGCGGTGCCGGTCGGCGTGCTGGGCGACGCCGCCCATCTGCGCCAGATCCTGCTCAATCTGCTGAGCAACGCGCTCAAGTTCACGGACGCGGGCGAGGTCCTGCTGCGGGTCTCGGCGCCGACGGCCGGACAGCTGACGTTTCAGGTGCGCGACACCGGCATCGGCCTGAGCGCAGAGGGCCGCGCGCGCCTGTTCCAGCGCTTCAGCCAGGCCGACAGCAGCATTGCCAGCCGCTACGGCGGCACCGGCCTGGGCCTGGCCATCAGCAAACAGCTGGCCGAACTGATGGGTGGCAGCATGGGCGTGCAGAGCGCCGGCCCGGGCCAGGGCAGCTGTTTCTTTTTCAGCATCCCGGCGCCGGCCGTGGCCGCCGAGCTGCTGCCGGCGCGGCCGGTGGCGGCGCCGGTGGCGATGGACCCGCAGATGGCGGCACGCCACCCGCTGCGCATCCTGCTGGCCGAGGACAACGGGGTGAACCAGAAGCTGGCCATGCGACTGCTGGCGCAGATGGGCTACCGCGCCGACCTCGCGAGCAATGGCCGCGAGGCGGTACAGAGCCTCGCGCGGCAGAGCTACGATCTGGTGCTGATGGATGTGCGCATGCCCGAGATGGACGGGCTGCAGGCCACCCGCGAAATCCTCGCCCGCTGGCCGGCCGCCGGGCAACGCCCCCGCATCGTGGCCATGACCGCCAACGCACTCAACGGCGACCGTCCGCAATGCCTGGCGGCCGGCATGGACGAACACCTCAGCAAGCCGCTGCGCGTCGAGGCGCTGATCGAGACCTTGGCGGCCACATCGAGGCGCACGGAGGCCTGAGCCATGAACATCGCAGTGATTGACACCCTTACCTTCGAGGCCCTGCAAGCCCATGCCGGGGCCGACTTCGTGCTGACCCTGCTGGACGCCTTTGCGGAAGAATCGCCGCAGCTGCTGGACGCGCTGCGCCAGGCGCTGCGGCAGCAGGATGGCGAGCGCTTCGAGACGGCGGCGCACACCTTGAAGAGCAATTGCGTGACCTTTGGCGCCACCCGCCTGGCCGAGGCAGCTGCCTGGCTGGAGTGCCAAGGGCCCGCGGTGGATGCCGGCTGTATCGATTTGCTGGCGGCGGAGCTGGCCGCGCTGCTGCCGGCCCTGCGGGCGCTGGCGAGCCGCTGAGGTGGACATGGGAACGCACAGCGCCAGCCTGGTATTCGGACACATCGAGTTGCGCCTGGCCGAGAGGCTGCTGCTGGTCGAGGGCCAGCCCGTGGCGCTGGGCAGCCGTGGCTTTGATCTGCTCAAGGCCTTGGTGAGCAAACGCGATCGCGTGGTGGGCAAGGGCGAGCTCCTGGACGAGGTCTGGCCGGGCCTGGTGGTGGAGGAGAACAATCTGCAGGTGCAGATCTCCGGCCTGCGCCGGGTGCTGGGGGCAGGGGCTATTGCCACCGTGGCCGGCCTCGGCTATCGCTTCACGCTGGCGCCCGGACCGGCGCGCGAGTCGGCCCATGCCGCCGAAGCGGCCCGCCAGCATGGGCCCGCCATGGACGCTGCCACGCCGGCGGCCGCCACCGCGGTGCAGGGCGCGCGCGTGCTGGTGGCCGATGACAACAAGGTCAACCGCCTGCTGCTGTGCCGCTCGCTGGAACTGCTGGGGCACCGGGTGGAGAGTGCCGAGAACGGCCGCCAGGCCTTGGACAAGCTGAGGCAGCACAGCTTCGATCTGCTGCTGCTGGACCTCGCCATGCCCGAGCTGGACGGCTTCGACCTGCTGCGCCTGCGCTCCGATGACGCGGCGCTGCGGCGGGTGTCGGTGATCGTGACCAGTTCGCTGGGAGGGGTGGCGCCGGTGGCGCGCTGCATCGAGCTTGGAGCCGATGACTTTCTGCACAAGCCGGTCGACCCCTGGCTGCTCAAGGCCAGGGTGGAGTCCAGTCTGGCGCGCAAGCAGGTGGCGGATCTGCAGGCCGACACGCTGCGCCGCCTGCTGCCCCATCCCGGCAGCGCGCCCACGGCCGCCCAGCGCCTGTCCGCGGCGGTGGTGCTGGCGGCCTGCCTGAACGAGCTGGAAGGCCTTGGCGCGGCGCAAACCCCTGAGGAGACGATGGCGCTACTGAGCGACTGGGGCACCTTGATGCTGGATGCCGTGGCCGGCCACCATGGCGAGCTCGCCCAGTACCGCGGCGACTGTCTGGTGGCGCTGTTTGCCGAGGCCAGCACGGCGCTGCAGGCCGCCCATGACATGGCCGAGGTGCAGGCCGGCTTCAACGCCGAGCGCCAGGCCGCGGGCCAGACCCAGGTCAGGTTCGGCGTGGGCATCGCCAGCGGCGAGGTGCTGCTCGGCACGGCCCTGCCATCCGGCCGTGTCGCGCAGGCCTGCATAGGCGCGCCGGTTCTGCTGGCGCAGCGCCTGGCCCAGGCCTGTGCGCCGCTGGGCCTGCAGCTCCTGATGGACTTGCCGACCCAGGCCGGCTTGGGCGAGCGACTGCGCGGTGTGCCGGTGCAGCTGCCTGGTGGGGGTGCGGCGTGCACCGCCATATCGGGTTAGCTGCTGTGCTCCTCGATGGAATTGGGATGCTGGTTTTGTCGAGATGCTGGGCCTGGCCGCTGGCGGCAGCCGTCGGCTTGCTCGCATCGCCCGATGCAATCTCCCAAACCAGCGAACCTGTGGCCGGCGTCGCGCATCGCAGCCTCTGTGGGCTGCGAACTTGCACCACGGGTCGGGACATCACCCGAGGGAGCGCCGGCAGCCTTCTATGACTTGATCTGCAGCAGCCTGGAGATGCTCTGCGCCGCCTCCAGCAGGCGCGGCAGGCATTGCTCCAGCAGCGCGTCGGGCGGGGTGCGGTTCACCTGCGCGCCGACGTTCAGCGCCGCGATGGTCTGGCCCTTGCGGTCCACGATGGGCGCGGCCAGCGAGACCAGGCCTTCTTCCAGCTCCTGGTTGATCAGGCACCAGCCTTGGCTGCGCACCTGGGCGATGCGGGTGCGCAGCTCGTCGAGATTGCGCGCGGTGCGCGCCGTGTGCGCCTGGAACTGCACGCGCGCCAGCTGTGCCTCCAGCTCAGGCTGCGGCAGGCCAGCCAGCAGCACCCGACCCATCGAGGTGCACCAGGCCGGCAGGCGGCTGCCGACGCCCAGGTTGATGCTCATGATCTTGCGCGCCGGCACGCGCAGCACATAGACGATGTCGCCGCCCTCCAGCACCGCGGCCGAGCAGCTTTCCTTGAGGTCGCCGGCGAGCTGCTGCATCACCGGCTCGGCAAACTGCCACAGTGGCTGCGAGCTGAGGTAGGCGAATCCCAGGTCCAGGATCTTGGGCGTGAGGGCAAACAGCCGGCCATCGGCCTTCACATAGCCCAGGGTTTCGAGCGTCAACAGGATGCGGCGCGCGCCGGCGCGTGTGAGGCCGCAGCGTTTGGCCACCTCGGTGAGGGTCTGGCGCGGCGCCTCGGCGCTGAAGGCGCGTATCACCGAGAGCCCGCGCGCGAAGGACTGCACATAGCTGTCGCCGGGCTTCAGCGCGGTGGATTCATCAAGGGGCTCGGACATGCGTCGCAGTATAGGCAGGCGCAAAAGTGGCTAATATCGCGGCCGGTTTCAATTTGCTGGAGGCATACAGATCATGGCCATGGACGTCGTCGATTACGAGATCAAGGGCGCCGAGATGCAGTTCGTCGAGGTCGAGCTCGACCCGGGCGAGGCCGCCATCGGCGAGGCCGGCAGCATGATGTTCATGGATGCCGGCATCAGCATGGACACGATTTTTGGTGATGGCTCGGCGCAACAAAGCGGTTTCCTGGGCAAGCTGCTGGGTGCTGGCAAGCGCCTCATCACCGGCGAGTCGCTGTTCACCACCATCTACACCAACCAGGGCCAAGGCAAGCTGCGCGTGGCCTTTGCCGCGCCTTACCCCGGCAAGATCCTGCCGATGGATCTGCGCCAGCTGGGCGGCACGCTGATCTGCCAGAAGGACGCATTCCTGTGCGCGGCGCGCGGCGTCTCGCTGGGCATTGCCGTGCAGCAGAAGCTCGGCACCGGCTTCTTCGGCGGCGAGGGTTTCATCATGCAGAAGCTTGATGGCGACGGCCTGGCCTTTGTGCATGCCGGCGGCACGGTGGTGCGCCGCACCCTGCAGCCCGGCCAGACCCTGCTGGTGGATACCGGCTGCGTGGTTGCCTACACGCCCGGCGTGGACTTCGAGATCCAGTACGTGGGCAAGATCAAGACCGCGCTGTTCGGCGGCGAGGGCCTGTTCCTGGCCAAGCTCACCGGCCCCGGCGAGGTCTGGCTGCAAAGCCTGCCGTTCTCGCGCCTGGCTTCGCGCATCTTCGCCGCCGCGCCGCAGCGTGGCGGCTCCAAGGAAGAGGGCTCGGTGCTGGGCGGCTTTGGGGCCGGCGGCCTGCTTGGCGGCATTCTGGGCGGCGACGACGAGTAAGTCGTTAATGAGTTAGGAATGCGCCGGGCCTGATCGAAGCTCTTATCCGGAACGGCTGTTTTGAGTGGCGATTCTGCTGGCCCTGAGCGCCGCCACCGCGAAGAATATCGGCCGATGACCGAGACCCCGCATGATCTGACCCTGACCCTGACGCACCCGCAGGCACTGCCCGCGGCGCCTGCGCCCAGGCCGGCTGGCAAGCCGGCAGATGGCGGCCTGTCCGGCTGCGCAAGGCATGGGGCGTGCTCGGCCTGATCAGACGTTGGTGCCATGAATCAGCCCGCCCAGCCTGCCGCCGACAGCGTTCCCGAACGCCTGCTTCGTGCCGCCAAGACCTTCTTTCTGGCCGACGAGTACCACGCGGTCAGCACGCGCCGGCTGGCCGACGCCGCCCAGGTCAACACGGCCATGATTCGCTACTACTTCGGCAGCAAGGAAGGCCTCTACGAAGAGATGATCCGTCAGGCGTTGCAGCCCATTCTGGACGCCCTGGACCAGCTCTCGCTGACGGGCCCCGAGGGCTATGTCAACTACCTGCGCATCTACTACCGCACCATGGCGGCCACGCCCGAGCTGCCCAAGCTGCTGTTCAAGGTGGTGGCGCTGAATGCCGGCCCCGGACGCCGCTTTGTCCAACAGCTGCTGGAGCGCGGCCAGCAGCGCGGTACGCAGCGTTTGCAGGAGATGCAGCGGGCCGGCCTGCTTGATGCCGAGCTGGACGCCGATGTGCTGCGCCTGTCCTTCACCAGCCTGGCGATGATGCCGATGCTGCTGCGCGAGAACCTGGAAGCGCAGATGGAGCGGACCATGGACGAGGCCTTTCTCGAGCGCCTGGCACGCTTCAACGGCCAGATGTTTGCCATGGTGCTGGCGGCCAGCGTCAGGCAGGGCGGGGCCGGGCAGGGCGCGGGCGGGCCATGAGGGACTGGCTGATGCGCCAGGCCATGGCCGCGGCGCGCCGACGTGCCGGCCTGAGTCAGCGGCAGCAGGCCTGGCCCTGGGGCAGCCTGACCTACTTTGTTTCGAATGAAGGCGGTGCGGGCACACCGCTGCTGCTGCTGCATGGCGCATGCGCCGACCACGCCAGTTGGTTGTCGTTTGCGGCCGCCTTGGGCCCCCGCTGGCCCTTGCTCGTGCCCGATCTGCCCGGCCATGGTGACAGCCCGCTGCCCGCGGACGCCGAACTGGGCATCGTGGCGCAGGCCGAACGCATGCTCGCGTGCATGGATCGCCTGGCGCTGACGCGCGTCCACCTGGTCGGCCATTCGATGGGCGGCGCGCTGGCGATGCGCATCGCGGCGTTGCGGCCCGAGCTGGTGCGCTCGCTTACCTTGATCAGCAGCGCCGGCGCCGAAACGCGGCCGAGCGAGTTGCGCCGCCATGTGGAGCTTGGCCATCCTCATCCCATGATCGAGGTGGACAGTCTGCGCGACTTTCGCGCCATGCTGGCCTGGGGCATGGCCAGGCCGCCCTGGCTGCCCGGCTTTGCGCAGGACTGGCTGTTGGCGCAGAAGCGTTCGCGCCGCGCCACCGAGCGCAAGCTGCTGTGCGATCTCGAGCGCGACCAGGACCAGCGGGCTCTCCTTGGCCAGATCAAGGCGCCCACCCTGGTGCTGTGGGGCCAGCTGGACCGTGTCGTCGATGTCGCCGATGCCACCACGCTGGCCAGCGGCATCGCGCACAGCCGCAAGACCGTGCTGCCCGCGCTGGGCCATGTGCCCATGGTTGAAGCGCCGCGCGAGCTTGCGCGGCTGTGCCGCGAGTTTCTGCTGGACGTGGAGGCCTCTTGAGTCGTCTGATCTTGTTCACGCATCTGCTGCTGGTCGGCCTGTGGCTGGGCTGCGTGCTCACCGAAGCGTTGTTCGAGCGCGCCCTGCTGGGGCGCGGACCGGCCGCCGAGCTATGGCTGGCGCGCCTGCATTGGCGCGTCGACCTCTGCGTCGAGATACCGGCCTTCAGCGGCGTCGTGATCAGTGGCTTGCTGCTGCTGCCGCAGGCCACCGGCACTGTGCTGCTCTCGCTCAAGCTTGGCATGGCCGGGCTGGCGCTACTGGCCAACCTGGTCTGCGTGGGGCTGGTGCGGCGCCGCCTGCGTTGCGCCGAGCGCTCGGATGCGGCTGGCTTTGCCGCGCTCGATCGCTGGCAACACCGGTTCGGTGCGCTCGTCTTGCTGGGCCTGCTGGGCGCAACTGCGCTGGGCTTCCGGCTGGCCGCATGAGGGCCGGCGCCTGCGGCTTTCGACCGCCGCGCTCGCGGCAGGCCCGATGCTTGGCATAGGCTGGTTCCCCTTTGCGCTGCTGCCGCTGCTGCTGCCTTGGATCCTGCTCGGCCCTTGGTGCTGGGCCTTGCGCGCCGGGTCCTGCTGGGCCGATCACCGCGCGGGGGCCCTGCTGTGCGCCGCGATCGCCGCGGCCAGCGTGCTGGTACCGCTGGCCGCATTGGCGCTGTCCGCCCTCGATGCCTGCCTGGCGGCCTTTGTGATGGCCGCGCCCAGCCTGCTGCTCTACCTGCTGGTGGGGCTTGTTGCCCGTTTGCGCCATTGGCGAAGCGCCGCTGGCAAGTAGCTGAAGCAGGGCGCTGCGGCCGGCCGGCGTGGCCGGCCCTCTACACTTGGGGCTGTTGCCTCGGCCCAGGTGGGCCGCAGGCGTGCGTACTCAAGGACTCCTCGATGTTTGCTCTGAACTGGCGGTGCCTGGCGGCCGGCTTGCTGCTGGCCCCCGCCTGTGCCCTGGCCGATGGCCGGCCGATCTTTGTGCTCAATTCGCTGGATGCCGACATCAGCGTGGTGGACCCGGTGAGCTTCAAGCAGCTCAAGCGCATTCCCACCGGCAAGGAGCCGCACCACCTCTACCTGACGCCCGACGAGAAGTCCATGGTGGTGGCGAATGCGCTGGGCGATTCGCTCACCTTCATCGATCCGGTCACGGCCAATGTGCAGCGCGTGCTGAACGGCATCACCGATCCCTACCACCTGCGCTTCTCGCCCGATATGAAGTGGTTCGTGACGGCCGGCAACCGCCTGGACCATGTGGCCCTGTACCGCTGGCAGCCGCAGCAGGCTGACAAGCCGCTGGAGCTGCTCAAGCGCATCCCGGCGCCCAAGACGCCCAGTCATCTCTTCATCGACAGCAAGAGCACGCTGCTCTATGTGAGCCTGCAGGACAGCGACGAGTTGCTGTGCGTGGACCTGGCCGCGCAGGCGCCGCGCTGGAAGATCCCGGTGGGCAAGATGCCGGCCGACATCTTCCTCACCGCCGACGACAAGCACATCCTGGTGGCGCTGACCGGCGACAAGTTGGTGGAGGTCTACGACGTCTCGGGCGCCGCGCCCAAGCTGGTCAAGCGCCTGCCCACTGGCGACGGCGCGCACAGCTTCCGCTCGCTGGGCGACAAGCGCCATGTGCTGGTGAGTAACCGCGCCGGCAACAGCATCAGCAAGATCGACCTGCAGGGCTTCAGCGTGGTCGAGACCTTCGCGGCACCGGGCGGGCCCGACGATATGGAAGTGCTGGCCGATGGCAAGACCCTGATCTTCACCTCGCGCTGGGCGCGCAAGCTGACTATGCTGGACCTGCAGAGCAAGCAGGTCCTCAAGCAGGTCCGGGTGGGCAAGTCGCCGCATGGCGTGTGGACGCTGGACCACGCGTCGCGCCAGTGAGGCGGGCGCTCGCGGCGCTGGCGCTGTCCGGCGCGCTGTCTGTGCAGGCCTGTCAGCCGGGCGAGAAGCCCGTCTTCCTGACCTTCGACACCGGCCATATGGGCGTGGCGCCGCTGGTGGCCGAGCTGCTGACGAAGTACCAGGCCAAGGCCACCTTCTTTTTGTCCCGGGAGCCCACGCTGAACTATGGCCATACGCTGGACGAGCAATGGGCGCCCTGGTGGCGCGCGCGTGCCGCCGAGGGCCATGACTTCGGCTCGCACACCTGGGAGCACGACACCTGGCTGGAGGACCTGCCGCCCGTGAATGGCGAGGCGCGCTTCAAGGTGCGCAGCCAGGCGGGCATCGAGCCGGCGCGCATCCGCGAGCTGAGCGCCGAGCAGTATTGCGAGGGCCTGAAGAAGCCCGCGCAGCGCTTTGCCGAGATCACCGGCCAGGCCATGGGCGCGATCTTCCGCGCCCCCGCAGGTCGTACGTCGCCGGCCCTGCTGGCCGCCGCCAAGGCCTGCGGTTTCAGCCATGTGGGCTGGAGCGCGGCGGGCTTTCTGGGGGATGAGTTGCCCAGCGATAAATACCCCAACGAGCAGTTGCTGGCGCGCGCGCTGCGCGATATCCGGCCCGGCGATATTCTGATGGCGCATCTGGGCATCTGGCAGCGCCAGGACGCCTGGGCACCCGCCGTGCTGGAACCCCTGATGAAGGGCCTGAAGGAGAAGGGCATGTGTTTTGCGCCGCTGCGCGAGCATCCGCGCTATGCGCGGCTGATGCGCGGCCTGGGATCTGAGCAAGCGCAAGGAAAGGCAGGCAAGCCATGATGGACTGGTTCAGCGAGAGCTTCGAGCTGGCCCGGCAACAGCTGTTCGAGACCCTGGTCCAGCCGCTGGTGTTCGGCATCGGCCTGGGCAATCTGCTGGAGGATGCCTATGACGCGACCGGTTGGCTGCTGGTGGGCCTGCTGCAGATCGCGGTGATGCTGTTGCTGATACGCGCGCTGGAGCGCTGGCGCCCGGTGGAACCGCTCGGCGACAGCGCCGCGGTGCGGGTGGACATGCTCTATACCCTGATCCACCGCCTGGGGCTGTTCCGCCTGGTGATGTTCTTCAGCCTGGACCCCCTGCTCGATGGCGTCTCGGGCCAGCTGCGCCTGGCTGGCCTGCCGACCTGGCAGCTCGACGCGCTGCTGGGCCTGAGCGAGCTGCCCTGGGCCAGCTTCCTCGTCTACCTGCTGGTGTTCGACCTGGTGAACTACTGGCTGCACCGCGCCCAGCACCAGTTCGCTTGGTGGTGGGCCCTGCATGCGCTGCACCACAGCCAGCGCCAGATGACGATGTGGAGCGACAACCGCAACCATCTGCTCGACGACATGCTGCGCGCAGCCGCGTTCGCGCTGCTGGCGCGCTTCATCGGCGTGGAGCCCGGGCAGTTCGTCGCCCTGGTGGCGCTCTCGCAGCTGATGGAAAGCCTGCAGCACGCCAATGTGCGGCTGTGGTTTGGCCCGCTGTTCGAACGGGTGTTCGTGAGCCCGCGCTTTCACCGCCTGCACCACGCGATCGGCATCGGCCATGAGTCGGGCGGCCGTGGCACGCTGGGCGGCCACAACTTCGCGGTGCTGTTCCCGCTCTGGGACATGCTGTTTGGCACCGCCAATTTCGAGCTGCGTTTCGATGCCACCGGCGTGCGCGACCAGTTGCAAGAGGAGGGCGGACGCGACTATGGCCGCGGCTTCTGGGCCCAGCAATGGTTGGGTCTGCGGCGATTGTTCGGGCGCTGATTGATATGCTGCGCTCTTCCCGGAGGAGGGGAAGACCGATGATCCATGCCACCGGCCGCATCGCCGACGCCTTCTGGCGCGCCGCCGCCTATTGCCTGCATCCGCGCGTGATCGCGCTCTCGCTGCTGCCGCTGCTGATCTCGGCCCTGCTGGCCGGCGCCTTCATGTACTTCTTCTGGGAGCCCGCGGTGACCGGCGTGCGCGCCACGCTGGAATCGTGGAAGCTGATCGACAGCCTGCTGGGCTGGCTGGACTATGTGGGCGCCAGCGGTTTTCGCAGCGTGATGGCGCCGCTGGTGGTGCTGGCCCTGGGCATCCCGGTGGTGGTGGTGCTGAGCCTCCTGATGGTGGCGCTGCTGATGACGCCGGCGATGGTCCAGCTGGTGGCCACGCGCCGCTTCCCGGGCCTGGAACTCAAGCGCGGCGGCTCGGTCTGGCTGAGCGCGGCCTGGTCGCTGGGCCATACCCTGCTGGCCCTGCTGGCCATAGGCGTCAGCATGCCGTTCTGGTTCATCCCGCCGCTGGTGCTCTTCATCCCGCCCTTGATCTGGGGCTGGCTGGGCTACCGCGTGTTTGCCTTCGATGTGCTGGCCGACCATGCCTCGGCGCCCGAGCGACGCCGGATCCTCAGCGAGCACAAGGCGCCTTTGCTGGCGCTCGGCCTGGTGACCGGCTATCTGGGCGCCGCGCCCGCCGCGATCTGGGCCTTTGGCGTGCTGACGATTGCGCTCGCGCCCTTTCTGGTGCTGATCTCGGTGTGGCTCTACACCCTGGTGTTCGCCTTCACCTCGCTGTGGTTCGCGCATTACGCCCTGGCCGCTCTGCACGAGCTGCGCCAGGCCGCGGCGGCGCCAGCGGTGGAGGTGCTGGATCCCGTGGAGGTGCTGCCGCCTCTGCTGCCCTGAAGCCGCGATCGCACCAGGATGGTGCATGAATGGGCACCACAATGGTGCCATTGTTGGTCCGCAATTGGTGCATCGATGGTCTTGATGGGGGCTTCGTCATGCTGGCGCGGGCCCCATCGGCGCATAATCGCCCGGCCGGCGGGCATGCACCGTGCTGGCACGCAAACTGCATACAGCTACGGTGCCTGAGTCGGGTGTCATGCCTTGCGCAAGACCCGGACCCTGCCGAATTCCCAGATCCGATCTACCCCCAGTTTCTACCCCCTTTCGCTAGGAGTGATTGATGGCCAAGACCGTCGCCGACGTGATGAAGATGGTGAAGGAAAACGAAGTCAAGTTCGTCGACTTCCGCTTCACCGATACCCGTGGCAAAGAGCAGCACGTTTCCGTGCCCGTGTCGCATTTCGACGAGGACAAGTTCTCCTCCGGTCATGCCTTTGACGGCTCGTCGATCGCTGGCTGGAAGGGTATCGAAGCCTCCGACATGCTGCTGATGCCGGACCCGGACACCGCCAATATCGACCCCTTCTTCGAAGAGCCGACCCTGATCCTGTCCTGCGACGTGGTCGACCCGGCCGACGGCAAGGCCTATGAGCGCGATCCGCGTTCGCTGGCCAAGCGCGCCGAAGCCTATCTGAAGGCCTCCGGCCTGGGCGACACCGCCTACTTCGGTCCCGAGCCCGAGTTCTTCATCTTCGACTCGATCCGCTGGGGCAACGACATGTCCGGCTGCTTCTTCAAGATCGAAAGCGAAGAAGCCGCCTGGAACACCGGCAAGGAATACGAGCACGGCAACAGCGGCTACCGTCCCACCGTCAAGGGCGGTTATTTCCCCGTGCCCCCGGTCGACGCCGGCCAGGACATGCGCTCGGAAATGTGCCTGATCCTGGAACAGCTGGGCATCCCGGTCGAGGTGCATCACCACGAAGTGGCGAACGCCGGCCAGATGGAAATCGGCACCAAGTTCAGCACCCTGACCAAGCGTGCCGACTGGCTGCAGCTGCAGAAGTACGTGATCCAGAACGTCGCCCATGCCTATGGCAAGACCGCGACCTTCATGCCCAAGCCCATCGTGGGCGACAACGGCTCCGGCATGCATGTGCACCAGTCGATCTGGAAGGACGGCAAGAACCTGTTCGCCGGTGACGGCTATGCGGGCCTGTCCGACTTCGCGCTCTACTACATCGGCGGCATCATCAAGCATGCACGCGCGCTGAACGCCATCACCAACCCCGGTACCAACTCGTACAAGCGTCTGGTGCCCGGCTTCGAAGCCCCGGTGAAGCTGGCCTACTCGGCCAAGAACCGCTCGGCCTCGATCCGCATCCCCTATGTGGCCAACCCCAAGGGTCGCCGCATCGAGGCGCGCTTCCCCGATCCTTCGGCCAACCCCTATCTGTGCTTTGCCGCACTGATGATGGCCGGTCTGGACGGCGTGGAAAACAAGATCCATCCGGGCGAAGCCGCCACCAAGGATCTCTACCATCTGCCGCCGGAAGAAGACGCGAAGATCCCGACCGTCTGCCACAGCCTGGACCAGGCGCTCGAGTATCTGGACAAGGACCGTGCCTTCCTGACCAAGGGCGGCGTGTTCACCGACAGCTTCCTCGATGCCTATATCGAGCTGAAGATGCAGGAAGTGACGCGCTTCCGCATGGCCACCCACCCTGTCGAGTACGACATGTACTACTCGCTGTGATGGGAGCGCGCGGCGTGCGTGTTGAAGAGCAACACGGCGCGCCGCGGGCTGCCAGGGCAGGGGAGGGACGGCGCGAGCCGTCCCTTTTGCTTTCTTGCGCCACAATGCGGGCCAGGTTCCTCCCTCTCGACGATTCGGCCGATGCACATCCAGCGACCCAAGAAGCAAGCCCAGTTCCTGCTGCTCAGCGCCCTGTTGGCGGCCGGCGCTGCGCAGGCCCAGGGCGTGGTCTACCGCTGCCCCGGGCCGCCGGTGCTCTACACCGACGCACTCTCGGCCAAGGAAGCCCAGGAAAAGGGCTGCCGCACCATCGAGGGCACGCCCATCACGGTGCTGCAGGCGCCGGCACGCACCAAGCCGGCGCCGTCGTCGCAGCCCACCGAGGGTGCTGCCTCGCGCGGTGGGCCTGATGCGCGCGTCGATCCCGGCCAGCAGCGCGGGCGCGATAACGAGCGCCGGCGCGTGCTGGAGACCGAGCTGCGCGACAGCGAGGAACGCCTGGCCAATTTGCAGCGCGAGTACGCGGGCGGCAACCCGGAGCGCCGCGCCGAGGAGCGCAATTACCAGCGCTACCTGGACCGCGTGGCCGAGCTCAAGGCCGGCATCGCGCGCCAGGAAGCCGATATTCAGGCTCTCAAGCGAGAGCTCAGCAAACTCCCTTGAGTCTGTCCGTGTTGGGACAGGCGACCCGACGCGATGAACGACGACAGCTCAGCCCATGCCGCCGGCTTTGCCGCCTATGCGGCCTTCGACTCACTGGCCACCATGGTCGCCGTGGTGCGACCGAACGGCGAGTGCGTGTTCGCCAACGCCGCCTTCGAGACCGCGATGCGGCTCTCGCGCCGCGCGGTGCAGCGCAGCCAGTTGTTCGACTGGTTCGCCGACTCCGCGCGGCTGCGCGAGGCGATGGACGGCGTGGCGCGCAATGCCTATTCGAGCAGCCGTTTCGATGCGCTGCTGCGCCGCGGCCCGCGCGTGCACGAGGACCTGCTACCCGTGCAGGTGATCGTCAGCCAGACCGAGGATCCGCAGCAGTTGCTGGTCGAGCTGATCGAGAACGCGCAGCAGACGCGCCAGGACCGCGACGAGCGCAAGCTCGACCAGGTGCAAGCCACCAAGGAGCTCATACGCAATCTGGCGCACGAGATCAAGAATCCGCTGGGCGGCATACGCGGTGCGGCCCAGTTGCTGGCGATGGAGCTGGAGCCCACCGACGTGGGGCCCGAGCTGCAGGAGTACACCTCGGTCATCATCCACGAGGCCGACCGCTTGCAGTCCCTGGTCGACCGGCTGCTGGCGCCGCACCGCTTTGCCCAGGTGGTGGGCGATGTGAACATCCATGAAATCTGCGAGCGCGTGCGTTCGCTGATACTGGCCGAGTACCCCAAGGGGCTGAAGCTGCTGCGCGACTACGACATCTCGCTGCCCGATTTCCGCGGCGACCGCGCGCAGCTGATACAGGCGCTGCTCAACATCGCGCAGAACGCCGCCCAGGCGCTGCAGGCGCGCATCGCGGCCGGCGATGCGCAGATCACGCTGCGCACGCGCGTGGCGCGCCAGGTCACGATTGGCAAGCAGCGCTGGCGCTTGGCACTGGAATTGCATGTCGAAGACAACGGCCCTGGTGTGCCGGCCGAGATCCGCGACCGGATCTTCTTCCCCCTGGTCTCGGGCCGGGACGGAGGGTCGGGTCTCGGGCTCACCCTGTCGCAAACCATCGTGCAACAGCATCAAGGCATGATCGATTGCGACAGCGAACCAGGTCGGACCGATTTTCGAATTACCTTGCCCTTGCCCTGAGAAAAGGGGCGCGAGGCGGAGCCACTGCATGAAATCCATCTGGATTGTTGACGACGACCACTCGATCCGCTTTGTGCTGGAGAAGGCACTCGGCCGCGAGGGGCTGCCGACGCGCAGCTTCAGCAATGCGCGCGATCTGCTGGCCGCGCTCGAGGAGGACAGCCCGCAGGTGCTGGTGTCGGACATCCGCATGCCTGGCGGTTCGGGCCTGGACCTGCTCAGCAAGGTGAAGGAGAAGCTGCCCGGCCTGCCGGTCATCATCATGACGGCCTACTCCGATCTGGACAGCGCCGTCTCGGCCTTCCAGGGCGGTGCCTTCGAATACCTGCCCAAGCCCTTCGACCTGGCGCGCGCGGTGGAGCTGATCCGCCGCGCCCAGGAGGAGAGCGTGCGCGAGGCGGTGGCCGAGGAGGCCGCCGCGCCGCTGCCCGAGATGCTGGGCCAGGCCCCGGCGATGCAGGACGTGTTCCGTGCCATCGGCCGCCTGAGCCAGAGCAATGTCACGGTGCTGATCACCGGCGAGTCCGGCAGCGGCAAGGAGCTCGTGGCGCGGGCGCTGCACAAGCACAGCCCGCGCGCGGAGGGGCCGTTTGTAGCCATCAATACCGCGGCCATCCCCAAGGACCTGCTCGAGTCCGAGCTCTTTGGCCATGAGCGCGGCGCCTTCACCGGCGCCCAGGCGACGCGGCGCGGCCGCTTCGAGCAGGCCGAGGGCGGCACGCTGTTCCTGGACGAGATCGGCGACATGCCGCTCGATCTGCAAACGCGTTTGTTGCGCGTGCTCTCGGACGGCCAGTTCTACCGCGTGGGCGGCCACAGCCCGCAGCGCAGCAATGTGCGCGTGGTGGCGGCCACGCACCAGAACCTTGAGGCGCTGGTGCGCGACGGACGCTTCCGCGAGGACCTGTTCCACCGCCTGAATGTGATCCGCCTGCGCCTGCCGCCGCTGCGCGAGCGGCGCGAGGACATCCCGGTGCTGGCGCGCTACTTCCTGCAGCGCAGCGCCACCGAGCTGGGCGTGGAGGCCAAGCGCCTCACCGAGCCGGCGCTGGCGCGCCTGGTGGCCTTCGATTTTCCCGGCAATGTGCGTCAGCTGGAGAACATCTGCCATTGGCTCAGCGTGATGGCGCCCAGCCAGGTGGTCGAGGCAAAGGACCTGCCGCAGGAATTGCTGGCCACCACGCCCGCGCCGACCGCCGCCGTCGCGCATGCCGCTGAGCCCGTGCCGCTCATGCCCCACATGCCCAATATGCCCGCCACGGCCCTGCCGCTGCCGCCCGCCGGCCCGCAGCCTGGCGGCACCGATGCCTGGGTGGCGGAGATGGCGCAGGAGGCGCGCCGCCTGCTGATGGCCGGCGAGCCGGATGTGTGGGACCTGCTCACGCGCCGCTTCGAGGCCAGCCTGATCCTCACCGCGCTGGACATCACGCGCGGCCGCCGCATCGAGGCGGCACAGAAGCTGGGCATAGGCCGCAACACCATCACGCGCAAGATCCAGGAGCTGGACCTGGACGCCTGAGCGCGCTCAGGCCGGCGGCAGCTTGTCCAGCCACACGCCCAGGCCCTGGGCGTTCAGTTCCACGTCCATGGCCAGCAGCTCGGTGCAGCGCGCCTCGCTCAGCTCGCAGCCATGGCGCCGCAGGCTGTGCAGGTACTGCCGCAGCAGCGCGGCCTTGAGGGCCGCATGGCGCTCGGGCGCCTGGCGCAGCGCGAGTGCGGTGTCGGCCATGGCCCGCACCGCAGCCAGCAGGGCCTCGGCCAGCCTGGGCACCTGATCGACACGGCCGAAATGCGTCAAGTACATGCACTCGGGCCGGTAGCTCAGCAGCCGCAGCACCGAGGCTTCGAGGGCCTCGGGCTCGAACTGCACCGGCGTGCTGGTGGGCAGCATCCAGGGTCCTTGCGCGGTATCGAACTCGCGGTAGGAGAGGCCGAAGGTATCGCCGGTGAACCAGCCGCGGCTTTTCGCATCCCAGATGCAATGGTGGTGGCGCGCATGGCCGGGGGTGTCGAGCAGCAGCAGCGGCCGGCCCGCCAGGGCAATCTCCATGCCGTCGCTGCTGGCGCGGGCACGGCTTGCCGGCACCGCCACCAGCTCGCCATAGGAGCGTTGCATTTCGGCCTCGCCGTAGACGGCCAGCGCGCCGGCCCACAGGGCGCTGGGGTCCAGCAGATGGCGCAGGCCGCGCGGATGCACCAGGCAGACCGCCTGCGGCAGGGCCTGCATCAACAGCCCCACGCCGCCGGCATGGTCCAGGTGCACATGGGTGGGGATCACATAGTCCACCGCGCTGCGCGGCAGGCTTAGGCGCTCCAGCGCCGCCAGCAGATGGGGCACGCCATGGTTGGTGCCGCTGTCGATGAAGGCGGCGCGGCCCTGCTCGACGATCAGATAGGCGGCGTCGAAATGCGCGCGCTGAAAAGCGGTGTCGATGGCGTAAATGCCGTGGCCCAGGTCCTGCATCAGCATGCTCCTTAGAATCCGCCACGATATCGCAAGGAAGCAGCCATGGCCGTTCGTGAGATTCTGAGGATGGGCGACCCGCGCCTGCTACGCGTGGCCCAGCCGGTGCAGCAGTTCGATGCGCCCGAGCTGCGTGCTCTGCTGGACGATATGTTCGAGACCATGCAGGCCGCCAAGGGCGCCGGACTGGCCGCGCCGCAGATCGGCGTGGACCTGCAGGTGGTGGTGTTCGGCTTCCAGCACAACGAGCGCTACCCCGAGGCCCCGCCGGTGCCGATGACGGTGCTGATCAATCCGCTCATCACGCCGCTCTCGGACGAGATGGTCGAGGGCTGGGAGGGCTGCCTCTCGGTGCCAGGCCTGCGCGGCCTGGTGTCGCGCCATGCGCGCCTGCGCTACCAGGGCTTCGACGCGCAGGGCAAGCCGATCGACCGCGACGCGGATGGCTTCCACGCCCGCGTGGTGCAGCATGAGTGTGACCACCTGATCGGCAAGCTCTATCCGATGCGCATGACGGACTTCAGCCGCTTCGGCTACACCGAGCTGCTGTTTCCGCAGCAAGATCCGAACGCCGACGACTGAGTTCTTTTTTTGTAAAGCGCGTCGTCCTGGCGCAGGATCCGGGCGTTAAGCCGGGGTAGAGGAGATCGCTCATGGAAAGCGCAATACAAACATCGCCGGCCAAGCGCTGGTGGCAGCTGGTCCTGGCCCTGTTGCTGAGCCTGAGCCTGGGCTGCGCCTGGGCCGACCCGCCCGGCCGCGTCGCCCGCGTGTCCGAGCTGAACGGCGAGGCCTGGTTGTTCGATGTCGAGAGCAAGGAATGGCTGCAGCTTGGGCGCAACCACACCATCAGCGAGGGCGACCGCCTGCGCACCGACCCGGGCGCGCGCATGGCCTTGCGCATCGGCTCCAGCAGCCTGTGGGTGGACGAGCGCAGCGATATCGAGTTCAGCCAGCTCGACGACGAGCGCATCGAGCTGCGTGTCGACCAGGGCAGCCTGGCGCTGCGTCTGCGCAATGCCGAGAGCGCAGCCGAGACCCGGCTGCGTACCCGCGAGGGGCGCTTCAGCTTCGAGCGCGAGGGCTTTTATCGCGTCGACGCGCTCGATCGCGGCAGTCGCGCGCTGAGCTGGCAAGGCCGCATGCGCTTCGAGTCGCGTGATGGTGGCGACGCCCGGCCAGTCTGGCTGGACGCCAATGAGCAGGCCGAATTCTGGTGGGCCAATGGGCCGCGTGCCGAGCGTCAGCGTCTGGAGGTCGATGCCTTCACCGATTGGGCACTGGCGCGCAGCCGCTCGGACGGCGAAGCCATTAGCTACCGCTATGTTTCGCCCGAAATGACCGGCGCCGAGGATCTCGACCGTTATGGCCGTTGGGAGAATGCGCCCGACCATGGCCCGGTCTGGATCCCGGTGCAGGTGGCACCCGACTGGGCGCCCTACCGCGACGGCCGCTGGGTCTGGTCGCGCCACTGGGGCTGGACCTGGGTGGACGACGCCCCCTGGGGCTTTGCGCCCTTCCACTACGGCCGCTGGGTGCATTACCGCGCGCGCTGGTGTTGGGTGCCGGGCCGTTATGTGGCGCGCCCCGTGTACGCGCCGGCCCTGGTGGCCTGGGTAGGCGGCGGCGCGGTCAGCGTCGGTATCAGCATAGGCTCGCGCCACGACTATCCGCACTATGGCTGGTTCCCCCTGGCACCGCGCGAGGTCTACCGCCCCAGCTACCACCATAGCCCTGCCTATGTGCAGCGCCTCAATCCCGAGGCCGACCCGGTGACGGTGCTGAACCCCAATGGCTCGGTGAACAAGCCGGTCTATCGCAACCGCGATGTGGTGGGCGCCGTGAGTACGCTGGCGCCGCAGCCCGGCGGCGCGCTGCGCCCGGCGCCCTGGCGCGATGCGCAGGTGCCGCTGCGCCCGGTGCCGCAGGCGCCCGGGCGTCAGGAGCTGCCGCCACTGCCGGTGGCCAATCTGCCCGAGCGCCGCGGCCCGGTGTTCGATGCGCCGCGCCCCACGCGCGAGAGCCGCCCTGATCGCAATGCCGGCGAGGCACCGCGCTCCGTCATCGAGCGTGAGCAGCAGCGCGAGCAGCAACGTGAGCCTGTGCCGCGCGAACTGCCGCGACGCGAGCCCGAGCGCGGCATCGAACGCTCCAGCCCGGTACCGCTGATGCCTCAGCCAGTGCCGCAAGTCCTGCCCCAGCGCGAGCTTGGTGCGCCGCGCTCGGCCATAGAGCGTGAGCAGCAACGGGAGCAACAGCGCGAGCAGGTGCGCGAGCCCGTGATGCGCGAACCGGCGCGTATGCCCGAACGTATGCCCGAGCGCGCCATCGAGCGAGCGCAGGAACGTCCGCAGGAGCGTCAGTCGGAGCGTGGTCTGCCGATGCGCAGTGCCCAGCCGATGCCGCCTTCGGCTCCGCCAGCGGCGCGCGCCGAAGAGCGTCCACAGCGCAAGGCCGCCGACGAGCCGCCGCGCCGCCAGGACGGGCGTCCGCAGCGCAACAACGATTGAGCAAACTCAGAGCAGGGGTCTGAGCGCGCGCCAGACGTTGTCCAGCATCAAGGGATGCGCCTTGGCGAGCGGATGGATGCGGTCGGGCTGGAACCAGTTGTCGGCGTCCGGCCGATCCGCCACGCCGGCGAGCAGGAACGGGGTGAGGGCGGTCTTCTCGTCCCGGGCTAGCTGTTCGAACAGCTGCACAAACTCCTTGCCATAGGCCGCCCCATAGTTGGGCGGCATCTGCATGCCCACCAGCAGCACCTTGGCACCGGCGGCTTTGCCGGCCTGCGCCATGGCGCGCAGGTTGTCGCGCGTCATTGCCAACGGCAGGCCACGCAGCGCGTCATTGCCGCCCAGTTCGATGATCAGGTGGCTGGGCGCTTGCGCCTTCAGCAGGCCGGGCAGGCGTGAGCGGCCGCCCGAACTGGTGTCGCCGCTGATGCTGGCGTTCACGACCTCGATGGCAAGCTTGTGCTCTTTCAGCCTGGCCTCCAGCAACGCCACCCAGCCGCTGCCGCGCGCCAGGCCGTACTCGGCCGACAGGCTGTCGCCCAGCACGACGATGCGGCGTGGCTTGCCCGCCGCGGCCGCCGGGGGTGACGCCAGGCATGCCAGGCCAAGCAGGCTACATTGCGCTATCCAGTCTCTACGCCGCATTCCAGAGCGCCCTATGTCTGAATTCATCATCGAAGTTGATCGCGTCAGCAAGTCCGTGCGGGACGCCACCGGCGAGCTGACGATTCTGCACGACATCAGCTTTCATCTGCTGGCGCGCGAATCGGTCGCCATCGTCGGCGCCTCGGGCTCGGGCAAGAGCACCCTGCTGTCCATTCTGGCCGGCCTGGACAAGCCCAGCAGCGGCACGGTGCGGCTGCGCGGCCAGGACATGTTTGCGCTCGACGAAGACGCACGCGCGGCCCTGCGCGGCGCGGAGCTGGGCTTTGTGTTCCAGAGCTTCCAGCTGCTGGCCAACCTGACCGCGCTGGAGAACGTGATGCTGCCGCTGGAGTTGCGCGGCGAGCGCGATGCCAAGGCCCTGGCCACGCAGATGCTGCAGCGCGTGGGCCTGGGCCAGCGCCTTGGGCATTACCCGCGTGTGCTCTCGGGCGGCGAGCAGCAGCGCGTGGCATTGGCGCGTGCCTTCGTGGTGCGGCCGGCGCTGCTGCTGGCCGACGAACCCACCGGCAGCCTGGATTTCGCCACCGGCGCCCAGGTGATGGCCCTGATGTTCGAACTCAACCGCGAGGCCGGTACCACCCTGGTGCTGGTGACCCACGACCAGGCCATTGCCGAGCGCTGCGATCGTCAGCTGCGCATCGAGGCGGGGCGGCTGGTCGAGTCCCGCTTGGCCGACATGCCCGCCTAGCCTGCGCGGCGCGTGCGCTGGCGCAGGCGCCGGCCGCGCTCGGCCATGATCACCGCCCACCAGCCCAGGTAGACGGCCAGGTAGGCCAGCGCGCCCAGCAGCAGGCCGGCCAGCGGCAGGCCCACCAGCAGGGGCTTGCCCAGGCTGGCCAGCCACAGGCCCAGATCGCCGATCCAGCCGGCCGGATGCTGCCAGTCCAGGCTCAGCATGGGCGGCGCATGCACCGGGCTGGCCTCGTGTACCAACAGCCCGCCCAGCCAGATCGCCAGGCTCCAGATCGGCACCAGGGTGAAGGGGTTGGTGAGCCAGGTCGCGGCCACCGCGGCCGCCACATTGGCGCGCAGCAAGATCGCCACCAGCGCGGCCAGCAGCATCTGGGTGGGCAGCGGGATCACACCCACCGCCAGACCCAGGCCCACGCCCCAGGCGACGCGGCGGCGATGTGCCACCCACAGCCAGGGCCGCGGCCGCAGATAGTGACCCAACCAGCGCAGCCCCTTGATGTTCTCCAGGGTCTCGGGCGTGGGCAGCAGGCGACGGGCGAGGCGGGTGGCGGGCATGCAGCTAACTATGAAAAAACCCGCGCGGCCAGACTTGGGCCTGGCGCTACGCGGGTTTGTGCGACGAGGGGACTCAGCCCCGGCCGATCAATTGGAAAATTTGTAGTCCGTCTTGGCCTTGGCCTTGAGTTCCTTCTGGAAGTCGCCCAGCTTTTGCTGGTTCAGACGCTGCAGGATCTGGGCCTTCACGTCGTCGAAGCCGGGGAAGGTGGCTTCACGAGTGTCTTCCAGCTTGATGATGTGGTAGCCGAACTGGCTCTTCACCGGTTCCTGCGTCATCTCACCCTTTTGCAGGCCGGTCAGGGCCTTGCTGAATTCGGGCACATAGGAGTTGGGGTTGGCGAAGTCGAGGTCGCCACCGTTGGCGGCCGAGCCGGGATCCTTGGAGTTCTTGCTCGCCAGTTCCTCAAACTTGGCGCCACCCTTGATCTGGGCGATCAGGGCCTTGGCGTCCTCTTCCTTTTCCACCAGGATGTGGCGGGCGCGGTATTCGGTGCCGGCGCTCTGCGCCTTGAACTTGTCGTACTCGGCCTTGGCATCGGCGTCGGTGACCGGGTTCTTCTTGCTGTATTCGGCGAACAACTCGCGGATCAGGATGCTCTGGCGCGCCAGCTCCATCTGCGCCTTGAAGTCGGCGCTGGCGGGGATGCCGCGCTTTTCGGCTTCCTGCATGAAGATCTCGCGCAGGACGATCTCGTCCCTCACTTGCGCTTCCATCTCGGGCGTGCGGGGCTGGCCGTTCTTGGTGATCTGGCCAATCAGCAGGTCGGCGCGTGCCTTGGGCACGGCCTTGCCGTTCACCGTCGCGATGTTCTGGGCGCTGGCCGTGATGGGTGCGAACGCTGCAGACAGGGCCGCGATCGAGGCGGCGAGCACAATCTTCTTCATGGACATTGGGCCTTTCAACAGACTCCACCGGCGGTGGCATTGAGCGCATCGACCGGGTTCAATACACAAAACAAAGCGCCGTGGCCGGCGCGGGTTCAAGGCGAAATCAGTTCAGCGATCATCCGGGCTGCGGGCGTCGATCGCCAGCGCATGGATGCCCTGCTGCATCAGTTCAGCCAGGGAATCATATACGAGGCGATGGCGAGCCACCCGGTTAAGCCCGGTAAAGCCGGCCGCGACGATGCGCACCGTGTAATGGCCGCCCTCGCGGGCGCCGGCATGGCCGGCATGGCTGGCGCTGTCGTCCTGCACCTCCAGGCTGCTGGGGGCGAGGCGCTCGCGCAACCTCGCTTCGATGTCATGTAGCGATGCGCGTGCGGTCATGGCTGCTGTTCTTCCTTGTTCTTGCTGCCGTCATCGATGATGTGGCGGCCCATATAGAGGCCCTGTGCCAGCGTGAACACCAGCATCAGGCCGGTGCTGCCGAAGACCTTGAAATTGGCCCAGCTGGAGGTCGAGAAGTTGTAGGCCACGTAGAGATTGAGCACGCCCATGGCGGCGAAGAAGCCCACCCAGGCCAGGTTCAGGCGCGACCAGATCGCCGCCGGCATCTGGATCTCCTCGCCCAGCATGGACTTGAGCAGGTTCTTGCCCATCAGCTTGTCGCTCAGCAGGAACACCAGGGCCATGCCCCAGTACAGGCCGGTGGGCTTCCACTTGATGAAGGTCTCGTTGTGGAACCAGACGGTGGCGCCGCCCAGGGTCACCACCAGACCCAGGCTGATCCACAGCATGAGGTCGATCTTCTTGCCGCGCAGCTTCAGCAGCAACGCCTGCACCAGGGTGGCGGCCATCACCACCAGGGTGGCCAGCAACACCGGCGCCTCCTCGGGCCCGACCTTGCCGCCCGAGACCATGAAGCCGAAATGCTCGCTGGCGAACAGGGCGGCCCAGTCCTTGTGGGATTCGGCGTACTTGAAGCTGCCGAAGAACAGCAGCAGGGGCAGGAAATCGAGCAGAATTTTCATCAAGGCGCCATCAGTCTTTGGGCGCGAAGTCTAGCGCGGCCGAGTTGATGCAGAAGCGCTCGCCGGTGGGCGCGGGTCCGTCGGGGAAGACATGGCCCAGGTGCGAGCCGCAGCGCTGGCAGCGCACCTCCACCCGCACCATGCCATGGCTTTCGTCCACCACGCGCTCCACCAGCTCGGCGTTGATGGGTGCCCAGTAGCTGGGCCAGCCACAGCCGGCGTCGAACTTGGTCGCGGGCTCGAACAGCGGCGTGCCACAGCCCACACAGTTGTAGCGGCCCTGGCTGTCCCAATGGTCCCAGTACTTGCCGGTGAAGGCGCGCTCGGTGGCGGCATGGCGGGTCACCTGGTACTGCATCGGGTCGAGCTGCTCGCGCCACTCGGCATCGCTCTTCTTGATGGGGTAGTCACTCATGATGAACAAGACACTTCCAGATGTTGCGCCCAGTCGGGCGGGAAGCCGGCATCGCTGGCCTGCTCGGGTTCGTCGAAGGGCCGGCTCAGAACTTTCAGCAGGCGCTGCACTTCGCTGAAATCGCCCGCCTGGGCCTTGCGTATCGCCGCTTCGGCCAGATGGTTGCGCAGCACCACGGCGGGATTGCTGGCCAGCATGCGGGCTTCGCGCTCGGCCGCCAGGCTGCCCTCCTGGGCCAGCCTGGCCTGGTAGCGCAGCGCCCAGGCGTCGAAGGCGGGCCGGTCCAGGAACAGGTCGCGCAGCGGCTCGGGCTGGGTACCGTAGCGGCTCAGGCGGCGGTGCGCGATGGTGTAGTCCACCCGGCTGGCGGCCAGCAGGCGCAGCCAGTCGTCCACCAGCTCGCGGTCACCCTCCTGCGCGGTGGCCAGGCCCAGCTTGGTGCGCATGGCCCCGAGCAGGGCGCGCGGGAAACGCTCGCGGTAGGGTTCCAGCGCCTCCAGCAATTGCTCGCCGGCGGCCTCGCGTTCGGCCTCGCGTGCAGCCGCGGGATCACCCGGCATCAGCGGCAGCAGCGCCTGGGCCAGCGCATGCAGGTTCCAGAACGCCATATTGGGCTGGCGCGCATAGGCATAGCGGCCCTGGTGGTCGGAATGGTTGCAGACATGGCCCGGGTCGAAGCCGTCCAGAAAGCCGAAGGGGCCGTAGTCGATCGTCAGACCCAGCAGCGACATATTGTCGGTATTCATCACCCCATGGCAGAAACCCACCGCCTGCCATTGCGCCAGCAGCTCGGCGGTCTGTCCGGCCACGCGCGCCAGCAGCGCCGCCAGCGGCTGGGGCGCGTCCAGGCATTCGGGCGCATGCTCTGCGATGAAATGCTCGGCCAGTCGGCGCAGCGCGGCATGCTGGCCATGGTGGGCGAAATGCTCGAAATGGCCGAAGCGCAGAAAGCTCGGCGCGACGCGCGTCACCACCGCCGCGGTCTCGATGCTTTCGCGCCGCACCGGCAGCGCCGAGCCGGTGATGCACAGCGCGCGCGTGGTGGGGATGCCCAGCGCGGCCATCGCCTCGGAGCAGAGGAATTCGCGGATCGAGGAGCGCAGCACCGCGCGGCCATCGCCCATGCGGGAATAGGGCGTCAGTCCCGCGCCCTTGAGCTGCAGCTCCATTCCGCCCCCCGGCGTGGCCAGCTCGCCCAGCCAGAGCGCGCGTCCATCGCCCAGCTGGCCGGCCCATTGGCCGAACTGGTGGCCGCTGTAGACGCTGGCCAGGGGCTGCATGCCTGGCCATAGCGCGTTGCCGCTGAAGACCTGCAGGGCCTCGTCCGATGCCCAGTCGGCGCCCAGGCCCAGCAGCTCGGCACAGGCCGGGCTCTGTGCCACCCAATGCGGCTCGGGCAGACCCTGGGCGGGCAGCTCGGTGAAGAACTCGGGGCCCAGGCGGGCAAAGCGGTTGGGCCAATGGGCATGCATGCCGGCAGTGTAGGCAGGCGGCGTCCAAGGGGCCGGGCCGGCCGCGCAAGCCCCCGCGCCGGGGCAGTGTTTACGCTAGGTCCTCTTGCGCAGCCTGTGTAACGAGGGTGACTATCCAGCTAGGGGACGCGCCCTAAACTGGTTTGGACCAGGACGCACAGACAGGAGACCGTAGATGGCCTTGATGGGACAGATGATGTCCATGCCCTTGCTGATTTCTTCACTGATCCAGCATGCGGCGCGGCATTCGGGCGATACCGAGATCGTCAGCAAGCGGGTCGAGGGCGACCTGCACCGCTACAACTGGCGCGAGGCCGAGTTGCGCTCGCGCAAGCTGGCCCAGGCCTTGGCGCGGCTGGGCCTGCAGGCCGGCGAGCGCGTTGGCACCCTGGCCTGGAACGGCCACCGCCATCTGGAGATCTACTACGGCAGCTCGGGCTCGCAGCTGGTCTGCCACACCATCAATCCGCGCCTGTTCCCCGAGCAGATCGCCTGGATCGCCAACGACGCGCAGGACCGCGCCCTGTGTTTCGACCTCAACTTCCTGCCCCTGGTCGAGAAGCTGGCCGAGCACCTGCCGCAGATCAAGCACTATGTGCTGATGACGGACCGCGCCCACATGCCGGCCGCCAGCACGCTGCCCAATCTGCTCTGCTACGAGGAGCTGCTGGAGGCCGAGGACGGCCGCTATGCCTGGCCCAGCTTCGACGAGAACACCGCCTCCAGCATCTGCTACACCTCGGGCACCACCGGCAACCCCAAGGGCGCCGTCTACAGCCACCGCTCCAGCGTGCTGCATGCTTACGCCTCGGCGCTGCCGGACGCGATGGACTGCTCGGCCAAGGACGTGATCCTGCCGGTGGTGCCGATGTTCCACGTCAACGCCTGGGGCCTGCCCTACAGCAGCGCCATCGTCGGCTGCAAGCTGGTGTTTCCGGGGCCGCACCTGGACGGCAAGTCGCTCTACGAGCTGTTCGAGACCGAGAAGGTCAGCTTCAGCGCCGGCGTGCCCACCGTCTGGCTGGGCCTCTTGAGCTATGTGGCCGGCAACAAGCTCAGCTTCAGCAGCTTCAAGCGCACCGTGATCGGCGGTTCGGCCTGCCCGCCGGCCATGCTCAAGACCCTGATGGACGACTATGGCGTGGAGGTGATTCACGCCTGGGGCATGACCGAGCTCTCGCCGCTGGGCACGCTCTCCAAGCTCACCGCCAAGCAGCTCGTCCTGCCGCCCGAAGCGCAGCGCCGCATCCTGGAAAAACAGGGCAAGGTGATCTACGGCATCGACATGGCCGTGATCGACGACGAGGGTCAGGCCTTGCCCTGGGACGGCGCCAGCGCCGGCAACCTGGTGGTGCGCGGCCCCTGGGTCATCAACAGCTATTTCCAGCAGGACGGCTCGCCGCTCGTGCCCGTGCATGCCGCCGACGGCAGTGCGATGGGCGAGTGGTTCCCCACCGGCGATGTGGCCACCATCGACGCCGATGGCTTCATGCAGATCACCGACCGCAGCAAGGACGTGATCAAGTCCGGCGGCGAGTGGATCAGCTCGATCGAGCTGGAAAACATCGCCATGGCCCACCCGGCCGTGCACGAGGCCGCGGTGATCGCCTGCCGCCACCCCAAATGGGACGAGCGCCCGCTGCTGGTGGTGGTGAAGAAGCCCGGCGCCGAGCTCACGCGCGAGGAGCTGCTGGCCTTCTACGAGGGCCGCATCGCCAAGTGGCAGATCCCCGACGACGTGGCCTTCGTCACCGAGCTGCCGCACACCGCCACCGGTAAGCTGCAGAAGCTCAAGCTGCGCGAGCAGTTCAAGGGCTACCAGCTGCCTACGGCCTGAGCAACAGGCAGCACGCCAGGCAAGACCTGGCACCGCGGCCGTCAGAGCGCGCGGGCCGGGTGAACGATGCCCATGAGTTTTGTTTTGCACGCCTTAACCAACCGAAGGAGACAACGATGCACAGCACCCAACGGAACGCCACCCTGGCAAGCCTTGCCGCCGCAGCGCTGCTCAGTTGCGCCGGCCTGGCCCATGCCCAGAAGGGCGAGACGGTCAAGATCGCCTTCATCGATCCGCTCTCCGGCCTGCTCGGCCCGGTCGGCCAGAACCAGGTCAAGACCTTCCAGTTCATGCTGGAGAAGTTCAACAAGAGCAACCCGGCCGGCGTCAAGTTCGAGCTGGTGACCTTTGACAACAAGCTCAGCCCCGCCGAGACCCTGACCGCCTTCAAATCGGCGCTCGATCAGGGCATACGCTATGTGACCCAGGGCGACAGCTCGGGTGTGGCGGCGGCGCTGCTGGATGCCGTCAACAAGCACAACGAGCGCAACCCCGGCAAGGAGGTGGTCTACATCAACCACTCTGCCGTCGACCCTGACCTCACCAACAGCAAGTGCAGCTACTGGCATTTCCGGCTCGACGCCGATACCTCGATGAAGATGGAGGCCATCACCACCTTCATGAAGGACCAGGCCGACGTCAAGAAGGTGTTCCTGCTGAACCAGAACTATGCACATGGACACCAGGTCGCCAAATACGCCAAGGAGTTGCTGGCGCGCAAGCGGCCCGACATCCAAATCGTTGGCGAGGACCTGCACCCGATCGCCCAGGTGCGTGATTTCGCGCCCTACGTGGCCAAGATCAAGGCCAGCGGCGCCGACACCGTGATCACCGGCAACTGGGGCTCGGACCTGGCGCTGCTGATCAAGGCCGCCAACGAGGCCGGTTATGCAGGCAAGTTCTTTACCTACTACACCAGCACCACCGGCACGCCGACGGCGATCGGCGCGAATGGTGCCGGCCGGGTCTACCAGATCGGCTATGGCCACTACAACATGGGCGGCCAGATGGACGCCTGGGGCAATGAGTACAAGGCACGCTTCAAGGACGACCTCTATACCAACAGCATCATCCACCTCTACACCCTGCTGAGCCAGGCGATGGCGAACGCCAAGTCAACCGACCCGGTCAAGGTGGCGGCGGCATTGGAGGGGCTGAAGGTGAAGAGCTTCAACGGCGAGGTGGAAATGCGCAAGGCCGACCACCAGTTGCAGCAGCCGCTCTATATGACGGTGTGGGAGAAGGCCAGCAAGAAGTATCCCTACAGCCCCGAGGACACGGGCTACACGCTGGCGCCGGTGAAGACCTACGAGTCCTATGTCTCGAGCACGCCGACGTCCTGCCAGATGAAGAGGCCTTGACCGGCTGAGGGGCTGAGGCCCCGATCCAGGCCATGCGGGGCCATCGCGACGATGGCCCCGTCTTCGACACGCCCCGCCGACGCGAGACCCCGTGGACCAAATCCTCATCAATCTGCTGAACGGCCTGTCCTCCGGGCTGCTGCTGTTCATGCTCAGCTCCGGCCTCACGCTGATCTTCAGCATGATGGGCGTGCTCAATTTCGCCCATGCCAGTTTCTACATGCTGGGGGCCTATGCGGCCTACAGCCTGGTCGGGCTGCTGGGCTTTTGGCCGGCCCTGCTGCTGGCACCGCTGCTGGTGGGGCTGCTGGGCGCCGGCTTCGAGCGCATGGCGCTGCGGCGCGTGCACAAGTTCGGCCATGTGCCCGAGCTGCTGATCACCTTCGGCCTCAGCTATGTGGTGCTCGAACTGGTGCAGCTGATCTGGGGTCGCACGGCGGTGCCCTTCACGCCACCTGCGGCCCTGCAGGGCTCGGCCTTCACCTTTGTGCAGCGGGCGGGCAGCGGCCTGTCCATCGTGCTGGGCGCGGCGCCGGCCGAGCTGTGCGCCGGGGCGACCTGCTCGACGTTCCCGCTCACGCGCGTCTTCATGATGGGGGTGGCGGTGCTGATGCTCGTGGCGCTTTGGTTGCTGCTCACGCGCACCCGCATCGGCCTGGTGATACAGGCGGCGCTGACCCATCCCGAGATGGCCGAGGCGCTGGGCCACAACGTGCCGCGCGTGCTGATGCTGGTGTTCGGCAGCGGCTGCGCGCTGGCGGCCCTGGCGGGGGTGATAGGCGGCTTTACCTTCGTCACCGAGCCCTCGATGGCGCTGGTGGTGGGGCCCATCATCTTTGTGGTGGTGGTGGTGGGCGGCATTGGCTCGCTGGCAGGGGCCTTCGTCGGGTCGATCCTGATCGGCCTGCTGCAGACCCTGCCGCTGACGGTGGATGCCTCGCTCGCCTCCCTGCTCAACGGCTGGGGCTTCAAGGTCGGACCAGAGACGCTGTTCTATCCCATCCTGCGCCTGCGCCTGCCCGAGGTGGCGCCCACCTTGCCCTATCTGCTGATGGTGCTGATCCTGATCTTCCGGCCCAAGGGCCTGCTGGGTACCCGGGAGGATTGATCGACCATGCAAGTCCGCGCCACTTCCTCCCATTACCACTTCAAACCCTACAACGTCGGCCGCTGGCTGGTGTGGGGCCTGTACGCGCTGCTGCTGGCGCTGGCACCGCTGCTGTGGACCAGCGGCCTGGCCCAGACCATGCTCACCCAGATGGGCATCGCGGTGATCGCCTGCCTGGCCTACAACATGCTGCTGGGGCAGGGCGGCATGCTCAGCTTCGGCCACGCGGTCTATAGCGGCCTGGGCGCCTTCCTGGCCATCCACACGCTCAATCTGGCGGTCAGCGGCGCATGGCAAATCCCGGTCAGCCTGGTGCCGCTGGTGGGCGGTCTGGCCGGGCTCTTCTTTGCGCTGCTGTTCGGCTATGTCTCGACCAAGAAGGCCGGCACGCCGTTCGCGATGATCACCCTGGGCCTGGGCGAGCTGGTGTGGTCGATGTCGCTGATGCTGCCCGAGTTCTTCGGCGGCGAGGGCGGGGTTTCCAGCAACCGGGTGATCGGCAAGCCGCTATTGGGCATCAGCTTCGGTCCGCAGATCCAGGTCTATTACCTGGTGGCGATCTACTGCTTCATCAGCACCGCGGCGATGTTCGCGCTGACCCGCACGCCGCTGGGCCGCATGCTCAATGCGGTGCGCGACAACCCCGAACGCGTCGCCTTCATTGGCTACGACACGCAATGGGTGCGCTTCATGGTGTTCGCGATCTCGGGCTTTTTCGCCGGCATCTCGGGGGGCTTGAGTGCCATCAACACCGAGATCGTCACCGCCGAGGTGGTGGGCGCGGCGCGCTCGGGCGCCTATCTGCTGTTCACCTTCCTGGGCGGCGCCACCTTCTTCTTCGGGCCCATCATCGGCGCGGTGCTGATGGTGGTGGCCCTGGTGCTGCTGTCCGAGCTCACCAAGGCCTGGCTGCTCTATCTGGGCCTGATCTTTCTGTTCATGGTGATGTACGCGCCGGGCGGCGTGGCCAGCCTGATCATGATGAATCTGCGCGTGGCCGCCTTCGGCAAGCTGCGCAAGCTCTGGACCTCGTATCTGGCGCTGGCAGGCACCGCGCTGACCATGTTGGTGGGGGGCGGCGCGATGGTGGAGATGCTCTATCACAAGCAGCTCAACGAGGCGCTGGGTCCCCAGCTGCGCTTCATGGGCGCCACGCTCGACAGTTCGCGCATCGACGCCTGGTTCGGTGCCGCGATGGTGCTGCTGGTGGGCTTGGTGCTGTTCGAGCTGTCGCGCCGGCAGTTCAAGCACGACTGGGATCTCCTACAGGAGGAGATCGAGAAGGAAATCAAACGCAGGGAAACGCTATGAGCAGCGAATACGCCCTTGAGCTGCGCGCGCTGCGCAAGAGCTTCGGCAAGACCGAGATCATCCGCGGCGCCGAGCTGGCGGTGAGGCCCGGCGAGCGCGTGGCGGTGATAGGCCCCAACGGCGCCGGCAAGTCCACGCTCTTCAACCTCATCAGCGGGCGCTTTGCACCCAGCAGCGGCGAGATCCTGCTGCACGGCGAGCGCATCCACCGGCTCAAGCCCTACGAGATCAACCGCCGCGGCCTGTCGCGCAGCTTCCAGGTCTCCAATCTGTTCACGCGCCTCTCGGTGTTCGAGAACATCCGCTGCGCGGTGCTGTGGAGCATGGGCTACAAGTACGCGTTCTGGAAGTTCCTGGCCGGGCTCGACGATGCCAACGACCGCGCGGACGAGGTGCTGGAGATGATCAAGCTCGATCGCCGCCGCGACGTGCTGGCGATGAACCTCACCTATGCCGAGGCGCGCGCGCTCGAGATCGGCATCACCATCGCCGGCGGCTCCAGCGTGATCCTGCTGGACGAGCCCACCGCGGGCATGAGCAAGAGCGAGACCAAGCGCTTTATCCAGCTGATACGCGAGGTCACCGAGGGCAAGACACTGCTGACCGTGGAGCACGATATGGGCGTGGTGTTCGGTCTGGCCGACAAGATCGCGGTGCTGGTCTATGGCGAGGTGATCGCCTTCGACACGCCCGACGCGGTGCGCGCCAATGCGCGCGTGCAGGAGGCCTATCTGGGCTCGGTGCTGGCCGAGGTAGCCGTATGACCCCCACGCTCACGATGTTCGCTGCCCCCCGAGGGGGCGCATGCCGCCCTTGGGGCGGCCCGGCGGGAGGCATGGCATGACAGGCAAGACGCTACAACTCAGCAACGTCCACGCCTTCTACGGCAAGAGCCATGTGCTGCATGGTGTCAGCATGGTGCTGCGGCCGGGCGAGATCGTCAGCCTCCTGGGCCGCAACGGTTCGGGCCGCTCCACCACCGTCAAGACCATCATGGGCCAGGTGGATGGCAACGGCTCGGTGAAGTTCGGCGAGCAGGAGTTGCTGGGCAAGAAGGCCTACGAAATCGCGCATCTGGGGCTGGGCTATGTGCCCGAGAACCGCGACATCTTCCCCAAGCTCACGGTGCATCAGAACCTCTTGCTGGGCCAGAAGTCGGGTACGAAGAAGGACCCGCGCTGGGGCTTCGACGATATGTACCGAATGTTCCCGCGCCTGAAGGAACGCCAGCACACCGAGGCCGGCGTGCTCTCGGGCGGCGAGCAGCAGATGCTGACCCTGTGCCGCACCTTGATGGGCGACCCGGATCTGATCATGATCGACGAGCCCACCGAGGGCCTGGCGCCCAAGATCGTCGAGCTGGTGGCCGAGTACCTGAAGGAGCTCAAACGCCGCGGCATCGCCGTGCTGCTGGTCGAGCAGAAGCTGGCGATCGCGCTGGAAATCTCAGAGCGCTGCTATGTGATGGGCCATGGCCGCATCGTGTTCGAGGGTACGCCGGCCGAACTGCGCGCCAATGCCTATATCCGCAAGGAGTGGTTGGAAGTGTAGTCAGCGGCGGCGGCGGCGCCGCCACAGCCACAGCTTCTCCATTTCCACCGCCACGAACACCAGGCCGGCCAGGCCGAAGCAGGTAAAAAGTTCGCCGGCGCTGAGCGCCTCGGTGCGGAAGATGGGCTGCAGCCATGGGCTGTAAATGGTGGCCAGCTGCAGCGCCAGCGTCAGCAGCACCGCGCCCAGCAGCGGCAGATTGCTCAGCAGGCCCTGGGCAAAGAGCGATTCGCGCTCCGAGCGTATCGCCAGCAGATGCGCCATCTGCGCCAGCGTCAGCAGCGTGAACACCATGGTCTGGCCGTGCGTGTTGCCAGCCTCGCCATGCAGGCCCAGCGACCATGCCTGCACGCCCAGGCAGAGGCCACCGATCAAGAGGCCCACCCAGAGCGCGTGCTGCCACAGGCCATGGGCGAACACGCTCTCCTGTGGCGGGCGTGGCGGGCGCCGCATCACGCCGCGCTCGGCCGGCTCGGCGGCCAGGGCCAGTCCCGGCAGGCCGTCGGTGACCAGATTGACCCAGAGGATGTGGATGGGCAGGAGCGGGATCGGCAGGCCCAGCAGCGGCGCCAGGAACAGCAGCCAGATCTCGCCCGAATTGCCGGTCAGCGCATAGCGTATGAACTTGCGGATGTTGTCGAAGATGCGCCGGCCCTCGCGCACCGCGCCGACGATGGTGGCGAAGTTGTCGTCCAGCAGCACCAGGGCGGAGGCCTCGCGCGCCACGTCGGTGCCGCCGCGCCCCATCGCCACGCCGATGTCGGCGGCGCGCAGCGCCGGCGCGTCGTTCACGCCGTCGCCGGTCATGGCCACATACTGGCTCTGGGCCTGCAGGGCCTGCACTATGCGTATCTTCTGCGCCGGGTCCATGCGCGCATAGACCGAGACGCGCCGCACCGTGGCGGACAGGGCGGCCTCGTCCAGGCCGGCCAGTTCGGCGCCGCTGAGCGCGCCGCCTGCGGTGTCCAGGCCCAGATCGCGCGCGATCGCCAGCGCCGTGGCCGGATGGTCGCCAGTGATCATCACCGGCCTGATGCCGGCCGTGCGGCATTCGGCCACGGCGGCGCGCGCCTCGGGACGAGGCGGGTCGATCAGACCCACCAGGCCCAGCAGGGTCAGGTCTTGCTCGAAGGCATCGGCCGCCACCGCCACCACCTCGGACTTGCCCTGCTTGCGCGCCACCGCCAGCACGCGCAGGCCCTGGCTCGCCCAGGCCTGGGCGGTGGCCAGGGCCTCGGCCAACTCGGGTCCGGCGGCGCAGCGCGGCAGCAGCGACTCGGGCGCACCCTTCGCATAGGCGATCCAGCCCGTGCCGGCCTGGTGCAGGGTGCTCATGCGCTTGCGCTCGGCGTCAAAGGGCCACTCGTGGCGGCGCGGGCTGGCCTGCTTGAGCGCGGCCACGTCCAGGCCGGCGTCGGCGGCGGCCTGCAGCAGGGCGGTCTCGGTGGGGTCGCCCAGCCAGCCTGCGGGGCCCGGCATCGCGTCGTTGCACAGCACCAGGGCCTGCCAAAACGCGTTGGCGTTGGCGTCGGCATGCCAGCTGCGTTGCTCGCGCAGCTGCATGCGGTTGAGGGTGAGGGTGCCGGTCTTGTCGGAGCAGATCACCGACACCGAGCCCAAGGTCTCGACGCTGGGCAGGCGCCGCACCAGCGCGTTCACCGTGACAAGGCGGCGCGCACCCAGCGCCAGCAGCACCGTCACCACCGCCGGCAAGGCCTCGGGGATGGCCGCCACCGCCAGGCTGATGGCGGTCAGCGCCATCAGCAGCAGGGGCTCGCCGCGCAGCACGCCGATCGCGAACACCAGCGCGCAGATCGCCAGCACCACCAGCGAGAGCCGCTTGCCGAAGGCGGCCAGGCGCTGCTGCAGGGGCGTGGCGCGCTGACCTTCGCGATTGGCCTTGCCCAGCAAACCGGCCACCTGGCCCAGCTCGGTGCGCGCGCCGGTGGCCACCACCATGCCGGCGCCGCGCCCATGCGTCACGACCGTGCCCTGGTAGGCCATATTGATGCGGTCGCCCAGGGCGCTCACTTCCAGCGGCAGGTGCCGGTGTGTCTTTTCCACCGTGACCGATTCGCCCGTCAGTGCCGATTCGTCCACCCGCATCTGCGCCACCTCGTGCAGGCGCAGGTCGGCGGGCACCAGACAACCGGCCTCCAGCAGCACCACATCGCCGGGCACCAGATGCTCGGTCGCCACCACATGGCGCTGGCCACCGGCGCGCATCACGGTGGCCTGCGGTGCCGCCATGCGCTGCAGGGCGCTGAGCGCCTGGTCGGCGCGCCATTCCTGCCAGAAGCCGATGGCGGCGTTGAGCAGCACGATCAGCAGGATCACCAGGGTGTCGGCCAGATCGCCGATCAGGCCCGAGAGCAGGGCCGCCGCCAGCAGCACCAGGATCATGAAGTCGCGGAACTGGTCCAGCGCGCGCGCCCAGGCCGGGCGTGGCGGCGCCTCGGGCAGGCGATTCGGGCCATGGGCCTGCTGGCGCGCCAGCACCTCGTCGGCGGCCAGGCCTTCGTCCAGGCGCACGCCCAGATGCTGGGCCAGGGCCTGGCTGTCGATGCTGTGCGGGGCGGGGTGCGGCGGCGTCGAATCCATGGCATCAGTATCTGTGTCGGAGCACTGTATTTATAATCAGGTACATGAGCCAGCCCGCCCTGAGTCGCAGCCACCGCAGCCGCCTGATGCAGGTCTGGCGTTCGGCCGGCTGGCCCTGCAAGGACGCGCTCGAGATCGATCTGCTGGCGGCCGGCATGCTGGATCTGCACATCGCCGCGGACGGGCGCGAGACCCTGCGCCTGAGCCAGGCCGGCATCCAGTGGCTGGCCGAGGCGCGCCAGCAAAATTCCCGGGCCTTGAGCGGCCACGACCGGCTGGCGCAGAAGTTCGCCGAGCAGCTGATGGCGGGCGGCCGCATCGTCTGGCGCGAGCTGAGCTTGCGCGCCCAGGTCGAGACCGAGGCGCCGGCCGAGCTGCCGCCGGCGCTGCGCGAGGCGCTGCCGCTGTGGGATGAGCCGGCGCCCGCGCGCGCGGCCGCGCATGTCTGGCGCATGGCGCGGCCCGATCTGTTCTCGGTGCGCAATACCTCGGTGGAGGCCTATCTGCAGCCGCTGGTGCACGAGGTCAAGTTCAGCCGCGCCGATCTGCTCGCCGATCTGCGCCATGCCGCCAAGCGTCAGGCCTATCAATGGCTGTGCAGCGAGGTCTACTACCTGTTCCCGGCCGGCGTGGCCAAGCCCAATGAGATTCCCGAGCAGTACGGCATCTGGCTGCTGCATGGCACGCTGGAGGAGGGCAGCTTCGAGCTCTTGCGCCCGGCCCAGCACCAGCCCTGCAAGCTGCCGTTTGCGGTCTGGCTGGCGCTGGCCAAGGCGACGCCGCTGCGCAGCGAGGCCGATGCGCCACCGCAGACCGCGCTGGCCGAGCCTTGAACAGCGCCGGCTACACCGTCGCGGTGCGCGAGCTCTGCGAGTTCACCGCCAAGCAGGGCGACCTGGATCTGCGCTTCACGCCCGCGCCCAGCGCGCTGGAGGGCATGGCCGGCCATGCCACGGTGGCCGCGCGCCGCGGGCCCGGCTACCAAGCCGAGCTGGCCCTTGGCGGCAGCTACAAGCAAACGCTGCAGGTGCGCGGCCGTGCGGATGGCTACGACCCGGCGCGCCAGCGCCTGGAGGAGGTCAAGACCTACAAGGGCCGCCTGGAGACCCAGCCGGCCTCGCATCGCGCCCTGCACTGGGCGCAGGCGCGCATCTACGGCCATCTGCTGTGCCAGCAGGAGGGGCTGGCGGCGCTGGAGCTGGCCCTGGTGTATTTCAATGTCGGCAACCAGCAGGAGACGGTGTTCACCGAGCGTTGCAGTGCGGCCGAGCTGCAGGCGCATTTCGAGCT
This sequence comes from Paucibacter soli, assembly GCF_037482845.1. Lineage (NCBI taxonomy): Bacteria > Pseudomonadati > Pseudomonadota > Betaproteobacteria > Burkholderiales > Sphaerotilaceae > Roseateles > Paucibacter soli. The sequence continues at coordinate 131,557 of NZ_JBBHJW010000006.1, forward strand.
GCATGGCGAGCGCTTTCTCGCCTGGGCCGAGCAGCAGCTGGCGCAGCGCGTCGAGCGCGATGCGGCGCTGCAGGCCTTGAGCTTTCCCTTTGGCGAGTTTCGCCAGGGCCAGCGGCCGCTGGCCGAGGCGGTCTACAAGGCGGCCCTGAACCAGCGCTGCCTCTTGGCCCAGGCGCCCACCGGCATCGGCAAGACCCTGGGCACGCTGTTCCCGCTGCTGAAGGCGGCGCCGGCGAAGGCGCTGGACAAGATCTTCTTCCTGGCCGCCAAGAGCTCGGGCCGCCAGCTCGCGCTGGATGGCCTGCAGCGGCTGGCGCCCTTGCCGCTGCGGGTGCTGGAGCTGGTGGCGCGCGAGAAGGCCTGCGAGCATCCTGACCGCGCCTGCCATGGCGAGTCCTGCCCGCTGGCCCAGGGCTTTTACGACCGCCTGCCCGCGGCGCGCGCCGCCGCCGCGCAGGAGCTGCAGCTCGGCCAGGCGCGGCTGCGCGAGCTGGCGCTGGCGCACCAGGTCTGCCCCTATTACCTGAGCCAGGAGCTGGTGCGCTGGGTCGACGTGGTGGTGGGCGACTACAACTATTTCTTTGACGTCAGCGCCCTGCTGCATGGCCTGACGCAGGCCAACCAATGGCGCGTCGCCCTGCTGGTGGACGAGGCCCACAACCTGGTGGAGCGCGGCCGCAAGATGTACAGCGCCGAGCTGCTGCCCGAGACGCTGGCGCAGGCGCGGCGTTCGCCCGCGGCGCGCAACTACCCGCCCCTGAAGAAGGCGCTCACCAAGCTGCAGCGCGCCGCAACGACCCTGGGCAAGGCTCAGGCCGAGGACTACCGGGTGCACGAGCATCTGCCCGAGGCCTTGCTCACGCCGCTGCAGCTGTGCAGCGCCGCCATCGGTGAGCACTTCGGCGAGCACCCGGCCGAGCCCGATGCAGCCCTGCAGGCCTTCTACTTCGAGGCCCTGCATTTCCTGCGCATGGCCGAGCAGCTGGGCAGCCATTCGATCGTCGACAGCAGCCGCGAGCCGGGCGGCGCCGGCCTTTGCTGGTGCCTGCGCAATGTGCTGCCGGCGCCCTTTCTGCGCCCGCGCCTGGAGGCGGCGCAGAGCAGCACCCTGTTCTCCGCCACCCTGCAGCCGGCCGACTACTACGCCAAGCTGCTGGGCCTGCCCGAGCAGCATCTGCAGATCGAAGTGGGCTCGCCCTTTGCCGCCGAGCAGCTGCAGGTCAGCGTAGCGCGCGGCATCTCCACGCGTTATGCGCACCGCCAGGCCTCGCTGGTGCCCATGGCCGAGCTGATGGCGCGCCAGTACGCAGCGCGGCCGGGCAACTACATCGCCTTCTTCAGCAGCTACGCCTATCTGGAGCAGCTGGCCGAGGTGCTGGCGGCGCAGCAGCCGCAGCTGCCGGTATGGGCGCAGTCGCGGCGCATGGGCGAGGCCGAGCAGAAGCGCTTCCTGGCCCGCTTCACCGAACACAGCCAAGGTATCGCGCTGGCGGTGCTGGGCGGCGCCTTCTCCGAGGGCATAGACCTGCCCGGCGCGCGCCTGATCGGCGCCTTTGTCGCCACCCTGGGCCTGCCGCAGATCAATGCCGTCAACGAGCAGATCCGTGCGCGCATGCAGCAGCTGTTCGGCGCCGGCTACGACTACACCTACCTCTACCCGGGCCTGCAGAAGGTGGTGCAGGCGGCCGGGCGGGTGATACGCACGACCGCGGACCAGGGCGTGCTGCACCTGATCGACGACCGCTATGCGCGCGCCGAGGTGCGCGCCTTGCTGCCGCGCTGGTGGCGCCTTGGCTGACAAGCGCGTCGGGATTCTTTACAGCCATGGCTGTTGGCCCTGCGATATTGCACATGCTGCGTTGGAACATCCAACGAGAACAATGGCTTGCGTCTATTCGCGTGCCCTGGAACGGAACCTGCTTGCCTGGCGCCAGTGCCGTTATTTTGACGGGCAATACTGGTGAAGGAAGAACAAATGCTGAATTGGTGTAGCTGGCGACATTGGGTCGCGACCTTGGCTCTGGGCTTTGCAGCGATGGGCCCGGCTCAGGCGGGCTTGGTGACTGGCGATGCCGATCCTGTGTTCGGGCCCTGGGTGCCCGGCTTGTCGTACCGGGCTGACTTCAGCTTCTACCTGCCCGATTCCGTGCTGGCCCTGGCGCATTCCTCGCCAGCCAACACGATAGACATCAATGCGCTCGACATCTACCTGGAAGGCCATGTGTGGCTGTACGAGACACTCAACCCTTCGAATGAGAGTCTGCCCGGTACCTTCAAGTTCAAGCTGCACACCGTCACCTTCGATCTGGGCAACGACCTTTTGGTGAACTGGCAGGCGTCGGGCCTTTGGCCCTGCGTTCCCTGTTTCAGCAACATGATGCCGCTCAACGACTTTGCGCCCGCCTATACCTTCGGCTTCAGGTGGCCTGAGCTGGCCCAACCCATGCAGCTGACCTGCTACTACGGCTGCGAGGGCTCGGACGACAGCCCCAAGCCCGCCGAAACGGCCGGTCTGACGGTTGCCTACACCTACAGGGACGACCAGGGCCGTGCACGCCCCAAGCAGGCCGAGTACAGCTTTGATGCGGCCGGCAATCGCACCATGCGGGTGAAGGGCGCAAGCGTGCCCGAGCCTGCGTCGCTGGCCTTGGTGGCCTTGGCCTTGCTGGGCTTGGGTTGGCAGCAGCGCCGCCGTCAGCAAGCTTGAGTTGAAGTCTTGCTTGCGCGCCGCAAGCCTTGCGGCGCGCCTTCAGTGCATATGCCCCGGCGGCTGACTCAGCCGCAGTGCCGCCTTGACGGCGCTGGCCGTATCCCAGTCCATGGCTGACAGCCATGCAGGGTGCTTGGTCGGCTCGGGTGCGGCCTTGCTCATTGATTCCAGCAGGCCCAGCCAGCGCGCTTGGGCGCGCTCGGATCGCACCAGACCGGCGCGCTCGCGCAGGGCTTGGGCGGCGCAGGCCAGGGCCAGCGCGGGCTCTGTCTGAGCCTGGCCCTGGGCCAGCCAGGCGTGATCCTCCAGGCTGGCGAGCAGTTGCTCCCGCATATCGAAGGCATTGAAGGCGATCAGCGATTCCGCCAGCCTGGGCATGGCTTCGCTGCTGCGGCCTTCCATCAGGTCGAGTCGCGCCAGCAGGGCCAAGGCGTTCGCGGTGCCGCGCCGGTCGGCGGCGGCCAGGCATATCGTCAGGGAGCGCGCCAGCCCCTGTGCGGCATGCTCGCGCTCACCGGTCTCCAGGGCCAGCTGTGCCAATCCCAACTCGGCCTCGGCCTCGGTTTCCGGATGCCTGAGCTGGCGAGCGAGGTCCAGGGCCTGCTGAAGAAACTCCAGCGCTGCATCGTCATGGCCACGCCACAGATCGATCTGCCCCAGCTGCAGCAGCGCGATCGCCTCCCCGACTGGCTTTTCGCATTGTCGAAAAATGTCCAGTGCTTCCAGATTGGCCACCATCGCGGCATCGGCCTCGCCCGCCGCCAGCTTGGCCATCGCCAGGGTGGAGAGCGTGGACGCTACGTCAAAAGGTTTGTCCGCCAGCCCGCGGCGCAAGGCCAGGCAGGTTTGCAGGTCGCGCTCGGCCGCCACATGGTCGCTCTGGCTGACGGCCAGGGCGGCTGACACATAGAGTGCGTGGCCACGCATCCAGTCGTCGGTCTGCAGCGCCGGCAGCTGCAGCAAGGCTGCCATGGTGCTGCGGCCCTCGCTGGTATAGCCGCGCAGGATCCAGAAGCCCTGCAGCGCCACCGCCAACTTGACCCCGACGATGGGGTCGATGACGCCGTTGTCGGCCTGCGCAAAGGTGATTGCGGCGCGCAGATTGTCCTGCTCGGTATCGAGCCGGTGCAGCCACTCGCCCTGCTGGGGGCCGCGCAATCCATCGCGCCCCTGCTTGGCAAAGGCGAAGAAGTAGTGGCAGTGGGCGGCACCCAGCGCTTCGGCGGCGCCGCTCTGGCCTAACTTTTCGCTGGCGTAGTCGCGCAGGGTCTCCAGCATGCGGTAGCGCGTGCCTTCGGCCCCCGCGCTCATCAACAGCAGAGACTTTTCCACCAGCTGCGTGATCAGGTCCAGCAGATCAAGCGGGTCAAGCGGCTCGGCGCTGCACACGGCCTCGGCGGCCGCCAGACTGAAGCCGCCCTTGAACGGCGCCAGCCGCTGGAACAGCGTCTGCTCCGGTTCGGGCAGGCTGTCGTACGACCAGTCCACCAGCGCGCGCAGGGTCTGCTGGCGTTCCTGCAGCACGCGTGAGCCGCCGGTCAGGATCTTGTAGCGATCATGGAGCCGCCGGTTGATGTCCTGCAGCGAGAGGGCGCGTAGACGCGCGGCCGCCAGCTCCAGGGCGAGGGGAATGCCTTCCAGGCGTGCCACCAACTCGGCCACGGCCGGCGCCTGCTCCTCGTCCAGCACAAAGCCGGGCTTGTGGGCCTGGACGCGATCGACGAACAGGCGCACCGCGGCAGAGCGCTGCAGCGTGGCGAGGTCGTCGCCGGGCTTGGGAATGGGCAGGGGCAGGATGGGGTAGGCCTGCTCACCCGGGATGCGCAAGGCCTCGCGACTCGATGCAGCCAGGCGCACATGGGGGCAGGCCTTGATGACGGCATGGGCAAGTTGCGCCGCGGCCTTCACCAGGTGTTCGCAGTTGTCGAAGATCAGCAGGGTGCGCTTGTCCTTGAGATGGGCGCAGACCGATTGCAGCAGGCTGCGATCGGGCTCTTCACGCAACTCCAGTACCTGGGCGACCTCCGCCAAGGCCAGTTGCGGATCGCTGATGGGAGCCAGGTCGAGGAACCAGACGCCATCCGGAAACAGGTGCATCAACTCGGCCGCGGCCTGCAGGCTCAGCCGCGTCTTGCCCAGGCCGCCCATGCCCAGCAGCGTCACCAGCCTGGCGCTGCCCAGCAAGGCCTTGATGTCGCGCAGCTCCTGCTCGCGGCCGACGAACATGCTGGCCTGCTGCGGCAGATTGTTGGGAATTTCGCGCACCGGCAGCCAACGTTCGCCGCGGCGTGCCACCCGGTAGGCCTTGTCGCCATCGGTGGGCGTAGCCAGCATCACGCCCGGCGACACCAGCTCGAACAGTTCCATCGGCTCGCTCACGCCCTTGAGCACCCAATGCCCCTGCGAGGCCAGCGCCAGGCCCTCGGCCAGTTCGTCCACGGCCACGCCAACGCGCGCCTCCGGGCTCAGCAGGGTTTGCCCGCCGTTGGCAAGTGCCATGATGCGGGCGGCGGTCGGCTTGGCCAGGCCGTCCACTTCCAGCGGCTTGGCGCCCCGCTGCACATCCTGCGCACTGTTCTCGCGCAGCAGCACCGGCCCCAGATGCAGGCCCGCACGCGCCTTGAGCGGCGTGCTCAAGCCTGCGATGGCGCGGTGGTAGGCGAGGGCATAGTGCAGGGCGTTGGCGGCGCTGTCGAACATCAGCAGCATGCCGTCGGTCTTGTCGATCTCGCGGCCCTGCCAGCGCGGCAGCAGGTCGCGTGCGACCCGGTCGTGCTGGCGCCAGACCTCGGCCATGGCGGCATCGCCCAAGCGCTCGGACAAGGCGGTGCTGTCGACCACGTCGGTCAGCAGCAGGGCCCGTATCTGCGTGCTGGTCGCTTGCTCGCTCATGCAGCTCACAGCAGACTGGTGATCTTCACGGACGAGCCCAGGCTTTCAATCTGCACCTGCTCGGAGAGGCCGCGCGCGAGCTTGATCATGGGGTCGTTGCTGGCGAGCACCTCGGCGACGAAGCCACGCACGCCGCGCGCCCTGGCATGTTCGCCCATGCGCTGCTGCAGCAGGGCGCCCAGGCCCTGGCCCTGCCAGCCGGGATGCACCATGAAGGCCGTCTCGGCCAGATTGGTGCTGGGGTCCACCATATACATGGCATGTGCGATCACCTTGGGGTCCTCGCGGCTGCCCACGCAGGCCACCATGGCCACCTCGGTTTCCGAGTTCAGATTGCAAAGCCGCTGCACGTCGCGGCTGGACAGGCCGCGCAAGCGCCTGAAGAAGCGGGTGTAGACGTCGCGTTCCGGCAGCTGGTGGAAGAGTTCGCGGATGGCCTCGCCATCGCTGGCCATGGCCGGCCGCAGCAGCACCGAGCGCTGGTCCTTCAGCAACATTTGCCGTTCCTCTTCGACGGCATAGGCCAGCAGATTGCGCAGGGTCTGGTCGGCCGGCACATAGCCCATGGCCTTGGCCTGCTCAAGCAGCTCAGCGCGCGCGCCGGGGTGGGCGATCTGGATCAGCGCCACCGCACGCTCGCGGATCGACTTGCCGAACAGATAGGCAATGCCGTACTCGGTGATCACGTAATGCACATCGCTGCGCGGGATGGCCACGCCTTCCCCGGCCAGCAGGGCGGGCCGGATGCGCGAGCCCTGCTCGCCGTCCTCGGTCGAGGCCAGGCAGATGATGGCCTTGCCGCCGCGCGAGCGCGAAGCGGCTTGCAGGAACTCGGCTTGTGCGGCAACACCGCCGTAGAAGTCACCCTGGAACTGGTCGACGCAGACTTGGCCCGTCAGGTCCACCGCAAAGGCCTGGGTCACCGACACCAGCTGGTGTTGCGCGCCCAGGGTCCAGGCATCGCAGACCGCCTCGATGGGCTGGAAGGAAAACATCGGGTTGCGGTCGATCAGCTCGTAGAGCCGGCGTGAGCCCATGGCAAAGCTGGTGACGATCTTGCCGCGCTGATTGGTCTTGCGCTGGCCGGTCAGAATGCCGCGCTCCAGCAGCGGGATGATGGCGTCGGTGATCACGTCGGAGTGAATGCCCAGGTCCTGGCGGTCACTCAGGTACTTGAGCGCCTCGTTGCTGTAGCGGCCCATGCCGATCTGCAGCGTGGAGCCGTCATCGATGATGCTGCCGATGTAACGCGCGATCTGCTCGACCACCTCGGTGGGCGGTGCCGGGTGCGCATACTCGATCACCGGCGTGTCCACCGGCACCAGGTGATCGATCTCGCCCACATGCAGCATCGAGTCCCCCATGGTGCGCGGCATATGGGGGTTGACTTCGGCGATCACCAGGCGCGCCCGGGCCACGGCAGCGGGCGTGATGTCCACCGACACACCCAGTGAGACATAGCCGAACTCGTCCGGCATCGAGACCTGGATCAGGGCCACATCGACCGGAATGCGCCCGATCGCGATCAGCTGCGGCACGCGTGCCACGGAGAGCGGCACATAGTCGGCCTGACCTTGCTTGACGGCGGCGCGCATGTCCTGGCCCACAAAGAAACAGCGGTGCCGATACTTGGTCTGGGGCAGGCCTTGCGCGTCGTGCTGCAGCGCGCTGTCGGTCAGGAAATGCAGCAACTCGACGTCTTGCGGTGCCGGCGAGCAAGCCTCCAGCGCTGCCACCAGGCTGCGCGGGGTGGCGCTGGCGGTGCCGACATAGACATGGTCGCCGGGCTTGATCAGCTTGACCGCCATCTGCGCGCTGCAGATCCTTTCGGCACAGGCGGCCAGGCGCGGGTCGATCGCCGGCTCGGCGTCCTTGGGGCTGGCGCTGAAGCGCTGTTGCCAGGCTTGCACCAGGCGTTGCAGCAAGCCCTCTGCGGATGGCTTGGGTGCTGTTTCTGATTGACCGTCTGCCATCGCTGGACTCCTTGCTGTTAGCTGCTGCTGCCGCTTGCCGGGGCGAGTCTGCCGGCAAGCAGATCCGCATCGAGCACCTCGATGGCATGCTCGTAGCCCAGCCTCACCAACTCATCGAAACGGCTCCACTGCAGCATGCCGATGCGCTGCAGCGGCGGGTTGAAATAGAGGTCGATCTGCTTGCGCACCTGACGCTGGCGCGAGGTGCTGTAGAGCACGGTCACGTTCATCAGCAGGGCCGACAGGTCGGGCAGGCGATAGCGGCGCTTGGCGCGCGGGCGCAGCTTGTCGCGCAGCAGCGCCAGACTGCCCGGCACCTCGTCCATCTCGAAGCGTCGTGGCTTGTTGCTGCCGAGGTCCACGCCTATCACCCGCCCAATGCCCCAGCGCCCACGCATCACGTCGGCGGGCAGGTTGTTGAAGGTGCCACCGTCGCACAGCAGATCGCCATTGAGGATGACGGGCGGCAGCGCGCCGGGGATCGCCACGCTGGCCAGCAGAGACTTGGCGAGCGAGCCTTCGTCCAGCAGCTGTTCGCGCGCCTGCGAATAGTTGGATGCGATGCAGAAAAAGTTCTTCCAGAGATCTTCGATCTGCGCGGCATGGCCGGTGAGCGTCTGGATGGAACCCTCGACCACACGGCGCAGGCGCCGTCCGCGTATCAGGGAAATCACCGGCAGCCAGTTGAAGTCGCCCGTGGGGTTGATGGCAAAAGCGCGCCTGGCCGTGGCCGTGGTCAGCTCCAGGGGCCTGTCCATGCCGACCAGCGCCGCCATCACCGCACCGATGCTGGTGCCGCCTACCAGGTCCACCTCGACGTTCTTCTCCAGCAGGGCGCGGTAGATCCCGATATGTGCCAGGCCGCGCGCGCCGCCGCCGGCCAACACCAGGCCGACGCCGTTGCGGCTGACCAGGCGTGCCAGGCGCGCCATGTCGCGCGGCAAGGCCGGGCGGATATGCACATGGTCGGCAAGGGGCCGGCGCGCCAGCCAGGCCTGCGTGCCGCTGGGCGAGAGGCGACCCTCGGGATGCAGCAGGACCAGGATTTCGGTGGCGTCGGTGCGCGGTGGCCGGCTGATCAGGCATTGGGTCTCAATGGCGTGCAGCCGCACCGGCTGGTCGGCGTCGGCCAGCAGCAGCAGCTCGTCGCAGTGCCGGCAGCAGCGCTCGGTCCACGGCGTGGATTCGCTGTCGCTGATCAGCAGCACGAAGTCGTTCTCAGACTCGATCTGGTCCAGATGCACCGCAATGCGGCGCGTGGCCTCAGCATCCTCGCGCGGCCGCTCACAAATGCTCGGGTCGTTCAGGTCGGCGCCTATGCTCTGCGCCGATACCACCGATACGCGCCCCATGCTGCCGAGATGCCTTGCCAGCTCTGCCGCGAAGCCGGACGCGTCGACCTGGGCCGTGATCGGCAGCAAGCCGATGGTGACCGGCTTGTCTGGCAGCGAACGCGAGCCCTCGGTCTTGAGTCTGTGAATGATCTGTCGGGTCAGGGCGATCGAGATCTGCCCGCTGATGGCCAGCAGCTGTTTGAATCTGTCCTTGGCCAGGCGCACCAGCACCGAATCACGGATGGCCACCAGGCTGGCCGAGCGGGGCTCGTCGGTGAACAGGCTCATTTCGCCAACAATCTGGCCGCGCCCGATTTCGCGCACCGCCCGCGTATCGCCAAACTCGTTCGTGATGTAGGTGCGCAGGCGGCCGCTCAAGAGCAAATACAGGGCGTCGCCCCTGTCGCCCTGGTTCATCAAGGCCTGACCGGCCGGGACCTCCACCCATTCCAGATACTCCAGCAGCACTTCCACGGCCTGAGGATCGGTGTCTCCGAGCAGCTCCGGCAGATGGCGGCGTAGCAGGGCGTCAAGGTGATTGGGGTGCTCGATGAGGTCTGGCATAACGCGCCTGGCGTACAGGCTCTTGAAGGCTGCACATATTGACACAGAATTTGCGCGGCGCTGTCCCTGTTCGGCGCGGCGCACAATCAGCGCCATGAGTAGCGCAAGAGAACTCTCCGCCGCCGAGCTGCGGCTCACGGTGGACCCGGCCTCGCTGGGCTTTGCCGATACCTCCGAACTGCTGGACCAGCCCCTGACCTGGATAGGCCAGGAGCGCGCCGAACAGGCGGCGCGCTTCGGCCTGCGCATGCAGCAGCCCGACTACCACCTGTTTGTGCTGGGCGAGGTGGGCAGCGGCCGCAGCTCGCTGCTGCTGGAGATGATGAAGCAGGAGGCCTTGCTGCGCCCGGTGCCGCCCGACCTCTGCTATCTGCACAACTTCGAGCAGCCCGAGCATCCGCTCGCCCTGCGCCTGCCGGCCGGCGAGGGGCGCTTGCTGCGCCAGCTGATGGCCGACTTCGCCAAGACCCTGCAGAGCGAGATTCCCAAGCGTCTGATGGACGCCGATGTGCGCGCCGGCTGCGAGCGCCTGGAGAGCGCATACAAGGCCGAGGAGTCGGCCGCCTATGCCGAGCTAACGGCCTATGCGGAGGCGCGCAACTTCGGGCTTATGCGCGATCAGGGCCGCATGGTGTTCACCCAGCGCGACGAGGCGGGCGAGCCGCTCAGCGCCGCCAAGGCGATGACGCTGACGCCGGCGCAGCGCGCCGCCTGCGATGCCGCCGAGGAAGAGTTGCGCAGGCAGATCGGCCGTTTTCTGGAGCTCACCCGCGCCAAGGAACTGCTGATGCTTGAGCAGCTGGCGGCGCTGCGGCGCCAGCTGCTCAAGCCCATGCTGGACCATGCGCTGCAGCAGATCCGCAATCGCCTGCGCAAGCAGATCAAGGATGCCGTCAAGCTGGGGCTTTATCTGGAGGGCGCGCAGCAGGAGGTGCTGGACAGCCTGGCACTGTTCCAGCCCAGCGAGGAAGCCGACGAGGCCCGCGCCGCCGCCTTGGCCGAGCTGCTGGCGCGGCTGCGCGTCAACCTGGTGGTGGACCACCATGGCAGCAGCGGCGCGCCGGTCATCAGCGACGACAACCCGGTGTTTCGCTCGCTGTTCGGCAGCATCGAGGTCGAGGCCGAGCGCGATGTGCTGCTGACCGACTTCTCACGCATCCGCGCCGGCAGCCTGCTGAAGGCGCATGGCGGCTTTCTGATGCTGCACCTGCGCGACCTGCTCAGCGACGAGGCGGTGTGGGAGAAGCTGCGCCGCTTCCTGCGCAGCGGGCGTTTGCAGATCGAGGAGCCCGGCATGGCGCTGGCGCCGATCAGCGCGGTCTCGCTGCAGCCCGAGCCGGTGGACGTCGACGTCAAGCTGGTGCTGATCGCCTCGGTGGAGGACTACTACCTGGTGCAGGAGGGCGACCCCGAGGTGGCGCGGCGCTTGCGCTGCAAGGTCGATTTCGCCGAGAGCTTTGCCGCCACCCCCGAGGTGCGGCGCGCCACCGCCGTGTTCGTGGCGCACAGCTGCCGCAAGCTGGGCCTGCCGCATTTCAGCGCGCCGGCGGTGGCGGCGCTGATCGAGCAGACGCACCGCGAGGCCGAGGACCAGGCACGCCAGAGCGCCATCTTCGCGCACAGCGCCGGCCTGCTGGCGGAAGCCGCGGCGGTGGCCTGCGCGCGCGGCGCGGCCTTGGTGGAGGCCGACGATGTGCAGGCGGCGCTGGCGGCGCGCCAGCACCGGCACGACTACCCCGAGCAGCGTCTGCAGGAATCGATCACCGATGGCGAGCGCCTGCTGGCGGTGGCGGGAGAGCGCGTCGGCCAGCTCAACGGCCTCACGGTGGTGGACTTGGGCGACTACCAGTTCGGCTTTCCGGTGCGCGTCACCGCCTCCACCCATGCGGGCGAGGAGGGCTTGCTGAACATCGAGCGCGAGGTCGAGATGTCGGGCCCCATTCACGACAAGGGCGTGCTGATACTGCACAGCCACCTGGCCGGGCTGTTCGCGCATATCGCGCCGCTGGCGCTGAACGCCGCGGTGGTGTTCGAGCAGGAGTACAACGGCGTGGAGGGCGACTCGGCCTCCTGCGCCGAGTTCTATGCCCTGCTTTCCAGCCTGGCGCGCCTGCCGCTGCGCCAGGGCATTGCGGTGACCGGCGCGCTCAACCAGCATGGCGAGATGCTGCCGGTGGGCGGCATCAACGAGAAGATCGAGGGCTTTTTCCGCAGCTGCGAGCTGCTGGGCCTGGATGGCCAGCAGGGCGTGCTGATACCGCGCCGCAACTGCCGCCATCTGATGCTGGCGCCGCGCCTGGTGCAGGCGGTGGCCGAGGGGCGCTTCCACATCTATACCGCCGAGCTCGCCAGCGAGGGCATGGAGCTGCTCAGCGGCCTGCCGTTCGGCAATATGGGGCCGCATGGCTATGCACCCGACAGCGTGCTGGGCCGGGCGCAGAAGACCTTGCAGGACTATCGCCGTGCCTGCGAGCCGCCCACCCGTGCCGCGACCAGGCCGCTGCGCGCGCGGCGTGGCCAGCAGGACCGGCGTTAGGAAGAAAACCAGGCCCGCAATTGGCCTGTTACCGCGGGGGCGTTGAGCAGCTGCATATGGCCCATGCGGTAGAGGATGAGCTGGCGCGTGGGCGCGAAGTCCAGGCAGCGCGCCGCCTCGTCGTGCTGACCCAGGGCGCTGCGCAGCGGCACCAGGCCGTCGCCCAGCAGGCGGTCGGCCAGCAGGCCGCGCTGCGGCGCCAGGGTGGCGGCGATGGTGTAGCAGGCAATGCCTGCGGGCAGGGGCAGGTGCTGGCGCCGGTCGGGTTGGCGTCGGAAGCGATCGCGGCCCTGCCAGTCGGCATCCTGGACATGGCCATAGCGCAGGTCGGTGATGCCGGCGCTGCGCAGCTGGCCCAGCCTGGCCAGCGGCCGCGACCAGGGCGTGCTGCCCAGCAGCACGTCGACCCAGTTGCCGGCGCGCTCCAGCGGCGCGCCATGGTGGGGGGTGCCGAGAAAGGCGATGCGCTGCACCAGCGCGGCCCAGGGCAGGCCGCTCGCCTGCGCGATTTGCAGCGCGCTGCGCAGTACCAGGCCGCCCATGCTGTGCACCACGCAGTCCAGCGCCTGCAGCGGCTGCGGCCAGGCGCGCAGCAGCCGGTCCAGCAGGGCGGCGAGTTCGCGGCCGTTCTGCGAGGTGTGCAGTCCCGTGTTGTAGCGCAGGTAGATGGGCGTGTAGCCCAGCGCGGCCAGGGCCTGGGCATGCTGTTCACCCCATTGCAGCTCGTTCATGCACAGGCCGTGGATGAAGAGCAGGGGCTTGGCCGTCACCGGCCCGGCCGCCAGCACGGCGGGCAGGTTTTCCATCGTCAAGACCTGACCCTGGCAGCGCAGCGTCATCTCGAGGGCGAGCGGATTGCCGCTGGCGCGCAGCTGGTCGCCCATCACGCCGTTGAGCGCGGCCAGCACGGCGGCGCGCTCGGGGCTGTCGGGCCGGGACCGGTCGATGCGCTCGAACAGCGGCTGCAGCGCGCGCAGCGCGCCGTCCAGGCCCTTGCCCACCAGACCGTTGAGACCCTGCACGCAGCGGTAGACCAGGCCGGTGATGCCGCGCGCCTGCTCGGCAGCCCGACCACCCTGTGCGCCCATTGCGCCCGGTGCGCCCAGGGTCTGCCAGACCGATTGATGCACGCCTTCGGCGATGCGCACCACGCCGGCGGTGGCCTGGGTGGCGAGCTGGGCCGCCGCGCGCAGGTCGCTGGCGCGCAGGTGACGCAGCGGGTTCTTCTTAGTCATGACGGGCCTCGCGTTGCAGTTCGAAGCGCAGGTCGCCATTCGCGGTGTTGCCGGTGCAACGCCAGCCCAGGCGCCGGTAGAGGGCCTCGGCGCGCGTGCCGGCACCGGTGCTGAGCCACAGGGTCTGCAGGCCGCGCGCCCACAACCAGTCGCACATCTCGGTCAGCAGGCGGCGGCCATGGCCGCGCCCCTGGGCCTTGGGATGCACGAACAGGGCCCATAGGCAGCCGTCGTCGGCGTGCACGATGCCAAACGCCAGCAGGCGATGGCCAAATTCGTCGATCTCCTCGATCACCCATCCGCGGCCGCGCTCCTCGATGGCCTGGCGCACCTCCTCGTCGGCAATGATGCCGCGCGGGATGGTGTTCTCGGTGACGGCGTAGCGCAGCTCCCAGATCGCCGGGATGTCGGCGCGCAGGGCCTGACGCACAAGAGTCTTGATGGCGGGCATGGTGTGCATCATGCCCGAAGCATCAGCGCCTCATCAGCGCGCCAGGCGCCAGCCCGCCTGCCAGAGTGCCTGCAAGGCCAGGGTCTGGGCCTGCTGCTTGAGCAGCTGCGGGCGCAGGCCGGCGCGCGCGGTCAGCGGCGCGCTCAGCCACAAGGGGCCGGCATCGCGCTGCAGGCGGGGCTGGCCATGGCGGTCGGCGCGCAGCAGGGCGAGGCGCCAGCCATTGTTCAGGCCGCGCTGGCGGCTGTCGTCGGCCAGCACGCCCAGCCAGTCGTCGGCGGCAATGCGGTGCGCGGCGCGCAGGATCGCTTGCGGGCTGCAGGGGAAGGGTAGTTCGGCGACGCTGTCGCCCTGCGGGTTCAGCAGTTGGCGGGTCTGCGCTGCGCTGCCCGTCGGGGTGCCGCTGCGGGCGCGCGTCAGCAGGCGGTCAAAGCTGGCAAGTCCGTGCATGAATGAAAAAGCTCCGAAGGCCCCAGGTGTCACCGGCGTTTGCCGGCCCGGGGCTGTTCGGAGCCGCAACGCTTTAGCCGCATTTGTAGTCCGCCCGCAAGTAGTTGGTAAATCGGCGGCGAGGCGTCGTAAGGTGTCACGGCGCGTCAGGGGCGGATTCTAATCAAGCTCGCGCCTGCCTGTCACGCCAGAGACAAACAAATCCACAAAACGCTGCCTAGAATCGAACGATCGTTCTTTTTTGCTGCTTGATTCACAAAGGGTTTTGCAATGACTGCCACCTACGAAGTCCGCGGCTCGGTTGCCGTGATCACCCTGGACAACCCGCCCGTCAACGGCCTGGGCCATGCCACGCGCAAGGCCGCGGCGGCAGGGCTGGAGCGGGCCGAGAACGATGCGGCCATCAAGGCCATCGTCATCACCGGCGCCGGCAAGGCCTTCTCGGGTGGCGCCGACATCAAGGAGTTCGGCAGCCCCAAGGCCCTGGCCGAGCCGAATCTGCACAGCCTGATCGCCCTGGTGGAGAACTGCAGCAAGCCGGTGGTGGCGGCCATCCACAGCGTCTGCATGGGCGGTGGCCTGGAGTTGGCGCTGGGCTGCCATTACCGCGTGGTCTCGCCGGGCGCCAAGATCGCGCTGCCCGAGGTCAAGCTGGGCTTGCTGCCCGGTGCCGGCGGCACGCAACGCCTGCCGCGCGCGCTGGGCGTGGAGCCGGCGCTGAACATGATCGTCAGCGGCGAGCCGGTCAACAGCGAGCTGCTGGCGCAGCTGCCGGGCCAGAAGCTGTTCGACCGCGTCATTGAGGGCGATCTGATGGAGGGCGCGCTGGCCTTGGCCGCCGAGGTGGCGGACAAGCGTCCGCTGCCCAAGGTGCGCGATCTGAAGGCGCGCCATCCCGAGAGCCAGGCCTTCTTCCAGTTCGCCCGCAATACCGTCGGCGCGATGAGCAAACACTTCCCGGCGCCGCTGCGCTGCCTGGAGGCGGTGGCCGCGGCGGTGAACATGACGAAGTTCGAGGACGGCATGAAGGCCGAACGCGAGGGCTTTCTGGCGCTGATGATGACGCCCGAGTCCAAGGCCCTGCGTCATGCCTTTTTTGCCGAGCGCGCCGCCAGCAAGATCGCCGACGTGCCCGAGGGCACGCCCACGCGCAACATCGCCAAGGTGGCGGTGATCGGCGCTGGCACCATGGGCGGCGGCATCAGCATGAATTTTTTGAACGCCGGCATCCCGGTGACGATTCTTGAAACCAAAGCGGAGGCACTGGAGCGCGGCGTCGCCACCATACGCAAGAACTACGAGGCCCAGGTGAAGAAGGGCAAGCTCAAGGAAGACAAATACGCGGCGCGCATGGCGCTGCTCACCACCACGCTCAACTACGCCGACATCGGCGACGCCGATCTGGTGATCGAGGCGGTGTTCGAGGAGCTGGGCGTGAAGGAGGCGGTGTTCAGGCAGCTCGACGCGGTGATGAAGCCCGGCGCCATCCTGGCCTCCAACACCTCGACGCTGGATCTCAACAAAATCGCCGGCTTCACCCAGCGCCCGCAGGACGTGGTGGGCCTGCATTTCTTCAGCCCGGCGAATGTGATGCGCCTGCTCGAAGTGGTGCGCGGCGCGGCCACGGCCAAGGATGTGCTGGCCACGGTGATGGCGCTGGCCAAGAAGATCAAAAAGACCGCGGTGGTCTCGGGTGTGTGCGACGGCTTCATCGGCAACCGCATGATCGAGCAGTACAGCCGCCAGGCCGGCTTCCTCTTGGACGAGGGCTGCACGCCGGCCCAGGTGGACCGGGCGGCCGAGGCTTTCGGTTTCGCCATGGGCCCCTTCCGCATGGGCGATCTGGCCGGCAATGACATCGGCTGGGCGATCCGCAAGCGCCGCTACCAGGAGAAGCCCGAGCTGCGCTACTCGGCCAGCGCCGACCGCCTCTGCGAGCTGGGCCGCTACGGCCAGAAGACGGGGGCCGGCTGGTACGACTATGTGCCCGGCAAGCGCGACGCCATCCCCTCGCCGCTGGTGGTGGAAATGCTTGAAAAGCACCGCGCGCGCTTAAGCATCACGCCGCGCGCCATCAGCGACGAGGAAATCGTGCAGCGCCTGGTGTTCGCCCTCGTCAACGAGGCCGCACATCTGCTGGAGGAGGGCATTGCCCAGCGTGCCTCGGATGTGGACATGGTCTACCTCAGCGGCTATGGCTTCCCGCTCTGGCGCGGCGGCCCGATGTGCTATGCGGATACGGTGGGCCTCTTCAACGTCGTGCAGGCGATGAAGCGCTTTGCCAGGAACCCGCTGGACGACGCCAAGTTCTGGCAGCCGGCGCCGCTGCTGGCGCGCCTGGTCGAGCAGGGCAAGAGCTTTAACGAGTGAGCCGCATGCCCATCATCAAGCGAATCCTGCTGGCGCTGCTCGCCGCATTGCTGTTGCTGCTGGCTGCCCTGGCCATCAACACCTGGCGCAAGGGCTCGCGCCAGATCGACGTGGCGCCGCTGCCGGTGCTGGCGGTGGACGAGGCCGGCGCGGCCCAGCGCCTGGCCGCGGCGATACGGCTGCGCACCATCGCCTCGCACGATCAGCCCGAGCTCAACCGCGATCAGTTCCTGGCCCTGCATGAGCAGCTGCAGCGCGACTATCCCAAGGCCCATGCGCTGATGCAGCGCGAGCTGATCGGCGGCCACAGCCTGCTGTATCGCTGGCAGGGCAGCGAGCCCCAAGCCGCGCCCATGCTGATGCTGGCGCACCAGGACGTGGTGCCGATCGCGCCGGGCACGGAGGCGAAGTGGAGCGAGCAGCCCTTCGCCGGCACGGTGAAGGACGGCTTTGTCTGGGGCCGCGGCGCCTGGGACAACAAGAGCAATCTGATCGCGCAGATGGAGGCCGTGGAGATGCTGGCCGCCAGCGGCTTCAGACCGCGCCGCACCATCTATCTGGCCTTCGGCGCCGACGAGGAAGTGGGCGGCCTGCATGGTGCGGCCGAGATCGCCAGGCTGCTGCAGCAGCGCGGCGTGAGGCTGGACTTCGTCATCGACGAGGGCCTGCTGATCACCGAGGGCATTCTGAAGGGCCTGGACAAGCCGGCGGCGCTGATCGGCATTGCCGAGAAGGGCTATCTGTCGGTGCAGCTGAAGGTGCCGGCCACGCCTGGGCATTCCAGTCTGCCGCCGCCCAAGGGAGAGAGCGCGATCGCGATGATGAGCGCCGCGCTCAAGCGCCTGGACGACGATCAGCTACCCGGCGGCGTGCGCGGCATCGCGCGCGAGATGTTCGACGTGATCGCACCCGAGATGCAGGGCTTCGGCCGCGTGGCTCTGTCCAATCTCTGGCTGTTCGGGCCGCTGGTGGCCAGGCAGCTGGAGCAGGGTGCGGCCACCAATGCCTTGATGCGCACCACCACCGCGCTGACCATCGTGCACGCCGGCAACAAGGACAATGTGCTGCCCGGCGAGGCCCAGGCCACGGTGAACTTCCGCCTGCTGCCAGGCGATACCCAGGCCCAGCTGCTGGCCCATGTGAAGGCCAGCCTGCCGCGGCAGGGCGCCGACAAATTCGAACTCAGCACCCTGCCGGGTTCGTCCGAGCCCTCGCCCGTCTCGCCCACCGACAGCGCGGCCTACCAACGCGTGGCCACCACACTGCGCGAGGTCTTCCCGGGCACCTTGGTGGCGCCAGGCTTGATGACCGGCGCCACCGATTCGCGCCACTTCGCCGCCATCTCCGATCACATCTTCAGGTTCTCGCCGGTGCGCGCCAAGCCCGAGGATCTGAGCCGCTTTCACGGCACGAACGAACGCATGGCCAGCGCCAACCTGGCCGAAATGATCCGCTTCTATCACCGCCTGGTGAGCGAAGCCGCCAAGTGACCACCAGCATCCCCGCATTCAAGGAGCTAGCAGCATGAGCAAGGCCGTCATTGTTTCCACCGCCCGCACCCCCCTGGCCAAGAGCTGGAAGGGCGCCTTCAATATGACGCATGGCGCCACCCTGGGCGGCCATGCGGTGCAGGCCGCCGTCGAGCGCGCCGGCATCGAGGCCGCGCACATCGAGGACGTGCTGATGGGCTGCGCCACCCCCGAGGGCGCCACCGGCAGCAATATCGCGCGCCAGATCGCGCTGCGCGCCGGCCTGCCCATCACGGTCAGCGGCGTCACCATCAACCGCTTCTGCTCCAGCGGCCTGCAGACCATCGCAATGGCTTCGCAGCGCATCATGGCGGGCGAGGGCGATGTCTATGTGGCCGGCGGCGTGGAGAGCATCTCCTGCGTGCAGAACGAGGCGAATCGCCACATGATCGCCGAGAGCTGGCTCGCCAAGAACAAGCCCGAGATCTACTGGAGCATGCTGCAGACCGCCGAGAAGGTGGCCGAGCGCTACGGCATCTCCCGCGAGCGCATGGACCATTACGGCGCGCAGAGCCAGCAGCGCGCCTGCGCGGCCCAGGCGGCGGGCAAGTTCAATGACGAGATCGCCCCCATCACCGTCACCGCCGGTGTGGCCGACAAGACCATGGGCCTGACGACCAGGCAAGTGACCGTCAGCGCCGACGAGGGCCTGCGCGAGGGCACCACCTTCGAGGCCATCCATGGCCTGCGCTCGGCCCTGCCCGGCGGCCTGATCTCGGCCGGCAATGCCAGCCAGTTCTCCGACGGCGCTGGCGCCTGCGTGGTGGTGAGCGAGCAATACGCCGAGCAGCATGGTCTCAAGCCCCTGGGCCGCTTCCTGGGCTTCGCGGTGGCCGGCTGCGAGCCCGACGAAATGGGCATAGGTCCGGTGTTCGCGGTGCCCAAGGTCTTGAAGAAGCTGGGCCTGACGGTGGCCGATATCGACCTCTGGGAACTCAACGAGGCCTTTGCGGTGCAGGTGCTGTATTGCGCCGACACGCTGGGGATTCCGATGGAGCGCCTGAACGTCAACGGCGGCGCCATCGCGGTGGGCCATCCCTATGGCGTGTCGGGCCAGCGCCTCACCGGCCATGCCCTCATCGAGGGCAAGCGCCGCGGCGCCAAGCGGGTTTGTGTGACCATGTGCATCGGTGGCGGCATGGGTGCCGCCGGTGTGTTCGAGGTGTTGTGAGCATGAGCCCCGAAGCCTTCCTGGCCATGGGCCGCGAGGTGCTGGCCCAGCAGGCCTTCAGCCAGCTGCTGGGTGCGGAGCTGACGGCGCTGGAGCCCGGCAAGGCCGAGCTGCAGCTGCCTCTGACCGACAAGCTCAAGCAGCAGAACGGCTTTGCCCACGGCGGTGTGCTCAGCTATCTGGCCGACAACGCGCTGACCTATGCCGGCGGCACGGCCCTGCAGGTGCCGGTAGTGACCTCGGAGTTCAAGATCAACTATCTGCGGCCCGGCCTGGGCGAGCGCCTGATCGCGCGCGCCGAGGCGGTGCATGTCAGCAAGAGCCAGGCGGTGTGCCGCTGCGAGGTCTATGCCGTCTCTGGCGGCGAAGAAAAACTCTGCGCACTGGCGCAGGGCACCATCGTCAAACTGGGCTGATGCCATGAGCGACCCGCGCCTGGCCCAATATCAGAGCGTCTTCCGCGCCGCGCCCTTTGTGGCCGACCTGGGTGCCGAGTTGCTGGAAATAGGCGACGGCCTGTGCCGCAGCCGGCTGCTGATCGAGCCGCGCCATTTGCAGCACAGCGGCGTCGTGCATGCCGGCGTGATCACCACCCTGGCCGATCACAGCGCCGGCGGGGCCGCGCAGACCCTGGTGCCCGAAGGCCATATGGCGCTGACCGCTGAACTCAAGCTGAGCCTGCTGCGCGGCGCCAAGGGTCAGGTCTTGCGCTGCGAGGCGCGCGTCATCAAGCCCGGCCGCCAGCTCATCTTCACCGAAGCCGATGTGTTCTGCGATGCCGACGGCGCGTCGCAGCTGGTGGCGCGGCTCTCGGCCACCATGGCCGTCGTGAAGATCTAGCTTCGAGGAGAACGCCTTGCGCCAGACCCTGGATTTCCTCTTGCATGACTGGCTCAAGGTCAGCGAGCTGACCCGGCGCGAACGCTTCGCCGAGCACAGCGCCGAGACCTTTGCCGCGGTGCTGGATACCTGCGAGCGAATCGCGCGCGAGAAGTTCGCGCCCTTCAACCGCGAGGCCGACACGCAGGAACCCCGCTTCGACGGCGAGCGCGTGCACCTGCCCGAGTCCACTCATGCGGCGCTGGCCGCCTATGTGGCATCCGGCATGCTGGCGGCGGCGCAGGACTATGAGCTTGGCGGCATGCAGCTGCCCTGCGTGATCGAGATGGCCGCCAATGCATTTTTCAGCAAGGCCAATGTCGCGATGGGCGGCTATGTGATGCTCACCAACGGCAATGCCAATCTGCTGATGGCGCATGGCACGCCCATGCAGCGCGAGGTGTTTGCCAGAAACGAGTTTGCCGGGCGCTGGTTCGGCACCATGTGCCTGAGCGAGCCGCAGGCGGGCTCCAGCCTCAGCGATGTGGCCACCCGTGCGGTGTTGGAGGACGAGACCGACCCGCTGGGCCCGCGCTACCGCCTCAAGGGCCACAAGATGTGGATCTCGGCCGGCGAGCATGAGATCAGCGAGAACATCATCCATCTGGTGCTGGCCAAGATACCGGGGGCGGATGGCAAGACCATCCCCGGCACGCGCGGCATCTCGCTGTTCATCTGCCCCAAGCATCTGGTCAACACCAGGGCCGAGCTGACCGGCGAGCGCAACGATATTCGGCTGGCCGGCCTGAACCACAAGCTGGGTTATCGGGGCACCAGCAACTGCCTGCTGAACTTCGGTGAAAAAAACGAGGGCGCCGTCGGCTATCTGGTTGGCCAGCCGGGCGAGGGCCTGAAGTGCATGTTCCACATGATGAACGAGGCGCGCATCAGCGTGGGCCTGGGTGCTGCCATGCTGGGTTATGCCGGCTACGAGGCCAGCCTTGCCTACGCGCGCCAGCGCCCGCAGGGCCGGCCCATGGGCAAGGGCGGCAAGGACGCGGCCGCGCCGCAGCGGCCCATCATCGAACATGCCGATGTGAAACGGATGCTGCTGGCGCAGAAGAGCTATGTCGAGGGTGCGCTGGCGCTGGAGCTGTTCTGCGCGCGCCTGGTCGACGAGCAGCATACCGGCACGCCCGAGCAGGCCGCGGCCGCTGAGCTGCTGCTGGAGGTGCTGATCCCGATCGCCAAGAGCTGGCCCAGCGAATGGTGCCTGGAGGCCAACAGCCTGGCGATCCAGGTGCTGGGCGGCTATGGCTACACGCGCGACTTCCCGGTCGAGCAGTACTGGCGTGACAACCGCCTCAACATGATCCACGAGGGCACGCATGGCATTCAGGCGCTGGACCTGCTGGGCCGCAAGGTGGTGATGAATGGCGGCGCCGCGCTGATGGCCCTGGCCGGCCGTATCAACCAGACGGTGCAGGCGGCGCTCGCGGTGCCAGGTCTTGCCAGCCATGCCAATGAGCTGGCCGCGGCGCTGGCCCGGGTCGGCCAGGCCACCAAATCGGCCTGGTCCAGCGGCGTGCCCGAAGAGGCGCTGGCCAATGCCACGCCCTATATGCAGGCCTTCGGCCATCTGGTGCTGGCCTGGCTGTGGCTGGATGTGGTGCTGGCGGCCCCTGGCGAGAGCGATTTCGCGCGCGGCAAGCAGGCCGCGCAACGCTACTTCTATGTCTACGAGCTGCCCAAGATAGACGCCTGGCTGGCGGTGGCGGCCAGCCGCGAACCGCTGGCGCGCGAGATGCAGGATCAATGGTTTTGAGTGGGGATTAGCGATGAGCAATAGCAAGGTACAGGATTTGTTCGACCTCAGCGGCCAGGTGGCCCTGGTGACCGGCGGCTCGCGCGGCCTGGGCCTGCAGATAGCGGAGGCGCTGGGCGAGGCTGGCGCCAAGATCATGCTGAGCTCGCGCAAGGCCGGCGACCTGGAGGAGGCGGTGGCGCATTTGCAGGCGCGCGGCATCGATGCGCGCTGGATCGCCGCCGACGCCGCCGACGAGGCGCAGGCGCGCGGCGTGGTCACGCAGACCATGGAGCGCCTGGGGAAGATCGACATCCTGGTGAACAACGCCGGCGCCACCTGGGGCGCGCCGGCCGAGGAGCATCCGCTCGAGGCCTGGGACAAGGTCATGAACCTGAACATCCGCAGCCTGTTCGTGATGAGCCAGGAAGCGGCGCGCCAGAGCATGATCCCGCGCCGTTATGGCCGCATCATCAATGTGGCCTCGATCGCCGGCCTGGCCGGCAACACGCCGGCCATGAAGACGATTGCCTACAACACCAGCAAGGGCGCGGCGGTGAACTTCACGCGTGCGCTGGCGGGTGAATGGGGCCAATACGGCATCACCGTGAACGCGCTGGCACCGGGCTTCTTCCCCAGCAAGATGACCAAGGGCCTGCTGGCCGCGCTGGGCGAGGAGAACATGGCGGCCAAGGCGCCGCTCAATCGCATCGGCGATGATGAGGACCTGAAGGGCGCCGCCCTGCTGTTCGCCTCCAGGGCGGGCAAGCACATCACCGGGCAGATACTGGCCGTGGATGGCGGCGTCTCCGCCATTCACGGAGCCTGAGATCGATGTCGAGCAAGACCAAGCTGTCCTTCCCCGTCCACATCCCCTTTGTCGAGCGGCTCGGCTTCGAGCTGCACAGCATGGGCGATGGCGTGGCCGAGTTGCGCGTGGACTTGCAGGAGGGCCACCTCAACTCCTGGGAGGTGGCGCATGGCGGCGTGCTGATGACACTGCTGGACGTGGCCATGGCCCATGCGGCGCGCAGCATCCACCGTGAGCAGCCCGGCTTCGGTCCGGGCGTGGTGACGATCGAAATGAAGACCAGCTTCATGCGCCCCGGCGAGGGCGAGCTGCGCGCCATCGGCAAGCTCTTGCACCGCTCCACCACCATGGCCTTCTGCGAGGGCTCGGTGCTGGGCGAGGACGGCAAGCTCTGCGCCCATGCCACCGCCACCTTCAAATACCTGAAGGCGCTGCCGGGGCGGGGGCGCAGCGTGAAGACGCTTCGCCAGGGCTGAGCGTGGTGGCCGGGCGACAGCCGGTGGCAGGCTTGCCGCCGGCCTGCCGCCTATGGTCAACTCTGCCAGCCCACGCTACGGAGGCCGCCGCATGCAACTCACCGTACAGCGCAAGCTGATCCTGGCCGCCCTGGCGGTGCTGCTGGCCGTGACGCTGCTGATATCGCTGGCCTACCGCGAAAGTGAGCGCATCTACGACAGCAGCAGCATCGTCGCCAGCAACAACCTGCCCAGCATCGTGCTGCTGGATCAGTTGCGGCGCGACTTCCTGCTCTTGCGCCATGCGGTGGCCCGCCATGTGATGACATTCGAGGCGGCGCCCATGCAGGAGATCGAGGGCGAGATCACGCGCTATCGCGAGCTGGTGGAGCAGCATTTGCGTGCCTATTCCCAGGACGGCTGCCTGGGCCAGGCCTGCATCGTCGATGCCCGGGATGGCGACCTGCTGCAACAGGAGCGCGCGCTGTGGCTGCGCTACCAGCCCTCGCTGGAGCCCATGCTGGCGCAGTCGCGCCGTGGCGAGGCGGGCTTTGCGGCGGCGCGCGAGATCCTGTTGGGCAACAACGCGGTGTCGCGCCAGTTCGCCAATGTGGTGGACGAACACATCACCTACAACGTGACGCTGGGCAAGCAGAGCATGGCGGAGGCGCTGCGCATCAAGCAGGCGGCGGTGGGCATGCAGATCGGCCTGGGCGTGCTGGTGCTGGCCATGATCGGCCTGATCAACTACTTCATATTGCGCGATCTGCTGCGCCTGCTCGGCGGCGAGCCCGCCGAGGCGATGCGCGTGGCCGGGCGCCTGGCCGCGGGCGATGTGGACGTGCGCTTGCGGTTGCGCCCCGGCGACGAACACAGCGTGATGGCGCGCATGCAGTCGCTGGTGCACACGATGCGGCATCTGGCCGAGCGCGCCGACGCCATTGGCCAGGGCAAGCTCGACCAGGAGGTGATGCTGGCCTCGGAAAATGACCGCCTGGGCCTGGCCATCAACCGCATGATGCAGCAGCTGCGCGAGGGGCGCAGCCAGGAGGCGCGCAGCAACTGGCTCAAGGACGGCTACGCCCAGCTGTCCGAGGCGCTGGCGCGCGACATGAGCGAGCAGGAGGCGGCCGAGCTTGGCCTCAGCCTGATCGCGCGCTATCTGGCCGCGGGCCGCGGAGTGGTCTATCTGCTGGCCGAGCAGGGCACGTATCTGGACCTGCTGGCCAGCTATATGTACACGCAGCGCAGCCGCGTGGGCGAGCGCTATGCGCTGGGCGAGGGCGCCATTGGCCAGGTGGCGCGCGAGCGCAAGCCGATTGCGTTGGAGGTCGGCGGCCAGGAACTCGCGCCCATCGTCACCGGCACCAGCAGTGCCAATCCGCGCTACACCTACAGCCAACCCTTGCTGCACGAGCGCGAGCTGCTGGGCGTGCTCGAAGTGGCCAGCATGCAGGCGCTGGACGAACTGCAGCAGGAGTATCTGGGCAGCGCCAGCCATATGCTGGCGGCGGCGCTGTATCTGGCGCAGCAGCGCGCCCGCGTGCGTGCCATGCTGACCGCCGCCGAGGCGGCCGAGCGCCAGCAGCGTGAGCAAAGCGAGCTGCTGCGCGAGAGCAATGCGCGCATGGAAGAGCAGCAACAGCAGTTGCAGCAGCAGGCCGAGGAACTGCAGCAGGCGAACGCGCAGATGGAAGAGCAGCAGCAACAGCTGCAGCAGCAGACCGAGGAGTTGATGCAGTCCAATGGCCAGCTGCAGGCGGCGCAGGCCGGGCTGGAGCAACGCAACCGCGAGCTGGATCGCTCGCGTGCCGAGCTCGACGCGCGTGCCCGCGACCTGGAACAGGCGAGCCGCTACAAGTCCGAGTTCCTCGCCAATATGTCGCATGAGCTGCGCACGCCGCTGAACTCCATCATCCTGCTGTCCAAGATGTTGAGCATGGAGGATCAGACCCGCGACGCCGAGCAGGCGCGCCAGTGGGTGCAGGTGATACACCGCTCCGGGCAGGAGCTGCTGAGCCTGATCAACGATGTGCTGGACCTGGCCAAGGTCGAGGCCGGCCGGCTCGATCTGCAGCTGCAGTCCATCGCCAGCGCAGACCTCCTGGGTGAGCTGAGCGAGCTGTTCGAGCCGCTGGCGCAGGACCGCGGCATCAGCTTCGCGGTGCGCGACGCCGTGGCCGGCCCGTTCGTCAGCGACCCGCAGAAGCTGGGCCAGATCCTGCGCAATCTGCTCAGCAATGCCTTCAAGTTCTGCCGCCAGGGGCGCGTGGACCTGGAGTTGTGGCGCGAGCCCGGCCAGGATTTGCCGCTGCGCCTGGCGGTACGGGACACCGGCATCGGCATCCCGGCCGACAAGCAAAGCCTGATCTTCGAGGCCTTTGCACAGGCAGATGGCTCCACCTCGCGCGAGTTCGGTGGCACCGGCCTGGGCCTGACCATCAGCCAGCGCCTGGCACAGCTGCTGGGCGGTCGCATCGAGCTCAGCAGCGTGGTCGGGCAGGGCAGCAGCTTCGTGCTGTGCCTGCCGGAACTGGCGCTGCCCGCCGAGGCCAGCGCGCCCGCCGATCCCGCCCTGGTGGGCTCGGCGCCCGCGCCCGCCGAGCCAGGCTGGCGCGACGACCGCGACAACCTGGCGCCGGACGACCGCAGCATCCTGCTGATCGACGACGACCCGGTGCTGGGGCGCGCGCTGATGAGCCTGAATCGCCGCAAGGGCTACAAGACGCTGGTGGCGGCCGATGGCGCGCAAGGCCTGAGCCTGGCGCGCCGCTACCAGCCGCGCGGCATCCTGCTGGACCTGGGTCTGCCCGATATGGACGGCGGGGAGCTGCTGCACCTGCTCAAGACGGATGCCCAGCTGAAGGATATCCCGGTGCACATCGTCTCGGCGCGCGACCGCGACGCCAGCTTGCTGGGCGAGGGCGGCGCCATCGGTTATCTGCAAAAGCCGGTCACCGACGAGAGCTTGCTGGCCGCCCAGGCGGCCTTGCTGGACGAGGTGGGCGCGCATGTGGGTGCGCATGTGGGCGCGCACGGCGAAGCCTGCCTGTTGCTGCTGGAGGGCGAGAGCCTGCGGCGCGAGGAATTGCAGGCGCTGCTGCCCAAGGGGAGCGGCCGGCTGCTGGCGCTGGCACGCGGCGAGGCGGTGCTGCCCTTGTTGCAGCAACAGCGTTTCAGCCTGGTGCTGCTGGACCTGGCCGGGCGCACGCTGGACGAAAACCTGGCCCTGTGCAGCGCCGTCAAGCAGGCGCAGCCACAGGCGGCCCTGCTGTTCTACACCGACGCGGCGCTGGACAGCGAGGCCGAGCTGCGCCTGCGTGCCTTCTCCGACAGCCTGATCGTCAAGTCGGGGCAGGCCTACCAGCGCCTGCTGCACAACATCGAGCGCTTCCTCAGCCAGGTGCCCGCGAGCCCGCGCAGCCCAGCGGGCAGCGGCGCCGGCAGCGCCAGCCTGGCGGGCCGGCGCATCCTGGTGGCCGACGACGATCCGCGCAATCTCTTCGTCATCATCGCGGCGCTGGAGAAGCATGGCGCGCGTGTCAGCACCGCGGTGAACGGGCGCAAGGCGCTGGACTTTCTGCAGGAGCAGGAGGTGGATCTGGTGCTGATGGACATCATGATGCCGGAGATGGATGGCTACCAGGCCCTGGCCGCGATCCGTGCCCAGCCGCGTTGGGCGCAGCTGCCGGTGGTGGTGCTCTCGGCCAAGGCCCTGCCGGCCGACCGTGCACGCATGCTGGCCGCGGGCGCGGACGATTTCCTCTCCAAGCCGGTGGACTATGAGGTCTTGATCGCGGCCGCGCAGCGTTGGTGCCAGGGCCGCACGGGGCTGGCGCCGTGAGCCTGCACTTCCAGGCCGGTGGACAGGTCGCCGCGCTGCTGGGGCATGAGCTGGCCGAGGCGGATGTCGAGCGCCTGCGGGCCTGGCTGGCGGATCCGGGCGAGGGCCCGCGCGAGCTGCGCTGCTACGACGCCGACCAGCTCCCCACGGCCCTGATCGAGCAGCTCTGCGCGCGCCTGGACGCCGGCCTGCCGCTCAAGATCCTGGCCTACCATGGCCGCCTGGCCCAGCGCCTGGCGCGCTTGGGGCTGCCGGTGCGCCAGGCCGCCGCCGCGCCGCCGCCACGGCGCCAGCAGGCTTTTCGCGTGCTGGCCCTGGCGGGCTCGGCGCAGAGCCTGGACAAGATCCTGCGCATCGTCGAGCAACTGCCCAGCAGCGCCCTGACGGTCTTCATCGCCCAGCATGTGCATCCCGAGCAGCCCAATCTGCTCGACCAGTTGCTCAAGGTGCGCACCGACTATGCGGTGCTGATGCCGCGCGAGCTGAGCCCGGTGCAAGCGGGCACCATCTATGTGGCGCCACCGGCCCACCACATGAAGGTGGCCCATGGCCTGATCTATCTGACGCGCGATCGGCCGGTGCAA
This sequence comes from Paucibacter soli, assembly GCF_037482845.1. NCBI lineage: Bacteria > Pseudomonadati > Pseudomonadota > Betaproteobacteria > Burkholderiales > Sphaerotilaceae > Roseateles > Paucibacter soli. The sequence goes on from NZ_JBBHJW010000006.1 coordinate 159,089, forward strand.
TATGCGCGCCCCTCGATCGATGTGCTGTTCGAATCGCTGGCCGGCGAGTATGGCGCTGGCGTGCTGGCGGCCCTGCTATGTGGCTATGGGCAGGACGGCGTGCAGGGCTGCGCGGCGCTGCGCCAGGCCGGTGCCATGGTGCTGGCCGAGAGCGGCGACGATTGCGGCGACGCCCGCGTCATGCCCGATGCGGCGCGCGACGCCGGGCATGTGGAGCGGGTGCTGCCCCTGCCGGCGCTGGTGAGCGTGCTGGCCGCGGCGGCGGCCGGCGATGCCTGGACCGAGGCGCCGCTGGGCCTGTTTCTGGAGGCCTTGCGTGCCCATTGCGGCCAGGACTTTCGCCACTATCAGCGCGACAGCCTTGAGCGTCGCGTGCGCCAGCTGATGAGTCAGCTGGGCTTGCCGAGCTTCCTGGACTTCCAGCTCGCCGTGCTGTGCGATCCGGCCGTGCTGGAGCGCTTCAACGCCGAGTTGCCGGTGGGCGTGACCAGCTTCTTTCGCCATCCCGAGCAGCTGCGCGAACTGCGCGAGCAGGCGCTGCCCTATCTGCAGAGTTTCTCGGTCATCAAGCTGTGGTGCGCCGGCTGCTCGACCGGCGAGGAGGCCTATTCGCTGGCGGTCATGCTGGCCGAGGCGGGTTTGGCCGAGCGCAGCCACCTGTTTGCCACCGACCTCAACCCCGACGCGCTGGAGATGGCCCGCAGTGGCTTGTATCCGGCACAGGCTGTGGAGGCCGCGCGTGCCGCTTACAGCGCCAGCGGCGGCCAGGCCGATTTGTCGCGCTACCTGAGCACGCGCGGTCGGCTCGGGCGCGTTGCGCCCAGCCTGCAGCAGCAGGTGTTGTTCTACCGGCATTCGCTGGTGGACGAAGGTATATTCAACGAGTTCCAGTTGATCGTGTGCCGCAATGTGCTGATTTACTTCAGTGCGGCGCTGCAGGCCCAGGTGCTGCAGCGCTTTGCCCAATCCCTGCATGCCGATGGGCTGCTGGTGCTGGGGCCGCAGGACGGCATGAGTCTGCAAGCGCGAGCGGCCGGTTTCGAGCCGCTGCGGGCAGGCGGCCAGATATTTCATCGTCGCGGGAGGGGCTGAGATGGACCGGAGCTTTGTGGTGCTGGCGGTGGACGATCGCGAGTCCAATCTGCTGGCCATCCGTGCCCTGCTGGCCGGCCTGCCGGAGTTCGAGCTGTGCGAGGCACGCTCGGGCGAGGAGGCGCTGCTGATCACCATGCAGCGGCCCATCCACCTGATCCTGCTGGATGTGAACATGCCAGGCATGGATGGCTTCGAGACCGCAAGGCATCTGCAATCGGTGGAGCGCACGCGCCAGATTCCCATCGTGTTCCTGACGGCCTACTCCAAGGCCGAGGACTTCGTGCAGCGCGGCTACGACCTGGGTGCGGTGGACTATCTCTACAAGCCCCTGGAGAGCAACCTGCTGCTCAACCGCATGCGCATGTATCGCCGGCTTTATGAGGGCCATCAGGATCTGCGCGACAGCCGCGACTCGCTGATGCATGCCATGGGCGAGCTGCGCGACACCCAGCAGCGCCTGTTGCGCAGCCAGAAGCTGGCCGCGCTCATGCCCATGGTGGCGGCGGTGGCGCATGAGCTCAATACGCCGATCGGCAATTGCCAGCTGATGGCCAGCACCTTGCGCGAGGAGACGCTGGAAATGCTGGCGCATTGGCGCGCCGGCGAGGGCATGCGGCGCCGCGACCTGGACAGCTTCCTGTCCAGCAACGCCGCCGCCATCGAGATCCTGTCCGACGGCCTCAACCGCGCCGCGCAGGTGGTGGCGCGCTTCAAGGAAATCGCCATCGACGAACATGCCTGGACGCGCACCCGATTCGATCTGGGCGAGGCCGTGACCGTGGCGGTCGCCGAGGCGCGCACGCGCGTGCTGCGGCCCGACGTGCATATCGAACTGGCCCTGGTCGAGGGCGTGCGCATGGATAGCTATCCCAGCCCGATCGCCCAGCTGCTAGACGAGCTGATTGCCAACTCGCAGCTGCACGGCTTTGGCGCCGAGGGCAGTGGCCGCATCGCCATCAGCATCCAGCGTGACGGCGCCCATTGCCTGCTGCGCTATAGCGACGACGGCCGCGGCATGACGCCCGAGGTGCTGGCCCGCGTGTTCGATCCCTTCTACACCACAAGATTCGGGCAGGGCAGCAGCGGCCTGGGCCTGGCGATTTGCTACAACCTGGTGGTCGGGTTGCTGGGTGGGGAGCTCAACGCCAGCAGCGAGCCGGGGCGTGGGGCCAGCTTCAGCGTGCGCCTGCCGCTGGAGGCGCCGCGCGCGGCTCAGCGCGCCGAGGCGTCCAGCTTGAACACTGCCACCACCGATACCAGTTCCTGAGCCTGCTGCCTCAGGCTCTCGGCCGCGGCCGCAGCCTGTTCCACCAGGGCGGCATTCTGCTGCGTGACCTTGTCCATCTGGGTGATGGCCTCGCCCACCTGAGAGACACCTGCGCTTTGCTCGCGACTGGCCGAGCTGATCTCGCCGACGATGTCGGTGACGCGCCTGATCGCGGTGACCACTTCTTCCATGGTCTCGCCCGCGCGCGCCACCTGGGCATTGCCCTGCTCGACGCGCTCGACGCTGGCGCCTATCAGTGTCTTGATCTCCTTGGCGGCCTCGGCGCTACGCTGGGCCAGGTTGCGCACCTCGGAGGCCACCACCGCAAAGCCGCGGCCCTGCTCGCCGGCGCGCGCGGCTTCCACCGCGGCGTTCAGCGCCAGGATATTGGTCTGGAAGGCGATGCCATCGATCACGGAGATGATGTCGGCGATCTTGCGTGAACTCTCGTTGATGCCACCCATGGTCTGTACCACCTGGGCCACCACCTCGCCGCCGCGCGAGGCGACCTCGGAGGCACCCAGCGCCAGCTGATTGGCTTGCTGGGCGTTGTCGGCATTGTTGCGCACCGTCGAACCCAGTTCGTCCATGGTGGCGGCGGTCTGCTCCAGCGCGCTGGCCTGTTCTTCGGTGCGCTGGCTCAGGTCGGAATTGCCCTGCGCGATCTCAGCGCTGGCGGTGGCCACGCTCTCGGAATTGCCACGCACCGTGGCGACGATGTCGCGCAGGCGCAGGCGCATGGTCTCCAGCGCCAGCAGCAGCTGCGAGGTTTCGTCCTTGCCGCGGGCGTCGATGGCCTGGCTCATATCGCCTTCGCTCATCTGCTGGGCAGCTCTCAATGCGCGGCCCAGTGGCTCGGAGACATTGCGGCTGATGGCAATGCCCAGGCCCGCGCCGCAGGCTACGCCGAGCAGAATCAGCACCACGGTCGTGTTGCGGCTGGAGGCATAGAGCTCGTCGTTGCTGTCGGACACGCCCTTGGCCTGCACTTCCTTTTGCTGCGCCAGCTCCGTCATGGCCTTGCCCGCTGCGTTGGCCTGCGGCACGAGCTGCCCCTTGATGAACTTGAGCGCGTCGTTGGAGGTGGTCAGGTCGGCGATCTTGACGCGCTTGGCGGCCTCGTTGGAAAGCTCGTCATAGCGCGCCCAATCTTGGCGAAAAGCGTCCAGTGCCTTGCGGTTCGCATCATCGACACCCAGCGCCTCTCGCTTCGCTATCAACTGCACGCTCTTGGCCTTCGATTCGGTCAATCTTGCCAAGGCGGCTTCACGCTCCGCCGCATCGGTGGCCAGCAAGGCGTCGCGCAGCGCCACGACGGCCTTGAGACGCTCGACGTTGGCCTCCTTGATCAGGGATAGCCCCACCAGCTCATGCTCGTACAAGCGGGTGTCCGCATCGTTGATGCGCTTCATGTTGTACACGGCGAAGATACCCGTCGCCGCGCCGATCAGGGCCACGATCAGAAAGGCCGTGATCAGTTTGACGGAGATTTTGTAGTCGGAGAGTTGCATTGCCTGAGCTCCTTGTTTTGTGCGCAGCCAGGCCTGGGGCCCGGTCCCGCGCGTATTCGACCGTCATGTTGAGGGTGTAGTTTGCTGAAACTGCGCCGGTTTGTCGCGCCTGATTCCGGTTTTGTGTGCGGGCGAGCTGTGGCTGCCGAAATGGCTGGCTTGCGAACGGTCGTGCTTTTTTGTCGCCCATGGGACTTTGCCGACCCGGGACGCATGATTCAATCGCAGCATCGTGTTTCGTCAGCAGGAGCGTCAGCCCATGAGCCGTATCAACCATCAGATTCTTTTGGCCTCGCGCCCGCAGGGCGAGCCCACGGCCGAGAACTTCAAGCTGGTCGAGGCCGCCGTGCCGGCGCTCGCCGAGGGCCAGGTACTGGTGCGCAACCATTACCTGAGCCTGGACCCCTATATGCGCGGCCGCATGAACGACGCCAAGAGCTATGCCCAGCCGCAGCCGCTGGGCGAGGTGATGCTGGGCGGCACGGCGGGCGAGGTGGTGGAGTCGCGCAACCCGAGCTTCAAGCCGGGCGACCAGGTGGTGGGCATGGGCGGCTGGCAGGAGTACCAGCTGGTCGACGCCGGTCAGCGTGGCGTGCTGCAAAAGGTCGACACCAGCCATATCCCGCTCTCGGCCTATCTCGGCGCGGTGGGCATGCCGGGCGTCACCGCCTGGTACGGCCTGGTCAAGATCATCAAGCCCGAGCCGGGCGAGACCGTCGTGGTCAGCGCCGCCAGTGGTGCGGTGGGCAGTGCGGTGGGGCAGCTCGCCAAGCTGCGCGGTGCACGCGCGGTGGGCATTGCCGGCGGTGCCGACAAATGCCGCTATGTGGTGGAGGAACTGGGCTTCGACGCCTGCATTGACTACAAGCAGCATCAGGATTTGAAGTCGCTCTCGGCCGCGCTCAAAGAGGCCTGCCCGAACGGTGTGGACGGCTACTTCGAGAATGTCGGTGGCATGTTGCTGGACGCGGTGCTGCTGCGCGCCAATGCCTTCAGCCGCGTGGCCATGTGCGGCATGATCTCGGGCTACAACGGCACGCCCATCCCCTTGCAATACCCGCAGCTGATCCTCAGCAACCGCATGAAGGTCGAGGGCTTCATCGTCTCCGAGCATATGGAGGTCTGGCCCGAGGCGCTCAAGGAACTGGGCACCCTGGTGGCCAGCGGCAAGCTCAAGTACCGCGAGAGCGTGGCCCTGGGGCTGGCCGCCGCGCCCGAGGCCTTCCTGGGCCTGCTCAAGGGCAGGAACTTCGGCAAGCAAATCGTCAAGCTGGTCTGATGCTGAGCTGGCAATGTGCTCGCCTGGACGAGCTGGATGCGCCCACCCTCTACGCGGTGCTGCGCCTGCGTGCCGAGGTCTTCGTGGTGGAGCAGCGCTGCGTCTATCTCGATCCGGATGGCAAGGACCTGGACGCCTGGCATCTGCTGGGGCGCGCGGAGGACGGCAGCCTGCTGGCCTATGCGAGGCTTCTCGAAGCAGAAGAGGGGCCCAAGATCGGCCGCGTGGTCACAGCAGCTGCCGCACGCGGCGCCGGCCAGGGCCGCGCGCTCATGCTTGAGGCCCTGGCCACCTGCGAACGTCTCTGGCCGGGCCGGGCGGTCGGCCTGCAGGCCCAGGCCTATCTGCAGGATTTCTACACCAGCCTGGGCTTCGCGCCCGTCTCCCAGGTGTACGAGGAAGACGGCATCCCCCACATCGATATGCGCCAGGAGGACGGTCCATGAAGAGCTACCAAGGCAAGACCGCTGTGATCACCGGCGCGGGTTCGGGCTTCGGCCTGGAGGTGGCACGCCTGGCCGCCCAGCGCGGCATGAAGCTGGTGTTGTGTGATGTGCAGGCCGACGCGCTGGAGCGCGCGGCGGCGGAATTCGAAGGCCACGAAGTACTGGCGATGCGGGTGGACGTGAGCAAGGCCGCGGAGATGGAGGCGCTGGCGGCGGCGGTGCAGCAGCGCTTCGGCGCCCCGCACTTCGTCTTCAACAACGCCGGCGTCGGCTCGGGCGGGCTGATCTGGGAGAACAGCCTGGCGGACTGGGAATGGGTGCTGGGCGTGAACCTGATGGGCGTGGTGCATGGCGTGCGCCTGTTCACGCCGATGATGCTGGCCGCCGCCTCGGCCGACCCCGCCTACGAGGGTCATATCGTCAACACCGCCTCGATGGCCGGCATGGTGAATGCGCCCAATATGGGCGTCTACAACGTCTCCAAGCATGCGGTGGTCGCCCTGAGCGAGACGCTCTATCAAGACCTGGCCCTGGTCACCGAGCAGGTTCATTGCTCCTTGCTGTGCCCCTTCTTCGTGCCCACCGGCATCTCGCAGAGCCACCGCAACCGGCCGGGCGATCTGGCCCCGGCCAGACCCACCAAGAGCCAGCTGGTCTCGCAGGCCATGAGCGAGAAGGCGGTTGCGTCCGGCAAGGTCAGCGCGGCCGAGGTGGCGGCGCTGGTGTTCGAGGCTGCCGACGCTGCGCGCTTCTATGTATTCAGCCATCCGAAGCTGTTGTCGGGCGTGCAGACCCGGCTCGAAGATGTGATGCAGCTGCGCAATCCCAGCAGCCCCTTCAAGGACAAGCCCGAGCTCGGCCATCAGATCGCCGCCCTGCTGAAGGCCGATTGAGCCGGGCATTTCCCTGGCGGCGCGCGCCACGAACTTGCTAGCATGGGCGGGCGTCGCGCCCCCGTCCTGTGGGGCGGCCGCGTCGGCAAGGGAGAGGCATGGCGATGCTGGAGTTTTCGGCCAGCCAGGAGAGTCTGGCCGCGCTCGAGGCGCAGTGGGTCGAGTCGGCCGCGTGCGGCCCGGCCGCCGAGCGCCTGCGCCTGAGCGTGGCGCTGGCGTGGCAGCTGCGTCAGCGCGAGCCGCAGCGCGCGCAGCGGCTTGTGGCCGAGGCGCAAGCGCAATTGCCCCACTCCGGGCTGGCGGCTAGTGAGCAGCAGCGGCTGGTGCTGCGACTGCAGCTGACGCTGGCCGAGCTGGCCATATTGCGCACCGATCTGGCTGGCGCTGAAGCCCTCTTGCAGCAGGTGTTGCGCCAGGCTGCTCCCTTGGCCGAGCCGTTGGCCTGCGCCGATGCGCATGCGCTGCGCGCGACCATCGCGGCGCTCAGTGGCGTCAGCAGCGACCAGGTCTGCCTCGCCTATGAGCAGATGTTGCAGGCGCTCGGTTCGGCCGATGCGACGCGCCAGGGCATTGCCGAGGCCGGCCTGGTCTATGCCATGTGCTTTCGCAGCCCCGAGGCCGCGCGCCAGCGCTGGGAAGCCCGAACACGGCGCGCAGATGAGACGCTGGCGCCGGCCGAGGCCGCTTCGGTTGAAGACGCTCTGGGCTTGTTGGCGGGCATGTCCAGCGCCTATGCTGATTCGATCCGGCACTTCGCGCGCGGCTACGAGCTGTCGCTGGCATCGGGGCAGTTGCGGCGTGCCGTGGCCCAGGCCAGCAATGCTGGCGTCGGCTTCATGCGCCTCAATGACCTGCCCGCCGCTGCGGAGTGGCTGCAGCGCGGGCTGGAGCTGGCGCGTCGCTGCCGCTGGCCCAGTACGCTGGCGCTTGCCTTGGTGCAGGCCGCGTCGGTGATGCGCGATCTGCAGCGGCAGGCGCAGGCCCGCGAGATGCTCAACGAAGCGCTGGCGCTCCTCAAGATCGCGCCGGCGGCCCGCTCCCTGGCGCTGGCACTGAAGCACCTCGGCAGCCTGGAACTGGACAGCGGCAGGGTGGCCGAGGCGCTGGACTGTTATCAACACCTGGAACGCCAGGCTCGTGCGCTCGACAACCCTGATCTGCAGGGCGATGCCTGGCTGGGTCAGGCCCGCGCCCTGCGGGCCCAGGGCGAACTGGACCTGGCGCTGCAGGTGGGCGGCAAGGCCTTGCTGGCCTGCAAGGCCAAGGCGGACCAGATCGGCGCGCTGATGTTGCTGGCCGAGATCCATGTGGCCAAGGCCGCGGCCTCGGCCGGCGAGGCGACAGCGCGCGATGGCCAGGCACTGGCCTGCCTGTGTCGCGCCCTGGCGCTGGCGGACAGCATCGAGGGCTATGCGACGCCAGGCGCCTTGCATGAGGCGCTGGCGCGCGAATATGCGGCGCACGGTGATGCCGCCCAGGCTTGCCGGCACGCGCAGCGCGCCAGCCGCGCCTACGAGCAATTGCATGGGCGCGAGGCGACCAACCGCGTGATCGCGATGGAAGTCAGCCAGGAAACCGAGCGTGCCCGCGTCGAGAGTCTGCGGCAAGCCGAGCTTGCGCAGTCTCACAACGAGCGCAACCAGCTGCTGGTGCAGGCGCAGACCACGCTGGAGCAACTGGGCCGCATCGGTCGGGAACTTACCAGCAATCTCGAGACCGAGGCCGTCTGTGCCGCCCTCTGCCGAGGGGTGGGCGAAATGCTCGACATGGCCAGCCTGTTGGTGTTCAGGCCGGACGCCGATGGTCTTAGCCTGCGCCTGGTCTACGGCGTTGCGGACGGGCACAGCCTTGGCGAGGTGCGCTGCGCCGTCGACGACCCCGACCGCCGCGTGCCGCGTTGCGCGCGCACGCGCGAGGAAATCGTGATCGAAGACGATGCCGACGATCGCTTTGTCATTCCCGGCACGCGGCACACCCGCAGCAAGCTGTACGCACCCCTGCTGGATGGCGACCGCCTGCTCGGCGTGCTGAGCATCCAGGCCTTTGCGGCCCATGCCTATGGTGAGCGCGAGCGTTCGATCTTCCGCAGCCTGTGCGCCTATGCCGCGATCGCACTCGCGAATGCCGATGTGCTGGCCCATTTGCAGCAGGCGCAGGCCGAGCTGGCGCAGCGCGAGCGGCTTGCCGTGCTCGGGCAGATGATCAGCCATGTGGCCCAGCAGGTCGACGCACCGGTCGCGGCGATCCGCGGCGCCGGGCGCAGCCTGGGCAGCGCGGTGGATCAGCTCTTTGACGAACTCCCACGCCTGCTGCCCAACGGTGCGGGACGGGCATCGAGCCATCGCTTGCTCGGTGGTACGGACATCGCGCAGGAGCTGGCCGGGCTTGGCGCTGCGGTGGACAGCCTGGCCCAGTTGGTGCAGGCGCTCAAGCGCAATGGCGCGTCGGTGGGGGGCGCTGCGCCATGAGTGCCATGACCGCCGCGCAGCCTGGCCTGGCCTTTGCGCTTGACGAGCGCGCTTTCGCGGCGCTGCAGGCGGCCGCTGCCCGCCAGCAGCTGCCGGACATGGTGGCGCTGGCCTGGCACAGCCGCCAGCGCGACAGCCGGCGTGCCCTGGCGCTGGCAGAGGCGGCCCAGCAGCGCTTGGGCAGCGGCACAGCGTTGCCGCGGGACGATGCCTTGCGCCTGGGTGCCCGCCTGCTGCTGGTGTTTGCCGAGGCGCGCTGGCTGGCCGCCGAACTGGACAGCGCCGAGATCCTGGCCCAGCATGCGCTGCAGCAGTTCGGTGACGCCGGCGACGCCATCGGCTGCGCCGACGCGCAGCTGCTGCGCGCCATGCTGGCCACCGAGCGTGGCGACCGTGCCCTGAATCTGGAGGCGCTCGCGGCCATGGCGCGCTGCGCCGAGCCGGCGGACCCACTGCGCCATCAGCTGGCGCTGGTCTTGCAGGCGCGCGAGCTTGCCTTCGTCGACGTCGACGAGGCCCAGCGTTTCTGGGCGCGGGCCTTTGCCAGCGACCCCGCCGGCCAGCATGTGCTGCTGGATTGTTTCATCCATGGCTACCAGGGCGTGGTCGCCGGACTCAATAGCGACTTTGCCGGCGCGGCACAGCTGTTCCTGCGTGCCCATGCCGAGGCGCTGGAATGCGGAGTCGTGCGTGCGGCCTGCGTGGCCGCCGTCAACGCCAGCGTCAACCTCGATGGCCTGAACGACCACCAGTCGGCGCTGGAGTGGGCGCAACGCTCGCAGGAGCTGGCGACGCGCCAGGGCTGGCCGCTGCTGCTGGCCGGCGCCCAGACACGCATGGCCGCCATCCTGGCGCAGCTGCAGCGCTTCGAGGCCGCGCGCGATCTGCACCAGTTGGCGCTCAGGCGTTTCGCCGCGCTGCCGGGTGCGCCGGCCCATGCGATTGCGCTGCTGTACACGGGCGAACTGGAATTGCATTGCGGCCAGCACCAGACCGCGCTGCAGCTCTTGCGAGCGGCCGAACGGGCAGCTCTGCGCCTGGGGCGCATTGACTTGCGCTGCATGGCGCGCACCGGACAGGCGCGCGCCTGGCTGGGGCTGGGTGACGTCGGGCAGGCGCTCGACGCCGCGGCGGCGGTGGCGCAGGAGCCGCGCGCGCCGACCAGGCATCGCATCGCGGCGCTGCAGGTGCAGGCGGCCGCGCACGGCGAACTGGCGCGCGAGGCTTCACGGGCCAGGGCCGAGGCCGGTTTGCGCCTGCAATGCCTGCAGCAAGCTGAGGCCCTGGGCGCGAGGGTGGCGGGCTATGTCGTCGAGCCCGAGCTGCTGGACGCGCTGTCCGAGGCGCATGCGGTGATGGGCGAGCTGCAACAGGCCAGTGACTGCGCGCTGCGGGCCTGCGAAGCCAGGCGGCAAAGCCACAGCGTGACGGCGATGAACCGGGTCATCGCGATGCAGGTGGCGCGGGAAACCGCGCAGGCCGCAGCGGAACGCGAGCTGCAGCGTCAGCGCGCCGAGTCCGAGGCCGCGCGTGCCCGGCTGCTCGCCGATGCGCAGGCCAGTCTTGAGCAGCTGGCGGCAATGGGGCGCGAGATCACCGGCAAGCTGGACCGCGCCGAGGTCCTGGCCACCCTGCATCGACATGTGCAGGGCTTGATGGACGCGCCGCAGTTCGCCATCCATGTGCCGGACGGCGATGAGGCGGCGCTGCACGAGCTGGCAGTCGAGCAGGACGGTGCGGGCAGCGCGCTGCATATGCCGGTGCTGCTGGGACAGCGCCTGCTGGCGGTGCTGAGCATCGGCAGCCCCAGGCCCGAGGCCTATGGCGAACGCGAGCTGGCGATCTTGCGCACCCTGCGCGCCTATGCGGCGATTGCGCTGGGTAATGCCGAAGCCGTCGAGATGCTTGGCCGCGTGCAGGCGCAGGCCGCGCAGCGCAAGCAGCTCGCCGCGCTGGGCCTGCTGGTGGCCAATGTGGCGCATGAGATCAACACGCCGATTGCGACGGTCAAGGCCAGCGGCATGAATTTCGAGGCTGCCCTGCTGCAGTTGCGCGAGCGCTTGCCGGCGCTGCTGGCACGGCTAGCGCCCAGCGAGCAGACCTTGCTGCTGCGTCTGCTGAGCGGCGCGCACCGCCAGGCCGAGCCGCTGAGCACGCGCGAAGAGCGCACCCAGGTGCGGGCCCTGATGGCAAGCCTGGAGCCGCTGCTGCAGGGCGCCGCCCGCGCCGCCGCCGAATGCCTGGTGCAACTGGGCGCGCAGCAGCAGCATCGCGACTACCTGCCGCTGCTGCTGCACCCGGCGCGCGACGAGATCTTCGATCTGGCCGGGCAATTGGCGGCGCTGCTGCATGGTGCGGACAATGTGTCGCGCGCGATGGAGCGGGTTGCCAAGCTGGTGTTCGCGCTCAAGAACCATGCGCAGCTCGGCGACGAAGGCGCCTGGCAGGCGCTCGATCTGCGCGACAGCCTGGAAGCCGCGCTGACGCTCTACCGTCCGTATTTCAGGAGCGGGGTCACCTTGAGCTGCGGCTTCGAGGCGCTGCCGGCGGTGGAGGGCCAGCCGGATGCGCTGCATCAGGTCTGGACCAATCTGATCCACAACGCGCTGCAGGCCATGCAGTACCGCGGCCAGCTCAAGCTGCAACTGCGGCGGGCGGGCGACCGAGCGATCGTGAGCATCGAGGACACGGGCTGCGGTATCGCGCCCGAGTTGCATGCCCGCATCTTCGAGCCCTTCTTCACCACCAAGCCCGCCGGCGAGGGCAGCGGCCTGGGCCTGGACATCGTCAGCCGGGTCGTGCGCAGGCATGGCGGGCATGTCGAGCTGTGCAGCCAGCCCGGCCAGGGCGCGAGCTTCCAGGTCAGCCTGCCGCTATGTGCAGCCGGCGCAGCGGGCTGATCTGTCACACTGATGCCCCCAAATGCATGCCTGTTATGAATTTCGCCAGCGCCCAAACCAGCCCGAACAGTCCCCAATCCGCTGTTGTCATCGGCGGCGGTCCTGCCGGTCTGATGGCGGCCGAGCGCCTCAGCGCAGCGGGCCTGCGGGTCGATGTCTATGACGGCATGGCTTCGGTGGGGCGCAAGTTCCTGCTGGCCGGCAAGGGTGGCCTCAACCTCACCCATTCCGAGCCGCTGGACGCCTTCGCCAGCCGCTACCGCACCGGCCGCGGCGAGCCCTGCGCCGAGGTGCTGAACTGGCTGTCGCATCTGGACGGCCCCGGCCTGCGCCAATGGGCCCAGGGCCTGGGCGTGCCGACCTTTGTGGGCAGCTCCGGCCGGGTGTTCCCGGTGGACATGAAAGCCGCCCCCTTGCTGCGTGCCTGGCTGAGCCGGCTGCGCGAGGCGGGCGTGCGCTTTCATATGCGCCACCATTGGCTGGGCTGGAACGAGGCGCGCGAATTGCGCTTGTCGCATGGCGGCCAGGAGTTCGGCGTGGCGGCCGATGTGGTGGTGCTGGCCTTGGGCGGCGCTTCCTGGCCGCAGCTGGGCTCCAACGCCGCTTGGGTGCCGCTGCTGACGGCGCGTGGTGTGGACGTTGCTGGCCTGCGCCCGGCCAACTGCGGCTTCGATCTGGGGCCGCGCCGCGCCGAGGTGGCCGAGGCCGGCTGGAGTCCTCTGTTCGCCGAGCGTTTCGCCGGCCTGCCGGTCAAGCCGGTGGCCCTGCATTTCGAGGGGCGCAGCGGGCGCCGCTTCGCGCGCCAGGGCGAGTTCGTCATCACCGCGGGCGGCGTGGAAGGTTCGCTGATCTATGCGGCCTCCGGCCTCTTGCGCGAGGAGATCGCCGAGTTTGGCGAGGCACTCATTCATCTGGACCTGCTGCCCGGCCGCAGCGAGGCCCAGGTGGCCGCCGAGGTGGCGCGCGGGCGCGGCACGCGCTCGATGTCCACGCACCTGAAGAGCCGGCTTGGCATCGATGGTCTCAAGTCGGGCCTGCTTCACGAGGTGCTCAGCAAGGCCGAGTACCTCGATACCGCCTGCCTGGCGCGCACCCTCAAGGCCCTGCCTTTGACGCTGCTGCGCCCGCGCCCGGTGGCCGAGGCCATCAGCAGCGCCGGTGGTGTGTGCCTGAACGAGCTGGACGCCCAGCTGATGCTCAAGCGCATGCCAGGGCTGTTCTGCGCCGGCGAGATGCTGGACTGGGAGGCCCCCACCGGCGGCTATCTGCTCACCGCCAGCATGGCCAGCGGCTGGGTGGCAGGCGAGGGCGCGGCGCGCTACCTGGGGCGCTAGCGGCCGCAGCACCTTGGCCATGCCGGCCAGGGCGAGGTGGCGGGCGGCAAGCGCATCGACGGCAGCGGCTGGTACGACCTGGGCGTCACCCTGGAGGGCGATGCCAGCTATTGGCGCCGCCTGGCCGGCCACCTGGAGGGGGCAGGTCTTGACTACACCGACCCGTTGCTCAACGGCCTGGCCCGGGCGCAGGCCTCGCCCGCCATCCGCTGAGCCGTCAACTGAAGCACTTGCTGCTACCCTGTGGGCTCACCGGAGTCCGCCGCCATGGGATACCGAAGCCGCCTAGGGACCCAGACTTACCACTTTGCCGATCTGCGCGAGCTGATGGCCAAGGCCAGCCCGGCGCGTTCGGGTGACGAGCTCGCCGGGCTGGCCGCGCACGACGCTACCGAGCGGGTGGCGGCACGCTTCGCGCTGGCCGAGCTGCCGCTCAAGGCCTTTCTGCACGAGGCCCTGGTGCCCTACGAGGCCGATGAGATCACGCGCCTCATCATCGACGGCCACAAGGCAGCCGCCTTTGCGCCGGTGGCGCACCTGACGGTGGGCGAGTGGCGCGACTGGCTGCTGTCGCCCGCGGCCGACGCCACCAGCCTGGCGGCACTGGCGCCCGGGCTGACGCCCGAGATGGTGGCGGCGGTGAGCAAGCTGATGCGCAATCAGGACCTGCTGCTGGTGGCGAGCCGCTGTCGCGTTGTGACGCGCTTTCGGTCGACCATAGGCCTGCCCGGCACGCTGGCGGTGCGCCTGCAGCCCAACCATCCCGCCGACGATGCCGCCGGCATCCTGGCCAGCATCATCGACGGCCTGATGTATGGCGCGGGCGACGCGGTGATCGGCATCAACCCGGCGTCTGACAGCGTAGCCACGCAGGTGCGCCTGCTGCAGATGCTGGACGAGCTGATCGCGCGCCAGCGCATCCCCACCCAGAGTTGCGTGCTCACCCATCTCACCAACGGCCTGCAGGCCATCGAGCAGGGCGCGCCGGTGGATCTGCTGTTCCAGTCGATTGCCGGCACCGAAGACGCGCAGCGCAGCTTCGGTATCAACCTGGCGCTGTTGGACGAGGGCCATGCGGCGGTGCGTGCGCTGGGCCGTGGCGGCGAGCATTTGATGTATTTCGAGACCGGGCAGGGTTCTGCGCTCTCCGCCAATGCCCACCATGGCGTGGACCAACAGACCCTGGAGGCGCGCGCCTATGCGGTGGCGCGTCGCTACCAGCCCCTGCTGGTCAATACGGTGGTGGGCTTCATCGGACCGGAATATCTGGTCGACGGCAAGCAGATCATCCGCGCCGGGCTGGAAGACCACTTCTGCGGCAAGCTGCTGGGCCTGCCCATGGGCTGCGACATCTGCTACACCAACCATGCCGAGGCCGACCAGGACGATATGGACAACCTGCTGGTGCTGCTGGCCAGCGCCGGCCTCCATTTCATGATGGGCGTGCCGGGCGCCGACGATGTGATGCTGAACTACCAGAGCAGTTCCTTCCACGACGCCCTGTTCGTGCGCCAGTTGTTGGGGCTGCGCCGCGCGCCCGAGTTCGAGGCTTGGCTGCATGCGATGCAGATCACCGATGCCGCGGGCGCGCTGCTGCCAGCGCCCGCGCAACCGGCCCTGGCGGCGGCGCTGCAGCGTCTGCTGACATCGCTATGAGCCGCACGCCGCTGGATCCCTGGGCCGAGTTGCGCCACTACACACCGGCACGCATCGCCCTGGGCCGCGCTGGCAGCAGCCTGCCCACGCGCGAGCTGCTGACCTTCGCGGCCGCCCATGCGCGGGCGCGCGACGCCGTGCATCAGGCCCTGGACCTGCCGGCGCTGCAGGCGAGCTTGCAGGCGGATGGCTGGGCCTCGCTGCGAGTGGCCAGCCGCGCCGCCGACCGCGCGACCTATCTGCGCCGACCCGACCTGGGCCGCCGGCTGGACGCGCCGAGTGCCGAGCGCCTGGAGGCGCTGGGCCAGGCCGGCGCCGACCTACTCATCGTGCTGGGCGACGGGCTCTCGGCACAGGCGGTGCAGGCGCATGCGCTGCCGCTGCTGCGGGCGCTGCTTGCGGCCCTGGGCGGCGAGTTCACGTTGGCGCCGCTGCTGGTTGCCAGCCAGGCCCGTGTGGCCCTGGCCGACGAGGCCGGCGCGCTGCTGGGCGCGCGCCTGGCGCTGGTGCTGATTGGCGAGCGTCCCGGGCTCTCCTCGCCCGACAGCCTGGGCGCCTACCTCACCCATGCGCCGCGCCTGGGCTGCTTTGACGCCCAGCGCAACTGCATCAGCAATATCCGCCCGCAAGGCCTGGCGCCCGAGCTGGCGGCCTTGCGGCTGAACTGGCTCTTGCGCGAGGCCCTGCGCCGCCGCCTCACGGGGGTGGGGCTGAAGGACGAGAGCGAGACCCTGATGCTGGCGCGCTGACGCCGCTGCATGGCCCGCTGTGGCAAACTCGCGCGCTTCGCATTCAGCCGATCCCCGACGTTTTGGACAAGATCCTGCTTCAGATTGCCGCCGAACTGAAGGTTCGCCCGGCCCAGATCCACGCCGCCGTGGAGCTGCTCGATGGCGGGGCCACCGTGCCCTTCATCGCCCGTTACCGCAAGGAGGCCACCGACGGCCTCGACGACATCCAGCTGCGCGAACTCGAGTCGCGCCTGGGCTATCTGCGCGAGCTCGAGGAGCGCCGCACCGCGGTGCTCAAGAGCATAGCCGAGCAGGGCAAGCTCACGCCCGAGCTGCGCCAGGCCATCGAGGCCGCGCCGACCAAGCAGGAGCTCGAAGACCTCTACCTTCCCTACAAGCAAAAGCGCCGCACCAAGGGCATGATCGCCCGCGAGGCCGGCCTGGAGCCCTTGGCCGACAAGCTGTTTGCCGACCCCACGCTGGACCCGCTGGCCGAGGCCGCCGCCTTTGTGAATGCCGAGCTGGGCTTTGCCGACGCTTTCGCGGTGCTGGACGGCGTGCGCGACCTGCTCTCCGAGCGCTGGGCCGAGGATGCCCTCTTGATCGGCAAGCTGCGCGAGTGGCTGTGGGAAGAGGGCCTGTTCCAGTCCAAGCTGATGGACGGCAAGGACGAGAACAACCCCGACATTTCGAAGTTCCGCGACTATTTCGATTACGCCGAGCCCATCCGCACCGTGCCCTCGCACCGCGCGCTGGCGGTGTTTCGCGGCCGCACCCAGGAATTCCTGGATGCCAAGCTGGTGCTGGACGAGGAAGTCGTGGCCGGACAGCCTGGCCTGGCCGAAGGCCGCATCGCGCGCCACCTCGGCTGGAGTCATGGCAAGCGCGCCAGCGATGAGCTCTTGCGCAAGACCGTGGCCTGGACCTGGAAGGTCAAGCTCTCGATGAGCCTGGAACGTGATCTCTTTGCGCGTCTTCGTGATGATGCCGAGAAGGTCGCGATCAAGGTGTTCGCCGAGAACCTGCGCGATCTGCTCTTGGCCGCGCCCGCGGGCAAGCGCGTGGTGATGGGCCTGGACCCCGGCATCCGCACCGGCGTGAAGGTGGCGGTGGTGAGCGACACCGGCCGCGTGCTGGACACCCACACCGTCTACCCGCACGAGCCGCGCAAGGACTGGGAAGGCTCGCTGCACACGCTGGCGCGCTTGGTGGCCACGCATGGCGTGAACCTGATCGCGATCGGCAACGGCACGGCGAGCCGCGAGACCGACAAGCTGGCCGCCGACCTGATCAAACGCATACAGCAGCTGGCCCCGGGTACTCTGATCGACAAGGTGGTGGTGAGCGAGGCCGGCGCCTCCGTGTACTCGGCCTCGGAGTTCGCCTCCAAGGAGCTGCCCGATCTGGACGTGAGCCTGCGCGGTGCGGTCTCGATCGCACGCCGCCTGCAGGATCCGCTCGCCGAGCTGGTGAAGATCGATCCCAAGAGCATAGGCGTGGGCCAGTACCAGCACGATGTGAACCAGAGCGAGCTGGCCAAGACCCTGGACGCGGTGGTGGAAGACTGCGTCAACTCGGTGGGCGTGGACCTCAACACCGCGTCGGCGCCGCTGCTGTCGCGCGTCTCGGGCCTCTCCAACGCGGTGGCAGCCAGCATCGTGCGTTGGCGCGACACGCATGGGGCTTTCAAGAACCGCCAGCAGCTGCTGGACGTGAGCGGCCTGGGCCCCAAGACCTTCGAGCAGGCGGCGGGCTTTCTGCGCATCCGCGATGGCGACAACCCGCTGGACCTCTCGGGCGTGCACCCCGAGACCTATCCGCTGGTGCAGCGCGTGCTGGCCCAGTTGGGCCGGCCGGCGGCCGAGGTGATGGGCCGCAGCGATGTGATTCGTGCGCTCAAGCCCGAGGCCTTTGCCGATGAGAAGTTCGGTGCTATCACGGTCAAGGACATCTTTGCTGAGCTGGAGAAGCCCGGCCGCGACCCGCGCCCTGACTTCAAGGTGGCGCGCTTTAACGAGGGCGTGGACGACATCAAGGACCTGGTCGAGGGCATGGTGCTGGAGGGCACGGTCTCCAACGTGGCGCAGTTCGGTGCCTTCGTGGACCTGGGGGTGCACCAGGACGGGCTGGTGCATGTGAGCCAGCTCGCCAACAAATTCGTCAGCGATGCGCGCGAGGTGGTGAAGACCGGCGACATCGTCAAGGTCAAGGTGCTGGAGGTGGACCTGGCGCGCAAGCGCATCTCGCTGACCATGAAGCTCGATGCTTCAGCGGCGCCGCGCGGCGAGCGCCGGGCGCAGGACAATGGCTTCAGACCCGCGGCGCGCAACGAGCGGGCGCCGAGCGGCGGCCGCGCGCAGGCCGCACCGGCGGCCGGCGGTGGCAATGCCATGGCCGCAGCCTTCGCCAAGCTGCAAACCAAGCGCTGACTGGAGTCCCACTTGAAACCTGCCGCCCCGCCCCTTGTTTGTGCCGTGCTGCTGGCGATGCTGGCGCCACGGGCGGGTGCGCAAGACCTGCCCCCCGGGGTGGGCGAGCCGCAGCAGCGGCCGGCGGGTGCCAAGCTGGAGCGGGTCGAAATCAGTTCCAGCCGCCAGAGCGATACCGACCTGCGCCGCAAGGCCAGCGTGGCCAAGCAGATCTACGGCCGCGAGGAGCTTGACAAGTACGGCGACACCAATGTGGCCGATGTGCTCAAGCGCCTGCCCGGCGTGGACCTGGCCGGCGGTGCGCCGCGCATGCGCGGCCTGGGCGCCGGCTACACGCTGATACTCATCAACGGCGATCCGGCGCCGCCCGGCTTTCAGCTGGACCAGCTCAACCCCGCGCAGGTGGAGCGCATCGAGGTCACCAAGGGCCCCACCGCCGACCAGAGCGCGCAGGCCGTGGCCGGCGCGATCAACATCATCCTGAAGGACGCACCGCGCGTGACCCAGCGCGATCTGCGCCTGGGCCTGGGCTATAGCGCGGTGCGGCCCACGCCCTCGGCCACCTTCACCTTCGGCGAGACGCTGGGACCGCTGGCCCTGTCGCTGCCGGTGTCGGCATTCGAGTGGCGCAGCCTGAATGAATCGACGCAGGCGCGCAGCATGCCCGGCGCCGATGGCAGGCCGGCCAGCTCGGTCCAGCACCAGCTGCAGCCGGTCTGGGGCCATGGTTTCAACAGCGCGCCGCGCGCCAACTGGCGCCTGAGCGACGAGCAGACGCTGAGCCTGCAGGGCTTTGCCCAGCGCGGCTACTGGAACAACCGGCAGTTCTATCGCAACGAGGCCGTCACGCCCAATGCCAGCGTCGACGACGACGCCTACAGCCATGGCATCTGGCAGAACCTGCGCGCCAATGCGCAGTATGTGAACCGCTTCAGCGACAGCCAGCGCGTCGAGCTCAAGGCCGGCGCGGGCGACTCCAAGAGCATCTTCGACATCCTGACCTTCCGCGCCGGCGCCGACCAGCGCCACACGGCGGGCAACAACCATGACCGCAGTCTGAGCCAGGCCGGCAAGTTCGCCCAGTTGCTGGGCGATGCCCATAGCCTGACGCTGGGCTGGGACCTGGAATGGCGCAGGCGCGAGGAGGAGCGCACGGTCACCGAGCTGGGCCGGCCGCAGCTGCCCGAGTTCGACGGCCAGCCCTTTGGTGCACGCATCCAGCGTCAGGCCCTGTTCGTGCAGGACGAATGGGAGCTCTCGCCGCAATGGTCCACCTATCTGGGCCTGCGCGGCGAGCGCATCGCCACCAAGAGCGTGGGCCTGGGCGAGCAGGTGCGCAACACCAGCCGGGTGATCACGCCGGTCTGGCATCTGAACTACAAGCTCGACGCCAAGGGGCGCGACTTGATACGCGCCTCGGTGACGCGCAGCTACAAGGCGCCGGACCTGAGCGCCTTGCTGGCGCGGCCGTCGCTGAGCAGCCTGTTCCCCGACACCGGCATGGCCAATACCGAGCTGGCGCCAGATCGAATGGGCAATCCCGCGCTCAAGCCCGAGCTGGCCACCGGCCTGGACATCGCCTTCGAGACCTACCTGGCCGGCGGCGGCATGATCAGCGTGGGCGGCTTTTACCGCCATGTGAACGAGCTGATACGTAACGTCACCTCGCTGCAGACCGTGTCGTGGTCGCCGGTGCAGCGCTACCTGACGCAGCCGGTGAATTTCTCCAAGGCGCACAGCATGGGCCTTGAGTTGGAGATGAAGGGCCGTGCCGGCGAGTTGATGCCCGCGCTCTTCGATCCCAAGCTGGCACTGAATCTGCGTGCGGCGCTGAATTTCTACCACTCCAGGGTGGACGCGGTGCTGGGCCCCAACAACCGCCTGGACAGCCAGCAACCCTGGTCGGCCAGCCTGGGTTTCGACTACCGCGTCAGCGCGCTGCCGCTCAATATGGGGGCGAGCCTGGCCTACACGCCCGGTTACGCGACCCAGCAGACGGCCTTGCAGGCGCTGGATGTCACGCGCACGCGTTCGCTGGACATGTTTGCCCAATGGAGCTTCAGCCGCCAGCTGTCGCTGCGTGCCTCGGCCAACAACTTCGCCCCGGTGCAGACCCGTGCGGCGACCCGGTTGGCCAGCGGTTACGGCAGCAGCAGCACGCGTGAGGGCCGCGGCTGGTTCGGCCTGAATCTGGAAATGAAGCTGTAAGAGCAGCGCGGCGCTATGCAGGCCTTGCAGATCTTCGCCGGTCCACGGGCGCGCGCCCGTTTGGCCGAGCGCGGCCTGCGGCCCGGCGATGTGCGGGTGATCCCCGCGGCGGCGGGCGGACCCAAGGGTCTGATCCTGAATCCGCTGGACCAATTCATCTTCGGCGAGTGGCTGGCCGCGAGCGCCCAGGAGGTGCATCTGCTGGGCGCCTCGATCGGCTGCTGGCGAATGGCCACGGCCTGCCTGGCGCGCGATGGCGCCACGGCGGCGCGCGAGTTCGAGCGCATGGCCGAGGCCTATGTGACGCAGCGCTACGAGAGCCCGCCGGGCAGGCAGCCCGATGCCGGCACGGTGAGCCGAGGTTTTGCCGCCACGCTGGCTGCGATCTTCGATGGCCGCGAGGCCGAGCTGCTGGCCCACCCGCGCTGGCGTCTGCATGTGTTCACCTCGCGCGGCCGCCATCTGCTGGCGCGCGAGAGCCGCTGGCGCACGCCGCTGGGCTATGGCGCGGCCTTTGCCGCCAACGCCCTGTCGCGCCGCGCCATGGGCGGCTGGCTGGAGCGCGTGGTGTTCTCGGACCCGCGCGCGCCGCTGCCCATGCCCTTGCACGATTACCGCAGCCGGCAGGTGGCGCTGAGCGCCGCGAACCTCCAGGCTGCCATGCTGGCGAGCTGCTCGATCCCGTTCTGGCTGCGCGCCGTGCACGACATCGCTGGCGCACCCGCCGGCCCCTACTGGGATGGCGGTATCACCGACTACCACCTGCACCTGAACTACGCCGCCATGCTGGGCGACGGCCTGGTGCTGTACCCGCATTTCCAGCGCGAACTCATCCCGGGCTGGCTGGACAAGGCGCTCACGCACCGGCATCGCGCCTCGGCGTTTCTGGACAATGTGGTGCTGCTGGCCCCGCGGCCCGAATGGGTGGCCGGTCTGCCGCGCGCCAAGCTGCCGGACCGTGCGGACTTCATATATTACGGCGACGATGTGGCCGCGCGCGCCGCCGCCTGGCGGCGGGCTATTGCGGAGAGTCAGCGTCTGCGCGACGAGTTTGCGAGTGCCTGCCTCCAGGATGGCATCGAGGCCTTGCCGCTCTGAAGCCTTGGTAACAAACGTAAGCGGCTGACAACCCGGGCGCCGCTGGCGGCGTTAGGTCTGGGTCAGATCGTTTCTTGGAGGGTCCGATGATGGCCGTTTCGTGCTCAAGACTGCTGGGCTCATGCCTGGTGATCGGGCTGTTGAGCCTGTCCGCATGTGCCCATGGCCCGCGTGAGCAGCGGGCTTATCCGCAAGGCTATTACGGAGCGGACTACCGCGGCGCGCAGCAGTTCGTCCAGTACGGCTATGTGCGCAGCATCGAACAACTGGTCGATGGGCGTGAGAGCCGCCATGAGGGTCGCGACCAGCACGAACGCTCGGGCAGCAGCGGGGCCGGCGCCGTGGTGGGTGGCGTCATCGGCGGCGTGGTGGGCAATCAGATGGGGCGCGGCGAAGGGCGCGCCGCCGCGACCGTGATCGGCGCCGTGGCGGGCGCCGTGATCGGCAACGAGATCGAGCGCCAGGAGGGGCGACGCGAGGAGCGGCGCGTTCAGGTGCGCTATCGCGTCTGGGTTCGCCTGGAGGGCGCCGGCGAGCAGGCCTTTGATTTCGAACGCCTGGACGGCCTCCGGGTGGGCGAGCGGGTGCGTGTGATTGACGGCCGCCTGCAGCGCTGGTGATGCGCTTGACGGCCCGGCCCGGGCCTCGCCTACAATCGGCGCACGATCAACGCACAAGGGCTGAGAAAGGCGACTTGGTTATGACACCGCGAACTACGACCTCCACTGTCAGGGTTTAGTCGGCCGCGGCTCGTCACGTCTCATCTCAGCTGGAAGCGCAGGCTCCGGCCTTGAACAAGGAAGCGCGGCAAGTGGCCGCGCTTTTTTGCTTTCTGGAGTACATATCCCATGATTTCTATTCAATTGCCCGACGGTTCCAAGCGCGAGTTTGCCCAGTCCGTCACGGTGGCCGAGGTGGCTGCTTCCATCGGTGCCGGCCTGGCCAAGGCCGCGCTGGCCGGCCGCGTGGGGCAGGGCGATGCCGCCCGCCTGGTGGACACCAGCCATCTGATAGAGGCCGATACGCAGCTGGCCATCATCACCGACAAGGATGCCGATGGCCTGGAGGTGATACGCCACTCGACGGCCCACCTGCTGGCCTACGCGGTGAAGGAGCTGTTCCCCGAGGCCCAGGTCACCATAGGCCCGGTGATCGAGCATGGCTTCTATTACGACTTTGCCTACAAGCGGCCCTTCACGCCCGAGGACCTGGCCGCCATCGAGGCCAAGATGGCCGAGCTGGCCAGGAAGGACGAGAAGATCGTCCGCTCGGTGCTGCCGCGTGACGAAGCCGTGAGCTACTTCAAGGGCATCGGCGAGGCCTACAAGGCCGAGATCATCGAGAGCATTCCGGCCGACCAGGACGTGTCGCTGTACGCCGAGGGTGCCTTCACCGACCTGTGCCGCGGCCCGCATGTGCCCTCGACGGGCAAGCTCAAGCATTTCAAGCTGATGAAGGTGGCCGGCGCTTACTGGCGCGGTGATCATCGCAACGAGCAGCTGCAGCGCATCTACGGCACGGCCTGGGCCAGCAAGGACGACCTGGCCAAATACCTCGTGATGCTGGAGGAGGCCGAGAAGCGCGACCACCGCAAGCTGGGCAAGGAGCTGGAGCTCTTCCACATCGACGAGCACGCGCCCGGTGTGGTGTTCTGGCACCCCAAGGGCTGGACGGTCTGGCAGCAGGTCGAGCAGTACATGCGCGCGGTCTATCGCGACAACGGCTACCAGGAGGTCAAGGGCCCGCAGCTGCTGGACAAGACGCTCTGGGAGGCCACCGGCCACTGGGACAAGTACCGCGACAATATGTTCACGACCGAATCGGAAAAGCGCGACTATGCGCTCAAGCCGATGAATTGCCCCGGTCACATCCTGATCTTCAAGCACGGCATCAAGAGCTACCGCGACCTGCCGCTGCGCTTCGGCGAGTTCGGCCAATGCCATCGCAACGAGCCCACCGGCGGCCTGCACGGCATCATGCGCGTGCGCGGGTTCACGCAAGACGATGGCCATATCTTCTGCACCGAAGACCAGATCCTGCAGGAATGCGTCAACTACACGGCGCTGCTGCAAAAGGTCTACAAGGACTTCGGCTTCACCGACATCATCTACAAGGTGGCCACGCGCCCCGAGGCCCGCATCGGCTCGGACGAGGTGTGGGACAAGGCCGAGCATGCCTTGATGGAATCGCTGCGCGCCTCGGGTGTCGAGGTCGTGATCGCCCCCGGCGACGGCGCCTTCTACGGCCCCAAGATCGAGTACACGCTCAAGGATGCGCTGGGTCGCCAATGGCAGTGCGGCACCATGCAGGTGGATTTCTCGATGCCCGGCCGCCTAGGCGCCGAGTATGTGGACGAGCATGGCGAGCGCAAGACGCCCGTGATGCTGCACCGGGCCATCGTCGGCAGCCTGGAGCGCTTCATCGGCATTCTGATCGAACAGCATGCCGGCGCGCTGCCGGCCTGGCTGGCGCCGACCCAGGTGGTGGTGGCCAATATCACCGACGCGCAGGCCGAATACGTCGCGGAAATCGTGAAATCGCTGCAAAAACAAGGGCTTAGGGTCTCAAGCGATTTGCGGAACGAGAAAATCACGTATAAAATCCGCGAGCATTCCTTGCAAAAGGTTCCGTTCATCCTGGTCGTTGGCGACAAGGAGAAGGCAAATGGAGCCGTTGCGGTGCGCGCCCGTGGCAACCAAGATCTGGGTGTGATGGCGCTGGAAGACTTCATCGCGAAGGTCACCAGCGACATTGCGGCCAAGACCTGAAGAGGTTGAGAGCTGGGCGCGTTTTTGCTTTTGTCCGAGCCCCTGCCTTGGGTTTATTGAAAGGGTGGCACCATCGCTACTTTTGCTGACCGTCGTGCGATTCCCGAGCGCAAGCATCGGCTGAACCGTGAAATTCTTGCTCCCGAAGTCCGCCTGAATGGCCCGGAAAACGAGCCCATCGGGGTTGTGAGCATCCAGGAAGCCCTGCGCATGGCGGGCGAGCTGGATGTGGACTTGGTCGAGATCTCTGCCACCGCCAACCCGCCCGTGTGCCGGTTGATGGACTACGGCAAGTTCAAGTACCAGGAGCAGAAGCGTGCTGCCGAGGCCAAGGCCAAGCAGAAGGTCATCGAGATCAAGGAAGTCAAGTTCCGCCCGGGTACGGACGAGGGCGACTACCAGATCAAGATGCGCAATCTGCGCCGCTTCATCGCCGAGGACGGTGACAAGGGCAAGGTGACGCTGCGTTATCGCGGCCGCGAAATCACCCACCAGGACATCGGCATGCGCTTGTTGGAGCGCATTCGCGATGAGCTGTCGGATGTGGCCGTGGTCGAGAACATGCCCAAGCTGGAAGGCCGGCAGATGATCATGGTGTTGGCGCCCAAGAAGCGTTGACACGACAGGCCTCGGCGCGAGCCGGGGCTTTGCGGTTCTGACCCGTCGATCTGGTCGTCGGCGGGTTTATTAGTCTCCAGAGGCCAACAAGTGCAGCGAGTGAATCGAGGCCGCCCCTGGGACATACTTAAAAGGAGCAATAACATGCCCAAAATGAAGACCAAGAGCAGCGCGAAGAAGCGTTTTCGCGTGCGTCCGGGTGGCACCGTCAAGCGCGGTCAGGCGTTCAAGCGCCACATCCTGACCAAGAAGACCACGAAGAACAAGCGCCATCTGCGTGGTGCGACGAACGTGCATGAAACCAACATGGGTCACATCGCTCAGATGCTGCCCTTTGCTGGTCTGTAATCCACATATTCAAGGAGATACAACATGCCTCGCGTCAAACGTGGTGTAACCGCCCGTGCTCGTCACAAGAAGGTCCTGGCTCTGGCCAAGGGCTTCCGTGGTCGTCGTAAGAACGTCTTCCGCATCGCCAAGCAGGCGGTGATGAAGGCGGGCCAGTACGCCTACCGTGACCGCCGTGCCAAGAAGCGCGTGTTCCGTGCCCTGTGGATTGCGCGTATCAACGCCGCAAGCCGCGGTCTGGGACTGACCTACAGCAAGTTCGTGGCTGGCCTGAAGAAGGCTCAGATCGACATCGACCGCAAGGTCCTGGCCGATCTCGCCGTCAACGATCCTGCTGGTTTTGCCAGCATCTTCGCCAAGGTGAAGGCCGCTCTCGCTTAATTGCCCGCCTGCCGCCTTGTGCGGCAGCGGCTGCCCCGGTGCACGCCGGGGCGCGCCCCTTAAAGGCCGACACCCCTGGTGCTCGGCCTTTTCTTATTTGCTTCCGAATAGAACGATCGCCCCGCGATGAACGATCTCGATCAATTGCTGCAACAGGCGCAGACGGAATTCGCCGCCGCCACCACGCCCGCCGACCTGGAGAACGCCAAGGCGCGTTTTGTCGGCAAGTCCGGTCGCGTGACCGAGCTGATGAAGGGGCTGGCCGCGCTACCAATTGAAGAGAAGAAAAGTCGCGGCGCCGAAATCAATGTGCTGAAGTCCGGCATCGAGGCGGCGCTGAACGCGCGCCGTCAGCAGCTGGCCGACGCCGAACTGGCCCTGCAACTGAAGGCCGAGGCGCTGGACGTCAGCCTGCCCGGCCGCCAGCGTGGCACCGGCGGCCTGCACCCGATCACGCGCGCGATGGAGCGCATCGAGGCCATCTTCGCTTCGATGGGTTTCGACGTTGCCGACGGCCCCGAGATCGAGACCGACTGGTTCAGTTTCTCGGCGCTGAACAACCCCGAGAACCACCCGGCACGTTCGATGCAGGACACCTTCTACGTCGACATGAAGGACGAGCAGGGCCGCTGGTTCAATCTGCGCCCGCACACCTCGCCGATGCAGATCCGCTACGCGCAGGCGCATGCAAGGCGTTATGCGGGACAGGCGAGCATGCCGGAGATCCGTGTCATTGCCCCCGGCCGCACCTACCGTGTGGACAGCGATGCCACCCATTCGCCCATGTTCCACCAGGTCGAGGGCCTGTGGGTGGGTGAGAACATCAGCTTCAAGGATCTGAAGTCGGTCTATCTGAACTTCATCACCGCCTTCTTCGAGACCGACGAGCTGGAGCTGCGCTTCCGCCCCAGCTACTTCCCCTTTACCGAGCCCAGCGCCGAGATCGACATCATGTTCGAGTCCGGCCCGCTGAAGGGCCGCTGGCTGGAGGTCTCCGGTGCCGGCCAGGTGCATCCCCAGGTGATACGCAATATGGGCCTGGACCCGGAGCGTTATATCGGCTTCGCCTTCGGCTCGGGCATCGACCGCCTGGCCATGCTGCGCTATGGCGTGAACGACCTGCGCCTGTTCTTTGATGGCGATCTGCGCTTCCTGTCCCAGTTCAAGTGAACGAGACGCCGCGACCGCCCACCACCGAACAAGCCTGAAGAGAACAAGACATGCAATTCCCCGAGTCCTGGCTGCGGAGCTTCTGCAATCCGCCCCTGAATACCCAAGAGCTGGCCCATCTGCTCACCATGTCCGGCATGGAGGTGGAGGAGCTGCGTCCCGCCGCGCCGCCTTTCCATGGCATCGTGGTGGCCGAGATCCTGGAGGCCGAGCAGCACCCTAACGCCGACAAGTTGCGCGTCTGCAAGGTCAATGCCGGTGCTCACTTCAACAATGGGGAGCCCTTGCAGATCGTCTGCGGCGCACCCAACGCGCGTGCCGGCATCAAGGTGCCGCTGGCCACCGTGGGCGCCGAACTGCCCCCGGGCGAGGACGGCAAGCCCTTCCAGATCAAGATCGGCAAGCTGCGCGGCGTGGAAAGCTACGGCATGCTGTGCTCGGCGCGCGAGCTCAAGCTCAGCGACGAGCATGGCGGCCTGCTTGAGCTGGACGCTGCCGCGCCGGTCGGTCAAGACATTCGCGCGCACCTGAATCTCGACGACACCCTCTTCACCCTCAAGCTCACGCCCAATCTGGGCCATGGCCTGAGCGTCTACGGCATCGCGCGCGAGGTCGCGGCGCTGACCGGCACGCCGTTGCAGACTCCGGCCTTCCCGCCGGTGGTGCCCAAGCACCAGGACCAGCTGCCAGTGCGCGTGGAGGCGCCCGATCTGTGCGGCCGCTTCGCCGGCCGCATCGTGCGCGGCGTCAACACCAAGGCGAAGACGCCTGCCTGGATGGTGGAGCGTCTGGCACGCTGCGGCCAGCGCTCGGTGACGGCGCTGGTGGACATCTCCAACTATGTGATGTTCGAATACGGCCGCCCCTCGCATATCTTCGATCTGGACAAGATCAGCAAGGAGCTGGTGGTGCGTTGGGGCCGGCCGGGCGAGACGCTCAAGCTGCTGAACGGCAATACCATCGAGCTGGACGATAAGGTGGGCGTGATCGCCGACGCCGAGCAGGTCGAGTCGTTGGCCGGCATCATGGGTGGCGATGCCAGCGCGGTGTCGGATGAGACGCGCCATGTCTATGTCGAGGCGGCATTCTGGTGGCCCGAGGCGGTGATGGGCCGCGGCCGCCGCTACAACTTCTCCACCGATGCCGGGCATCGCTTCGAGCGCGGCGTGGACCCCGCCACCATCGCCGAGCATATCGAGCGCATCACCCAGCTGATTCTCGACGTCTGCGGCGGCGAGGCCGGCCCGCTGAACGATCAGACCCTGGCCCTGCCCGAGCGCAAACCGGTGCAGCTGCGCGTGGCGCGTGCCGCCAAGGTCATCGGCATGCCGATCACGCAGGCCGATTGCGTCAGCGTGTTCCAGCGCCTGGGCCTGGCGTTCAGCGAGCAGCCCGGCGTGCTGACGGTGACGCCGCCGAGCTGGCGCTTCGACATCCAGATCGAGGAAGACCTGATCGAGGAAGTCATCCGCGTGCTCGGCTACCCCAAGCTGCCGGCCACGCCGCCGCTGGCTCCCATCGTCGGCAAGACACGCTCGGAAGCACGCCGCGGCGTGCACGCGCTGCGCCATGCGGTGGCGGCACGCGACTACTTCGAGACCATCAACTTCAGCTTCGTCGAAGCGCGCTGGGAGCAGGAGCTGGCAGGCAACCAGGAGCCGATCCGCCTGCTGAACCCGATTGCGGCGCCGCTCTCGGTGATGCGCACCAGCCTGCTGGGCAGCCTGCTCAACGTGCTGCGCTACAACCTGACGCGCAAGGCGCCGCGCGTGCGCGTGTTTGAGATTGGCCGCGTGTTCCTGCGCGACGCCTCCGTGGCGCAGGGCGATGCGAGCGTCAACGGCGTGGCCCAGCCGCTGCGCCTGGGCGGCCTGGCCTGGGGCCCGGCCGAGCAGCAGCAATGGAGCCAGCGCGAGCGCGCGGTGGACTTCTTTGACGTGAAAGGCGATCTGGAGGCCTTGTTCGCGCCGCGCCAGCTGCGCTTTGTGGCGGCCGATCATCCGGCGCTGCATCCGGGCCGCAGCGCGCGCGTGGAACTGGACGGCCGCGACATCGGCGTGCTGGGCGAGCTGCATCCCAAGTGGCGCCAGGGCTACGAGCTGCCCAGCGCACCCATTCTGTTTGAACTGGATCTCGACGCGGTGTTGGCGCGCAGCCTGCCGGCAGGGCAGGGCGTACCGCGCCAGCAGGCCGTGCTGCGCGATCTGGCCGTGATCGTGGGCGAGCAGGTCACGCATGATTCCTTGATGCAGGCCATTAGCAGCGTGCCAAGCGGACTGGTACGCTCGGCCAGACTTTTTGATGTGTTCAAGCCAGCGCAGGCAAATGCCGAGTTCAAGGACGGCGAGCGCAGCATGGCCGTGCGGCTGGAATTGCTGGACGACGAGAACACCTTGACCGACGAACGCATTGAGCAAACGGTGGCGGCCGTGGTGGCCGCGCTGGGCGACAAACTGGGCGCGCGCCTGCGCGGCTGAGGACATGCTGATGAGCGACGACGATTCCAAGGAGCAGGGCGCGCGCGTGCTGCTGCCCAGCCTCGAGACGCCTACGCTGACCAAGGCCGAGCTCGCCGAGCTGCTGTTCGACAAGCTGGGCCTCAACAAGCGCGAATCCAAGGACATGGTCGAGGCCTTCTTCGACATCATCCATGCCAGCCTGGTGCAAGGGCGCGATGTGAAGCTATCGGGCTTCGGCAACTTCAACATCCGCCGCAAGGCACCGCGCCCAGGGCGCAATCCGCGCACCGGCGAGGCGATTCCGATCAAGGCCAGGAATGTGGTTACTTTTCATGCCAGCCACAAACTCAAAGCTGCGGTACAAGGGGAAGCCCCCGTCGCAGACGACTTCGAGTAGAGTCTGACCTCCGCACCTGAAGCCCTTGATTTCAATGGACAAAGCGCTTCCCGCCATTCCCGCCAAACGCTACTTCACCATTGGTGAGGTGAGTGAGCTGTGCGGTGTGAAGCCCTATGTGCTGCGCTACTGGGAGCAGGAGTTCACGCAGCTCAAGCCCATGAAGCGACGCGGCAATCGGCGCTATTACCAGCACCACGAGGTGTTGCTGATCCGGCGCATCCGTGATCTCTTGTACGACCAGGGCTTCACCATCAGCGGTGCGCGCAATCAGCTTACCGAGGGTGGCGCGCCGCGCGGCGACGCCCTCAGCAGTTTCCGCGAGGAGGCGCAGGCCGCCGAGCTGGTCGGACACAAGCAAGACCTGACCCCTGGCCATGCGCTGGCAGCGGCGATGGCGGCGGGCGTGCACGACAGTGCGCACGCCACGGTCAGCCTGGAAAAACTCTCGTTGGATCAGGTGCGCGAAGAATTGCTGTCGATTCGAGCGAGTTTGCTTGCGGTCTAGTCAAAAATCGTTCTATAATCTCTTTCTCAGTCGGGGCGTAGCGCAGCCTGGTAGCGCACTTGCATGGGGTGCAAGGGGTCGCGAGTTCGAATCCCGCCGTCCCGACCAATGAAAACGAGAAACCCAGCATCGCAAGATGCTGGGTTTTGTCGTATCTGGGGCCGCTGTTTTGAAGCGAGCATTTCAGCCCAGTGCCATCGCGCCCATGCGTTCCACGCGCTGGTGCAGGAAGGCGAGTGCCAGCTTGGAATCGGGCTGCAGGCGCTGGCCGATATAGAGCTCCTGGCGCCGTTCGCTGATCTGCGCGCGCAGCCGGTTTGCCATCACGCCCAAGGGATCCAGGCCCTTCAGCTCGGCGCGTTCGATGGCGACCCAGAGCTGGTGCATGGGATGGGCTTGCAAGGCCAGCAAATGGGCCTGCACGACGCGCAATCTACCTTGCACGGCCAACTCGCTGCGGCGCAACCATTCGAGCACGGCGCTGCCATTGCTGCCTGTCACCTTGAGTGGGTCTTCGCCCGCCGCCAACAGCAGTGCCTCCAGCCTGGGGCGGTCGCCAGCGGCGTAGGCCTCGTTGGCGGCCATCATCTGTTCCTCGCGCTTGCTGCGCTCGCGCTCGCTGCGCGCCAGGTCCGGATGCAAGCGCATCGCGGCGCGGCGATAAAGCTGCTTGAGCGTGGGTGGCGCGACGTTGACCACGCCACCCTGTGGTTCAGGCGGCAGCGGGGCCGCACTGGGCAGCACGCTCAGACGGGGCAGGTCGGTGGCGCGCGGCGGCAACGGCGCGCGCGCATCGACACCATGGCTACGCAGCGCTTCGGAGAGGCAGGTCATGGCCAGATGCAGCTGCGATTCCAGCGCATCGAGTTCCATGTAGAGCGGCCCCAGCGTGGCCACGTAACGATCGATGAAGGCCGTGAGCCGGCCGTGCAACTGGCCGAAGGCCTCTTCCTGGCTGAGCACATAGCGCTGCAGGTCGGCCATCTGGGAGCGACGGCGCATCAACTCGTGTTGCGTGATCGCTGGTTTCATCATGGGGCTCGCTGAGATTGGGTGGCCGGCATCGGCGCTGCGCTTCGATGAGCTATTGTTGCGCGCATTCTCGCCCCGTCAAAGCAAGAACAGCCCGCGATCGCGGGCTGTTTGGCCTTGGCTAGGGAAAGCCCTCAGGGGTGAGACGCGGCGGACGCCGGTGGCGCAGCGGGCTCGCTGGCCGCCACGGCGGCTGGCGTGGCATGCGCGGCCGGTGTCTCCACGCTGCTGGCGGCCATCGGCAGCAGCGGCACGATCAGCAGGGCCACGATGTTGATGATCTTGATCAGCGGGTTCACCGCCGGGCCGGCCGTGTCCTTGTAGGGGTCGCCCACGGTGTCGCCGGTGACCGCGGCCTTGTGGGCCTCGGAACCCTTGCCGCCGTGATGACCGTCTTCGATGTACTTCTTGGCGTTGTCCCAGGCGCCGCCGCCGGTGCACATCGAGATGGCCACGAACAGGCCGGTCACGATGGTGCCCATCAGCAAGCCGCCGAGCGCGGCCGGGCCCAGCAGCAGGCCGACCAGCACCGGCACCACCACGGGCAGCAGCGAGGGCACGATCATTTCCTTGATCGCTGCGGTCGTCAGCATGTCCACGGCACGGCCGTACTCGGGCTTGCCCGAGCCGTCCATGATGCCCTTGATCTCCTTGAATTGGCGACGCACTTCCACCACCACGGCACCGGCCGCGCGGCCCACCGCCTCCATGGCCATCGCACCGAAGAGGTAGGGAATCAGGCCGCCGATGAAGAGGCCCACGATCACCTTGGGATCGCTGAGGTCGAACTTCACGTCGATGCCACGTGCCGACAGCGAGTGCGTGTAGTCAGCGAACAGCACCAGCGCCGCCAGGCCGGCCGAGCCGATCGCATAGCCCTTGGTCACCGCCTTGGTGGTGTTGCCGACGGCGTCCAGCGGATCGGTGACGGCGCGCACACTCTCGGGCAGCTCCGACATCTCGGCAATGCCGCCGGCGTTGTCGGTAATGGGACCGTAGGCGTCCAGCGCCACCACGATGCCGGCCATGCTCAGCATCGACGTGGCCGCCACCGCGATCGCGTAAAGCCCGCCCAGCGCGTAGGACGCGATGATGGCGGCGCACACGAACAGCACCGGCCAGGCGGTGGAGCGCATCGACACGCCCAGGCCGGCAATGATGTTGGTGCCGTGGCCGGTGGTCGATGCCTGCGCAATGTGCTGCACCGGCGAATATTGCGTGCCGGTGTAGAACTCGGTGATCCAGACCAGCACGGCGGTCAGCACCAGACCGACGGCGCAAGCGCCGAACAGGCGCAGCTGCGTGCCGGCACCCAGCGCATCATCTGGCACCACGGCCTTGGTGACGAAATAGAAGGCGATCAGCGAGAGTACGCCGGCCACTGTCAGCCCCTTGTAGAGGGCCGGCATTACGTTCTTCATGCCGGGGCTGGCCTTGACGAAGCTGCAGCCGATGATGGAGGCGATGATGGATACGCCACCCAGCAGCAGCGGGTAGAGCACCGCGGCCATCGGTGCGTTGCTGACGACCAGGGCGCCCAGGGCCATGGTGGCGATCAGCGTCACCGCATAGGTCTCGAACAGGTCGGCCGCCATGCCGGCGCAGTCGCCGACGTTGTCGCCGACGTTGTCGGCGATCACGGCGGGGTTGCGCGGGTCATCCTCGGGGATGCCGGCCTCCACCTTGCCCACCAGGTCGGCGCCGACGTCGGCGCCCTTGGTGAAGATGCCGCCGCCCAGACGCGCGAAGATCGAGATCAGCGAGGAGCCGAAGGCGAAGCCCAGCAGTGGCTTGAGCGTGGCGGAGTCGACCTTCTCGCCGCCGCTCAGGAACCAGAAGAACAGGCTCACGCCCAAGAGGCCCAAGCCCACCACCAGCATGCCGGTGATGGCGCCACCCTTGAAGGCGACGTTGAGGGCCGGGCCCATGCCTTGCGTGGCCGCCTGCGCGGTGCGCACATTGGCACGCACCGAGACGTTCATGCCGATGAAGCCGCAGGCGCCCGAGAGCAGGGCGCCGACCACGAAGCCGACGGCGGTGGTCTTGTCCAGGAACAGTGCTATCAGGATGGCAAGCACCACGCCGACGATCGCAATCGTCTTGTATTGCCGGGCCAGATAGGCCGCAGCGCCCTGCTGGATCGCCGCGGCGATCTCCTGCATGCGGGCATTGCCCGCATCCTGACTGAGAATCCAGCTTCGTTGGATGAAGCCGTACAGAACCGCGGCTAGGCCGCAGGCCAGCGCGAAATACAGCGCCAAACTCGTCGACATGTACATGTCTCCTCTGTTGTATCTGCCGTTGTTGAAGACGCCCCGCAACAGGGCGCTGAGTTCATGCTAAGTGAGGGGCGTGACGCTTGGATTGCGCGTTTACCAGTGGATGCGGGTAAACGAGATTGAAGCGAGCCTGAAGTGGCCGCGGGGCTCCGGGTGTCAGCCCCCTATCAGCTGAGCCTCTAGAATGCGGGTTTCCCCCTGGCCGTAGAGAACACAATGAGCCTGCACAACGTGACCCCCGGCGCCAAGGCGCCCGAACAGTTCAACGTGATCATCGAAATCCCGATGAACGCCGACCCGATCAAGTACGAGGTCGACAAGGAAACCGGTGCCATGTTCGTGGACCGTTTCATGACGACCGCGATGCACTACCCCTGCAACTACGGCTACATCCCGCAGACCCTGTCGGACGACGGCGACCCGGTGGACGTGCTGGTGGTGACCCCCTTCCCCCTGACGCCCGGTGTTGTGGTGACCTGCCGTGCCGTCGGCATGCTGAAGATGGACGACGAGGCGGGTGGCGATGCCAAGCTGCTGGCCGTGCCTATCGACAAGATCCTGCCCATGTACCAGCACTGGCAGAAGCCCGAGGACGTGAACAAGATGCGCCTCAACGCCATCCAGCATTTCTTCGAGCATTACAAGGATCTGGAACCCGGCAAGTGGGTCAAGGTGCAGGGCTGGGAAGGTCCGGAGGCCGCCAAGGCCGAGATCATGGCGGGCATCGAGGCCTACGCCAAGCAGCAGCAGAAGTAAGGTCGGTCCTGCTTCCGACGACAGGAGCGCCGCGAGGCGCTCTTGTCGTTTCTGGGGTCAGGTCATGCCTTTTTGAAGGGCTGATGCTGCTCCAGCTCGTTCACATAGTCGTGCATGGCCTCGCCCTCGCGGGCCAGGAATTCGGCCACCGCGTCGCGGAACTGCGGATGCGCCAGGCGGTGGGCCGATTGCGTGCCCACCGGCATGAGGCCGCGCGCCATCTTGTGCTCGCCTTGGGCACCACCCTCGAAGCGCTGATACGCCTGGGCCAGGCACCAGGCCAGAGGCTGGTAGTAGCAGGCGTCGAAATGCAGGCAGGGGATGGATGCCAGCGCGCCCCAGTAGCGCCCATAGGCGGTGCGGCGCTCGGGATCCAGGGCGAGCAGCGAGGCGGCCAGGCGCTCGCCCGCGCGGTAGGCGATGAACATCAGCCAGTGCTGCTGCATCTGCCGGCTCGCCTCGGCGAAGAAGCTGCGACTCAGATAGGGCGTGCTGCGATGGGCCCGGTAGGTGTGGGTGTAGCAGCGGTAGAAGAAGTCCCAGTCCTGCGCGCTGATCTGCGCGCCTTCGCGCACCTCGAAGCGCACCCCGGCCTCGCGCACGCGGCGCTGCTCCTGCTGGATCTTCTTGCGCTTGTCGCGCTGCAGGCCGGCCAGATAGTCCTTGAACTCGCGCGGCGCCCGCTGGCTGTTCTGCCAGTGGAACTGCACATTGTGGCGCGGCAGCCAGCCCGCGCCCTGCAGGGCGAGCATGTCCGCGTCATTGCAGAACAGCACATGGGCAGAGGAGAGCTGCAGCTGTGCGGCCAGCGCCTGCAGGCCGCGCACCAGGGCTTCGCGCGCGGCGGCGTCGCGCGCCAGCAGGCGCGCGCCCGGCACCGGCGTGAAAGGCACCGCCACCAGCAGCTTGGGGTAGTAGCTCAGGCCGTGGCGCGCATAGGCGTCGGCCCAGGCCCAGTCGAACACGTATTCGCCATAGGAATGGCTCTTCAGATAGGCCGGGCAGGCGCCCACCAGTTCATCGCCTTGCCAGAGGCTCAGGAACTGCGGCTGCCAGCCGGTGGAAGCCACCGCCGAGTCGCTGGCGTGCAGGGCCTGGAAGTATTCCAGCCGCATGAAGGGCGTGGGTTGCTCCTGCGCGCTCAGCAATTCGTTCCATGCCTGCAGGGGTAGGTCATGGGGATCGGTAGCAACCCGAATGACATAATCGGCGCCGCCTCGATTCATGCTTTTGCCCTGCGCTTGCCAGGGCTCGCCAGGACCCCGCGCCCATGTCTGTGAAAGTCGCGCTTGCGCAAATCAACGTCACCGTCGGCGATCTGGCCGGCAACGCCAGCAAGATCATCGAGTACGGCCGGCGTGCCCATGCGCAGGGTGCCAGGCTGCTGCTCACGCCGGAGCTGAGTCTGTGTGGCTATCCGCCCGAGGACCTGTTGCTGCGGCCGGCCTTTATGGAGGCCTGTGCGGCCAGCCTGCGCCTGATTGCCGAAGAGCTTGCCGCGTGCGAAGGCTTGCATGTGGTGGTGGGGCATCCGCATCAAATGGACGATGGCGGGGATCTTAGGTCCAAGTCCCTGAGCGTGCCGCGCCGCTTCAATGCGGCCTCGGTGCTGGCAGGGGGACAGGTCTTGCGCACCTATTGCAAGCGCGAACTGCCCAACTACCAGGTGTTTGACGAACGCCGCTATTTCATCTCCGGCCGCGATGCGGGGCAGGGCGCAGTGGTGTTCGAGATCGATGGGCTGCGTTTCGGGCTGACGATTTGCGAAGACGCCTGGTTCGACGAGCCCGCGCGTGCCGCCAAGGCCGCGGGCGCCCAGGCGCTGTGCGTCTTGAACGCCTCGCCCTTTCATCTGGGCAAGGTGGCCGAGCGCGAGGAGCGCATGGCCCAGCGCGCGCGCGATGTGGGGCTGCCGCTGCTCTATGCCCATCTGGTGGGCGGGCAGGACGAGGTGGTGTTCGATGGCGCTTCCTTCGCGCTCGATGCCCAGGGTCAGCTGGTGGCGCGTGCGCCGATGTTCGAGGAGGACCTGACGCTGATCGAGCTGGGCGCCGACGCCTGCCCGCGGGGTCAGGTCATGCCTTTGCCGGTGCTGGAGGCGCAATGCTGGGCGGCGCTGGTCACCGGGGTGCGCGACTACATCGGCAAGAACGGTTTTCCGGGCGCCATCATCGGGCTGTCGGGTGGCATCGACTCGGCCCTGGTGCTGGCGGTGGCGGTGGATGCGCTGGGTGCGGAGCGCGTGCGCACGGTCATGATGCCCTCGCCCTACACGGCCGACATTTCCTGGATCGATGCGCGCGACATGGCCGAGCGCCTGGGCGTGCGCTACGACGAGAAGTCCATCACGCCCATGTTCGAGGCCTTCACGCAAAGCCTGGCGGGCGAATTCGCCGGCCTGCCGCTGGATGCCACCGAGGAGAACATCCAGGCGCGCGTGCGCGGCACGCTGCTGATGGCGCTGTCCAACAAGTTCGGCTCCATCGTGCTCACCACCGGCAACAAGAGCGAGATGGCGACCGGCTACTGCACGCTATACGGCGACATGGCGGGCGGTTTTGCCGTCATCAAGGATGTGGCCAAGACCCTGGTATTCCGCCTGGCGCGCTGGAAGAACGAACAGCCGACGCGGCGCGCCGATGGCACGCTGGGCCCGGTGATTCCTGAGCGCATCATCACCCGTCCGCCCTCGGCCGAGTTGCGCCCCGACCAGAAGGACCAGGACAGCCTGCCGCCCTATGAGGTGCTGGACGCCATCCTGGCGCGCTATATGGAAGAGGACCAGTCGATCGCCGAGATCATCGCGGCCGGTTTTGATCCCGCCGACGTGGAGCGTGTCACCCGGCTGATCAAGATCAACGAATACAAGCGGCGCCAGGCGCCCATCGGCATACGCATCACGCACCGCGCTTTCGGGCGCGACTGGCGCTACCCGATTACCTCCAAGTTCCGTGCTTAAATTGCCGCAATCCTTTCAAGAAAGCTGGAGTCAGACCATGAAGCAGATCACCGCCATCATCAAGCCCTTCAAGCTGGACGAAGTCCGCGAGGCGCTGGCCGAGGTGGGTGCGTCGGGTCTGACGGTGACCGAGGTGAAGGGTTTCGGCCGCCAGAAGGGCCATACCGAGCTCTACCGCGGCGCCGAGTATGTGGTGGACTTCCTGCCCAAGGTGAAGGTGGAAGTGGTGGTCAAGGACGATGACGTCGAGCGCTGTATCGACGCCATCCTGAAGGCGGCCAAGACCGGCAAGATTGGCGATGGCAAGATCTTCGTCACCCCGGTCGAGCAGGTGGTGCGTATCCGCACCGGCGAGACCGACGAGGCGGCGGTCTAAGGCCTCAGGCCAGCAGGCGCTGCCACAGGGCGGTGCCCCAGATGCCCGCGCATAGCAGCAGCGCCAGGAACACCGCGGCGCTGGCGATGTCCTTGGCGCGCTTGGACAGATCGTGCAACTCGAACGAGATGCGGTCGATGGCCGCTTCGATGCCCGAGTTCAGCAGCTCCACGATCAGCAGCAACAACAGCGAGCCTAGCAGCAGCGCCACCTCGACCCAGTTGCGGCCCAGCCAGAAGGCCGCCGGTGTGGCCACCAGCATCAGCCAGACTTCCTGCCGGAACGCGCTTTCGCCCGTGTAGGCCGCGCGCAGGCCGGCCATCGAGTAGCCGGTGGCGCGCAGGATGCGGTCCAGGCCGGTGCGGCCCTTGTGCGGATTGCTCATGCCTTTTTGGGGGGTGTTTGCGTGATGAGGCGGGTGCGGCTCAGCACATCGTGGAGGAACTGCCCTTGCGGATGCAGCTTGGCCAGCAGGGCATAGCCCAGCACGCCAGCCAGCAGGGTGCCGAAGATGGCCCCCAGGCCATGCAGGCCCATGGCGTAGACGCTCAATAGCGCCGGCATGAACCACAGCCAGCTCAGCAGATAGCGCAGCAAGGCACGCGCCTGGCTGAGCGGGGCGCCTTGTTGGTCCACCACGCGCAGATGCCAGGCCTTCATCGCCACGGTCTGACCGCCATGCGACCAGAACCAGCTGAAGTAAATGCCCAGCACCACGAACAGAAAGGCCTGCAAGCCATGCTGGCCCTGCATCGCATGGCGCTGCTGGGTGAGGGCTGAGTACAGATAGCCGGCCACGAACACCACGCCGAACAGCAGCACGCCCTCGTACATGAAGCAGGCCATGCGGCGCAGCAGGCCCGGTGCCGGCGGGCTGTTCATCGCTTCGCTCATGGTCAGTTGGCGCGCGCCTTCGGCAGCAGGGTTTTGGGGTCGACCAGATTGGGATCGGCCAGCACCTTGGGTTGACCGGCGGTCTGGTGCGCGGGCAGCGTCTTGGCCTGCGTGATCAGCACGGTGGTCGCGCCAGGTCGGGCCTGCAGGATGGACGGTGCTACTGCCGTGATTGGCGCCGCCGACGGTGCCGGTACCAGGTTGGACTTGGCAAGGCTTGCCGGTGCTGCGTCCGTACCGCTGGTGGCTGCGCCCGCGGCGGGCAAGGTCTTCTGGCTGGCGCGATCCGCCAGCGCCTGGCGGCGCTCGGGGGGCAGGGCTTGGTAGGCTTCCCACTTGGCCTGCAGTTCGTCGTTCTTGAGCGGCGGCGTGGACTGGAAGCCAACCCGGGCCTGCTGACGCTCGATCGGGCTCAGCCTGGTCCACTCGATCATGCGCTCACGGATGCGCGCCTGTTCGTCGGCCGGCAGCGCGTGAAAGCGCGCCGCCACCTCCAGCCATTTGCCGCGGCGCGAGCTGTCGAGCTTGTCCCATTCATGCTGCAGGGGGGCCAGGGCAGAGCGCTGGGCCGGGCTCAATGCCTGCCAGTTGCTAATGCCCAGCAGGCTCGCGGCTGGCCGCGCCGGCAGCGGCTTGGCCACCATGGCGGCGCTGGCAGTGCTGGTGGCGGAGGCGACACTGCTGGCCGGCGCCGCACTCGCCGCCTCGGCAGCGGCGTCGGGCGCCTGCGCAAGAGCCGGCTGCGCGGGCAGCCAGGCCGTCAACAGGCCGAGGGCAAGGGTGATGGAAGGGGCGACGAGCGAATTTGTTGGGAGTGGCCGAATCATGTTCTCAATCGGTCACTCGGGCTGCTCGGTCGCAGCTTGCTGGTCTTCATTCAGATACTCGCGGAAGCCCGGATCGCTGTAGGCGGCGGGTGGCAGCTGGGTCGACAGCAGGGC
Organism: Paucibacter soli; assembly: GCF_037482845.1. Lineage (NCBI taxonomy): Bacteria > Pseudomonadati > Pseudomonadota > Betaproteobacteria > Burkholderiales > Sphaerotilaceae > Roseateles > Paucibacter soli. The sequence continues at coordinate 198,290 of NZ_JBBHJW010000006.1, forward strand.
CGTATCAATTTCCGCCGCGGCCAGGATCTGCTGGTACCACTGGCTGTGCTGGATCAGCAACAAGCCCAGTACCAACAAAAGCAGCGGGCCCAGCGATGCCAGCTTGAGCCAGCCCGAAGGCTTGCCGCCAGGGCCGCCTTGCAGGGCCAGGCTATCGCCCTGCGGAATCGCCGCCGCTTGTTGCACCAGTTCGGGCTGCGCCAGACGCGCCGCCTTGGCTTTCAGCAGGGCCTGCTCGCGCGCGAAGCGCAGGCGTTCGCCGATATCGGCCGGGAGTTGCTCGCATTGGGCATTCAGGCCCGCGGCGACGCTCAGGCCAAAACGTGCCATGCGCGCTTCCTGGTCCTGACTGATCTGCGAGTGCTGCTTGCTCATAATGTGATTCCCTTGGCTTTGAGTGACTTGGCCAATGAATGAATCGCTCGCGAGCAGTGTGTCTTAACACTTCCCTCGGAGCAACCCATCACGGCCGCGGTCTCGGCGACATCCAGCTCTTCCCAGTAACGCAGCAGGAAGGCTTCCCGTTGACGCGCCGGCAACATAGATACTTCCTGATCGATGGCCTGCAGGATCTGACCCTTGGAAACCTCGTCGGCCGCGCTCAGCGCGCCCATCGCGCCGTCCTGCGATTCAAGGGTTTCCAGCAGGTCGAAAATTCCGTCGGGGTCCGATGACTCGAAGTCCGACATGTTGTGCATGACGGCGTTTCTGACCTTCTGGCGCCGGAACCAGTCCATCGTCGCATTCGACAGGATGCGCGGAAACACCAGCGGCAGCTCGGCCGCCGGGCGGTCGAAGTACTTTTCGGCCAGGCGGATCATGGCGTCCTGCACGATGTCCAGCGCGGCATCGTCGTCACGCACCAAGTAGGCCGTTCGTTTGAAGGCCCGGCGTTCGGCGCTGCGCAGAAAATCGTTGAGTTCTGTATCGGAAGCCAATGTGGAGAGGGCAAGCCCGGAGCTGGCAAAACGACGCGAATTATTGCATTGCGAGAGCCGACCCTAGGCAAATCATTGGTGACCGCGGGTTTGCGTGCATAATGCTGCTTCGCACAATGAGTTCCTAGTCTCAAGCTGGCCGCCCAACCGGGGCGCCTTGTTTTTGACCGCACAGGCTCCGAATCCACCTCACAAGGGTGCGAGAAGGGGCACCGATGGTTTTTCGTTAGAGAAATTCACAGAGGTTCTATATGGACATGTCTGCCGCGGACGCCAAGCGTGCTGCGACCCCCGATGGTCGTGCACAACCGCACAATACCCCCCCCTCGTCGGAGCCGAACGGCTCTGAAATCCTTGTTCGCAGCCTGCAGGCCGAAGGTGTCAAGTACCTTTGGGGCTACCCGGGCGGCTCGGTGCTGTACATCTACGACGCACTGTACAAACAAGACCATATCCAGCATGTGCTGGTGCGCCATGAGCAGGCCGCCGTGCACGCCGCTGACGGCTATGCCCGCGCCACTGGCGAAGTGGGCGTTGCCCTGGTGACCTCGGGTCCGGGTGTGACCAATGCCGTGACAGGCATTGCCACCGCCTATATGGACTCGATCCCGATGGTGATCATCACCGGCCAGGTGCCGACGCCGGCGATCGGCCTGGATGCCTTCCAGGAATGCGACACCGTCGGCATCACCCGCCCCATCGTCAAGCACAACTTCCTGGTGAAGGATGTGCGCGATCTGGCGATGACGATGAAGAAGGCCTTCCATATCGCCCGCACCGGCCGCCCCGGCCCGGTGGTGGTGGACATCCCCAAGGATGTCTCGCTCAGCAAGGCCCACTTCAGCTATCCCGCCCATGTGGAGATGCGCTCCTACAACCCGGTGCGCAAGGGCCATAGCGGCCAGATCCGCAAGGCGGTGCAACTGCTGCTGCAGGCCAAACGCCCCTATATCTACACCGGTGGCGGCGTGATCCTTGGCGAGGCCTCCAAGGAGTTGCGCGAGTTGGTAGACCTGCTCGGCTATCCGGTCACCAACACCTTGATGGGTCTGGGCGCCTTCCCCTCCAGCGACCCGCGCTTCCTCGGCATGCTGGGCATGCACGGCACCTACGAGGCCAATATGACCATGCAGCATTGCGATGTGCTGCTGGCCGTGGGTGCGCGCTTCGACGATCGCGTGATCGGCAATCCCAAGCATTTCGCCCAGGTGGAGCGCAAGATCATCCATGTGGACATCGACCCCTCGTCGATTTCCAAGCGGGTGCGCGTCGACATTCCCATCGTCGGCGACGTCAAGGACGTGCTGCAGGAGCTGGTCCACCAGATCCGCGAGGCCCAGGCCAGGCCAGACGCCGCCGCCATCAACGCATGGTGGAGCCAGGTCAACGAATGGCGCCGCCGCGACTGCCTGGCCTACAAGAAGGACAGTGGCGTCATCAAGCCGCAGGCCGTGGTGGAAACGCTGTGGAATCTGACCCGCGACCGCGACACCTACATCACCTCCGATGTGGGCCAGCACCAGATGTGGGCCGCGCAGTTCTACCGCTTCGATGAGCCGCGCCGCTGGATCAATTCCGGCGGCCTGGGCACCATGGGCGTGGGCCTGCCCTATGCGATGGGCATCAAGCTGGCCAAGCCGGAGTCGGATGTGTTCTGCATCACCGGCGAAGGCTCGATCCAGATGTGCATCCAGGAGCTTTCGACCTGCCAGCAGTACAAGACGCCTGTGAAGATCGTCTCGCTGAACAACCGCTACCTGGGCATGGTGCGGCAGTGGCAGGAACTGGATTACGGCAAGCGCTACTCGCACAGCTATATGGATGCGCTGCCCGACTTCGTCAAGCTGGCCGAGGCCTATGGCCACGTCGGCCTGCTGGTCGAGCGCCCCGAGGACGTCGAGCCCGCCCTGCGCGAGGCGATCCGCCTGAAGGACCGCACCGTGTTCCTGGACGTGCGCACCGACCCGACCGAAAACGTCTGGCCCATGGTGCAAGCCGGCAAGGGCATTTCGGAAATGCTGCTGGGGTCCGAGGACCTCTGAGGCATCGAAGGCGATGTGCAGGCTTGTTGTTACCGCAGCAAGCCCGGCGCATTGCCGGATGTGCGGCAGAGTGACCCCAGGCGTTCCATTCCATTGACATCGAACAGCGTGGCCAAGGGCCGGCGGTTACCGCCGACGGTCTGAAGAGCGCGCAGGACGAGGACCCATGAAACACATCATTGCACTGCTCATCGAGAACGAGCCGGGCGCGCTGTCGCGCGTCGTCGCCCTGTTCTCCGCCCGCGGCTACAACATCGAGAGCCTGACGGTGGCGCCGACGGAAGACGCCTCGCTGTCGCGCATGACCATCGTCACCACCGGCTCCGACGAGGTGATCGAGCAAATCACCAAGCACCTGAATCGCCTCATCGAGGTGGTCAAGGTGGTCGATCTGACCGAGGGCAATTACACCGAACGCGAGCTCATGCTCATCAAGGTGCGTGCCGTCGGCAAGGAGCGCGAGGAAATGAAACGCACCGCTGACATCTTCCGCGGCCGCATCATCGACGTGACCGAGAAGACCTACACCATCGAATTGACGGGCGACAGCTCCAAGCTGGATGCCTTCATCGACGCCATCGACCGCAGCGCGATTCTCGAGACCGTGCGCACCGGTGCCAGCGGCATCGGGCGCGGCGAACGCATCCTGCGCGTCTGAGCGCCTTTCTTAGCCAACACCCCTGAACCGTTTTTTCCTGGAGACCGACATGAACGTTTACTACGACAAGGACGCTGACCTGAGCCTCATCAAGGGCAAGAACGTCACCATCATCGGCTACGGCTCACAAGGCCATGCCCACGCACAAAACCTGAATGACAGCGGCGTCAAGGTGACCGTCGGCCTGCGTCGTGGCGGCGCGTCCTGGGCCAAGGCGGAGAACGCCGGCCTGAAGGTGGCCGAGATTGCCGATGCCGTGAAGGCCGCCGACGTGGTGATGATTCTGCTGCCCGACGAGCAGATCGCCGAGGTCTACAAGCGCGAGGTCGAGCCCCATATCAAGCAGGGCGCCTCGCTGGCCTTCGCGCATGGTTTCAATGTGCATTACGGCCAGGTGACGCCGCGTGCCGATCTGGACGTCTGGATGGTTGCCCCCAAGGCTCCCGGCCACACGGTGCGTGGCACCTACACCCAGGGCGGCGGCGTGCCGCACCTGATCGCGGTCTACGCCGACAAGACCGGCAAGGCGCGTGATCTGGCGTTGTCCTACGCCTCGGCCAATGGCGGCGGCAAGGCCGGCATCATCGAGACCAATTTCCGCGAAGAGACCGAAACCGATCTGTTCGGCGAGCAGGCCGTGCTGTGCGGCGGCGCCGTGGAGCTGATCAAGGCGGGCTTCGAGACCCTCACCGAGGCCGGCTATGCGCCCGAGATGGCCTACTTCGAGTGCCTGCATGAGCTCAAGCTCATCGTGGACCTGATCTACGAGGGCGGCATCGCCAACATGAACTACTCGATCTCGAACAACGCCGAGTACGGCGAGTACGTCACCGGCCCGCGCGTGGTGACCGAAGCCACCAAGAACGCGATGCGCCAATGCCTGAAGGACATTCAGACCGGTGAATACGCCAAGAGCTTCATCCTCGAGAACAAGGCCGGTGCGCCGACCTTGCTGAGCCGCCGTCGCCTGACCGCCGAGCATCCGATCGAGCAGGTGGGCGAGAAACTGCGCGCCATGATGCCCTGGATCAAGAAGAACCGCCTGGTGGATCAGTCGAAGAACTGAGGCGGGGCCGAGCCGGTTTCCAGAGCCGCGCAGGCAATGGCCGCGCGGCTTTTTTCATGATCGCACTGTTGTATCCTCCGGCCCCATGAGCGAAGCCAAGAAACCCGATCACCCGCTGGACGACGAGTACGGCGAGGTGTTGGAGCCCGTGCGGCCGCGCCGCAAGGGCATCTACATCCTGCCCAATCTGTTCACGCTGGCGGCCTTGTTCGGTGGCTTCTATGCCATCGTGATGGCGATGAACGGGCGCTTCGAGCAATCGGTCTACGGCATCTTCTGCGCCATGGTGCTGGACAGCCTGGACGGGCGCGTGGCGCGCATGACCAACACGCAGAGCACCTTTGGCGAGCAGATGGATAGCCTCTCCGACATGGTGTCCTTCGGTGCCGCTCCGGCGCTGATCATGTACGAGTGGGCTCTGAAGGGGCTGGGCAAATGGGGCTGGTTCGCGGCCTTTGTCTACTGCGCGGCCGCGGCGCTGCGCCTGGCGCGTTTCAACACCAACCTGGCGGTGGTCGACAAGCGTTTCTTTCAGGGCGTGCCCAGTCCGGCCGCCGCAGCGCTGGTGATGGGGCTGATCTGGGTGCTGGACGACGCCGGCTATATGGGCGTGAGCCAGGATCCGCAACTCAGCTGGCTGGCCTTCGGCTTCATGCTATATGCCGGACTTACCATGGTCACCAACGCGCCCTTCTACAGCTTCAAGGATGTGAGCTTCAAGCGCTCGGTGCCCTTCATCACCATCGTGGCCATCGCCCTGCTGATCGCGGTGATCAACATCCATCCGCCCATCGTGCTGTTCAGCCTGTTCTGCTTGTATGGCCTGTCGGGCTATGTGGTGTATGGCTACAAGCGCATGAAGGGCAGGCCGGTGAGCGTGATCGCCACGTCGACCGATGAGCCCGATGAAAAGGGACTTCACCATTGACGTAGGCTGGCCGGAAAAAACCGAGCAGGCCATGCTACATTCGAACGCATGAAGACCGTTGTCGTCACCGCCGCTTTGCTACTAGCCATCGGGCCCTGGGGCTTGAGGCCGGTGCGCGCCTGACACCAGCCGTCTCTTCTCCCCAGGAGCCCGCCGAGCATCTGCTTCGCGGGCTTTTTGTTTTTTCGCCTGCTACTTCATCACCAAACTGCCTGACTCGGAGGATTCCCATGGCTGACAAGCTGATCATCTTCGACACTACCTTGCGTGACGGCGAGCAATCGCCCGGCGCTTCGATGACGAAGGACGAAAAGCTGCGCATCGCCCGCCAGCTGGAGCGCATGCGCGTCGACGTGATCGAGGCCGGCTTTGCCGCCTCCAGCAATGGTGATTTCGAGGCCGTCAAGGCGATTGCCGATGCGGTGCGTGAGAGCACCATCTGCTCGCTGGCGCGCGCCAATGATCGCGACATCGCGCGTGCGGCCGAGGCGCTCAAGGGTGCGGCACGCTCGCGTATCCACACCTTTATCGCCACCAGCGAACTCCACATGGAGAAGAAGTTGCGCATGACGCGTGAGCAGGTGCTGGAGCAGGCCACGCTGGCAGTGCGCTTTGCCCGCAACCTGACCGACGACATCGAGTTCTCGCCCGAAGATGGCTACCGCTCCGACATGGACTTCCTGGCCCGTGTGGTCGAGGCCGTGATCAAGGAAGGCGCGCGCACCATCAACATCCCCGACACGGTGGGCTATGCCATTCCCGAGCTCTACGGCAATTTCATAAAGACCTTGCGCGAGAAGGTGCCGAACTCCGATCAGGCGGTCTGGTCGGTGCATTGCCACAACGACCTCGGCATGGCGGTGGCCAATTCCCTGGCCGGGGTCAAGATCGGTGGCGCGCGCCAGGTCGAGTGCACCATCAATGGCCTGGGTGAGCGTGCCGGCAACTGCTCGCTGGAGGAGGTGGTGATGGCGCTGAAGACAAGGCGCGATTACTTTGGCCTGGACCTGGGCATCGACCCCTCCCAGATCGTGCCGGCCTCGCGCCTGGTGTCGCAAACCACCGGTTTCGTGGTGCAGCCCAACAAGGCCGTGGTGGGTGCGAATGCCTTTGCGCATGCCTCGGGCATCCATCAGGACGGCGTGCTGAAGGCGCGCGATACCTACGAGATCATGCGCGCCGAGGACGTGGGCTGGAGCGCCAACAAGATCGTGCTGGGCAAGCTCAGCGGCCGCAATGCCTTCAAGCAGCGCCTGCAGGAGTTGGGTGTGGCGCTGGAGTCCGAGGCCGAGGTGAATGCCGCCTTCGTGCGCTTCAAGGACCTCGCCGACCGCAAGAACGAGATCTTCGACGAGGACATCATCGCCCTGGTGATGGACGAGTCGGTGACCCAGGACCACGAGCATTTCCGCCTGGTTTCGCTCGCCCAGCATTCGGAAACCGGTGAGCGTCCGCATGCACGGGTGGTGTTTTCCGCCGGCGACCACGAGTTCAGCGCCGAGAGCGATGGCAACGGCCCGGTGGATGCCAGCCTACGTGCAATCGAGAGCAAAGTGCAAAGTGGTGCCGAAATGATCTTGTATTCGGTGAACGCAATCACCAGCGGTAGCACAGAATCTCAGGGCGAGGTCACCGTGCGACTGCAGCACGCGGGGCGCGTGGTCAACGGCGTGGGGGCCGACCCGGATATCGTGGTGGCCTCGGCCAAGGCATATTTGAGCGCGCTGAACAAGCTGCAGAGCAAGGTGGAGCGGGTGGCCGCGCAGGGTTGAGGCTTCGATCAAAAAGCGATGCTTTACTTAAGCATCATGCTTTAAGTTTCTGATCTTGCCTGACTTTTTTCTATCGCCTAAACTGCGGTCGACCTTGTTGGGGATGCGATTGAAGACTTTAGCTACTCTGTTTTCCGGCTTTGCTTTGAGCGGTCTTCTATTGGGCGCGGGTGCCTTGGCGCCCGTGCAGTCGGCCGAGGCGGCTGCGCAGCAGCCCACCAGCAAGAGCGGTGTGCGCAAGGCCAAGCCGGCACCACGCTCGCCGCGCAAGGCTGCGATGGTGGAGGCGGCCGCCAAGCCCACGTTCGGCCAGCTTTATGGCCTGCATGCCGTGGATGATCCGCTGGACCTGAAGTCCAGCGTCGCCCTGGTGCTGGATCAGGACACCAACGAGGTGCTGTTCTCGAAGAATTCCCAGGCGGTGCTGCCGATTGCCTCGATCACCAAGCTGATGACGGCCTTGGTGGTGGTCGAAGCGGGTTTGCCACTGGACGAGCGGCTGACCATCAGCGACGAGGACAAGGACACCGAGAAGGGCACGGGCTCGCGCTTGGCCATCGGTACCACGCTGAGCCGTGGTGAGTTGCTGCATCTGGCGCTGATGGCGTCGGAGAACCGTGCCGCCAGCGCGCTGGGGCGCAACTACCCGGGCGGGCCAGCCGCCTTTGTGGCGGCCATGAATCAGAAGGCCCAGAGCCTGGGCATGACGGACACGCATTACGTCGAGCCTACGGGACTGTCGAGTCGCAATCAGTCGAGCGCCAAGGATCTGGCCGCGCTGGTCAAGGTGGCGCATGAATTCCCACTGCTGCGCGAATTCTCCACCTCCAAGGACCATCAGGTGATGGTGGGCAAGCGCCAGATGGCCTTCCACAGCACCAACGGTCTGGTGCGCAGTTCCAGCTGGGACATCGGTCTGCAAAAGACCGGTTTCATCAACGAGGCCGGTCGTTGCCTGGTGATGCAGGCCAAGCTGGCAGGTCGCAAGCTGATCATGGTGTTCCTGGATTCGACCGGCAAGTACTCGCGGATCGGCGATGCCGAGCGGGTGCGCAAATGGCTGAGCACCCAACCCAGCACGCTGGCCGACAGCAGCGCCAGCGGTTGATTCAGCCGCCGCGGTAGCCCAGCGCTGCTGAGATCTGCGCGGCGGTTTCCTTGACGCGCGCCAACCAGGCCTCTTCGAGCCGGTCCGCCGGCGCCGAGATCGACAGGCCGGCGATCAGCTTGCCTTGGTCGTCGTAGATGGCGGCGGCCATGCAGCGCACCCCCAGCTCCAGCTCCTCGTCGTCGCGCGCCACGCCGCGCTGGCGCACCAGCGCCATTTCGCGTTCCAGGGCCTGGATGTCGGTGATGCTGTTGCGGGTGTGGCCGGCCAGCCCGGTGCGAGTGGCATAGGCACGCACCCGCTGCGGATCGTCGCTGGCCAGGAAGAGCTTGCCCACCGAGGTCAGGTGCAGCGGCGCGCGGCCGCCCACCGCGCGCACCACCTGCATGCCCGAGCGTTCGGAGTAAGTGCGTTCGATATAGACGATCTCATCGCCCTGGCGGACCGACAGATTGACGGGCTGGTGGGTCAGCTTGTGCAGTTCACGCATCGGCCCGATGGCGGCATCGCGCACATCCAGGCGCGCCTTCACGAGGTTGCCCAGTTCGAGCAGGCGCATGCCGAGTCGATAGCTGCCCGCCTCGGGCCGGTCGACGAAGCGGCCAATCGCCAGATCGTTCAGTATGCGGTGAGCGGTGGAGGGGTGCAGCCCGGTGGTTTCGCTGATCTGCTTGAGCGAGACCGGATCCTGCTGGCTGGCCAGCACGTCCAGGAGTGCAAACGTTCGTTCCAGGACTTGAATCGCGGGTGCCTGAGCCTCTTTTTGCTTCATGGCTTCATTGTGCGGGAATTGCCCTGTTTTTACATCGCGAAATTAGAGGCTGCCGCTGTGCGACAACGCTTGACGCGCTGCCGCCATGCCCGCGCGTACCGCGCCCTCCAGGGTGGCGGGGTAGGGGCCGTCGACATAGTCGCCCGCCGCATAGAGGCCGGGCGCAAGCGTGCTGCCGGGGCGCACCAGCCCCGGGGTGCAGGCAAAGGTGGCGCGTTTCTCGGCCAACACGCGCAGCAGGCGCGGCGCGCTGGCCCAGCCGAGTTGGCCTTGCGCCTGTTGCATGCACGCTGCCGCGCAGGCGTCCAGGCCGCGCGCGGTCCATGCTGCCGCCCCGCTGACGACCAGGCTGAACTGCCCATGGCGCCGCGGGTCCAGCTGGCCCAGATCGAACGCGAACTGCGCCGGGTCGGCCGGACCCTCGCGCAGCGCCAGCATGGGCGAGGGCAGGGTCGAGCCCGGGCTCTCCAGGTAAACGGTGACGATGGGTTCAAAGCGCAGCGCCCGGGCGAGTCCGCTCCAGCCCGGGGCCAGGTCTTGCGTCAGGCGTGCCGCCTCCACGCTGCTGCAGGCCAGCACCACGGCGTCGAAGCGTTCGCCATCGACCAGCCAGGCGCCATCGCGATTGGCGTGCAAGGCCTCGACACGCTGCGACATGCGCAGCCTTGCGCCATGACGGCCCAGCCAGACCGCCGCCGGCCGTGCCAACAGGTCGCTCAGGCCCAGGCGCGGCAGCAGCAGGTCGGCCGAGCCGGGGCCGCTGAACAAGGCGTCGCGCAGCACGCGCAGGAATACGCGCGCGCTGGCGTGCTCCGCCGGCGTATTCAATGCCGCCACGCACAGCGGCCAGACCAGATCTGCGCGGACTTTGTCGGCCAGGCCCGCGCAGAGCTCGGCCACGCTAAGTTCCTCAGCGCACTCGAAGCGCCGCAGCGCCCAGGCCGTGCAATGCCGCAGCAGCGAGAGCCGTGCCCGCCATGACCAGCCGGCGTGGCGCAGCACCGCGAGGGCGAAGCTAGGCACCGGATGGCCGGCGCGCAAGCGCAAGCCGGCATGCTCGGGGTAGCGCAGTTGCAGCGGCAGGCGCAGCAGCGCCGTGGCAGGGTCCACGCCCAGGGTTTGCAGCAGCGACAGGCTGGCGCTGTAGGCGCCGATCAGGATGTGCTGGCCGTTGTCGAGTTCATGCCCGCCGGCGCTGACCGAGCGCGCCCGCCCCCCCGGCGCGCCGGCCATCTCGAACAGCGTGACTTCGGCGCCGGCCTGGCAGGCCTGGACGGCCGCCGCCAGCCCGGCCCATCCTCCGCCTATCACCGCCAGGCGCGTGCGGCCGGCCATCAACGGCCGCGCCAGTTGGTGCGCACCGCGATCCAGAGTTTGCGTAGCGGCGTCAGCGAGATGCGCTGGTGCAGTACCTGGAAGCGCTCGGCCTCGATCTCACGCAGCAGGGCGCGGTAGATATTGGCCATCATGATGCCGGGCTTCTGGGCCACGCGATCGGCCTCGGGCAGCAGTGCGAAGGCTTCGTCATAGAGGCGATGTGCGCGTTCGGCCTGGAAGGCCATCAGGCGGCTGAAGCGCTCGCTATAGCCCCAGGGTGCCTGCCTCAGCAGGATCTCGTGCGCCTTGACGTCGAACTGCTGCAGCTCCGAGATCGGCAGATAGATGCGGCCACGGCGCGCATCGTCGCCGACGTCGCGGATGATGTTGGTGAGCTGCATGGCCAGGCCCAGCTTGTGCGCATAGGCCACCGTCTGCGGCTCGCTGCGGCCGAAGATGGCCGAGGCGACTTCGCCCACCACGCCGGCCACCAGGTGGCAGTAGCGCTGCAGGCCGGGATAGTCGAGAAAGCGGCTCTGATCCAGGTCCATCTGGCAGCCCTCGATCACCGCCATCAAATGTTCCAGTCGGATGTCGTAGACAGGGCAATGGGGCATGAGCGCGCGCATCACCGGATGCTGAGCCTGCCCCGCAAAGGCGGCCATCGCTTCCTTGCGCCACCAGGCCAGCTTGGTCGCGGCCACACCGGCGTCCTGCGTCTCGTCCACCACATCGTCGATCTCGCGGCAGAAGGCGTAGAAGGCCGTGATGGCGGCGCGGCGTGGCGCGGGCAGGAACAGGAAGGCGTAGTAGAAGCTCGAGCCGCTGCCGGCGGCCTTTTCTTGCACATACTGCTCGGGGCTCACGCGGCCTCCGCGTGTTGCGCTTGGCGCGCCAGGCGCGCGGGCGTCATGCGCAGGGCGCGCCACAGCATTGGGGCCAGGTCTTGCGCGCCCAGATGGGGGCGCGCGCTGAGGGTAGCAAATTCCATGGCGCGGATTCTCTCAAGAATGCGCAGGCCGCCTTGCACCACCAGCCTGAGCTCCCAGCCGGCGCGCCCGGGCAGCTGATGCACCAGCGGCGCTCCCTCGCGCATCAGGCCCTCGGCCCAGGCGCAAAGTTCGTGCAACAGCTTGCGGGCGGCCGGGCTGTCCTTGCAGGCAAGCAAGTCCTCGGCCGTCAAGCCATGGCGCTGCAGATCCGGGCCCGGTGCGTAGCAGCGCCCGACCGGACCGTCGCGGCTCATGTCCTGCCAGAAGTTGATCAGCTGAAGGCTGGTGCAGATGGCGTCCGAGCGTTGCAGCGCGAGGGCATCGTCGACGCCGTAGAGATGCAGCAGCAGGCGCCCCACCGGATTGGCCGAGCGGCGGCAGTAGTCCAGCAGCTCGGCGCGGTCGGCGTAGCGTGTTTTCACCAGGTCCTGCTCGAACGCGTCCAGCAGATCGTCGAGCAGCTGCAAGGGCAGTCGGTAGGCCTGCAAGACCCGGCCCAGGGGGGCGAATACCTGCGCTCTCCAGCGCGGCGAGGGCGCGACGCCGGCCGAGACGGCATGGAGATCGCTGCGGTACGCCCGCAGCGCCTGTTGGCGCTGCTCGGTCGTCGCTTCGCCTTCGTCGGCCAGATCATCGGCGGTGCGAGCGAAATGGTAGATCGCTGTGACGGCCGGCCGCAGCGCTGGTGGGCACAGCCAGGAAGCGACCGGGAAGTTTTCGTAGTGTTCTATGCTCACGGGGCAGATTGTGTGTGTTTTGCAAATGCAATGTTGTCTGCCGCTGGACGAATTGGCGGCTAACGCCGTTTGACAGCGCAGAAGCGGCTGCATACATTACTGACCGGTTGGTCAGTTAAATCCGGGGTGCATTGTCTTTGCGTTGTTGCGACGCGCCCCTTTGTCGAGGTGGTCCATGCCCCAAGTCTTTTCGCGTCTGTCCGCATCGGTGCTCGGTGCATTGCTGGTGCTCGGCTGCAGCAAGCCGGCGCCGGCGCCCGAACCCGAGCGTGCCGTGCGTACCATGGTGTTGGCTGCCGGTTCAGCGGAGGGCGTGCGTGAGTATGCGGCTGAGATCCGCGCGCGCACCGAGTCTCGCCTGTCGTTTCGCGTGGGCGGCAAGTTGTTGCAGCGGCGCGTGAATCTGGGTGACGCCGTCAAGCCCGGACAGGTGCTGGCCCAGCTGGACGCCCAGGACCTGCTGTTGGCGCAGGAGGCGGCCAAGGCGGCGGTATTGGCTGCGCGTGTGAGCCGTGACCAGATGGCGGCAGACTACCGTCGCTTCATCGAGTTGCGCGATCAGGGCTTCATCAGTGCGGCGGAGTTGGAGCGCCGCGACAGCGCGTTCAAGGCCGCGCAGGCTCAACTGGAGCAGGCGAAGGCGCAGGCCGCGGTGCAGGCCAATCAGGCCGCTTATGCGGTGCTGGTGGCGGACACCGCGGGGGTCATCACCGGCGTGGATGCCGAACCCGGCATGGTCGTCGGGCCGGGCACGCCCATTGTGCGGATTGCCCATGACGGACCCCGGGACGTGGTGTTCTCCGTGCCGGAAGACCAGGTCGGTTTGCTGCGTGCGGCGGCATCGGTGCCGGGGGCCTTCAATGTGAGGCTGTGGGCTGACGATCAGCCGGTCAAGGAGATACGCTTGCGCGAACTCGCCGCAGCGGCCGATCCGGTGACACGGACTTTTCTTGCCAAGGCGGATGTGGGCAAGCTGGATGCAAAGCTCGGGCAAACCGCCGCCGTGCTGCTGAAGACGCCCAATGTAAGCCAGGTCATCAAGTTGCCGCTGAGCGCGGTGTTGGAGCAGCAGGGGCGTACCTCGGTGTGGGTGCTGGACCCAGCCGGCATGACCGTCAAGCCGCGCCCGGTGCAGGTGGCCGGGGCCGACGGCAACGAAGTGGTGGTTGCCAATGGATTGAAACCGGGTGAGGAGGTCGTGGTGGCCGGCGTGCATGTGTTGACGGCCGGGCAGAAGGTGCGCCGATACCAGGCGGCTCCGCCCACGCAGGCCGCCAGTGCGGCCTCCCACTGAGCCACGCGGGGACAACAGCATGAACAGCGCATCTTCCCGCAGCGCGGCCGCCTCGCGTTTCAATCTCTCCCGTTGGGCTCTGCAGCATCCCGCGCTAACGCGCTATCTGATGGTGGTGCTGATGGTGATGGGCTTCGCCGCCTATTTTCAGCTTGGCCAGGACGAGGACCCACCGTTCACCTTCCGCATCATGGTGGTGCAGGCGTTCTGGCCTGGGGCCACGGCGCTTCAGATGGCCGAACAGGTGACCGACAAGATCGAGAAGACGCTGCAGGAGGTGCCGCATGCGGACAAGATCCGCAGCTACACCAAGCCGGGCGAATCTCTGACCTTCTTTTTCGCCAAGGACAGCACGCCGCCTCAGGAAGTCAGCAGTCTTTGGTACTCGGTGCGCAAAAAGGTCGGCGACATGCGGATGACGCTGCCGCAGGGCGTGCTCGGCCCGGTGTTCAATGACGACTTCGGCGATGTCTACGGCTCGATCTTCGCGCTCTCTGCCGACGGATTCAGCAACGAGGAACTGCGCCAGCAGGCCGAGCGCGTGCGCTCCATCCTGCTCAAGGTGCCGGACGTGGCCAAGGTCGAGTTGTTCGGCACGCAGGCCGAGAAGCTCTATATCGAGGTGTCGCAAAAGCGCCTGGCCGAGTTGGGTGTGGACTTCAACCAGGTCATCGGCCAGCTGGGCGCGCAGAACGCGGTGGAGGGGGCGGGGGTTCTCAACGCCGGCAGCAACAATCTTCAGGTGCGTGTCGAGGGGCAGCTGAACTCGGTGAATGCGCTGCGCGAGATGCCTATTCGCGCGCTCAACCCGCAGACCGGCGTGGCCAGCAGCCTGCGCCTGGGCGACATCGCGGAAATCAGGCGCGCCTTTGTGGATCCGCCCAGCCTGATGGTGCGACACCAGGGTAAACAGGTGATTGCCCTGGGGGTTTCTATGGCTAAGGGCGGCGACATCATTGCGCTGGGCAAGGCCTTGCGCGCCGCCAACGAGACCATCAAGTCCAAGCTACCCGCCGGACTGGAACTGAGCCAGATCCAGGATCAGCCGCAGGCCGTGACGCGTTCGGTGAACGAATTTGTGCATGTGCTGATCGAGGCCGTGGTGATCGTGCTGGCCGTTAGCTTCATCGCACTGGGCCTGCATACCAGGCCGCTACGCATCGACGTCTGGCCCGGCCTGGTGGTGGCCATCACCATTCCGCTGGTGCTGGCGATCACCTTTGTGACCATGTTTTATTGGGGCGTGGGGCTGCACAAGATCTCGCTGGGCTCGCTCATCATTGCGCTGGGCTTGCTGGTCGACGACGCCATCATTGCGGTGGAGATGATGGTGCGCAAGCTCGAGGAGGGCTACGACAAGATGCATGCGGCGACCTTTGCCTACGAGGTCACTGCCATGCCCATGCTGACCGGCACCTTGATCACCGCGGTGGGCTTCTTGCCCATCGGTCTGGCCAAGTCAGCAACCGGCGAATACACCTTTGCAATCTTTGCGGTGACCGCGGCGTCGCTGCTCATTTCCTGGGTGGTATCGGTCTATTTCGTGCCCTATCTGGGCGCCATCCTGCTGCGCAGCCGGGCGCACGGCGGTGGTGAAGCGCACGAACTCTTTGACACGCCGTTCTACAACCGCTTCCGCGCGATGGTGAGATGGTGTGTGGAGAACCGCTGGAAGGCCATTGCCATGACGGTGGCCTTGTTCGTGCTGGGCCTGGTGGGTATGGGCCGCGTGCAGCAGCAGTTCTTCCCGGACTCCAGCCGGCCAGAGGTGTTGGTGGACCTCTGGTTGCCTGAGGGCACGACGATCGAGCAGAGCAACGAACTTGCCAAGCGCTTCGAGGCGCGCATGCTCAGGGAGCCGGGCGTCGACTCCGTCAGCACCTGGGTCGGTAGTGGTGTGCCGCGTTTCTATTTGCCGCTGGACCAGGTTTTTCCGCAGGCCAACGTCAGCCAGTCCATCCTGATTCCGCGCGACTTGCAGGAGCGCGAAAGCCTGCGCAAGCGCCTGCCCGAGTTGCTGGCCAAGGAATTCCCGGAGGCGCGTACACGTGTCAAGCTGTTGCCCAATGGGCCGCCCGTGCCCTACCCGGTGCAGTTCCGGGTGGCGGGCGAGGATGCCAAGGAAGTGCGCCGCTGGGCCGATCAGGCCAAGGAGATCTTGCGCGCGAATCCGAACATGCGGGGTGTGAACGACAACTGGAACGAGTCGATCAAGACGCTTAAGCTGGAGGTGGATCAGGACAAGGCGCGTGCCTTGGGCGTCACGAGCCAGAGCATCGCGCAGGCTTCGCGCGTGATGCTGTCCGGGGTCACGGTGGGGCAATACCGCGAAGCCGACCGGCTGATCGATATCGTGGTGCGCCAACCGGCCGAGGAGCGCAATGCGATTACCGATCTAGGTAGCGCTTACCTGCCCACAGCCAGCGGCCGCTCCGTACCGCTGACGCAGATCGCCAAGGTGCGCTTTGAATGGGAGCCCGGCGTACTGTGGCGCGAGGGGCGCAGTTTCGCTGTCACGGTGCAGGGTGACGTGGCCGAGGGCCTGCAGGGTGCCACGGTGACGGCGCAGGTCTGGCCGGCGCTGAAGGAATTGCAGGCCAAGATGCCGCCGGGGTATCGGATCGAGGTAGCGGGTTCGGTCGAGGAGAGCAGCAAGGGCCAAGGCTCCATCGCTGCCGGTGTGCCGGTGATGCTGTTCATCACGTTCACCCTGCTGATGCTGCAGTTGCAGAGCTTCTCGCGCGCCATGCTGGTGTTCCTGACCGGACCGCTGGGTATTGCCGGCGTGGCCGGCGCGCTGCTGCTGTTGAACCGGCCCTTCGGCTTCGTGGCCCTGCTGGGCGTGATTGCCTTGATGGGCATGATCATGCGCAACTCGGTGATCCTGATCGACCAGATCGAGCAGGACCGCGAGCGCGGCGTACCCGCCTGGTCGGCGATTGTCGAGTCGGCGGTGCGGCGCTTCCGCCCTATCGTGCTGACGGCGGCCGCTGCCGTGCTGGCGATGGTGCCACTGTCGCGCAGCGTGTTCTGGGGGCCGATGGCCGTGGCCATCATGGGTGGACTGATCGTGGCCACCGCGCTGACCTTGCTGGCGCTGCCGGCCATGTACGCGGCCTGGTTCCGGGTGCAGCGCCCGGCCGCCGCCTCGCGTTTCATGCCCTCGAAGCTGGAGTCCTGAGCGCCGGACGTGTCCGCGCCGGCGCGCTCCAAAACCCTTGGGTGGATGGCGCGCCGGTTTTTGCCTAATCTACCGGCTACAATCTCCGGTTTGCCGCATCGCCACAGGGCTGCCGCGATCAGAAAGATCGAGGCAACTCTGAATCCACTC
Source organism: Paucibacter soli (assembly GCF_037482845.1). Taxonomy (NCBI): domain Bacteria; kingdom Pseudomonadati; phylum Pseudomonadota; class Betaproteobacteria; order Burkholderiales; family Sphaerotilaceae; genus Roseateles; species Paucibacter soli. The sequence goes on from NZ_JBBHJW010000006.1 coordinate 215,245, forward strand.
GCGCGGGTGGCGAAATTGGTAGACGCACCAGGTTTAGGTCCTGACGCCTTCACGGGCGTGCCGGTTCGAGTCCGGCCCCGCGCACCAGGTCTTTTGTTCAGAGTCACATTCAGAGTCACATATGGCTGTCACCGTCGAAACCCTCGAAAAGCTCGAACGCCGCATCACGCTCACGCTGGCGGCCGCTGACATCAACAGCGAAGTCGAATCCCGTCTCAAGAAGCTGGCCCGTACCGTCAAGGCCGACGGCTTCCGCCCCGGCAAGGTGCCGATGAGCGTCGTGGCCCAGCGCTACGGCTACTCGGTGCAGTACGAAGTCATGAACGACAAGCTCGGTCAGGCCTTCTCGCAAGCCGCCAACGAAGCCCAGTTGCGTGTTGCCGGCGCTCCCAGCATCGCCCAGAAGGACGAAGCACCCGAAGGCACGATGGCCTTCGACGCTACCTTCGAGATCTATCCGGAAGTCAAGCTGGGTGATCTGTCGGCCGCCGAGGTCGAGCGCGTCACCAGCGAGGTGACCGAAGAGGCGATCGACAAGACCGTCGAGATCCTGCGCAAGCAGCGTCGTACCTTTGCGCAACGCGCCGCCGCTGACGTGGCCGCCGAAGGCGATCGCGTGACCATCGACTTCGAAGGCAAGATCGACGGCGAGACCTTCGCCGGCGGCAAGGCCGAAGGCTTCCAGTTCCTGATCGGCGAAGGCCAGATGCTCGAGGCCTTCGAGAAGGCCGTGCGCGGCATGAAGGCTGGCGAGTCCAAGACCTTTCCGCTCGCCTTCCCCGAGGACTATCACGGCAAGGATGTGGCCGGCAAGGAAGCCGACTTCCTGGTCACGGTCAAGAAGATCGAAGCCCAGCACCTGCCCGAAGTGAACGAGGCTTTTGCCAAGTCCCTGGGCATCAAGGAAGCCACGGTGGAAGCGCTGCGCGCCGACATCAAGAAGAACCTTGAGCGCGAAGTGAAGTTCCGCGTGCTGGCTCGCAACAAGGGCGCCGTGATGGACGCCGTGGTGGCGGTGGCCGAGCTGGACGTGCCCAAGGCACTGATCGCCAGCGAGACCGAGCGCCTGGTTGCCGGTGCGCGCGAAGACCTGAAGAAGCGTGGCGTGAAGGATGCCGAGAAGGCGCCGATCCCCGCCGAGATCTTCCAGCCGCAAGCCGAGCGCCGCGTGCGTCTGGGCCTGGTGGTGGCCGAGCTGGTGCGCGCCAACAATCTGCAAGCCAAGCCGGAGCAGCTGCAGGCGCACATCGAAGAACTGTCGCAAAGCTACGAGAAGCCCGCCGAAGTGGTGCGCTGGTATCTGAGCGATCGTCAGCGTCTGGCCGAAGTGGAAGCGGTTGTGATCGAAAACAACGTCACCGACTTCGTGCTGGCCAATGCCAAGGTCACCGACAAGGCATTGCCCTTCGACGAACTGATGGCCACGGCCGGCTGAGCCGGTTGAGCCAGGCTCTTGCGAGCAAGGCGTCGCGCCGCAAGGCCGACGCCTTTTTCATTCCCGCTGCGAGGTCGAGCCGAGGGCGACATAATCGGCCCACCTCAACGCTACACGCATGTTTCAAGGATTCTTCATGAGCGCGCTGGAAACGAGCAATCTGGGCATGGTGCCCATCGTCATCGAACAATCGGGCCGTGGTGAGCGCGCCTACGACATCTACAGCCGTCTGCTGCGCGAGCGCATCGTCTTCCTGGTCGGGCCGGTGAACGATGCGGTGGCCAATCTGGTGGTGGCGCAGTTGCTGTTCCTGGAGAGCGAGAATCCCGACAAGGAGATCTTCCTCTACATCAACTCGCCCGGCGGCAGCGTCTCGGCGGGCATGTCGATCTTCGACACCATGCAGTTCATCAAGCCGCCTGTGTCGACCTTGTGCATGGGCATGGCTGCCAGCATGGGGGCCTTCCTGCTGGCCGCGGGCGCCAAGGGCAAGCGCTTCGCGCTGCCCAACTCCAAGATCATGATCCACCAGCCGCTGGGCGGTGCCCAGGGGCAGGCCACGGACATCGAGATTCATGCGCGCGAGATCCTCAAGACCCGTGAGCAGTTGAATCGCATCCTGGCCGAGCGCACCGGTCAGAGCCTGGAAAAGATCCAGCTCGATACCGAGCGCGACTATTTCATGTCGGCCGCCGAGGCCGCGACCTATGGCCTGATCGATCAAGTGATCGAAAAACGCGCCTGAGCGCTGCCGCCGGGGCAACTGGCGCTGGAACGGGGCCCTTATTGAGAAAAGGGCCCCGGCCGCATTTGAACTATCATCAGTTCAGGCAGTCACGCCTGAATGAAACCCAAGCAGATCCATGGCCGAGAAAAAAGGCAATTCCAGCGAAAAAGTTCTGTACTGCTCCTTCTGCGGCAAGAGCCAGCATGAGGTGAAGAAGCTGATCGCTGGCCCGTCGGTGTTCATTTGCGACGAGTGCATCGAGCTCTGCAATGACATCATCCGCGACGAAGTCCCGGCCGACTCCGCGCAAACCCGCGCCAGCAAGTCCGACCTGCCGGTGCCCAGCGAAATCAAGGCCAGCCTGGATCAGTATGTGATCGGGCAGGATGTGGCCAAGCGCACGCTGTCGGTGGCGGTCTACAACCACTACAAGCGCCTGCGCCACATGGGCGGCAACAAGGACTCGGTCGAGCTGTCCAAGAGCAACATCCTCTTGATCGGCCCCACCGGTTCCGGCAAGACCCTGCTGGCCCAGACGCTGGCGCGCCTCTTGAACGTGCCGTTCGTGATCGCCGATGCCACCACCCTGACCGAAGCCGGTTATGTGGGCGAGGACGTCGAGAACATCATCCAGAAGCTGCTGCAGAACTGCAATTACGACGTCGAGCGGGCCCAGCGCGGCATCGTCTACATCGACGAAATCGACAAGATCTCGCGCAAGGCCGACAACCCCTCGATCACCCGCGACGTCTCGGGCGAGGGCGTGCAGCAGGCTTTGCTGAAGCTGGTGGAAGGCACGATGGCCTCGGTGCCGCCGCAGGGCGGGCGCAAGCATCCGAACCAGGACTTCCTGCAGATCGACACCACCAACATCCTCTTTATCTGCGGCGGTGCCTTTGATGGCCTGGAGAAGGTGATTCAGAACCGTTCGGAGAAGTCTGGTATCGGCTTTGGCGCCACGGTCAAGACCAAGAGCGAGCGCCGCGTCTCCGAGGTGTTCCGCGAGGTGGAGCCCGAGGACCTGATCAAGTTCGGCCTGATTCCCGAGTTGGTGGGCCGCCTGCCGGTGGTCGCCACCCTGGGCGAGCTGAGCGAGGATGCGCTGGTGCAGATCCTCACCGAGCCCAAGAATGCGCTGATCAAGCAGTATCAGCAGCTGTTTGCAATGGATGGCGTCGAACTCGAAATCCGCCCATCGGCGCTGATGGCCATTGCCCGCAAGGCGCTGGCACGCAAGACCGGTGCGCGCGGCCTGCGCTCCATCATGGAGCATTCGCTCATCGACACCATGTTCGAATTGCCCGCCCTCGATGGCGTGGCCAAGGTTGTGCTTGACGAGCACAACATCGAAGAAGACGCGAAGCCGCTGCTCGTCTATCGCGAGCAGGCCAAGGCCAGCGCCTGACCGGGTATTCGTGCGATCCAGCAGCGCACGCGCATCTTGTAATAACCCCCTCAGGCCCTAGATGGGTCTGAGAAAGAGAGGTTTCTATGTCCGGTCATCCCATCCTGCCTGCAGAACCGATCACGCTGCCGCTGCTCCCGCTGCGCGACGTGGTGGTGTTCCCGCACATGGTGATCCCCCTGTTCGTCGGCCGCCCCAAGTCCATCAAGGCCTTGGAAGCAGCCATGGAAGCCGGCCGCCAGATCATGCTGGTGGCACAAAAGGCCGCTGGTAAGGACGAGCCCAAGTCGGACGATATGTTCGAGGTCGGTTGCGTCTCCAGCATCCTGCAGATGCTCAAGCTGCCCGATGGCACCGTGAAGGTGCTGGTCGAGGGCCTGCAGCGCGCCACCACCCAAAGCATCACCGAGACGGAAGAACATTTCGTTGCCGAGGTGTTGCCGATCCCGCCCGAGGCCGATACCAAGCCCGAGGTGGAAGCGCTGCGCCGCGCGGTGACCCAGCAGTTTGACCAGTACGTCAAGCTGAACAAGAAGATTCCGCCGGAGATCCTCACCTCCATCGGCGGTATCGACGATGCCGGGCGCTTGGCCGACACGATTGCCGCGCATCTGCCGCTCAAGCTCGACGCCAAGCAGTCGGTGCTGGACCTGTCGGACGTGGCCAAGCGCCTGGAGAAACTGCTCGACCTGCTCGAGCACGAGGTCGACATCCTGCAGGTGGAAAAGCGCATCCGTGGCCGCGTCAAGCGCCAGATGGAGAAGAGCCAGCGCGAGTACTACCTGAACGAGCAGGTCAAGGCGATCCAAAAGGAGCTGGGCGACGGCGAAGACGGCGCTGACATGGAGGAGCTGGACAAGAAGATCCAGGCTGCCCGCATGCCCAAGGAAGCGCGTAAGAAGGCCGATGCCGAGCTCAAGAAGCTCAAGCTCATGTCGCCCATGTCGGCCGAGGCGACGGTGGTGCGCAACTACATCGAGACCCTGGTCAACCTGCCCTGGAGCAAGAAGACCAAGATCAAGCACGACCTGGCGAATGCCGAGCATGTGCTGAACGAAGACCATTACGGGCTGGAGAAGGTCAAGGACCGCATCCTCGAGTACTTGGCGGTGCAGCAGCGCGTCGACAAGGTCAAGGCGCCCATCCTGTGCCTGGTGGGCCCCCCGGGCGTTGGCAAGACCTCGCTCGGCCAGTCGGTGGCGCGCGCCACCGGCCGCAAGTTCGTGCGCATGGCCCTGGGCGGCGTGCGCGACGAGGCCGAGATCCGTGGCCACCGCCGCACCTATATCGGCTCCATGCCGGGCAAGGTGCTGCAGAGCCTGTCCAAGGTCGGCACGCGCAATCCGCTCTTCCTGCTCGACGAGATCGACAAGCTGGGCATGGACTTCCGCGGTGATCCGTCCTCGGCCCTGCTGGAGGTGCTGGATCCCGAGCAGAACCATACCTTTGGCGACCATTACGTCGAGGTCGATTTCGACCTCTCGGACGTGATGTTCGTGGCCACCTCGAACTCGATGAACATCCCTCCGGCCCTGCTGGACCGCATGGAAGTGATTCGCCTCTCCGGCTATACGGAAGACGAGAAGGTCAACATCGCGCAACGCTATCTGCTGCCCAAGCAGCGCAGCAACAACGGTGTGAAGGACGAAGAGATGGAGGTCGCCGAGTCGGCGATCCGCGGCATCATTCGCTACTACACCCGTGAGGCTGGCGTGCGCTCGCTGGAACGCGAAATCTCCAAGATCTGCCGCAAGGTGGTGAAGGGCCTGGCGCTCAAGACCTACGAGGGCAAGGTGCTGGTCAACGAGGACAACCTGAACGACTTCCTGGGCGTGCGTAAGTACGACTTTGGCCGCGCCGAGAAGAAGAACCAGGTGGGTCAGGTCGTCGGTTTGGCCTGGACCGAGGTGGGCGGCGATCTGCTGACCATCGAAGCCACCGCCATGCCCGGCAAGGGCAACATCATCCGCACCGGCTCGCTGGGCGATGTGATGAAGGAGTCGGTCGAGGCTGCGCGCACGGTGGTGCGCTCACGTGCCCGCCGCCTGGGCATCAAGGACGAGGCATTCGAGAAGCGCGACGTGCACATCCACGTGCCCGACGGCGCCACGCCCAAGGATGGTCCGAGTGCGGGCATCGCGATGACCACCGCCTTTGTCTCCGCGCTCACCGGCATCCCGGTGCGTGCCGATGTAGCGATGACGGGCGAGATCACCCTGCGTGGCGAGGTCACTGCCATCGGCGGCTTGAAGGAGAAGCTGTTGGCGGCGCACCGCGGCGGCATCAAGACGGTGATGATTCCCGAAGAGAACGTCAAGGATCTCCAAGACATCCCAGAAAACGTCAAGAACCAACTCGAAATCGTGCCGGTGAAGTGGATCGACCGCGTGTTGGAAGTGGCGCTGGAGGCCGCGCCTCAACCTCTGCCTGACGAGGAAGTGGCTGCCGCCGCGCCCGAGAAGGCGGTGGCCGAGGCCGTGAAACCGGAGCCGGCGACGGCGGCCGTTGCGGGTGGCGATGCACTCAAGCATTGAAAATCCGCAAGACCTCTTGCATGACACAGAAAATCCAGTATAGAATGTGAGCTTCAGCGCAAACAGCACAGCGTAGATGGCGAGAGTCGAAGCCCTGTGAGTCGTGTGTTGAAGTCCATGCGGGAGTAGCTCAGTTGGTAGAGCGCAACCTTGCCAAGGTTGAGGTCGAGAGTTCGAGACTCTTCTCCCGCTCCAGGATTTCAAAGGGAAGCCCTGGCTTCCCTTTTTGCTGACACGAGAAGCCGCGGCTTCTCGTTTTCGTCAAAGTCTCGCAAGAGGCGATGGCGATGGATTGTTGAGGCGCGGTAGCAAAGCGGTTATGCCCCGGATTGCAAATCCGGTTAGTCCGGTTCGACTCCGGACCGCGCCTCCAGGAATGACACTGCGGGAGTAGCTCAGTTGGTAGAGCGCAACCTTGCCAAGGTTGAGGTCGAGAGTTCGAGACTCTTCTCCCGCTCCAGTTCATTCAATCCAAAGTAGCTGACCATGAGAATGGCCAGTGTTCATGCGGGAGTAGCTCAGTTGGTAGAGCGCAACCTTGCCAAGGTTGAGGTCGAGAGTTCGAGACTCTTCTCCCGCTCCATATTCGAAAGGGAAGCCGCAAGGCTTCCCTTTTTCGTTTTCGCTGTGTGCGCGGCCGCCATAATTCGGCCGCAGCACTGACCCGCCCGGGTGGTGAAATTGGTAGACGCAGCGGACTTAAAATCCGCCGCCTCGTGAGGGGCGTACGGGTTCGATTCCCGTCCCGGGCACCACAGACGGCGTCAGATGCTGACCTGCCCTACCTGGGGTGTGCTGCCGAGCGCGAGTTGGCCCAGCCGGCGCAGTGGCTCGCAGTTTCCAGTGGTGCTCAGCGCGATGTCTGCGCCATCGCCGCATGCGGGGAGCTGCAACTCCTGCCATAGGCGCTTGGCCTGTCTGGCCACGGCATCTTCAATATTCAAGAGCTGCACCTGCTGGCCCAGCGCGAGTTGGATCTGTGGCTGGACAAAAGGGTAGTGGGTGCATGCGAGCAATACGGTATCCACCTGTGCTTCGCGCAATGGCGCGCAATAGCGCTCGATCAAGTCCAGCAACTCGCGGCGATCCAGTTGCCCGGTCTCAATCTGGTCAACCAGGCCAGGGCAGGGCTGGCTGAACACCAGTACCTGGCCCGCATACCCTTGCAGCAGGGCCTGATAGCGTGCACTCGCCAGCGTGGCCACCGTTGCCAGCACGCCGACCCGTCCGTTGACGGTGCTGGCAACCGCAGGCTTGATGCCGGGCTCGATGGCGACGATGGGCGTCGCGGGCCAGCGCTCGCGCAAGGCCTGCACCGCGTGCACGGTGGCGGTGTTGCACGCCACCACCAGCATGCGCGCGCCCAGCTCCAGCAGATGCCCTGCCACCGCCAGGCTGCGGTCGATGATGTAGTCGGAGCCGCGTCCGCCATAGGGCGCATAGCCCGAATCGGCCACATAGCGCAGCGCCACGCCCGGCAGGGCGGCATGCACGGCCTTCAGCACGGTAAGGCCGCCGAGGCCCGAATCAAAGATGCCAATAAAGGGCGTGTTGGTTTTGCTCATCAGGGGGCGCAGTCTAAAACGAAGCCGCGCAAGGGCCGAACTCGTCTCTAAAATAGCACGATCGTTCGTTTTATTTGCGGCTCAGACATCTGGATGACTCGGGCGTACGCTCAGAGCCCCGTAGAATCCTGATTAACGTTAACGTCAATTCGCCTTGGAGTGCTGAGATGAAGGTATTGGTTCCCGTCAAACGAGTCGTCGACTACAACGTCAAGGTGCGCGTCAAGAGCGACGGCACCGGCGTGGATATCGCCAACGTCAAGATGTCCATGAACCCCTTTGACGAAATTGCCGTCGAAGAGGCAGTGCGCCTGAAGGAAAAGGGCGTGGTCACCGAGGTGATCGCCGTCTCCTGCGGCGTCACCCAATGCCAGGAAACCCTGCGCACCGCGATGGCCATCGGCGCCGATCGCGCCATCCTGGTCGAGACCGACGCCGAGTTGCAGCCCCTGGCCGTGGCCAAGATTCTCAAGGCCCTGGTCGACAAGGAACAGCCCCAGCTGGTGATCCTTGGCAAGCAGGCCATCGATGACGATTGCAACCAAACCGGCCAGATGCTCGCCGCGCTGACCGGCATGCCCCAGGGCACCTTCGCCTCCAAGGTAGAAGTGGCCGACGGCAAGGTGGCCGTGACCCGCGAGGTCGACGGTGGCCTGGAAACGGTGAGCCTGACGCTGCCGGCCGTGGTGACCAGCGACCTGCGCCTGAATGAGCCGCGTTATGTCACGCTGCCTAACATCATGAAGGCCAAGAAGAAGCAGCTCGACGTGGTCAAGCCCGCCGATCTGGGCGTCGATGTGGCGCCGCGCATCAAGACCCTCAAGGTCGAAGAGCCGCCCAAGCGCAGCGCCGGCATCAAGGTGCCTGACGTGGCGACCCTGGTGAACAAGTTGAAGAATGAAGCGAAGGTGATCTGATGACTGCTTTGGTAATTGCTGAACACGACAACGCCCACATCAAGGGCGCCACGCTCAATACCGTGACCGCCGCGCTGGCCACGGGTGCCGAGGTGCATGTGCTGGTGGCCGGCCACAACGCGGCCGCCGCCGCTGCTGCCGCCGCGCAGATCGCCGGCGTCGCCAAGGTGCTGCATGCCGATGCCGCGCATCTGGCCGATGGCCTGGCCGAAAACCTGGCCGCGCAAGTGCTGGCCGTGGCCGCCGGCCACAGCCACATCCTGTTCCCTGCCACCGCCTCGGGCAAGAACGTGGCGCCGCGCGTCGCTGCCCTGCTGGACGTGGCGCAGCTCAGCGACGTCACCAAGGTCATCAGCGCCGACACCTTCGAGCGCCCGATCTACGCCGGCAACGCCATCGCCACCGTGCAATCGGCTGACGCCACCAAGGTGCTGACCGTGCGCACCACCGGCTTTGACGCCGCCGCCACCAGCGGTGGCGCCGCTGCCGTTGAAACCGTGGCGGCCGCTGCCGACAGTGGCAAGAGCAGCTTCGTTGGCCGCGAGGTCACCAAGAGCGATCGCCCCGAGCTGACCGCCGCCAAGATCATCGTCTCCGGCGGCCGTGCCCTGGGTTCCAGCGACAAGTTCAATGAAGTGCTGACCCCCTTGGCCGACAAGCTGGGCGCCGCCCTGGGCGCCTCGCGCGCCGCGGTCGACGCCGGCTATGCGCCCAACGACTGGCAGGTGGGCCAGACCGGCAAGATCGTCGCGCCCCAGCTCTATATCGCTGCCGGCATCAGCGGCGCGATCCAGCATCTGGCCGGCATGAAGGACTCCAAGGTGATCGTCGCGATCAACAAGGATGCCGAGGCGCCGATCTTCTCGGTGGCCGACTACGGGCTCGAGGCCGACCTGTTCACGGCCGTGCCGGAACTCGTCGCCGCGCTCTGATTCCCGCCTATTGATCAGCCTGCAGGGCGCCCGACTTCACGGTCGCGGCGCCCTTCGTTTCTCTGGAGACAAGACAATGACTTACCGCGCCCCCGTCAAGGACATGCTCTTCAACATGAAGGAGCTGGCCGGCCTGGAATCGCTCACCGCCATTCCCCAGTTCGCTGATTACGGTATCGATACCGCCCAGGCGGTGCTGGAAGAATGCGCCAAGCTCAACGAGGACGTGATCGCCCCGCTGAACTTCGAAGGCGACAAGAACCCCAGCTACTGGAAAGACGGCCAGGTGTTCACCACCCCCGGGTTCAAGCAGGCCTTCAAGCAGTTTGCCGAGGGCGGCTGGCAGGGCCTGCAGCACCCGGCGGAGTTCGGCGGCCAGGGCCTGCCCAAGACGATTGGCGCGGCCTGCGGCGAGATGATCAACAGCGCGAACATGAGTTTTGCGCTCTGCCCGCTGCTGACGGATGGCGCCATCGAGGCGCTGCTGACCGCCGGCAGTGATGAGCAACGTGCCACCTACATCCCCAAGCTGATCGATGGCAGCTGGACCGGCACCATGAATCTGACCGAGCCGCAGGCGGGGTCAGATCTTGCGCTGGTGCGCACGCGCGCCGAGCCGCAGCCCGATGGCAGCTACAAGATCTTCGGCACCAAGATCTTCATCACCTATGGCGAGCACGATATGGCCGAAAACATCGTGCATCTGGTGCTGGCCCGCGTGCAGGGCGCACCCGAGGGGGTGAAGGGCATCAGCCTCTTCATCGTGCCCAAGTTCATGGTGAATACGGATGGCTCGCTGGGCGCGCGCAATGACGCGCACTGCGTCTCCATCGAGCACAAGATGGGCATCAAGGCCAGCCCCACCGCGGTGTTGCAGTTTGGTGACCATGGCGGCGCCATCGGCTACCTGGTGGGCCAGGAGAACCGCGGCCTGGAGTACATGTTCATCATGATGAACGCGGCCCGCTTCGGCGTGGGCGTGCAGGGCATTGCGATTGCCGAACGGGCCTACCAGAAGGCGGTGAGCTATGCGCGCGACCGCGTGCAGTCACGCCCGGTGGACGGTTCGGTGGCCGGCAGCGCCGCCATCATCCATCACCCCGATGTGCGCCGCATGCTGATGACGATGCGTTCGCTGACCGAAGGCTGCCGTGCCATGAGCCTGGTGGCCGCGGCCGCCTACGATGCGGCCCACCACCATCCCGATGCCCAGACGCGCAAGGACAATCAGGCCTTCTACGAGTTCATGGTGCCGCTGGTGAAGGGTTACAGCACCGAAATGAGCCTCGAGGTCACCGACCTGGGCGTGCAGGTGCATGGCGGCATGGGTTTCATCGAGGAGACCGGTGCGGCCCAGTATTACCGCGACGCCAAGATCCTCACCATCTATGAGGGCACCAGCGCGATCCAGGCCAACGACCTGGTGGGCCGCAAGACGCTGCGCGACGGCGGCCAGATGGCCAAGGCGGTGGCGGCCCAGATCGAGTCCACCGAGCGCCTGCTGGCCGAGCGCGGCAGCGACGCGGCACGCGCCATGCTCAAGCGTCTGAGCCAGGCGCGCGCGGCCTTGCTGGAATCGTCCGACTTCATCGCCGGCTGCGGCAAGGCGAATCCGAACGCGGCGTTCTCGGGCTCGGTGCCGTTCATGATGTTGGCCGGCAATGTGGTGGCGGGCTGGCAACTGGCGCGCGCACTCATGGTGGCCGAGGACAAGCTCGCCGCTGGTGAAGACAGGGCCTTCATGACCGCCAAGATCGCCACCGCGCGCTTCTACGCCGAGCACATCCTCACGCGTGCCGGCGGCCTGCGCGATGCCATCGTGGAGGGCGCCGACAGCGTCACCGCGCTGGCACTGGACTCGTTCTGAACGGAGGCGCCAAGTCATGAGCGTATTGCCTTCCGTTTTGCAAAACCTGCCCCTGCCCATCATCGGTTCGCCGCTTTTCATCATCAGCAATCCCAAGCTGGTGATCGCGCAATGCAAGGCCGGCGTGGTGGGCGCCATGCCCGCGCTGAATGCGCGCCCGGCCGAGCTGCTGGATGAGTGGTTGAACGAGATCACCACCGAGCTGGCCGCCTACAACAAGGCCAATCCCGACCGGCCGGCCGCGCCCTTTGCGATCAACCAGATCGTGCACAAGAGCAATGACCGGCTGGAGCACGACATGGCGCTGTGCGCCAAGTACAAGGTGCCCATCATCATCACCTCGCTGGGTGCACGCGAGGATGTCAACGCGGCCGTACATGCCTGGGGCGGCGTGGTGCTGCACGACATCATCAACAACAAGTTCGCCAAGAAGGCGATCGAAAAGGGCGCCGATGGCCTAATCGCGGTGGCGGCCGGTGCCGGCGGTCATGCGGGTGTGAAGAGCCCCTTCGCGCTGATCCAGGAAATCCGTGCCTGGTTCGACGGCCCGGTGGCGCTCTCGGGTTCCATCGCCAGTGGCGACGCGGTGCTGGCCGCCCAGGCCATGGGCGCCGATTTTGCCTACATTGGCTCGGCCTTCATCGCCACCGAGGAGGCGCGCGCGGCCGCAGCCTACAAGCAGATGATCGTGGAGAGCAGCAGCGATGACATCGTCTACAGCAACCTCTTCACCGGCGTGCACGGCAACTACCTGCGTGGCTCCATCATCAATGCCGGCATGGATCCGGACGCCTTGCCGGAGTCGGACCCCAGCAAGATGAACTTCGGCGGCGATGCCAAGAAGGCCTGGAAGGACATCTGGGGTTGCGGCCAGGGCATAGGCGCGATCAAGGAGGTGGTGCCGGCCCGCGTGCTGGTCGAGCGCCTGCGCAGCGAGTACCAGGCGGCCCGCCAGCGCCTGGCTATTTGATATTGGTGAAGCGAGCCTCTGGCCGGTCGTCCGACCGGTGCAGGGTCTCGACATTCGCCTTCATCGCCCAGGGCCGCATCTGGTGATGCAGGGGGATGAAGAAGTGTTCGTCGCGCACGCGCAGCAAGGCCTCGCGTATCAGGGCGTTGCGCTTGGGCACGTCGACCTCGGTCTTCATCGCGTCGATGAGTTGATCCAGCCTGGCGTCGCTGAGCTTTGCGAAGTTGAAATTGCCGTCGGCGCCCGTGGTCTTGGTGTGCGCGATGGCCTGCAGCGTGAACTGCGCGTCATAGGTCGCCACGCCCCAGCCCAGCATATAGAGCGGCGCCTCGAAGCGCTGGAAGGTCAGACTGTGCTGGGCCATGGGCGCGGCCTGCAGATTTGCCTTCACGCCCACGCGCGCCCACATCGCCGCCACCGCCTGGCAGATCTCCTCATCGTTGACGTAACGGTTGTTGGGGCAGTTCAACTGCAGTTCCAAGCCCGAGCCATAGCCGGCCTCGGCCAGCAACTTCCTGGCGCGTTCGACGTCCTGCTTGAGCGGCACGTCGATGTCCGGCGTGTTGCCGTTCACGCCCGGTGCCACCATGATGCCGGCCGGTATCGATAGCCCGCGCATGGTGGCGCGCCTGATCGCCTCCCGGTCCACCGCCAGGCTCAGCGCCTCGCGCACGCGCTTGTCCTTGAAGGGGTTCTTGCCCTTGATGTTGGAGCCCTTGAGTTCGTCGCTGCCCTGGTCCATGGCCAGGAAGATGGTGCGCACCTCGGGGCCTTCGATGAGCTTGAGCTTGGGGTCGGCCTTGAGCTTGGCCACGTCCTGCGTCGGCAGGTCGGTGAGCAGGTCCACATCGCCCGAGAGCAGCGCGGCCACGCGGGTGGGGTCCGACTTGATCGGCAGGTAGCTGACTTCGGTGACGTTGCTGGCGTGCTTGGCATCCCACCAGTCGGGGTTGGTCACCATGCTGATCTTTTGATCGGGCTGCCAGCCGGTGATCTTGTAGGGGCCGGTGCCCATGACATGGCGCGAGGCGTAGTTGTCTTCCTTGGCCTTGTAGTCCTGCACATTGGTGGACTTGTTCTTCTCGGCCCAGGCCTTGCTCATGATGCGGAAGTCGACGATGTTGCGCAGCAGGATGGGGTTGGGGCCCTCCAGCATCAGGTCCAGGGTGTAGTCGTCGACCTTCTTGATTTCCTTGATGCCGGCCACATAGATCTGCATGGTGCCCTGGGGCTGGCGGATGCGGCCGAAGGTGAATACCACATCGTCAGCCGTGAACGGCGTGCCGTCATGGAACCTGACGCCGCGGCGCAGCTCGAAGCGCAGCTGGGTGGGCGAGACGTAGCTCCACTTGGTGGCCAAAGCCGGCTCCACCTCATGGTTGGCGTTGTAGCGCGTCAGCCCCTCGTAGGCATGCATCAGCACGGCCAGGGTGGTGGCATGGTTCTGTGAATGCGGGTCCAGCGTGAGGATGTCGTTCTGCGCGGCCCAGCGCAGGCTGGCGGCGGGGCTGATGCAGGGGCTCAGCGCGGCCCAGCTCATCGCCAGGGACAGGGCCGCGAGTCTGAGAGGCTTGCTGATCATGCGGGGGCTCCGGGTTGGTGTTGCGAGCCATGCTAGCGGCAGGCCGCCGGCCGCCTACCTATGGCTTGCCCGGGTGCTCGGGCTCTGCGGGCTCGATCTCGGCATCGCAGCCGATGCCGGCGGCAATCATGCGGCGGCTCCAGGCGCGCAGGCCGCGTTCGAGCAGCTGGCGCAGGCGTCCGCTCGGAAACCGGGCCATGCCCAGCTGCGTGAGCGGGGCCTCCAGCATGCCGCAGCGGTAACGCTTGAAATCAGCGGACCATTGCAGCGCCTTGCAGGCACCGTGGCGGCGCCGGCTCAGCAGCACGCCCACGGGACAGGGCTCGGCCAGGCAGCAGATGCCGCAGCCATTGCAGGGCTGGCCCAGCGCCGGCTTGGGCGGCGCCTCAACTTCGATATGGATGATGCGATGCCGCACGCCGCTCAATATAGCCTGGGGTCAGGTCTTGACGCCCAGCTCGCGCAGCCGCTCCTCCAGATAGCTGTGCGCGGTATAGCGCTCCGACAGCACCACGTCGTTGCGCGGGTGCAGGAACAGCGGCAGCGAGACGCGGCTCTTGCGGGCGCCTTCGCCCGTGGGGTTGACCACGCGATGCTGGGTCGAGGGGTAGTAGCCCTGCGAGGCCTCCTGCAGCATGTCGCCGATATTGATGATGAGCATGCCGAAATCGCAGGGCACATCCACCCACTGGCCGCTCATGTCCTGCACCTGCAGGCCGGGTTCATTGGCCGCGGGCAATATGGTCAGCAGATTGATATCGCCATGCGCGGCGGCGCGCAGCGATCCCTCGGGCTCCTGGCCGGTCAGCGGCGGGTAGCGCAGCACGCGCAGCAATGTCTGCCGGCTGTCCTTGATCATGTGCGAGAGCGGCTCGCTATAGCTCTTGGCGATGTCGGCCGGTGTGTGGCGTTCGACCCAGGACAGCAGTTCGGCCGCCAGGCCATTCGCCACCTCGTAGTAGCGCATCGCGTCGGCGCGCAGGCGCTCGGGAATGCGGCCCCAGGGGTAGATGTGGAAGTACTCCTTGATGTCCTTCTGCGTCGCGCCCTTGGCGGTCTCGGAGATGGCGGTGGAGAAATAGCCGTCCTGGGTTTCCTTTGAGAACGCGAAGCCATGCTTGTCTTCACCGTCGAAGAAGCCCAGCCAGTCGGCGTAGATCTGCTCGACCAGGGCCTGCGGTATCGGGTGGTTGACCAGCACGCCGAAGCCGGTTTCGTGCAGGGAGCGGGTGAATTGCTCGGCCGCATCCGCGGCACGGTAATCGACGACTCGAACTTGCATGGGATCTCCTGAACTGTCCCGTCGCGCAGCCATTCAATCGCGGGGCTGGCGCGAGCGGAAGTTTACCAAGGAGTAAGAAATTTTATCCCTGGCGGGATGGCGCCTGCGGGAAAGTGCGGATACCCGACAGACCCGCGGCGCTGCCAATTTGTGCTTTGGTCGGGTATGGCAGGAGTGCTACAGTCCGGCCCTTGAGACTTGAGGTCCTTCCCGTCCCCTTTTCTGGCAACAGTGAAGGCGGGTCGCAATCCGCCAACCGGTCGAGCCGTGTCGCGGAAGGTTTGTTAACCAGCCAACGTCCTGGAAACCAGGGTGAAAGGTGAGCGAAATGATGCAGCAATACAGGTCGAACTCGTACCTGTTCGGGGGCAATGCGCCCTACGTCGAAGAGATGTACGAGGCCTACCTCGACAACCCGGGCTCGGTGCCCGACAACTGGCGCGCCTACTTCGACGCCCTCCAGCATGTGCCTGCCACCGATGGCAGCGACGCACGCGACGTGGCCCATGCGCCCGTGATCGAATCCTTTGCCCAGCGTGCCAAGGCCAATGCCTTCGGCAACAAGGCCTCCAGCAGCGACCTCGCGGTGGCCCGCAAGCAGGTGCATGTGCAGTCGCTGATCGCCGCCTACCGCTTCCTGGGCTCGCGCTGGGCCGACCTGGATCCGCTGCAGCGCACCGAGCGCCCGCGCATCCCGGAGCTGGAGCCCTCGTTCTATGACCTGACCGAGTCCGATATGGACATCTCGTTCAGCGCCACGAACACCTATTTCTCCAAGGCCGAGAGCATGACCCTGCGCGAGATCGTGCAGGCCTTGCGCGAGACCTATTGCGGCTCGGTCGGTGCCGAGTACATGCACATCACCGATCCAGCCGAGAAGCGCTGGTGGCAGGAGCGCTTGGAATCGATCCGTTCCAAGCCCAGCTTCACGCCCGAGAAGAAGAAGCACATCCTCGACCGCCTGACCGCGGCCGAGGGCCTGGAGCGCTACCTGCACACCAAGTACGTCGGCCAGAAGCGCTTCTCGCTGGAAGGCGGCGAAAGCTTCATCGCCTCGATGGACGAACTGGTGCAGCGCGGCGGCGAAAAGGGCGTGCAGGAAATCGTCATCGGCATGGCCCACCGCGGCCGCCTGAACGTGCTGGTGAACACCCTGGGCAAGATGCCCGCCGACCTGTTCGCCGAGTTCGAGCACAAGGCCCCCGAAGACCTGCCCGCGGGTGACGTCAAGTACCACCAGGGCTTCTCCAGCGACGTCACCAGCCCCGGCGGCCCGGTGCACCTCTCGCTGGCCTTCAACCCCTCGCACCTGGAAATCGTCAATCCGGTGGTCGAAGGCTCGGTGAAGGCCCGCATGGACCGCCGCGGCGACAAGGAAGGCGCGCAAGTGCTGCCCGTGCTGGTGCACGGCGACGCCGCCTTTGCCGGCCAGGGCGTGGTGATGGAGACGCTGGCGCTGGCGCAGACGCGTGGCTACTACACCGGTGGCACGGTGCATCTGGTCATCAACAACCAGATCGGCTTCACCACCAGCGACCCGCGCGACACCCGCTCCACGCTGTACTGCTCCGACGTCGTCAAGATGATCGAGGCGCCGGTGCTACATGTGAACGGCGATGATCCGGAGGCCGTGGTGTTGTGTACCCAGCTGGCGCTGGAATACCGCCAGCAGTTCAAGAAGGACGTGGTGGTCGACATCATCTGCTTCCGCAAGCTGGGCCACAACGAGCAGGACACGCCGGCGCTGACCCAGCCGCTGATGTACAAGAAGATCGCCCAGCATCCCGGCACCCGCAAGCTCTATGGCGACAAGCTGATCGCCCAGGGCGTGCTGAGCGCCGATGGCCCGGACAATATGTCCAAGGCTTTCCGCGCCGCCATGGACGAAGGCCGCCACACCGTCGACCCGGTGCTGACCAACTTCAAGAGCAAGTACGCCACCGACTGGTCGCCCTACCTCGGCAAGAAGTGGACCGACTCCTGCGACACCGCGCTGCCGGTGGCCGAGTTCAAGCGCCTGGCCGAGAAGATCACCACCATCCCCAACACCTTCAAGGTGCATCCGCTGGTGGAGAAGGTGATCGCCGACCGCGCCGCCATGGGCCGCGGCGAGATCAATGTGGACTGGGGCATGGGCGAGCACATGGCCTTCGCCTCGCTGGTGGCCTCGGGCTATCCGGTGCGCCTGTCGGGCGAGGACTGCGGACGCGGCACTTTTGTGCACCGCCATGCGGTGCTGCACGACCAGAACCGCGAGAAGTGGGACATCGGTACCTATGTGCCGCTGCAGAACGTGGCCGAGGGCCAGGCGCCCTTCGTCGTGATCGACTCGCTGCTGTCGGAAGAGGCCGTGCTCGGCTTCGAGTACGGCTATGCCTCGGCCGATCCGGTGACGCTGACGATCTGGGAAGCCCAGTTCGGCGACTTCGTCAACGGCGCCCAGGTGGTGATCGACCAGTTCATCGCCTCCGGCGAGGTGAAGTGGGGCCGCTCCAACGGCCTGACCCTGATGCTGCCGCATGGCTACGAAGGTCAGGGCCCCGAGCACAGCTCGGCGCGCCTGGAGCGCTTCATGCAGCTGGCCGCCGACAACAATATGCAGGTGGTGCAGCCGACCTCGGCCTCGCAGATCTTCCACCTGCTGCGTCGCCAGCAGCTGCGCATGTTCCGCAAGCCGCTCATCATCATGACGCCCAAGTCGCTGCTGCGTAACAAGGACGCCACCTCGCCGCTGGCCGAGTTCACCAAGGGTGAGTTCAAGACCGTGATCGGCGAGCGCGATGCCAGCATCGATGCGGCCAAGGTCAAGCGCGTGATCGCCTGCTCGGGCAAGGTCTATTACGACCTGGTGAAGGCGCGTGCCGAGAAGAAGGCCAGCGATGTGGCCATCATCCGCGTGGAGCAGCTCTATCCCTTCCCGCACAAGGCCTTCGCCGCCGAGATGAAGAAGTATCCCGGCGTGAGCGAGATCGTGTGGTGCCAGGACGAGCCGCAGAACCAGGGCTCCTGGTTCTTCGTGCAGCACTATGTGCACGAGAACATGAGCGAAGGCCAGAAGCTCGGCTACGCCGGCCGCCCCGCCTCCGCCTCGCCGGCCGTGGGTTATGCCCACCTGCACCAGGAGCAGCAGAAGGCGCTGCTGGATCAGGCCTTCGCCAAGCTCAAGGGCTTCATCCTGACGAAGTAAATGCCTGCACGGCGCCCTGTGCCTGAGTGGCCGGTGCGCCCTTGCAGCAGCTGCAAAAGAATCGAAAGAACCATCATGGCAATCGTAGAAGTCAAAGTCCCCCAGCTGTCCGAGTCCGTGGCCGAAGGCACGCTGCTGAACTGGAAGAAGAAGCCCGGCGAGGCCGTCGCCATCGACGAAATCCTGGTTGAGATCGAAACCGACAAGGTGGTGCTGGAAGTGCCCGCACCCTCGGCCGGCGTGATGGCCGAGATCGTCAAGGCCGACGGTTCCAGCGTCGTCAGCGAGGAAGTCATCGCCCGCATCGACAGCGAAGGCAAGGCCAGCGCCGTGGCCGCACCGGCCGCCGCTGCCCCGGTGGCAGCTGCCGCTGCCGCTCCCGCCGCGGCCGGCAAGGGCGATGTCGCCATGCCCGCCGCCGCCAAGATCCTGGCCGAGAAGGGCCTGGCCGCCACCGACGTGGCCGGCTCCGGCAAGGACGGCCGCGTGACCAAGGGTGACGCCCTGGCCGCTTCGGCCAAGCCGGCGGCCGTGGCCGCACCGGTGGCCGTGGCCGCCGCGCCCGCCGTCGCCAAGCCCCTGCCGTCGGTGGCCGCACCGACTGCGCAGAATCTTGGCGACCGCCCCGAGCAGCGCGTGCCGATGACGCGTCTGCGTGCCCGCGTGGCCGAGCGCCTGCTGCAGTCGCAGGCCACCAATGCCATCCTGACCACGTTCAACGAAGTGAACATGGCGCCGGTGATGGAGATGCGCAAGAAGTTCCAGGAGAAGTTCGAAAAGGAGCATGGCGTCAAGCTCGGCTTCATGAGCTTCTTCGTCAAGGCCGCGGTGGCCGCGCTGAAGAAGTACCCGGTGCTGAACGCATCGGTGGACGGCAATGACATCGTCTACCACGGCTACTTCGACATCGGCATCGCCGTGGGTTCGCCGCGCGGCCTGGTGGTGCCCATCATCCGCAATGCCGATCAACTGAGCTTTGCCGACATCGAGAAGAAGATCGCCGAATTCGGCCAGAAGGCCAAGGAAGGCAAGATCTCGCTGGACGACCTGACCGGCGGCACCTTCTCGATCTCCAACGGCGGCACCTTCGGTTCCATGCTGTCCACGCCCATCATCAACCCGCCGCAATCGGCCATCCTGGGCGTGCATGCCACCAAGGACCGTGCCGTGGTTGAGAACGGTCAGGTGGTGGTGCGCCCGATCAACTATCTGGCCATGTCCTATGACCACCGCATCATCGACGGCCGCGAAGCCGTGCTGGGTCTGGTGACCATGAAGGAAGCGCTGGAAGATCCGGCCCGCCTGCTGTTCGACATCTAAGCCAAGAGACGATTTATGAGCGCTGTTAAGCAATTCGACGTCGTCGTCATCGGCGGCGGCCCCGGCGGCTATATCGCCGCCATCCGCGCGGCCCAGCTGGGCTTCAACGCGGCCTGCGTGGACGAGTGGAAGAACGAGAAGGGCGGCCCGGCACCGGGTGGCACCTGCACCAATGTCGGCTGCATTCCCTCCAAGGCCCTGCTGCAGTCCAGCGAGCATTACGAGCACGCCAGGCACCACTTTGCGGACCACGGCATCTCGACCGGTGAGGTCACGATGGACGTGGCGAAGATGCTGGGCCGCAAGGACAGCGTCGTGAAGCAGAACAACGACGGCATCCTCTACCTGTTGAAGAAGAACAAGGTCAGCTTCTTCCATGGTCGCGGCAGCTTTGTGGGCGCCAAGGATGGGCTCTACGAACTCAAGGCTGGTGAGGAAACCGTGCTGGCCAAGCATGTGATCCTGGCCACCGGCTCCAACGCCCGCGCACTGCCGGGCACGCCCTTCGACGAGGAGCTGGTGCTGTCCAACGACGGTGCCTTGCGCGTGGGCGCCGTGCCCAAGAAGCTGGGCGTGATCGGCTCCGGCGTGATCGGCCTGGAGCTGGGTTCGGTGTGGCGCCGCCTGGGTGCCGAGGTCACGGTGCTGGAGGCCATGCCGGCCTTCCTGCCCGCGGTGGACGAAGCGGTGGCCAAGGAAGCCGCCAAGATCTTCAAGAAGCAGGGCCTGAAGATTGAGCTGGGCGTCAAGATCGCCGCCGTCAAGACGAGCAATGATGGTGTTAGCGTGTCCTATGCCGATGCCAAGGGCGCCGAGCAGACGCTGGCGGTGGACAAGCTCATCGTCTCCATCGGCCGCGTGCCCAACACCATTGGCCTGAACCCCGAGGCCGTGGGCCTCAAGCTGGACGAGCGCGGTGCCATCGTGGTGGACGACGAGTGCAGGACCAATCTGGCCCATGTCTGGGCGGTCGGTGACGTGGTGCGCGGCCCCATGCTGGCGCACAAGGCCGAGGAAGAGGGCGTGGCCGTGGCCGAGCGCATCGCCGGCCAGCATGGCCATGTGGACTTCGACATCATCCCCTCGGTGATCTACACCAGCCCCGAGATTGCCCAGGTCGGCAAGACCGAGCAGCAGTTGAAGGCCGAAGGTCGCGCCTACAAGTCCGGCCAGTTCCCCTTCCTGGCCAATGGCCGCGCGCGCGCGCTGGGCGACACCAGTGGTTTCGTGAAATTCCTGGCCGACGCCAAGACCGACGAGATCCTGGGCGTGCACATCATCGGCCCCTTCGCCTCGGAGCTGATCTCGGAGGCCGTGGTGGCGATGGCCTTCAAGGCCTCTAGCGAGGACATCGCACGCATCTGCCATGCGCATCCCTCGCTGTCCGAGTCCACCAAGGAAGCGGCCCTGGCCGTGGACAAGCGCACGCTCAACTTCTGATGCGTGCTTGAGCGAAGCAAGGAAGAAAGGGGCGGCGCGGGTCGCCCCTTTTCATTGGGAATCTTCTGAATGACTTCGGTCACCGAGCTTTACCAGCAGACACTCGCCGAGCGCGGCTACAGCGCCGATCCGGCGCAGCTGCGCGCGGTGGCGGCACTGCAGCGCTGCCAGGACGAATGGGCCGACTACAAGGCGCGGCGCAGCAATGCCGTCACCAAGCTCCTGGTGCGGCCGCCGCTGCCGCGCGGCGTCTATATGTACGGCGGGGTGGGGCGGGGCAAGAGCTTTCTGATGGACTGCTTCTTCCAGGCAGTGCCGCTGACCCGCAAGACCCGCCTGCATTTCCACGAGTTCATGCGCGAGGTGCACCGCGAGCTGCAGGATCTGAAGGGCATTGCCGATCCGCTGGAGGAGCTGGGTCGCCGCATTGCCAAGCGCTTCCGCCTGATCTGCTTCGACGAGTTTCATGTCGCCGACGTCACTGATGCGATGATCCTGCACCGGCTGCTCGACTCGATGTTCAAGCACCGCGTCTCCATCGTCACCACCTCCAATTTCCACCCCGACGGCCTCTATCCCAACGGCCTGCACCGCGATCGCATCCTGCCCGCGATCGCACTGCTCAAGGACAAGCTGGAGGTCATCAACGTCGACAACGGCACCGACTACCGCCAGCGCTCGCTCGAGCATGTGGAGCTCTACCACTGCCCGCTCGACGCGTCGGCCGATGCGGCGCTGAGCCGCGCCTTCGAATCGCTGGCCGAGGCGCGCGACGAGGATCCGCTGCTGCATATCGAGCACCGCGAGTTGCGTGCGGTGCGGCGAGCCGGCGGCGTGGTGTGGTTCGACTTCCGCACCCTGTGCGGCGGACCGCGCTCGCAGAACGACTACCTGGAGCTGGCGACGCAGTTCCACACCCTGATCCTGGCCAATGTGCCCGAGATGCCGCCGCGCCTGGCCAGCGAGGCACGCCGCTTCACCTGGCTGGTGGATGTGCTCTACGACCGTCGCTGCAAGCTCGTCATCTCGGCCGCCGTGCCGCCGGAGCGGCTCTATACCGAGGGTCCGCTGGCGCATGAGTTCCCGCGCACCATCTCGCGCCTGCAGGAAATGCAGTCGCAGGAATACCTCTCGCTGGAGCGGCGCGAGGTGGATACTTCGCTGACATGAAGCGCGCATTGCTGGCCCTGCTTTGCTTGTTATCGTCCCTGGCCTGGAGCCAGGGCGAGCTTGGCCATGAGGTCATCGAGGCCAGATACCAGAGCGAGCTGAAAGCCTGTGCCGAGCGTTTTGCGGTGACGGCCTGCCGCGACGCGGCGCGTCAGCGGCGCCAGCAGGCGCTGCAGCCCTTGCTGGAGCGCGAGCGGCGCGAGGCCGCGGACGCGCGCGCCCAGCAGGCACAGGAACAGCGCGAGCGCATCCAGCTCAAGCAGCAGGAGGCGGCCGCGCAGGAGGGGCGCAAGCGCACCGAGGCGGTGTTGGGCTTCCAGAGCGAGCCGGCCTCGGCACCGGCCTCGGCGCCGCGCCCCACGCGCGCCAATCCGGAAACGCACGCGCGGCAGCTCAAGGCACGCGATGCGCAGGCCGAGCAGACGGCGCAACAGCAGCGCGAGCAGGCCATGCTGAGACAGCAGCGTCTGCGCGACCACCAGGCCCTCGTGGGCAAGCGCGTGGCCGAGCGCGCCGCAAAGAAAGCCTCGGCTGCGCCCTTGCCGGTGCCGGCCGCGTCGACGATTGCGGCGCTGCCGCCGATGCCGGCCAGCGCGCCCGCGCGCTGAGCGTCAGCCGAGCGCTTCCACCCGCACGATGGCGAGCGAGAGGTTGTCGCCACCGCCGCGCGCGCGCTGACGGGCCTTGCTGATCAGCAGCTCGGCGGCTTCGCGCGGCGGCAGGCTGTGCAGCACGGTGCCGAGCTCGCGCGGGTTGAAGTAGTGCCAGAGGCCGTCGCTGCAGGAGATCAGGCTGTCGCCCACTTCCAGTCGCTCGATGAAGTCCTCGGCGGGCACGGGTTCGGTCACAGTGCCCAGGCAGCCGGTCAGCAGATTGGATTGCGGGTGCACGGCCGCCTCGGCCTCGGTGATCTGTCCTTCATCCAGCAGGCGCTGTACATAGGACTGGTCCATGCTGCGCTTGAGCATGTTCGGGCCGCGGAAATGATAGATGCGCGAGTCTCCGGTGTGTATCCAGTAGCAGCGCCGGTCCGGGCAGATCAAATAGGCCGCCAGCGTGCTGTGCGGCTCTTCCTCTGCCGAGATGGCGGTCAGCTTGATCATCAGATGCGCTTCCGAGGCGATCTGGCGCAGCAGCTCGGCCGCATCTTCCTCGCCGGGAACAAAGCGCTCGAACAGCTGCTGCGCCGTCAGCACCACCTGGTCGGCGGCCTTGCGGCCGCCGCTCTTGCCGCCCATGCCATCGGCGAGCACGGCCAGCAGGCAGCCGCTGCTGCGGCCGTGGCTGATGATCTCGACTTGATCTTGTTGATAGAGGCGGTCACCGCGGTGGATGCCGGTCGCAGCGTTCAGGCGAAAGCCAGGGGGAGTGCGGCTCATCCGAAAACTATAATCGCGAATCAATGCTCAAAGCGTCGCTCGGTCGGCCCATGGATGAAGAACTTCACTCTCTGTCGCGCCGCCTGATTGAATTGCGCATCGAGCACGCCGACCTCGATGGGCTGATCGACGCGGTGACTCAGACCACGCCGCTGGACGAGCTGCAATTGCGCCGCCTGAAAAAGCGCCGCCTAGCCTTGCGAGACCAGATCACCCGACTGGAGATCGCCTGCGATCCCGATGAGCCGGCATAGCGCTTGAACTCACATACCGAACTCACTGCCGAGCTGGCCCCTTCAGAACTGGAGCAATGGGTGGCGGCCGCCTTCGACGCCGGCGGCCCGCTGTCAAGATCTGACCCCGGCTATGCGCCGCGTGCGCCACAGCTGGCGATGGCGCAGGCGGTGGCGCGCGCCGTGGCGTGCCGCGAGACCCTGGTGGTGGAGGCGGGCACCGGCGTGGGCAAGACCTTCGCCTATCTGGTGCCGGCCCTGCTTTCGGGTGGCCGGGCCCTCATCAGCACCGCCACCAAGAGCCTGCAGGACCAGCTCTTTCTGCGCGACCTGCCGCGCCTGTGCGATGCACTTGGCGTGCCGGTGCGCATGGCCCTGCTGAAGGGGCGCGGAAGCTATCTGTGCCTGCACCGCATGAACCATGCGCGCGTCAGCGCCGAGCTGCCCGATCGCCGCGCCGTGCTGGCGCTGGCGCGCATCGAGCGCTGGGCACAGCAGACGCGCAGCGGCGACTTTGCCGAGCTGGACGGGCTGGACGAGCGCTCGCCGGTGATCCCCATCGTCAGCTCCACGCGCGACAACTGCCTGGGCAGCGAGTGCCCGGAGTTCCGTGCCTGCTTTGTCGTGAAGGCGCGGCGCGAGGCCATGGAGGCCGATGTGGTGGTGGTGAACCACCATCTCTTCTTTGCCGACATGACGCTGCGCGATACCGGCGTCGCCGAGCTCCTGCCCAGCGTGGACATCGCGATCTTCGACGAGGCGCACCAGCTGGCCGAGGCCGGCGTGCAGTTCCTCGGCACCAATCTGGGTACCTCGCAGCTGATCGACTTTGCGCGCGACCTGCTGGGCCTGGGGCTGGCGCAGGCGCGCGGCCTGCAGGACTGGCAGGCCTTGCAGGCCATGCTGGAGCGCGCCGCGCGCGAGCTGCGCCTGGCCTGCGCCGGCCCGATGCGCGAGGTGCGCGGCCTGCTCAAGCTGCGCTGGCAGGACCGCGCCGGCCGGCCCGGCTTTGCCAGCGCCCTGGCCGAGCTGGCCTGCGCGGTGGACGAGGTGCTGGAGGCGCTGGCCAGCGTGGTCGAGCTGTCGCCCGACTTCAAGCGCCTGCAGGAGCGCGCCCAGCAGTTCGGCGAACTGGCGCGCCTGTTCTCGGCCGAGCCCGCGCCGGGCGAGGTGCGCTGGATCGACCTGAGCCCGCACCAGGCGCGCCTGGTCGAGTCGCCGCTGGACATCCGCGCGGCCATGCAGGAGCAGCTGCAGGCCGCGCCCAAGGCCTGGGTCTTCACCTCGGCCACCCTGGGCGATGACGAGCGCCTGAGCTGGTTCACCGAGCCGGCGGGCCTGGACGACGCCACCGTGCTGCGCGTGGGCAGTCCCTTTAATTACCCCGAGCATGCGCGCCTCTACATCCCGCGTCGCTTCCCCAAGCCCTCGGAGCCCGATCATGCGCAGGAGGTGGCGGCACTGGCGGCGCGCTGCGCGCGTGCGCTGGGCGGGCGCTGCTTCGTGCTGACCACCACCTTGCGCGCCCTGCAGACGATTGGCGATGCCTTGCGTCAGAGCTTCGACGAGGGTGGCGATGGCATCAAAGTGCTGGTGCAGGGGGCGGCGCCCAAGCGCCTGCTGCTGCAGCAGTTCCAGGCCGACCCGCGCGCCGTGCTGGTGGGCTCGGCGAGTTTCTGGGAGGGCATCGACGTGCCGGGCGACGATCTGCAATGCGTGCTGATCGACAAGCTGCCCTTTCCCCCGCCCAGCGATCCGCTGGTGGAGGCGCGCGTGCAGCGCCTGGAGCAGGCGGGCCGCAATGCCTTTGCCGAATACTTCATCGCCGAGGCGGCGATCGCGCTCAAGCAGGGTGGCGGGCGCCTGATACGCACCGAGAGCGATCGCGGCCTGCTGGTGGTTTGCGATCCGCGCATGGCTGGCATGAACTACGGCCGGCGCCTGTGCGCTGCCTTGCCACCGATGACGCTGCTGGCCGAGGAGGCCGAGGCACTGGCCTGGTTGGAGCAGCTGGCCGAGCGGCGCGCGGAACGGGCACAAAAAAGCGCGTGACTCGCACGCGCTTTTTGTCCGTTCCTCAGGCTGCGATCACCAGAACTGCCACCAGGCCTTGTTCTTGGCACGCGCGTCCAGGCCGCCCGCCAGATAGGCGCTGTTGGGGAAGTTGGCCTTGAGCACGCGCACGGCATCGTCGCGCAGCGGCGCCAGACCCAGCTTGTCGTAGCTCTGCGTCAGGATGTAGAGCGCTTCTTCCACCGCCGGGGCGTATTGGAATTCCTGCATCGCCTGCTGGGCACGGTTGGCCGCGGCCACATAGGCGCCGCGCTTGAAGTAGTAGCGCGCCACATGCACTTCGTAGTCGGCCAGGCTGTTGGTGATGAAGTCCACGCGCACCCGCGCATCCTCGGCATACCTGGACTCGGGGAATTGGTCCACCACCTGGCGGAAGGCCTGCAAGGCGTCGCGCGAAGCTTGCTGGTCGCGCTCGGTGACGTCCTGGCGCGCGATGCGGCCGAACAGGCCCAGGTCTTCGTTGAAATTGACCACGCCCTTCATGTAGAGCGCGTAGTCCATCGCCGGGCTGGAGGGGTTGAGCTTGATGAAGCGATCCAGGGTGCTGACGGCCTGGGCGCGTTCGCCGCTCTTGTAATAGGCCCAGGCCAGATCGAGCTGGGCCTGCTGAGCCATCAGGGTGCCGGCGGCGCGGCCTTCGAGGCGCTCCAGCGACTTGATGGCGCGCTCGTAGCTGCCGCCGGCGATGTCTTCCTTGGCCTCTGCGTACAATTTGTCCAGGCTGGCCTGGGAATTGGGATCGTCCTTGGGAGACGAGGAGCAGGCCGCCAGACCAAGGGCCAGGACGGCGGCCAGCAGAGCAGCGCTTCGGCGTCCCTTGGAACCAGCAGACACCGGCGTCGCATGACGCTTCTTCTTCACCCAGTTTTCGATCATGGTCCCCGGCGCACAGGCGCCACCTTCAGCTGAATACGGAGCGGCGATTATATGGTTCAGGCCTTGCCTGTTGATGAAGGCTCAGGCCTGGATGGAATGGACGCGGCCGATGTCGAGGCCGAGGTCGAGACGCGCGTGGCACAGGTGGACGAGGGCTGGCACTTGCAGCGCCTCGACAAATTCCTCGTGCAGCTGGCGCCGGAGTTCTCGCGCAACCATCTGCAGGGTCTGATCGAGCGCGCCTGCGTCAGCGTGAATGGCGTGCAGGCCGCATCGGCCGCGCAGAAGTTGCGTGCCGGCCAGCGGGTGCTGGTGAGCCTGCAGCCCACCGAGGAAAGCAAGGCCTTCCGCGCCGAGCCCATGGAGCTACAGCGGGTGTTCGAGGACGAGCATGTGCTGGTGCTCGACAAGCCCGCCGGCGTGGTGGTGCACCCGGCGGCCGGCAATTGGTCGGGCACCATCATGAATGGGCTGCTGGCGCATCACGCGCCGGCCGCGGCGCTGCCGCGTGCCGGCATCGTGCATCGCCTGGACAAGGACACCTCGGGCCTGATGGTGGTGGGCAAGACGCTGGAGGCGGTGACGGCGCTGTCGCGCATGATTGCGGCGCGCGAGGTGCATCGCGAGTACCTGGCGCTGGCCGCGGGGCGGGTGCCAGAGAGTCTGGTGATCGAAGCGCCGTTGGCGCGCGACCCGGTCTCGCGCGTGAAGATGGCGGTGCTGGCCAGTGGCAAGCCCTCGCGCACCGATGTCTTCTGCCTGGCTTGGTCGGAGGGCATCTCGGCCCTGCATTGCGTGCTGCACAGCGGCCGCACCCACCAGATCCGCGTGCATCTGGCCTCGCGGGGCTTTCCGCTGGTGGCCGATGCCCTCTACGGCGGCGCGCCCGCCTTGGGGCTGAAGCGCCAGGCCCTGCATGCGGCACGCCTGAGCTTTGCCCATCCGATCAGTGGCGAGGCCCTGCGCTTTGATGCGCAATTGCCACAGGATTTGGCATCTGCCTGGGCTCTTGCCGGCCTGCCGGCGCCGGAGTTCTGACCGAACGTCCGCAACAAGGCTACAATCGCGCCATCGTTGACGCTGCGTGCGCCAGCACCGGGGGCTCTAGTGACCCGGTGGCGCCGAACAGCCGGGCAGTTACCGAGTCGTCATGCGTCCGTGAGGGCGCACGCTCAGCCCCAGCATCGCAGGCCCTGATGGGCCCCACTGACTATCCGACGCCCCGCAAATGGCGATAGACCGTGACAACGCTCGACCTCAGGGTCGGGACAGGCATAACAGTCGATGAATACACAGGATGCAAAACGCGTCCTCGAGACTGCACTCATCTGCGCGCAGCAGCCGCTGACCTTGCGCGAGATGCGTGTCCTGTTTGCCGATGAGATCGGCGCGGACAGTCTGCGCACGCTGCTGGACGAGTTGTGCCGCGATTGGGATGGGCGTGGCGTGGAGTTGGTGACGGTGGCCTCGGGATGGCGTTTCCAGAGTCGGCCCGAACTGCGCGAGTACCTGGACCGGCTGAACCCGGAAAAGCCGCGCCGCTACTCGCGGGCCGTGATGGAGACCCTGGCCATCATTGCCTACCGGCAACCGGTGACGCGTGGCGATATCGAGGATATCCGCGGTGTGGTGGTCTCGACCGAGATCATCAAGCAACTGGAAGACCGCAGCTGGATTGAAGTGATCGGCCACCGTGAGGCGCCTGGGCGGCCGGCCCTGTATGCAACGACAACGCAGTTCCTGGATGACCTCGGTCTGGCCAGCCTGGAACAACTGCCGGCGCTTGAATTGACCGGCAGCGACCAGGCCGAGGCCCTGGCGCAGGTGGCGCAGGCCTCCTTGCTGGACGAAGAGGCAGTGCAACAACAAGAACCCGGCGCGGCCGACCCTCAGGTCGCCGCTGCCGCCGAAGAATCCCCAGGCGTGCCTGTGCCCGAGCTAGCTGCCGAGTACGAGCCCGCATCCGAACCGGCCCCGCCGGCTCCTGAGTCTGAGGCCACCGACAAGGTGCAAAGCGACGCATGAATTCCAACGACACCGATCCCAAGCCCGAAGGCGGCGCTCCCGAGGCAAGCGAGACGCCCAAGCGCAAACGCGCACCGGCCCGTGCCAAAGCGGTTGAGGGTGCCGAGGCGGTAGCCGCGGCCGCCGAGGCCGAAGCCAAACCGGTGAAGCCGCGCGCGCCGCGCAAGACGGCCGCCAAGAAGGTCGCTGTGCTGGCCGAAGAGTCGGCCGCCGCGCCGGTGACCGAGCCGGTGATCGAGCCTGCGGCCGAGACGCCGCCTGCCGAGGCGCCCAAGCGCCGTGCCCCGCGCAAGACTGCTGCCGCCGCCGCCGAAGCGTCGGCCGCCCTTGCCCCGGTGCAGCTGGACCTGGCGCCGGCCGCGCCGGTGGCTGGCGAACCCCTGCCTGCCGAGTCGGCAGCCGAGGGCGCCGAGGCTGGTCAGGAGGCTCAGGAAGCCCAGGACGGCGAGCTGCGCCAGGGCCGCAATCGCCGCCGCAATCGCCGCGGCCGTGGTGGTGAGGCGGACGAGGGCGCGCCGCGTGCCGAAGCCCCGCGCGTGCAAGTCGATGTGGCGCCCGAGCAGGTGCTGGCCGAGGTGGGCGAGCGTTTTGCCCAGGTGCTCGCCGGCGAGTACGACGAGAACGCGCCCGTGGAGGAGCCCACGGAAGAGGTGCAGGACAGCAAGCGCGTGCTGGCGCCCGAGCCCGATGCGCCCAAGCTGCAGAAGGTGCTGGCGCAGGCCGGCGTCGGCTCGCGCCGCGATATCGAGGACATGATTGCCGAGGGCAAGATCACGGTGAACGACGAGGTCGCTCACATCGGTCAGCGCATCTCCTTTGGCGACCGCGTCAGCGTGGCCGGCAAGCCGATCAAGGTGCGCATCTCGCCGCCGGCGCCTCGCATCATTGCCTATCACAAGCCCGCCGGCGAGGTGGTTACCCACAACGACCCCGAGGGTCGCCCGACGGTGTTCCGCCGCCTGCCCAAGCTCTACCAGGGCAAGTGGCAATCGGTGGGGCGCCTGGATCTGAATACCGAAGGCCTGCTGCTGTTCACCAACTCGGGTGAGCTGGCCAACCAGCTGATGCACCCGCGCTTCGGCGTGGAGCGCGAGTACGCGGTGCGCGTGCTGGGCACGCTGACCGACGAACAGCGCGCCAAGCTGCTCAGCGGCGTGGAGATCGACGGCCAGGCCGCCAGCTTCAAGAGTATCGAAGATGGCGGCGGCGAGGGTGCCAACCACTGGTATCGCGTCATCATCACCGAGGGTCGCAACCGCGAGGTGCGCAAGCTCTTCGACGCTGTGGGCCTGGCGGTGAGCCGCCTGATCCGCATCCGCTACGGCACTGTGGTGCTGCCGCGCGGCCTCAAGCGCGGCGTCTGGGTGGAACTGGACGACAACGATGTGCGCGTGATCCGCGGCCTGGCGGGCCATGTGCGCGAGAACCGTGGCGAGCGCGGTGAACGTGGCGAGCGTGGCGCCGAGCGTGGCGAGCGCGCACCGCAGCGCGGCAATGATCGCAATGACAAGCAGCGCGGCGGCGGCAACAACCGCCGTGCCGACGGCCGCCATGCCGGCGTGGGGCCGCGCCCCAGCCGCCCGGACCGGCCCGAGCGTCCTGGCGACCGGCCCGATCGGCCGGACCGCCCCGAGCGCGCACCGCGCGAGGAACGCTTTGTCGACAACCGCGACAGCGCTGCCGACCGCGACGATCAGGACGACGACTTCATTCCGCGCAACGTCAATCCGCTGGAGCAGACCTTCGACCGGCGCTTTGCCGGCAAGTCGCGCGGTTTCCCGCAGGGCTTCGGCCATGGCGGCAGCGGCCCCCGCGGTGGTGGTGGCGGTGGCGAGCCGCGCGGCGGCCGCGGCCCCGGCAAGGCCGGCGACGGCCCGCGCCAACCCGACCCGATGCAGACCTCGGTGGGCTATATCGGCGCCGAT
Source organism: Paucibacter soli (assembly GCF_037482845.1). Taxonomy (NCBI): domain Bacteria; kingdom Pseudomonadati; phylum Pseudomonadota; class Betaproteobacteria; order Burkholderiales; family Sphaerotilaceae; genus Roseateles; species Paucibacter soli. The sequence continues at coordinate 246,089 of NZ_JBBHJW010000006.1, forward strand.
GCTTTCCATGGCCGTGGTGGACGCCGCGGTGGTGGTGGCGGCGGCGGCGGGCGTTCCGGTGGCGGCGGCGGCCGCTCGGGCGGCGGCGGTCGCCATCGCTGAACCAAAGCATTCCTTGGCGGGCCTGCGTCAGGCTGACATCAGGCCCGCAACTTCACACAGTACAATGCAAGGCTTTGCCAAGCCTCAGATTTCAGGAGAAAAACCATGGCTATCGAACGCACCCTTTCCATCATCAAGCCTGATGCCGTGGCCAAGAATGTCATCGGTCAGATCTACAGCCGCTTCGAAGGCGCTGGCCTGAAGATCGTGGCCGCCAAGATGGCCCACCTCTCGCGTGGCGAGGCCGAGGCCTTCTACGCCGTGCACAAGGCCCGCCCCTTCTTCAATGACCTGGTCAACTTCATGATCTCCGGTCCCGTCATGATCCAGGCGCTGGAAGGCGAGAACGCGATCCTGAAGCACCGCGACCTGATGGGCGCCACCGACCCGAAGAAGGCCGAGAAGGGCACCATTCGTGCCGATTTCGCCGACAGCATCGACGCCAACGCCGTGCATGGCTCGGACGCCGCTGAAACCGCCGCCGTGGAGATTGCATTCTTCTTCCCCGGCATGAACGTTTACAGCCGCTGAACGGCGCATCGCCTCTTGTCGCGCTGGCCTCAAGAGGCCAGCATTGACGAGAAGGGGCACACACATGGACGCGGTCAACCTGCTTGGATTCGATCTCGAAGGCTTGGCTGCGTACTGCGAGCAGCTGGGGGAAAAGCGCTTTCGCGCTACCCAGCTGTTTCGCTGGATCCATCAAAAAGGGGCATCTGACTTTGCGCAGATGTCCGATCTGGCCAAGTCGCTGCGCGACAAGCTGGCCGGCCGGGCGCATATCGCGGCGTTGCCGGTGATCTCCGAGCACCTCTCCGCCGACGGTACGGTCAAGTGGCTGTTCGACGTGGGGCAGGGCAATGCCGTCGAGGCGGTGTTCATTCCCGAGGACGACCGTGGCACGCTGTGCGTATCCAGCCAGGCGGGCTGCGCCGTGGGCTGCCGCTTCTGCTCCACCGGCCACCAGGGCTTCAGCCGCAATCTCGAGACCTCCGAAATCGTCGCCCAGCTCTGGTATGCCGAGCACAGCCTGCGCAAGCGCCTGAACAGCCAGGAGCGCGTCATCTCCAATGTGGTGATGATGGGCATGGGCGAGCCGCTGCAGAACTACGGCGCCCTGGTGCCGGCCCTGCGCGTGATGCTGGATGATCATGGCTACGGCCTCTCGCGCCGCCGTGTCACCGTTTCCACCTCGGGGGTGGTGCCGATGATCGACCGCCTGCGCGAGGATTGCCCGGTGGCGCTGGCGGTGTCGCTGCATGCGCCCACCGATGCGCTGCGCGACCAGCTCGTGCCGCTCAACAAGAAATACCCGATCGCCGAGCTGCTGGATGCCTGCAAGCGCTATCTCGACAAGGCGCCGCGCGACTGCATCACCTTCGAGTACTGCATGCTCGACGGCGTGAACGACACGCCCGAGCAGGCGCTGGAGCTGGTCAAGCTCTTGCGTGGGCATGTGTCATGCAAGATCAACCTGATTCCCTTTAACCCCTTCCCGGCCTCGGGGCTGAAGCGTTCGCCGCGCGAGCGCGTGATGGCATTTGCCGAGCTCTTGATCAAGGCCGGCATCGTCACCACCGTGCGCAAGACGCGCGGCGACGATATCGATGCCGCCTGCGGTCAGCTGGCCGGCGAGGTGCAGGACCGCACCCGCGCGCATGTACGCATGGTGCGCGCGCCGGTTGTGGTCAAGAATGGTGCTGGCAAGTCCTCCTAGTCCACCACTCAGACGGTAAGCACATGGCCTCTTCGATGCAGCGCATTTCTTCCGGCGTCAAGCCCTTGCTGGCGGGACTGGTCCTGGCTGTCATGGCGGGATGTGCCGGCATGGCCGGCAACGCTGGCCAGCAGCCACGCACCGAGAGCGATCAGACCGACGCCGACCGGCGCGCCAATGTGCGCCTGGAGCTGGCCGGTGGCTATTTCTCGCGCGGCCAGTACAGCACCGCGCTGGACGAGGTGAAGCTTGCCCTGCAGGCCAAGCCCGGCATGACCGAGGCCATCAATCTGCGCAGTCTGATCTTTGCCGCCATGGGCGAGCCCGAGCTGGCCGAGGAGGGCTTCAAGAGGGCGCTGAGTCTGGCGCCCAAGGATGCCGACACGGCGCACAACTACGGCTGGTTCCTGTGCCAGGGCGAGCGCTGGCAGGCCGCCAACGCGCAGTTCGAGGCCGCGCTGGCCCAGCCGCAGTACCGCTTTCCCAGCCGCACCCTGCTGGCGCGCGGCGTGTGCGAGGCGCGCGCCGGCCAGCTGGGCGATGCCGAACGTAGCCTTGCCAAGGCCTTCGAGCTTGATCCCGCCAATCCGGCGGTGTCGGTGAACCTGGCCGAGGTGCTGCTGCGCCTGGGGCAGCCGGACCGTGCGCGCTTCTATGTGCGGCGCGTGAACGCCCTGGCCGAACAGATCAACGCCTCCAGCCTCTGGCTGGAGTTGCGCGTGGAACGCCGTCTGGGCAATACCGCCAGCGTGGAGGACCTGGGCCAGCAACTGCGTCGACGCTATCCGCAGTCGGCCGAGGTCGCGGCCCTCAACAGCGGTCGATACGATGAATGAGGGACATCGCATGACTTCCATGGTGACCGACGAGGCGCCGCCGGTGTCTGCGCCTGCCGTGCCTAGCGTGGCTGGTGCGCCGCTCACCGCTGGCGCCGCCCTGCAGGCCGCGCGCCGCGCCCGCGGGCTGCACATCGCCGCGCTGGCCGCGATGCTCAAGGTGCCGCAGGCCAAGCTGGAGGCGCTGGAGGCGGATCGCATCCAGGACCTGCCCGACGCGACCTTTGCGCGCGCCCTGGCCACGGCGATGTGCCGTGCGCTCAAGACCGATGCGGCGCCGGTGCTGGCGCTGCTGCCCAAGGGCAACGAGGCGGGGCTCGAACGTGTCACGCGCGGCCTGAATCAACCCTTCCGCGACCGCTCCGGGCGCGAGGAGGGCCTGTCGCTGGAGCTGCTCAAGCGGCCGGTGGTGTTGGGGACGGCAGGGCTGCTGTTGGCCGCCGCCCTGGTCTACCTGGTGCCCGGTGCCTGGCTGACGGCATGGACCGAGCGTGCCGATACCACCGCGGGGAGCGCTGCAACGACCACGACCACGAGCGTACCCAGCCAGCCCATGCCCGAGCCAACGCCCGTGGTGCAGGAGCCCGTGCAGTCATTGGCGCCTAGCGCCTCTACGCCCGCGGAGCCGCTGCCCGCACCGCTGGCGCAGGCCGTGCCGGCGGATGCTGCCGCGCCATTGCGCGTTCGCACCAGCGCCGACTCCTGGGTCGAGGTGGTCGACGCCAAGGGTCAGGTCTTGCTGTCGCGCGTGTTGCATGCGGGCGAGCAGGCCGAGCTGGGCGGCCAGCTGCCCTTGAGGCTGCGCATCGGCAATGTGGCCGGCACCGAGCTGAGCTACAAGGGCAAGCCGGTGGACCTGGTGGCGCAGGCGCGCGACAACGTGGCGCGCTTCGAGCTGAACTGAATCTGGACGACATAAGCAGGGCCCGCCGCCCGACCGACGATGAGTGATGAGCCCAAGACCCTGAATCCCGCCGCCGTGGCGATTGCTGCTGCGCGCCCGGGTCGCCGTGTGACTCGCCAGGCCAGCGTGCGCTGGGGTGCGCGCGTGGTGACCATAGGCGGCGATGCGCCGGTGCGCGTGCAGTCGATGACCAATACCGACACGGTGGACGTGATCGGCACTGCCATCCAGATCAAGGAGCTGGCGATCGCCGGCTCGGAGCTGGTGCGCATCACCGTCAACACGCCCGAGGCCGCCGAGGCGGTGCCGCATATCCGCGCCCAGCTCGACCGCATGGGCATCGATGTGCCCCTGGTGGGCGACTTCCATTACAACGGCCATCGCCTGCTGAGCGAGTATCCCGAGATGGCCCAGGCCCTCTCCAAATACCGCATCAACCCCGGCAATGTGGGCAAGGGCGACAAGCGCGACCGCCAGTTCGCGCAGATGATCGAGGCCGCCATCCGCTACGACAAGGTGGTGCGCATCGGCGTCAACTGGGGCAGCCTGGACCAGGAGCTGCTTGCCCAGATGATGGACGAGAACGCTAAAGCGTCCGAACCCTGGGATGGCCAGCAGGTGATGTACCAGGCGCTGATCCAGTCGGCGCTGTCCTCTGCCGACTATGCCCGCGAGCTGGGCATGAACCCCGACAACATCATCATCAGCTGCAAGGTCAGCGGCGTGCAGGACCTGATCTCGGTCTACCGCGCGCTCAGCGAGCGCTGCGACTACGCCCTGCACCTGGGCCTGACCGAAGCCGGCATGGGCACCAAGGGCACGGTGGCCTCCGCGGCGGCCCTTTCCATCCTCTTGCAGGAGGGCATAGGCGACACCATCCGCGTCTCGCTCACGCCCCAGCCCGGCGAGGCCCGCACCCAGGAGGTGGTGGTGGCGCTGGAGATCCTGCAGTCGCTGGGCCTGCGCGCCTTCAATCCCAGCGTGACGGCCTGCCCCGGTTGCGGCCGCACCACCAGCACCACCTTCCAGGAGCTGGCCAAGCAGATCGACGACTATCTGCGCGCGCAGATGCCGGTCTGGCGCAGCAAGTACCCGGGCGTCGAGAACATGAAGGTGGCGGTGATGGGCTGCATCGTCAACGGCCCCGGCGAGAGCAAGCATGCCGACATCGGCATCAGCCTGCCCGGCACCGGCGAGGCGCCCGCCGCTCCCGTCTTCATCGATGGCCAGAAGGCCCTGACCCTGCGCGGCGAGAACATCGCCAGCGAGTTTCACGCCCTGGTCGAGAACTACATTGAGAAGCGCTTCGGCGTCGCCGTTTGAGAATGACTGAGCAAAAGAAGTTGCAGCCCTTGCAGGCCGTCAAGGGCATGAACGACATCCTGCCGCCGGAATCGGCGCGCTGGGAATGGCTGGAGGCCAAGATGCGCAGCGTGCTGCAGCGCTATGGCTACCAGAATGTGCGCACCCCCATCGTCGAGCCGACCGCGCTGTTCGTGCGCGGCATCGGCGAGGTCACCGACATCGTCGAGAAGGAGATGTACGCCTTCGAGGACCGGGCAGACAAGCATGGCCAGGCCGAGCATCTGGCGCTGCGCCCCGAGATGACGGCGGGCGTGGTGCGCGCCATGACCGAGCATTCCTTCCTGCGCGACTCGGGCCGCCGCCTCTACTACTTCGGCCCGATGTTCCGCCGCGAGAAGCCGCAGAAGGGACGCTACCGCCAGTTTCACCAGATGGGTGTCGAGGCGCTGGGTTTTGCCGGCCCGGACGTCGATGCCGAGGTGATCCTGATGGGCAGCCGGCTGCTGCGCGAGTTGGGCCTGGTGGAGGGTGAGCACTTCACGCTCGAGCTGAACTGCCTCGGCGAGGTGACCGAGCGCCGCGCGCACCGCGAGGCCCTGATCGCCCATCTGGAGCAGCACAAGGAGCTGCTCGATGAGGACAGCCAGCGCCGCATGTACACCAACCCGTTGCGCGTGCTGGACACCAAGAACCCGGCCCTGCAGGCCATGGCCAATGCCGCGCCCAAGCTGCTGGACTTTCTGGGCGAGGCCTCGCTGGCGCATTTCAACGGGGTGCGCGCCATCCTTGACGCGGTGGGCGTGGCCTACCGCATCAACCCGCGCCTGGTGCGCGGCCTGGACTATTACAACCTCACCGTGTTCGAGTGGGTCACCGACAAGCTGGGCTCGCAGGGCACGGTGTGCGGCGGCGGCCGCTACGACGGCCTGATCGAGCAACTGGGCGGCAAGCCCGCGCCGGCGGTCGGTTTCGGCATGGGCTTCGAACGCATGCTGCTGCTGCTGGAGGAGGTGGGTGTGGCGCCGGACGCACCGGTGCCCGATGCCTATGCCATCGTGCCCTCGGCGCAGGGCCTGGCGCAGGTGATGGTGGCGCTGGAAGGTCTGCGTGCCGCCGGCGTGGCGGTGCTGCTGCACCCCGGCCAGGGCAGCATGAAGTCGCAGTTCAAGAAGGCCGATGGCAGCGGCGCGCGCGTGGCCCTGATCTTCGGCGCGGACGAGCTGGCCCAGGGCCTGGTGGCGGTCAAGCCGCTGCGCGATGCGCAAGGCCAGCAAGTCACCCGCCCGCTCGCCGACGTGACGAGCTGGGCGCATGAGCTGCGCAACGCATAATCGCGGCTTGGTTTTCATTCCCTCTCTCTTGCAATAGAACGATTCCACATGGCGTCTCATCTCGATCTGGAAGAACAGGAACAGCTGGACCAGCTGAAGGCGTTCTGGAACAGCTACGGCAATCTCATCACCTGGGTGCTGACTCTGGCATTGGCCGCCTATGCCGGCTGGGTCGGCTGGGGCTGGTGGCAGCGTGACCAGGCCGTCAAGGCCGCGGCCATGTACGACGAACTCGATCGCGCCGTGCAGGCCGGCGAGGTGGACAAGGCCACGCGCGTGTTCGCCGATCTGAAGGACCGCCACCCGCGCACCACCTATGCCGCCCAGGCCGCCCTGCTGGCCGCCAAGCTGCAGGCCGACAAGGGCCAGGCCGACAATGCCCGTGCCAGCCTGGAATGGACCGCCGCGAACGCGCATGCCGATGAATACCGCGATCTGGCACGCCTGCGCCTGGCCGGCCTGCAGCTGGACGCCAAGCAGTACGACGAGGCCGCCAAGACCCTGGATGCGGTGAAGTCGGTTGATTTCGCCGCCCTAGTGGCGGACCGCCGTGGCGATCTGGCCTTGTTGCAGGGCAAGCCCGAGCTCGCCAAGGCCGAGTTCCAGAAGGCCTATGCGGCGCTGGACAAGACCCTGGACTACCGCCGCCTGGTGGAAGTGAAGCTGGCCAGCCTGGGTGTGGCCGTGGCGGACGATGCCGACAAGAAGGTGGCGCAATGATGATGTCGTTCCGCCGTGGCGCGCCCGCCCTCTTGAGCCTCGCCCTGCTGGCTGGCTGCTCGATCTTCGGTTCCTCCAATGCGCCCAAGCCGGCCGCGCTGGAAACCATCACGCCGCAGATTGCCGGCCGCCAGGTCTGGCATAGCAGCGTGGGCAGCGTGCAGTTCCCGCTCGCCATCACGGCGCGCAACGAGCAATTCTTCGTCGCCGGTTCCGACGGTGCGGTGATGGCCTTGCAGGCCGGCAACGGCCAGCTGCTGTGGCGTGCCGAAGTGGGCGAGCGTCTCAGCGCCGGCGTGGGCAGCGACGGCCGCTTTGCCGCGGTGGTGACGCGTGGCAACGAGGTGGTGCTGCTGGATGCCGGCAAGGTGTTGTGGCGCAAGGCGCTCAAGACCCCGGTGACGACCGCGCCGCTGGTGGCGGGCGAGCGCGTCTTCGTGCTGACGGTGGACCGCGTGGTGCATGCCTTCGACGCGCTGGACGGCCGCCGCCTGTGGGAGCTGCGTCGTCCCGGCGATGCCTTGACGCTGGCGCAGGCCGGCGTCATCACCAGCTACAAGGACACCCTGGTGGTGGGGCAGGGCGCCCGCATGGCCGGCGTGGACCCGCTCAAGGGCACGCTGCAATGGGAGGCCAGCGTGGCCAATCCGCGCGGCACCAATGAGGTGGAACGCCTGGCCGATCTGGTCGCGCCGGCACTGCGTACCGGCGAGCTGATTTGCGCGCGCGCTTTCCAGTCGGCCGTGGCCTGCATCAATGCCGACCGCGGCACCACGCTGTGGAGCCGCAATGTCGGCGGCGGCCAGGGCGTGGGCGGCGACGCCCAGCTGGTGGTGGCGGCCGATGGCTCGGACCGCATCACCGCCTGGAACACCCGTAACGGCGACGTGCAGTGGACGGCCGAGCAGTTCCTCAACCGCAAACTCAGCGCCCCGCTGGTGCAGGGGCCGACGATTGTGTTCGGCGACTTTGAAGGCCAGCTGCACTTCATTTCGCGCGACACCGGCAAGACCCAGCTGCGCCTGCCCACCGATGGTTCGCCCATCGTCGGCGCGCCGGTGCTGGCCGGCAACACCCTGCTGGTGGCCACGCGCAACGGCGGCTTGTTTGCCTTCCGGCCCGAGTGAGCGTGCGCCAGCGCTTGAGCAGTACCCTTAGCTGAAAAGAACAACAAGATGAAACCCGTGATTGCCCTGGTGGGCCGCCCCAATGTGGGCAAGTCCACCCTCTTCAACCGGCTCACCAAGAGCCGGGACGCCATCGTGGCCGACTTTGCCGGCCTCACGCGCGACCGGCACTATGGCGATGGCCGCCTGGGTGACCGCGAGTTCATCTGCATAGACACGGGCGGCTTCGAGCCCGACAGCACCACCGGCATCGTCAAGGAGATGGCCAAGCAGACGCGCCAGGCCGTGGCCGAGGCGGATGCGGTGGTGTTCGTGGTGGATGTGCGCACCGGCCTGTCCGGGCAGGACCAGGACATTGCGCGTTATCTGCGCCAGGCCAACAAGCGCATCTTCCTGGCCGTCAACAAGGCCGAGGGCATGAGCGACTCGCCGCTGCTGGCCGAGTTCCACGAGCTCGGCCTGGGCGAACCGCACCCGATCTCGGCCGCGCATGGCCAGGGCATACGCAGCCTGCTGGACGCGGTGCTGGAGGGCTTCGACGGCGCCGAGGAGTTCGGTGCCGGCCCCGAGGACGAGAGCACCATCCGCATCGCCGTGGCGGGCCGCCCCAATGTGGGCAAGAGCACGCTCATCAACACCTGGCTGGGCGAGGAGCGCCTGGTGGCCTTTGACATGCCGGGCACCACGCGCGATGCCATCAGCGTGCCCTTCGAGCGTAACGGCCAGAAGTTCCAGCTCATCGACACCGCCGGCCTGCGCCGCAAGGGCAAGGTGTTCGAGGCGATCGAGAAGTTCTCGGTGGTCAAGACCCTGCAGGCGATTGCCGACGCCAATGTGGTGCTGCTGCTGATCGACGCCACCCAGGGCGTGACCGACCAGGACGCGCATATCGCCGGTTACATCCTCGACAGCGGCCGCGCCGTGGTGGTGGCGATCAACAAATGGGACGCGGTGGACAGCTACCAGCGCGAGACCCTGACGCGCTCGATCGAGACGCGCCTGGGCTTCCTGAAGTTCGCCACCATCCTGCATATCTCGGCGCTGAAGCGGCAAGGGCTGGCACCCTTGTGGAACGCCATGGCCGACGCCTATGCCTCGGCCTACAAGAAGATGACCACGCCGGTGCTGACCCGCCTGGTTCAGGAGGCGGTGCAGCACCAGACGCCCAAGAAGGTGGGCCATTTCAGGCCCAAGATGCGCTATGCCCACCAGGGCGGCATGAACCCGCCCATCGTGGTGATCCACGGCAATTCGCTGGACCATGTCACCGAGGTCTACAAGCGCTACCTGGAAGGGCGCATCCGCGCCCACTACAAGCTCACCGGCACGCCGCTGAAGATTGAGCTGCGCTCGTCCAAGAATCCGTTTGACGAAAAAGACAGCTGAGCCGCAAGCACGGGGAAACCCGCGCCTGTGTTAAGGTGGCGGCTCTCTCTCCAACCCTCTCTCACAACACGGAGCATATCGTGAGCAACAAAGGACAACTCCTGCAAGATCCCTTCCTGAACCTGCTGCGCAAGGAGCATGTGCCGGTGTCCATCTACCTGGTCAACGGCATCAAGCTGCAAGGGCATATCGAGTCCTTTGACCAGTACGTGGTGCTGCTGCGCAATACCGTGACGCAAATGGTTTACAAGCACGCCATCTCCACCGTGGTGCCCGGCCGTGCCGTGAACTTCCACGCCAGCGACAGCCCCGAAGCCACTACCTGAGGCCGCTAGTCTCGCGCCCACAAGGCGTGAGCGCGATTACTCAACACCTTGAGTTCTTCCACATCTCCGCAGTCGCCGCCGCCCTCCGAGGCGGCGCGCGCCATTCTTGTGGGCGTTGATTTCGGCCGTAGCGGCCATCACGCCGGCGCCTTCGACCCCACCCTGGACGAGCTGGCCCTGCTGGCCGAATCGGCCGGCGATACCGCCGTGGCCCGCGTGGTGGCGCGCCGCCAGGCGCCCGACGCCGCGCTCTTCGTCGGTTCCGGCAAGGCCGACGAGATCAAGCTGCTGGTGGACGCCCACCAGGCCCATACCGTGCTGTTCGACCAGGCGATCTCGCCGGCCCAGCAGCGCAATCTGGAGCGCGTGCTGGGTGTGCCGGTGGCCGACCGCACCGCCTTGATCCTGGAGATCTTCGCCGCCCGCGCCAAGAGCCACGAGGGCAAGCTGCAGGTGGAGCTGGCGCGCCTGCAATACCTGGCCACGCGCCTGGTGCGGCGCTGGAGCCATCTGGAGCGCCAGAGCGGCGGCATCGGCATGCGAGGCGGCCCGGGCGAGGCGCAGATCGAGCTCGATCGCCGCATGATCGACGAGCGCATCAAGACCATCAAGGAACGGCTCAAGAAGGTGCAGCGCCAGCGCAGCACGCAGCGCCGCGCTCGCAGCCGCAACGGCGTGTTCAAGGTCTCGCTGGTGGGCTATACCAATGCCGGCAAGTCCACGCTCTTCAATGCGCTGGTGAAGGCGCGTGCCTACGCGGCCGACCAGCTCTTCGCGACGCTGGACACGACCACGCGCTCGCTCTACCTCGAGGCCGCCGGCGCCAGTGTCTCGCTGTCCGATACCGTGGGCTTCATCCGCGATCTGCCGCACAAGCTGGTGGAGGCCTTCCAGGCCACGCTGCAGGAGGCGGCGGATGCCGACCTGTTGCTGCATGTGGTGGATGCCGCCTCGCCGGTGCTGGACGAGCAGATGGTGGAAGTGGAGCGCGTGCTGGCCGAGATCGGCGCGGGCGACATTCCGCAGATCCTGGTCTACAACAAGCTCGACAAGCTCGAGGACAACCAGCGCCCGCGCACCCCGCAGGACTGGATCGAGCGCGATGGCGGCGAGCGCGTCGCGCGTGTATTCGTCAGCGCACTGACCGGCGAGGGCCTGGATGTGCTGCGCCAGCAGATCGTGGCGGCTATGTCCAGCATGGCCGAGCTCGCGGCGGGGCAAGATGTGACCCCGGCGGACTTGAACTCGCCGGCCGCGGCCCCAGATGAGCAAGGTTTGCCGTCCGGAGACCCCTCCATTTGGCCCGAGAATGACGACTCGGCCGTATTCCCACCACAGGCATGAGCATGAATCACTCCGCGAGCGCGCGCTCCAAGACGCCCTTCACCGCGACGGCACAGGCGGCGCGTGCCCTGTTGGCGCGGCTGCTGACGCCCGCCGGCTGGCGCGCCGGCCGCCATCTGAACAATGGCCGCAACGACGGCCCGCCGGACCTGGACGAGCTCTGGCGCGACTTCAACCGCAAGCTCTCCGGCATGTTCGGCGGCCGCGCCAGCAAGGGCAGTGGCCCCGACAACGGCGGCGGCAACAACAACAATTTCCAGCCCGACATCAAGAGCGCCGGCATCGGCATGGGCCTGATTGCCGGCGTGGTGGCGCTGGGCTGGCTGGCCAGCGGCGTCTTCATCGTGCAGGAAGGCCAGCAGGCGGTGATCACCTCCTTCGGCAAGTACAGCAAGACGGTGGATGCCGGCATCCAATACCGCCTGCCTTACCCCTTCCAGGCCAACGAGGTGGTGCCGGTGACGCAGTTGCGCTCGGTGGAGGTGGGGCGCAATGCGGTGGTGCAGGCCACCGGCCTGCGCGACTCGTCGATGCTGACGCAGGACGAGAACATCGTCGACATCCGCTTCACCGTGCAGTACCGCCTCAAGGATGCGCGCGAGTACCTGTTCGAGAACTTCCGTCCCGACGAGGCGGTGGTGCAGGCGGCCGAGTCGGCGGTGCGCGAGATCGTCGGCAAGAGCAATATGGATTCAGTGCTGTACGAGCAGCGCGACGCCATCGCCGCCGAACTGGTGAAGTCGGTGCAGACCCAGCTGGATCGCCTCAAGGCCGGCATCCTGGTGGTGAATGTGAACGTGCAGAATGTGCAGGCCCCCGAGCAGGTGCAATCGGCCTTTGATGACGCCTTCAAGGCCGGCGCCGACCGCGAACGCCTGAAGAATGAGGGCGAGGCCTATGCCAACGACGTGATCCCCAAGGCGCAGGGCGAGGCCGCCAAGCTGCGCGAGCAGGCCGAGGGTTACAAGGCGCGCGTGGTGGCACAGGCGGAGGGCGACGCGCAGCGCTTCAAGAGCGTGCTGGCCGAGTACCAGAAGGCACCGGCGGTGACGCGTGACCGCATCTACATCGACACCATGCAGCAGGTCTATTCCAACGTCAGCAAGGTGATGGTGGACAGCCGCTCGGGCTCCAACCTGCTTTATCTGCCGCTCGACAAGCTGATCCAGCAGTCCGGTGGCACGGTGACGAGTAGCTCGCCGCTGCCGACGCCGAATACCGATGGCAGTGCGCCCGCGCAGACCAGCGATGTGCGTTCGCGCGATGGCCTGCGCAGCCGTGACCGCGATGGTCGTTGATCGGGAGGAAACAAGAACATGAACCGCATTGCCTCCATCGTCGCCGGCGCGCTCGTCGCCTTCATGCTGCTGAGCTCCACGCTCTTCATCGTTGACCAGCGCCAGTTTGCCGTCGTCTACGCCCTGGGCGAGATCAAGGAAGTGGTCACCGAACCGGGCCTGAAGTGGAAGTTGCCGCCGCCCTTCCAGAACGTGGTGTTTCTGGATCGCCGCATGCAGACCCTGGACAGCCCCGAGTCGCGCCCCATCTTCACCGCCGAGAAGAAGAGCCTGGTGATCGACTGGCTGGTGAAGTGGCGCGTCGCCGATCCGCGTCAGTTCATCCGCAACAGCGGCGCCGACATGCGTAATCTGGAGAATCGCCTCAGCCCCATCGTGCAGGCGGCGCTCAACGAGGAAGTCACCAAGCGCACCGTGCGCGCGGTGCTCGCCACCGAGCGCGAGAAGGTCATGAACGACGTGCAGAAGCGGCTCTCCGACGAGGCCAAGCAGTTCGGCATCGAAATTGTCGACGTGCGCGTCAAGCGCGTGGACTTCTCGGCCAATATCACCGAGTCGGTCTACAACCGCATGAAGTCGGAGCGCGCCCGTGTGGCCAATGAGCTGCGCTCCACCGGCGGCGCCGATGGCGAGAAGATCCGCGCCGACGCCGACCGCCAGCGCGAAGTGATCGTGGCCGAGGCCTACCGCGACGCGCAGAAGATCAAGGGCGAGGGCGATGCCAAGGCCTCGGCCCTGTATGCCGAAGCCTTCGGCCGCGACCCGCAGTTCGCACAGTTCTACCGCTCGCTGGAGGCCTACCGTTCGAGCTTCCGCAGCAAGTCGGACGTGATGGTGGTGGACCCGAGCAGCGAATTCTTCAAGGCCATGCGCAACGGCGGGCCGGGTGGTGCCGCCGCCGCCACGCCGGCGCGCAAGTAAGCCAGCCGCTGCCAGCCCATGTCGGATCTGCTGCTGGGCGCCCTGGCGCTGATGCTGGTGATCGAAGGCCTGCTGCCCTTTCTCAATCCGACGCTGTGGCGGCAGGTGTTCCTGCGCGTGCTGGCAATGAGCGATGGGCAGATCCGCTTCGTCGGGCTCTCCAGCATGCTGATGGGCCTACTGCTGCTCTACGTGCTCTACAACTGAGCCTGTTGTTGTAAGGCCGTCGCAGACCGCGATGGCGGGCTATTGCCGAGCGGCCGTGGCCTGCCGGTACAATGCCGCTTTTAATCCCCCCCAATACGTCCATGTCCTCAGCTTGGCTGCTGCCCGAGCACATTGCTGACGTCCTGCCGTCCCAAGCCCGTCGCATCGAAGAGTTGCGCCGCGAATTGCTGGACATGGCGCGGACCTACGGTTGCGAACTGGTGATGCCTCCGCTGCTGGAGCATCTGGAGTCGCTGCTATCCGGCACCGGTCGCGAACTGGATCTCAAGACCTTCAAGCTCGTCGACCAGCTCTCGGGTCGCAGCCTGGGTCTGCGCGCCGACACCACGCCGCAGGTGGCGCGCATCGATGCGCATCTGCTCAACCGTGCCGGTGTGACGCGCCTGTGCTACTGCGGCCCGGTGGTGCACACCCGACCCGATGGCCTGCATGCGACGCGCGAGCCGCTGCAATTCGGTGTCGAGATCTACGGCCATGCCGGCCTGGAGGCCGATCTGGAGGTGCAGGAGCTGGCGATCGATGCGCTGCAGCGCGCCGGCCTGCGCGAGGTGACGCTGGACCTGGGCGATGCGCGCCTGGTGCGTGGCGTGCTGGGCGATGTGCAGCTGTCGGCCGATCTGCTGGATGCGGTGGTGGCGGCGCTGGCGAGCAAGGATGCAGCGGCGCTCAAGGCGCTGAGTTCGGACCTGCCCGCGCCGGTGGCGGCGGGTCTGCAGACCCTGCTGTCGCTGTATGGCGGCGTCGAGGTGCTGGCGCAGGCGCGCGCCCAACTGCCCGCGCATCCGCTCATCGGCGCGGCGCTGGACGATCTGGAGTGGCTGTCCAGCCATGTGCGCCACACCCATCCCGAGCTGCGCCTGGGCTTCGACCTGTCCGACCTGACCGGCTACGCCTATTACAGCGGCATGCGCTTCGCACTCTATGTGCCCGGCTGCAGCCATGCGGTGCTGCGCGGCGGCCGCTATGACGAAGTGGGCGCGGTGTTTGGCCGCCGCCGTCCGGCGGTGGGCTTCAGCCTGGACCTCAAGACACTGGTGGGCCTGTGCCCAGCGAGCGCGCTAAGCGCCGCGGTGCGCGCGCCCTGGGGCGAGGATGCCGGCTTGCGTGCGGCGATCCGCCGCCTGCGCGCCGAGGGCGCCACGCTGGTCTGCGTGCTGCCCGGGCACGAACACGAGAATGACGAATTCGATTGCGACCGCGAACTGGTCAGCGTTGACGGTCAGTGGGTGGTGCGCGCGCTGTGATCGCCCGATCCAGCCCCTCCACCGATAACAACACAGCATTGGACGAGCAAGAAAATGAGCAGCAGTGAAATCGCGCGTGGCCGAAATGTGGTCGTCGTGGGCACCCAGTGGGGTGACGAGGGCAAGGGCAAGGTGGTGGACTGGATGACCGATCACGCCGACGGCGTGGTGCGTTTCCAGGGCGGCCACAATGCCGGCCATACGCTGGTCATCAAGGGCGTGAAGACGGCGCTGCAGCTGATCCCGTCGGGCATCATGCGCGACGGCGTGGCCTGCTATATCGGCAATGGCGTGGTGGTGGATCCCACCCATCTGCTGTCCGAGATCGAGCGCCTGGAAAAGGCCGGCGTGGACGTACGTTCGCGCCTCTACATCAGCGAGTCCTGCCCGCTGATCCTGCCCTTCCATGTGGAAGTGGACAAGGCGCGCGAGGCGCTGCGCGAGAGCAGCGGCAGCGGCAAGATCGGCACCACCGGCAAGGGCATAGGCCCGGCCTATGAAGACAAGGTGGCGCGCCGCGCCCTGCGCCTGCAAGACCTCAAGCATCCCGAGCGTTTCGCCAAAAAGCTCAAGGAATTGCTGGAGCTGCACAACTTCGCCCTGACCGGCTATCTGAACGGCAAGGCGCTGGAGTTCCAGCCCATCTACGACCAGGCCATGAAGATGGCCGAGCAGCTGCTGCCCATGATGGCCGACGTGGGCTATATGCTGCACAAGGCCCACCTGGCCGGCGCCAACATCCTGTTCGAGGGCGCCCAGGGCACGCTGCTGGACATCGACCACGGCACCTATCCCTATGTGACCTCCAGCAACTGCGTGGCCGGCAATGCCGCCGCCGGCGCCGGTGTGGGCCCGCAGATGCTGCACTACATGCTGGGCATCACCAAGGCCTACACCACCCGCGTGGGTTCGGGCCCGTTCCCGACCGAGCTGGAATGGGAGAAGGAAGGCACGGTGGGCTACCACCTCAGCACCGTGGGCCAGGAGAAGGGCACCGTGACCGGCCGTGCGCGCCGCTGCGGCTGGCTGGATGCGGCCGCGCTGAAGCGTTCCATCATCATCAACGGCATCACCGGCCTGTGCCTGACCAAGCTCGATGTGCTCGATGGCCTGGCCGAGATCAAGATGTGCGTGGGCTACGAGCTCGCCGGCCGCACCCTGGACATTCTGCCGCTCGACGGCGACGAGATCGCGGCCTGCCAGCCGGTCTACGAGACCTTCCCGGGCTGGACCGAATCGACCTTCGGCGTGACCGAATGGGACAAGCTGCCTCTGAACGCGCGCCGTTATCTGGAGCGCGTGCAGGCGGTGATCGGCGCGCCCATCGACATGGTGTCCACCGGCCCCGACCGCGAGCACACCATACTCTTGCGTCACCCCTACAAGGCCTGAAGGCTCGTCCGAGCAAGACCTGACCCCGCACCGCACCAATCCAAGCAGGAGACCTTTTCTATGTTGACCGACGACGGCAAACACCTGTACGTGTCCTGGGACGAATACCACATGCTGATCGAGCGCCTGGCACTCAAGGTGCATGCCTCGGGCTGGGAGTTCGACCAGATCCTGTGCCTGGCGCGCGGCGGCATGCGCCCCGGCGACGTACTCTCGCGCGTGTTCGACAAGCCGCTGGGCATCATGTCCACCAGCTCCTACCGCGCCGAGGCCGGCACCATCCAGGGCCGCCTGGACATCGCCAAGTACATCACCATGCCCAAGGGCGAACTGGCCGGCCGCGTGCTGCTGGTCGATGACCTGGCCGATTCGGGCGTGACGCTGCGGGCGGTGGTCGAGCGTCTGCGCGGCATGCCCTCGATCAGCGAGCTGCGCTCGGCGGTGATCTGGACCAAGGGCGTGTCGAGCTACACGCCCGACTATTACGTCGAGATGCTGGACACCAGCCCCTGGATCCACCAGCCCTTCGAGGAATACGACGATATGCGCCCGGACGCGCTGGCCAAGAAGTTCGTGGTCTGAGCCCCTGGCGCCGCAGATGCCCCAAAACCAGCCGCTGGGCTGGTTTTGTTGTGATGAGGGTGCAGCAATTCGCCGCGCCACAAAGCAAAATGGCCACATGCTTTGCAACATGCAGCCATTCGATTTTCTGACTTTCAACTCGACGAATCAGCAAGCTGAATCGTGGTGCCCAGGAGAGGACTCGAACCTCCACGGAGTTACCCGCTAGTACCTGAAACTAGTGCGTCTACCAATTCCGCCACCTGGGCAAGGTCCAGAGAACTTTGAAATGACTGTTGAAGTCGATTTCTAGGTTCCGGCGTTTCAGGAAAGAAAAGGATTCTATCATCAAAAATTTCAAGTCCGCAAGCCCGAGCCAGGGCGCGCTGTTGAGCGAGGTCGAGGGCACGCTGCAAGGCCATCGTGACGGCCACGGTTTCCTGATTCCGGACGAGGGTCAGACCGACATCTACCTGTCCCAGCAGGAAATGCACGCGGTGATGCATGGCGACCGGTTGCGCGTGCGCGTGGTGCGCTTCGACAAGCGCGGCCGCCCCGAGGGGCGCGTGCTGGAAATCCTCGAGCGCAAGAAGAAGCCCATCATCGGCCGCCTGCTGCTGGAGAGCGGCATCTGGCTGGTGGCGCCGGAGGACAAGCGTTTTGGCCAGGACATCCTGATCCCCAAGAACGCGATCGCCAATGCGGCCGCGGGCCAGATCGTCTCGGTCGAGCTGACCGAGCCGCCCTCGCTGTATTCGCAGCCGGTGGGGCGCGTGGTCGAGGTGCTGGGCGAGATCGACGATCCCGGCATGGAGATCGAGATCGCGGTTCGCAAGTACGAGGTGCCGCATGCCTTCAGCGCCGAGACGCTCACCCAGGCCGGCAAGCTGCCGGATCGCCTGCGCGCTGCCGACCTCAAGCAGCGCATCGACCTGCGCGACGTGGCCCTGGTCACCATCGATGGCGAGGATGCGCGTGACTTCGACGATGCGGTCTATTGCGAGCCGCACAAGCAGGGGCGCGGCAAGAGCGCCTTCAAGGGCTGGCGCCTGCTGGTGGCGATCGCCGATGTCAGCCATTACGTCAAGCCCGGCGAGCCGCTGGACCTGGATGCCTACGAGCGCGCCACCTCGGTCTACTTCCCGCGCCGCGTCATCCCGATGCTGCCGGAGAAACTCTCCAACGGCCTGTGCTCGCTGAATCCGCAGCAGGATCGCCTGGCCATGGTCTGCGACATGCTGGTGACGGAGGAGGGCGTGACCCACGCCTACCAGTTTTACCCCGCGGTGATCTGCTCGCAGGCACGCCTGACCTACACGGAAGTGGCGGCGGTGCTGGGCAACACGCATGGCCCCGAGGCCGCCAAGCGCAGCGAACTGGTGCCGCATCTGCTGCATCTGCACGAGGTTTACCGTGCGCTGCTGTCGGATCGCCAGAAGCGCGGCGCGGTGGATTTCGACACGGTGGAGACGCAAATCGTCTGCGACGACAACGGCCGCATCGAGAAGATCATGCCGCGCGTGCGCAACGAGGCCCATAGGCTGATCGAGGAGGCGATGCTGGCCGCCAATGTCTGCGCCGCGGACTTCATCGCCGATGCCAAGCACCATGCGCTGTTTCGCGTGCACGAGGGCCCGACGCCCGAGAAGCGCATGGCCTTGCAGGCCTATCTGCGCGCCTTGGGCCTGGGCTTGGGCCTGAGCGACGAACCCACGCCCGGCGAGTACCAGGCGATTGCCCAGGCCACCAAGGACAGGCCCGACTCGACCCAGATCCACAGCATGCTGCTGCGCTCGATGCAGCAGGCCAACTACACCTCGGCCAATGCCGGCCACTTCGGCCTGGCCTATGCGGCCTACACGCATTTCACCAGCCCGATCCGGCGTTATCCCGATCTGCTGGTGCATCGGGTCATCAAGGCCATGCTGATGGGCAAGCGCTATTTGCTGGATGCCAGCAAGATGAAGGTGCCGATGCCGCCCAAGCGGCCGGGCCGCGCCAAGCCCCTGGATCCGGCGCTGGCCTCCACCGAGCTGGAGCGCTGGGAAGTCGCGGGTGCGCATTGCAGCGCGAATGAGCGGCGTGCCGACGAGGCCTCGCGCGACGTTGAGGCCTGGCTCAAGTGCCGCTATATGCGCGAGCATCTGGGCGAGGAGTTTGCCGGCACGGTCAGCGCGGTGACGAGCTTCGGCCTGTTCGTGCAACTCGAGGCGCTCTATGTGGAGGGCCTGATCCACATCACCGAGCTGGGCGGCGAGTATTTCCGCTTTGACGAGGTGCGCCAGGAGTTGCGCGGCGAGCGCACCGGCATCCGCTACGCCACCGGCGCGCGCGTGCAGGTGCAGGTCAGCCGCGTGGACCTGGACGGCCGCAAGATCGACTTCCGCCTGGTGCGCGACAGCGAGGAAGCGCGCATCGTCGCGCGCGCCCAGCGCGACAAGCATGGCCATGCGGTGGCCGTGGCGGCGCCGGTCACGGCGGTCGAGGCGCTGGAGCAGGTCAAGCGCAGCGACCGCGAATTGAAGGCCGAGCGCAAGGGTGGCAAGCCGGCCGCTCGCGGTGGCGCCGGCGGCAAGGGCACGGCGCCTGCGCACCCGATCAAGGCGGCGCGCAAGACGGCGCGTGGCGCGGCCGAGCCGCGGCCGCGCAGCAAACGACGCTGATCAGGCGCTGATCGGGCGCTGATCGGGCGCTGATCAGCCGGGGCGGGGCGCATGCAGGGCATGCATGCGCTCGATCAGCTCGGCGGCGCGCAAGGGGCCATGCAGGCCCTGGGCGGCCGCGCCATGCCAGTAGGCGGCGCTGCGCGCGACTGCCTGTGCATGTGCTTGCGAACGACGCGCCCACATCCCCCCCAGCCAGCCGGCCAGCACATCGCCGCTGCCGGGCGTGGCCAGGGCGGCATTGCCGCTGCTGTTGACGACCGGCAACTCGCCCGGGCTGGCGATGATGCTGCCCGAGCCCTTCAGGATCACGGTGCACTGCAGGCGCTCGCCGAGCGCGGCAGCGGCGCCAAGCCGATCGGCCTGCACCTCGGCCGCGCTGCGGCCCAGCAGCCTTGCGGCCTCCAGCGGATGCGGGGTCAGGATGCTGGCCAGGCCCTGTGCCGCGCGCTGGCGCAGCAGGGCTTGCAAGGACGGATCGGCGGCGATGGCGTTGAGCGCGTCGGCGTCCAGCACCAGGCGGGCGGCGCGCGCCAGCAGGGCGGGCAGCACGCCGCGCACGGCCGCACCGCCACCGCAGCCACACACCAGGGTCAGGCCTTGCCAGTGTTCGGGCGAGGCCAGGCGCGCCTCGGGCCAGCGCATCAGCTCGGGGCGGGGCGGCCAGGGGGCTTGTTGCTCGCTGTCTTCCAGCAGGCAGACATAGACTCGGCCGGCGCCCGCGCCCAGGCCGGCGCTGCCGGCCAGCCAGGCGGCGCCGCGCATACCGGGCGCGCCGCCTATCACCAGCAGATCGCCCTGGCTGCCCTTGTGGCTGCTGTGCGAGCCGGGCGCCTGCCAGTCGCGCAGATCCGCACCGGAGCTCAGCCAGGCATCGGCGGGCTGATTCGGTGTGGTGCCCAGGTCATCGAACCAGATCTCGCCGGCGTGGTCGCGGCCCTGGGCGGTGAACAGTCCGGGCTTGAGACTCAGCAGCGCCAGCGTGTGTTGCGCGCGCACCGCCGCGGCGCCGGCAAGCGCGCCGCTGTCGGAGCACAGACCGCTGGGCAGGTCCACCGCCAGCACCGGGCATGACTGCCGGTTGATGAGGGCGATGGCCTCGGCCAGCGCGGCGCTGGGCGCGCGGCTGAGCCCCAGGCCCAGCAGCGCGTCGATGACGAGGTCCGGCGCGGCGGGCGCGTCCGCCAGCCGGCTTTGTATCGCCAGCCCTGCGGCCTGCGCGGCGTGCAGCGCGGCCGCGGCATCGGCGGGCAGGGGCTTGCCCTCGTCGAGCAGGGTCAGATGTACCCGCAGCCCCGCGCTAGCGAGCAGGCGGCCGGCCACCAGGCCGTCGCCGCCGTTGTTGCCGGGGCCGCAAAGCACCCAGACGCTGCGCGCCAGCGGCGCGACCGCGCGCGCCAGTTTGGCCACGGCCAGTCCGGCGCGTTCCATCAGGGCCTGCGCCGGCAGCCCGGCCTGCGCGGCGGCCTCCAGCGCGCGGCAGCTGGCTTGGTCGTGCAGTGCCAATGCCGTGCTGGCGGGCAGGACCTTGATCATGGTGCCGACTCTAGCCGAGCCTGAGCAGGCCCAGGCTGCTGATTTCCGTGGGCGCGGCGCGTCCGGCGATGCGCTCGGCCAGGGCCTTCGCACTGCCGCAGGCCAGCGCCCAGCCGCTGGCGCCATGGCCGAGGTTGAGCCATACACCGGCCTGGCCGCTTTCGCCCAGCAGGGGCAGGCCATCCGGCAGCAGCGGCACGCTGCCGCTCCAGGCCTGCACCGAGGCCAGGTGGGCGGCGCCGGGAAACCAGTCGTGCAAGACCTTGTGGAGCTCGGCCATGGCAGCAGCCGGTGCCCGCGCCGGGGCCGTGCCCATCGCCATTGCGCCCGCCACGCGCACACGCAGGCCTTGTCGGCTCAGGCTGACGCGCTGGGCCAGATCCAGCAGCCCGGCGCGCGGCCCGAGGTCGGGATGGGCCTCGAACTGGCGCAGCGGGGCGGTGATGGAATGCCCGTGCAGGCTGGCCATCGGCAGCTTCAGTCCCAGCGGCCGCAGCAGCGCGTCGGCACCCATGGCGGCGCACACCACGATGGCATCGAAGTGCTCCTGCTGCGGCTCCATGGGCATGGGCACGGTGTCGGGGCCGCTGTCGGCACGACCTTTTTCTTCGGCACGGGCCGCGGGCGTCGTGCCCTGCGCGGGCGGGGTGTACTCGTGCAGCAGGGCGGGCGCGCTGCCGGCGTCGATGCGGCGCACCGTGGTGTGGAAGCGAAAGCGCACGCCCAGGCGCTGCGCCTCGGCCTTCAGCAGATGCGCAAACTGCCGGCCGTTGCCGACCTCGGCCTGCGGCAGGTGCAGGCCGCCCTGCAGTGCGGTGTCGGGGCACAGCCCCGGTTCGACGCGCAGGCATTGCGACGCGTCCAGCCACTCGTGCTTGATGTCCAGGGCTGTCAGCGCCGCGGCACCGGCCTGCGCCGCCTTCAGCTCGCGCGCCGTGCGCAGCAACAGTAGCACGCCGTCGGCGCGCTCATAGTCCAGCCGCAGTTCCTGGCGCCAATGCTGCAAGCGGGCCTGGCTCAACAAGGCCAGGCGCTGCGCCTGCAGCTGGTGCTCGGCATGGGCCCTGTGTTTGCGGGCGCGCCAGGCCGACCATTGCCAGGCCGGTTGGGCCAGCACGCCGGCGGCGGGCTGCAGCGCGCTCGGCCAGCCCGGGTGCAGCAGGCCGCCATGGGCAAAGCTGGCATCGGAGGCGACGCTGCCATGGCGCTCGAACACGGTGACTTCGTGGCCTTGCGCGGCCAGCTCGTAGGCGCTGGTGACGCCGACAATGCCGGCGCCAATGATGGCGATGCGCATCTCAACACCCTCCGATCGAGGGCAAGGCGGCGCTGAGGAATTCGTGCACATGCGGGCGCTGCAGGGCGCCGCTCGGGTCCAGGGGCATGGATCGTGTATACTCTTTGGGTTTTGCCGGATGGCGCTCGAATTTTTCGGTGCGTCAGTTTGGCAAGACTAATCGCAAACCCGGCATTCGAAAGGTGTCGTTGCTCCGGTCAGGCGCTCAAGTGAGTGCGCGCCGGGCAACGATTCGAGCCGGATTTTAGAACCAACCTTCGGAGTATTTACATGTCCGTTACGATGCGCGAGATGCTGGAAGCCGGCGTCCACTTTGGTCACCAAACCCGCTTCTGGAACCCCAAGATGGCCCCGTATATCTACGGCCATCGCAACAAGATTCACATCATCAACCTCGAGAAGACGCTGCCCGCGTTCGAGGAAGCGATGAAGTTCGTGCGCCAGCTGTCGGCCAAGCGCGGCAACATCCTGATGATCGGCACCAAGCGTCAAGCGCGCGAAGTGATCGCCCTGGAAGCCCAGCGCGCCGGCATGCCCTATGTCGACCAGCGCTGGCTCGGCGGCATGCTGACCAACTTCAAGACCGTCAAGGGTTCGCTGAAGAACCTGAAGGACATGCAAGCCCAGGTTGATGCCGGCACCCAGCCCGCCATCAAGAAGGAAGCCCTGCTGTTCCAACGCGATCTGGCCAAGCTGGAGAAGAATATCGGCGGCATCCAGGACATGGCTACGCTGCCGGACGCCATGTTCGTGATCGACGTGGGTTACCACAAGATTGCCGTGGCCGAAGCCAAGAAGCTGGGCATCCCCGTGATCGGTATCGTTGATACCAACCACTCGCCCGAAGGCATCGACTACGTGATCCCGGGCAACGATGACTCGGCCAAGGCCGTGGCGCTGTACGCCCGCGCCGTCGCCGACGCCGTGCTGGAAGGTCGCGCCAACGCCACCAACGAAGTGCTGCAAGCCGTGGCGCCCGCCGGTGACGAGTTCGTGGAAGTCAGCGAAGGCGCCTAAAGCGCAATCGCACCCAGGCAAAGGGGCTGATTCAGCCCCTTTTTCGCAAGCCGGGTACTGAAATGGTTTAACCGTGGGGTCAGGTCTTGCCTGCCCCGCGCTCGATGGAGATTGATGATGGCTGCTATTACCGCAAGCATGGTCGCCGAGCTGCGCGCCCGTACCGATGCACCCATGATGGAGTGCAAGAAGGCCCTGACCGAAGCCGAGGGCGACCTGGGCCGCGCTGAAGAGATCCTGCGCGTCAAGCTGGGCAACAAGGCCGGCAAGGCCGCTTCGCGCGTGACCGCCGAAGGCGTGGTCGCCTCGGCCGTGGTGGGCGCGACCGGCGCGCTGGTCGAAGTGAACTGCGAAACCGACTTCGTGTCGAAGAACGACGCCTTCCTGGCCTTCGTGAACGCCATCGCCGGCCTGATCGCCACCGAGGCGCCGGCCGATGTGGCCGCCCTGTCGGCCCTGCCACTGTCGCAAGAAGGCTTCGGCCCGACGGTGGAAGACGTGCGCAAGGGCCTGATCGGCAAGATCGGCGAGAACATGACGATCCGCCGCTTCCAGCGCTATGCCGCCGGCAACAAGCTGGCTTCCTATCTGCACGGCACCCGCATCGGCGTGATGGTCGAGTTCGAGGGTGACGATGTCGCCGCCAAGGACGTCGCCATGCACGTCGCCGCCATGAAGCCGGCCGCCCTGTCGTCGGCCGATGTGCCGGCCGAGCTGGTGGAGAAGGAGCGCAAGATCGCCGCCGAGAAGGCCGCCGAGTCCGGCAAGCCTGCCGAGATCGTCGCCAAGATGGTCGAGGGCTCGGTGCAGAAGTTCCTCAAGGAAGTCTCGCTGCTGGACCAGGTCTTCGTGAAGGCCGCCGACGGCAAGCAGACCGTGGCTGCCATGCTCAAGGAGAAGGCCACCAATGTGAAGAGCTTCACCCTGTATGTGGTGGGCGAAGGCATTGAGAAGAAGGTGGACGACTTCGCGGCCGAAGTGGCCGCCCAGGTGGCTGCTGCCAAGGGGCAGTAAGCCTCCCCAGAAAAGGGCGCCACTAGGCGCCCTTTACACTTGTGCCTGCGGCTAGGTTCACGAGGCCTGGACACGCGGCAACCCTTTACGCTCTGACGAGGTACGAATGCCCGCGCACAAACGCATCCTGCTCAAACTCTCCGGTGAAGCCCTGATGGGCGACGACGCCTATGGCATCAACCGCGCCACCATCGTGCGCATGGTGCGTGAGATCCAGGAGGTCACCAAGCTGGGTGTGGAAGTGGCCGTCGTGATCGGCGGCGGCAATATCTTCCGCGGCGTGGCCGGCGGTTCGGTGGGCATGGACCGCGCCACCGCCGACTACATGGGCATGCTGGCCACGGTGATGAACTCGCTGGCCCTGGCCGACACGATGCGCCAGGAAGGCATGACCGCGCGCGTGATGTCGGCCATCGCCATCGAGCAGGTGGTCGAGCCCTATGTGCGCCCCAAGGCCCTGCAGTACCTCGAAGAGGGCAAGATCGTGGTCTTCGCTGCCGGTACCGGCAATCCCTTCTTCACCACCGATACCGCCGCCGCGCTGCGCGGCGCCGAGATCGGTGCCGAGATCGTGCTGAAGGCCACCAAGGTGGACGGCGTCTACAGCGCCGACCCCAAGAAGGACCCGTCGGCGACGCGCTACTCGCGCATCAGCTTCGACGAGGCCATCACCAAGAACCTGCAGGTGCTGGACGCCACCGCGTTCGCGCTCTGCCGTGACCAGAAGCTGCCCATCAAGGTCTTCAGCATCTTCAAGCCGGGCGCGCTCAAGCGCGTGGTGATGGGCGAAGATGAGGGCACGCTGGTGCACGTCTGAGCGGCGCGAGCCGTTCAGATGGCACTGGGCTTTACTGAGGTTGAGATCATGAGCATTGCAGACATCAAGAAGAACGCCGAAGCCAAGATGGCCAAGTCCGTCGAGGCCTTCAAGAACGAGTTGCACAAGATCCGCACCGGCCGCGCCCACCCGGGCATCCTGGACCAGGTGCATGTGGACTACTACGGCTCCATGGTGCCGATCTCGCAGGTGGCCAATGTGAGCCTGCTGGACGCCCGCACCATCAGCGTGCAGCCCTGGGAAAAAGGCATGGGCGCCAAGATCGAGAAGGCGATTCGCGAGTCCGATCTGGGCCTGAACCCGGCATCGCAAGGCGATCTGATTCGCGTGCCGATGCCCCCGCTGTCCGAAGAGCGCCGCCGCGACCTGACCAAGGTGGTGCGCAATGCCGGCGAGGATGCCAAGGTGGCGGTGCGCAATCTGCGCCGCGACGCCAATGAGCAGGCCAAGAAGCTGCTCAAGGACAAGGAGATCGGCGAGGACGACGAGCGCCGCAGCCTCGACGAGGTGCAAAAGCTCACCGATCGCGTCATCGCCGAGATCGACAAGCTGACCTCGGGCAAGGAAGCCGAGATCCTCGCCGTCTGACGCGCCCGTGACTAGCGAAAGCAAGGCGGTTCCCCGCCATGTCGCCATCGTCATGGATGGCAATGGGCGCTGGGCCAAGAAGCGCTTTCTACCGCGCTTCTTCGGCCACAAGCAGGGCGTGGATGCGCTGGTGAAGATCGTGCAGGCCTGCATAGCCCGCGAGATCGAATACCTGACCGTGTTTGCCTTCTCCAGCGAGAACTGGAAGCGTCCCAGCGACGAGGTCTCGGGCCTGATGGGGCTGGTGCTGGCAGCGGTGTCGCGCTACCTGGCGCGCATGGGGGCCATGGGCGTGCGTATCCGCATCGTCGGCGATCGCGAGGCGGTCTCCGAGAAGCTGCGCAATGCCTGGAACGAGGCCGAGAACGCGACCCGCCACAACACCAAGCTCACGCTCAACGTGGCCTTCAACTACGGTGGCCGCTGGGACATTGTGCAGGCCACCAAGGCGGCCATCAAGGCGGGCGTGCCGGCCGAGCAGATCACCGAAGCCAAGCTGTCGGAGTTCATGGCGATGAGCTATGCGCCGGACCCCGACCTCTTCATTCGCACCGGCGGCGAGGTGCGCATCAGCAACTTCATGCTCTGGCAGGTGGCCTACACCGAGTTTGTGTTCTCCGACTGCCTCTGGCCCGAGTTTGGCGAAGCCCAGCTCGACGCCGCCATCCAGGCCTTCCGCGAGCGCGACCGGCGCTTCGGCGGGGTCAAGCTCTCACCCCAAGAGGCCTGAATTGCTGAAACAGCGCATCATCACCGCCATCGTGCTGCTGGCCATCCTGCTGCCGGCCCTGTTTGCCGCGTCGCCCTGGCCCTTTGCCCTGCTAACCCTGGCGTTGATTGGCGCGGCCGCCTGGGAGTGGGCGCGGCTGAACGGGCTGCCCGGTGCCGGCGCCTGGGGTTTCGGCGTCGTGATCGCCGCGGCATGCGGCGCCACGCTGTGGCTGCTGCGGCTGCAGGCGCCGCCCAGCTGGTGCTGGTGGCTGGCGGGTGGCATCTGGGTGCTGGGCGGCACGCTGGCCCTGCGCGGCGGCCCGGCGGCCTGGCCCAAGGTCTCGCGCGCGCTGCGCCTGGTGCTGGGCGGCCTGGCGCTGTGGGCGGCCTGGCTGGCGATGGCGCAGGCCAAGGCCCAGGGCATCAACTTCCTGCTGTCGATCTTCTGCCTGGTCTGGATGGCCGACATCGCCGCCTACTTCGGCGGCAAGGCCTTTGGCCGCCGCAAGCTGGCGCCCGCCATCAGCCCCGGCAAGAGCTGGGAGGGCGTGTGGAGCGGCATGCTGGGCGTGCTGCTGCTGGGCGTGATCTGGGTGCATGTGATCGACGCGCGTTTCCACGTCGATGCGCCCAGCCTGTTCAGCCTGCTGGCGCATGGCCTGGGTCCGGTATCGCTGCTGGCGCTGTTTTTCCTCGCGGCCATGAGTGTGGTGGGCGACCTGTTCGAGTCCCTCATCAAGCGCGCGGTCGGCGCCAAGGACAGCAGCCAGCTGCTGCCCGGCCATGGCGGCGTACTCGATCGTGTCGATGCCTTGTTGCCCGTGTTCCCCCTGGCCCTGGCCCTGAGTTCCCTTCCCAAGCTGATATGAGCGCACCCTCCATGAACCGCCGGCAACGCGTCAGCGTGCTGGGTTCCACCGGCTCGATCGGCGTCAACACCCTGGACGTGCTGGCGCGTCATCCGGAGCGCTACGAGGTGTTTGCCCTCAGCGCGATGAGCCGGGTCGATGCACTGCTGGCGCAATGCCTGCAGCACCTGCCTCGCTACGCCGTGCTGCCCGACCAGGCCCTGGCCGCCGAACTGCGCGGCAAGCTGCGCGAGCAGGGCGCGCACACCGAGGTGCTGGACGGCCCCGATGCCCTGAGCGAGATCGCGGCCCACCCCGAGGTGGATGCGGTGATGGCGGCCATCGTCGGCGCCGCCGGGCTGGCGCCCTGCCTGGCGGCGGCGCACGCCGGCAAGCGCCTGCTGCTGGCCAACAAGGAAGCCATCGTGGTGGGCGGCGCGCTCTTCATGCAGGCGGTGGAGCAGGGCGGTGCCACGCTGCTGCCGATCGATTCCGAGCATTCGGCGATCTTTCAATGCCTGCCCGAGGACCGCAAGACCTGGCACCAGCGCATCGATCACATCGTGCTGACCGCCTCGGGTGGCCCCTTCCGCAACCGCGCGCCCGGCAGCCTGGCCGAGGTCACGCCGGAGCAGGCCTGCGCGCACCCGAACTGGGTGATGGGCCGCAAGATCTCGGTGGACTCGGCCACCATGATGAACAAGGCGCTCGAGGTGATCGAGGCGCGCTGGCTGTTCAACCTGAGGCCCGAGCAGATCAAGGTCATCATCCATCCGCAAAGCATCATCCATTCGATGGTGGTGTGTCGCGACAACTCGGTGCTGGCCCAGCTGGGCACGCCGGACATGCGCGTACCGATCGCCTATGGGCTTGCCTTTCCCGAGCGTGTCGAGTCGGGTGCCAGCCGGCTCGATCTGCTCAGCACGCCGGGGTTGAGCTTCGAGGAGGCCGATGCACAGCGCTTCCCGGGCCTGCACCTGTCCTGGGCCGCGCTGCGCGCGCGCGAGGGTTCGACCGCCGTGCTGAATGCCGCGAACGAAGAGGCCGTGGCGGCCTTCCTCGACGGCGGCCTGCGCTTCGACCATATCCACCGCGTGAATGCCGAGGCGCTGGAGCAGCTGTTGCCCGCCGCCGATGAATGCGCTAGCGTGGCCGGCTTGCTGGCGCTGGACGCGCGTGCGCGTCGCCATGCACAAGGCCTGATCAAGGCCTTGCGCGCATCATGATCACCTCGCTGCTGGCCTTCGTGCTCACGCTGGGCGTGCTGATCGTGGTGCACGAGTACGGCCATTACCGCGTGGCGCGTGCCTGCGGCGTCAAGGTGCTGCGCTTCTCGGTCGGCTTCGGCCGCGTCATCTGGCGCTACCGCAAGCATCCCGAGGCCACCGAGTTCACGCTCAGCGCCTTGCCCCTGGGCGGCTATGTGCGCATGCTGGACGAGCGCGAAGGGCCGGTGGCGCCAGAGGAACTCACCCAGGCCTTCAACAAGCGGCCGCTGCTGCAGCGCACCGCCATCGTGGCCGCCGGCCCGATCGCGAATCTGCTGCTGGCGGTGCTGCTGCTGGCGGCGGTGAACTGGATCGGCCAGGACGAGCCCAAGGCCGTGCTGGGCGCGCCGCTGGCGGGCAGCCTGGCCGAGCGCGCCGGCATGCGCGCGGGCGACTGGGTGCAGGCGGTGTCGCGCGACGGCCAGGACTGGCAGGAGCTGCGCTCGCTGCCCGAGCTGCGCTGGCAGCTCACGCAGGCGGTGGGCGCACGCGCCAAGCTGTACCTGAATCTGAGCGACAAGGACGGTCACGGCCGCCGCGCCGTGCTGCTTGACACCGATGCGCTGGAGGGCCGCGATCTCGATGCCGCGCTGCTGCGCAAGCTGGGCCTGGGCGGCGCCTATAGCGAGCCGGTGCTGGGCGCGCTGCTGCCCAGCGGTGCCGGTGCCGCCGCCGGCCTGCGCCAGGGCGACCAGGTACTGAGCGTCGATGGCGTAGCGATCCTGGATGCCGCCAGCCTGCGCGAGCGCATCCGTGCGGCCGTCCAGGATGGGCGGCCGCGCACCATGCAGTGGCAGCTGCGCCGCGCCGGCGAGCTGCTCAGCATCGAGGTCACGCCGCGTCTGGCGGACGACGCCGGCAAGACCATAGGCCGCATCGAGGCCATGGTGGGCGCCGCGCCGCAGTTCGTGAAGGTCAGCTATGGCTTTGCTGAAGGCTTGATGAAGGGAGCCGAGCGCACCTGGGAGGTCGCCAGCATGACGCTCACGACGCTGGGCCGCATGCTGATCGGCGAGGCCTCGCTGAAGAATCTCAGCGGGCCGCTGACGATTGCCGACTATGCGGGGCAGTCGGCGCAGCTGGGCATCACGCCCTTCCTGAGCTTTCTTGCGCTGGTGAGCGTGAGCCTCGGCGTGCTGAACCTGCTGCCGCTGCCGATGCTCGATGGCGGACACCTGATGTATTATCTTTTCGAGGGTTTGAGCGGCCGCCCCGTCTCCGAGTGGTGGCTAGCGCAGCTCCAACGCGTGGGCGTGTTCGTGATGCTGCTGATGATGACTCTGGCCCTTTCCAACGACGTGACCCGCTTGCTGGGTCTGCATTGAAGCTTCCAACGCATGTCCCTATCTCTGTTGTCTAAGCGTTCGCCTATGCGCCCCTCTTTGTTGTCCCTGGCGCTGGCCGCCACGCTGCAATCGGGTGCTGCCTGGGCCGTTGATCCTTTCGTGCTGAAGGACATCCGCGTCGAGGGCCTGCAGCGTACCGACCCCGGTACCGTGTTCGCCAGCCTGCCCTTTCGCATCGGCGACAACTACAACGACGACAAGGGTGCCGCGGCCTTGCGCGCGCTGTTCGCCACCGGCCTGTTCAAGGATGTGCGCATCAATATCGACGGCAGCTCGGTCGTCGTTGTCATCGAAGAGCGCCCCATCATCGCCAACGTGAGCTTCGTCGGCCTGAAGGAGTTCGATACCGAGGCGCTCTCCAAGTCGCTCAAGGACGTGGGCATCGGCGAGGGCAAGCCCTTCGACAAGGCCCTGGCCGACCGCGCCGAGCAGGAACTCAAGCGCCAGTACCTGACGCGCAGCCTGTACGGCGCCGAGGTCACCACCACCGTCACGCCGCTGGAGCGCAACCGCGTCAACGTCGCCTTCACGGTGGCCGAGGGCGAACCCGCCAAGATTGGTGAAATCCGCATCCAGGGCGCCAAGGTGTTCTCCGAGAGCACGCTGCTGGGCCTGCTGGAGCAGACCACCTCGGGCTGGCTGACCTGGTACACCAAGACCGATCGCTACTCGCGCACCAAGCTCAACGCCGACCTCGAGACTCTGCGCTCCTACTACCTGAATCGCGGCTATCTGGAGTTCGCGGTCGAGTCCACCCAGGTGACGATTTCGCCCGACAAGCAGAGCATCGGCGTGGCCATCAGCATCAGCGAAGGCCAGCCCTATACCGTCAGCGCCGTCAAGATCGAGGGTGACTTTCTGGGGCGCGAGGAAGAGTTCAAGCGTCTGATCGCGCTCAAGCCCGGCGAGGCCTACCGCGGTGAAGCGGTGGCCAATACCACGCGCGCCTTCCAGGATCTGTACGGCACCTTCGGCTATGCCTTTGCGCGCGTCGAGAGCCGGCCCGAGATCGATCGTGCCACCGGTCAGGTGGTGGTGACCTTCAGCGCCGAGCCACAACGCCGCGTCTATGTGCGTCGCGTCATCGTTTCGGGCAACACGCGCACCCGCGACGAGGTCATACGCCGCGAGTTCCGCCAGTTCGAATCGGCCTGGTACGACGGCCAGCGCATCAAGAATTCGCGCGACCGGGTCGAGCGCCTGGGCTATTTCAAGGACGTCAATATCGACACCGCCGAGGTGCCGGGTTCGCCCGACCAAGTGGACGTGACGCTCACGCTGACCGAGAAGCCCACCGGCAACATCATGGTGGGTGCGGGCTATTCGAGCGCGCAGAAGCTCTCGCTGACCGGCTCGATCCGTCAGGAGAATGTGTTCGGCTCGGGCAATTACCTGGCGCTGGAGGTCAACACGGCCAAGACCGGGCGTGCGCTGGTGGTGTCCACGGTGGATCCGTATTTCACGGTCGATGGCGTTTCACGCGCGGTGGATGTGTTCTATCGCACCACCAAGCCGCTCAATACGTTGGGTGAGCAGTACGAGCTGGCGTCCTACGGTGGATCAGTGAAGTTCGGCGTGCCGTTCTCTGAGCTGGACACGGTGTTCTTCGGCATCGGCTACGAAATCACGCGCATCACCGCCTCGGCTGGGCTCCCGAACAACTACTTCCTGTTCCGCAACCAGTTCGGCCCCAGCAGCACGGCCGTACCCTTCACCATCGGTTGGGCCAACGACAGCCGCGACAGCGTGATCTCGCCGACAGCGGGCCGCTATCAGCGTGTGAACGTCGAACTCAGCCCCCTGGGCGACTCGCATTTCTGGCGCGCCAATCTGCAGCATCAGCAATACTTCAATCTGACGCACAAGTTCTCGCTGGGCATCAACGGCGAACTGGGCTGGGGCGGCGGCCTGGGTGGTCGACCCTATCCCATCTTCAAGAACTTCTATGGCGGAGGCCTGGGTTCGGTGCGCGTGTTCGAGCCGGGTTCGCTGGGCCCGGTCGACGTGACCGGCTCCTATACCGGTGGCAATCGCAAGTTCAACCTGAACGCCGAGTTCTACGTGCCGGTGCCGGGTTCGGGCAATGACAAGAGTTTCCGCTTGTTCGCATTCATGGACGCGGGTAACGTCTGGGGATCGCATGAGAAGCTGGATTTGGCCAGCGTGCGCTCCTCGGCAGGTGTGGGTATCAGCTGGCTCTCCCCCATGGGCCCGCTGCGTTTGAGCTATGGCGTGCCATTGCGCAAGAAGCCCACAGATAGAATCGAGAAATTCCAATTCCAGATCGGGACTGCATTCTGATGAACAGCAAGCTGTTGAAGACGGTGGCCGCGGCCGCCCTGATGTCGCTGTCGGCCTTCGGCCTGCAAGCGCAAGACCTGAAGATCGGCTACATCAATAGCGAGCGCGTGCTCAAGGAAGCCAATCTGGCCAAGGCCGCCCAGCTCAAGTTGGAAACCGAGTTCGGCAAGCGCGAGAAGGATCTAAAGGACGCCGAAAACAAGCTGCGCGGCGCCGCCGAGAAGCTCGAGAAGGACGCCCCGACGCTGGCCGAGGCCGAGCGCAACCGCCGTCAGCGCGATCTGGTGGAAGCCGACCGCGACCTGCAGCGCAAGCGCCGAGAGTGGCAGGAAGACCTGACCCAGCGCAAGAACGAGGAACTGGGTGCGGTGGTGGAGCGTGCCAATCGCGTCATCAAGCAGATCTTCGACGCCGAGAAGTACGACCTGATCGTGCAGGACGCGCTGCACGCCAGCGGCCGCGTGGACATCACCAAGAAGGTGATCGACGCGCTCAACGCGCAGAAGTAAACCGGTGGCCGCAGTCGCACTGCTGCCCGAACTGATCGCCGCCTTGGGCGGCGATCTTCTTGGTGCGGCCGAATCGCTTGCGGCGACGCGCATCGCCCGCATCGCCACGCTGGAAGACGCCGACGCCGAGTCGATTGCCTTCCTCGCCAACCCGCGCTATGCGGCGCAGTTGGCCGGTACCAAGGCGGGCTGCGTGATCGTGGCGCCGGCGATGGCGGATGCGGCCGTGGCGCGCGCCGAGGGCGTCGCCACGCTGGTGACGCCGGACCCCTATCTTTACTTTGCCCGCCTGACGCAGTGGTGGGCCGCGCGCGGCCGCAGCGGCAGCGTCGCGAGCATCCATGCCAGCGCATTTGTCGATCCCGCGGCCCAGTTGGGTGCGGGCGTCAGCATCGGGCCCTTCGCCGTCGTCGAGGCGGGCGCGGTGATCGGTGACGCCGCGGTGATCGGGCCGCATTGCGTGATCGAGCGCGGTGCTCATGTGGGGGTGGGCTCGCGCCTGGCGTCGCATGTGAGCGTCTACCATGATTGCGTGATCGGCGATCGCTGCATCATCCACAGCGGCGCGGTGATCGGCGCCGACGGCTTCGGCTTCGCGCCCAACCAGGGCCAGTGGGAAAAGATCGAACAGCTGGGTGCGGTGCGGATAGGCAATGACGTCGAGATCGGCGCGCAGACCTGCATAGACCGCGGCGCCCTGGGCAACACGGTGATCGAGGACGGCGTCAAGCTCGACAACCTGATTCAGATTGCCCACAACGTGCACATCGGCGCGCACACCGCCATGGCCGCCTGCTCCGGTGTGGCCGGCAGCACGCGCATCGGTCGGCACTGCATGATAGGCGGCGCGGCCAATATCGTCGGCCACATCACGATTGCCGACCATGTGTTCGTGTCGGCCTGTACCTTTGTCACGCGCTCCATCCACAAGCCGGGCCAGTACACCGGCGTGTTCCCGATGG
The DNA here is from genome assembly GCF_037482845.1 of Paucibacter soli. Classification (NCBI taxonomy): domain Bacteria; kingdom Pseudomonadati; phylum Pseudomonadota; class Betaproteobacteria; order Burkholderiales; family Sphaerotilaceae; genus Roseateles; species Paucibacter soli. The sequence goes on from NZ_JBBHJW010000006.1 coordinate 279,729, forward strand.
ACGAGAATGCGAACTGGGAAAAGAACGCGGCAACGCTGAAGCAGTTGCACGCCATGCGCGATCGCTTGCGCGCACTCGAGAAGAAATCATGACCAGCCATACCGACCAAAGTGCCGACAAGAGCGGCTTCGACATCCACCAGATCATCAGGATGCTGCCGCATCGCTACCCCTTCCTCTTGGTGGACCGGGTGCTGGAGGTGGAGAAGGGCAAGCGCATCCGCGCGCTCAAGAACGTCACCATCAACGAGCCCTTCTTCCCGGGGCATTTCCCGGTGCGTCCGGTGATGCCGGGCGTGCTGCAGCTCGAAGCGATGGCCCAGGTGGCCACGCTGCTGGCGGTGGTGAGCCTGGACCGCCAGATCGACGACAAGACCATCTGCTACTTCGCTGGCATCGACGGCGCGCGCTTCAAGCGCCCGGTGGAGCCGGGCGACCAACTGGTGTTCGAGGTCACGCTGGAGCGCGCCAAGGCCTCGCTGTTCAAGTTCAGTGGCAAGGCCTTTGTGGGTGCCGAGCTGGCCTGCGAGGCCGAGCTGATGTGCACCATGCGCCGTATCGAAGACTGAGGTCCGGGCGCATATGGCTCGCATCCATCCCACCGCCATCGTCGATCCCAAGGCCCAGCTGGCCGAGGACGTGGAGGTTGGCGCCTATGCGCTGATAGGCCCCCAGGTCACGATAGGCGAGGGCACCCGCGTGGGCCCGCATTGCGTCATCGAGGGCCGCACCCGCATCGGCCGCGACAACCACTTCTACCAGTTCAGCTCGATCGGCGCGATGCCGCAGGACATGAGCCATGGCGGGGAGGTGACCGAGCTGGTGATCGGCGACCGCAACACGGTGCGCGAGTTCTGCACCTTCAACACCGGCACCTTCAAGGAAGAGGGCATCACGCGGGTCGGCTCGGACAACTGGATCATGGCCTATGTGCATCTGGCCCATGATGTGCAGCTGGGCAACCACTGCGTGCTGGCCAATAACGCCACCCTGGCCGGCCATGTGCGCGTGGGCGATTGGGCCACCATCGGTGGACTCACCGGCGTGCATCAGTACGTCAAGATCGGCGCGCACGCGATGATTGGCTTCCAGGGCCATGTGGCTCAGGATGTGGCGCCCTATATGACGGCGGACGGCAATCCGCTGGCGGTGCGCGCGGTGAACCTCACCGGCCTGCGCCGGCGCGGCTTCAGCAACGAGCGCATCGCCGTGATACGGCAACTGCACAAGCTGATCTTTCGCAGCGGCCTGACGCTGGAACAATCCATCGCCGCCTTGCAGTCCCTGCAGGCCGAGCAGGGCGCTGAGTCTGCGGCCGATGTGCAGCTGATGCTGGACTTCATGGCCGGCTCGACACGCGGCCTGGTGCGCTGAGCGATGGCTGATGAACCAGCACCGCGCCTCGGGCTGGTGGCCGGCGAGGCCTCTGGCGATCTGCTGGCCAGCCTCTTGATCCAGGGCCTGCGCCAGCGCTGGCCGGCGCTGCGCACCCAGGGCATAGGCGGGCCGCGCATGCAGGCCCAGGGCTTCGAGGCCTGGTGGCCGTCCAGCAAGCTGTCCATCTTCGGCTATGTGGATGCGCTGCTGAATATCCGCGAGCTGCTGAGCATCCGCCGTCAATTGGGCAATCGCCTGCTGGCCGAGCGGCCGCGCGCCTTCGTCGGTGTGGATGCGCCCGACTTCAATTTCGGCCTGGAGACGCGGCTGCGTGAGGCCGGCATCAAGACCATCCATTTTGTCTGCCCCTCGATCTGGGCATGGCGCGGCGAGCGCGTGCACAAGATCGCCAAGGCGGCCGACCATGTGCTGTGCCTGTTTCCCTTCGAGCCCGAGATCCTGCACAAGGCCGGCGTGGCCGCGACCTATGTCGGCCATCCGCTGGCCGACACGATCCCGCTGCAGCCACCCAGGGCCGAGGCCCGCGCCGCCCTTGGCCTGGCCGAGGGCGACACCGTGGTGGCCCTGCTGCCCGGCAGCCGCCGCAGCGAGCTCGCCTACATTGCCGAACCCATGCTGCATGCCGCGCAACTGATGCGGCAGGCCCGGCCCGAGCTGAAGTTCATCGTGCCGGTGGCGCCGGGGCTGCGCGAGCTGCTGCAGCCCATGGTGGAGCGGCTTGGTCAGGGCCTGAATCTGACGCTGCTGGAGGGGCGCTCGCACGAGGCCCTGGCGGCCTGCGACCTTACCCTGGTTGCCAGCGGCACTGCCACGCTGGAGGCGGCGCTGTTCAAGCGCCCCATGGTGGTGGCCTACCGCATGCACGCGCTGAACGCCTGGCGCATGCGCGGCAAGAACTACCTGCCCTGGGTGAGCCTGCCCAATGTGCTGGCGCGCGAATTCCTGGTGCCCGAGCTGCTGCAAGAGGCCTGCACGCCCAAGGCGCTGGCGCGCGAGGGCCTGGCCTGGCTGGCCGATGCCGAGCGCTATGCACGCGTGCAGGCGCGCTTTCACGAACAACACTTGCTGCTGCGCCGCGATACGGCGCGGCTGGCCAGCGATGCGATCGCGCAAGTCCTCGCCGATGCCTGAGCTGCCGACCCAGCTCGGGCTGGTCTGGGACGTGCCTGGCCTGATGGCCGGCGTGGACGAGGCCGGCCGCGGCCCGCTGGCCGGGCCGGTGGTGGCCGCCGCGGTGATCCTCGATGATCAGCAGCCGATTGCCGGCCTGGCGGACTCCAAGGTGCTGACCGAGAAGAAGCGCGAGCGCCTGTTCGACGAGATCCGTGCCAAGGCCTTGTGCTGCTGCATCGCCGAGGCCAGCGTGGCCGAGATCGATGAACTCAACATCCTGCAGGCCACCATGCTGGCGATGCGCCGCGCGGTGGAGGGCCTGCGCCTCAAGCCCGCCAAGGTGCTGGTGGACGGCAACCGCCTGCCGGTGCTGAAGATTCCGGCCGAGGCCATCGTCAAGGGCGATGCCAAGGTCAAGGCGATCTCGGCCGCCTCCATCCTGGCCAAGGTGCACCGCGACCGCCTCTGCCAGCTGATGCACGAGCAGCATCCCGAGTACGGCTTTGCCACCCACAAGGGCTATCCCACCGCCGACCATCTGGCCGCGCTGCGCGAGCATGGCGCCACGGCCTGGCATCGCAGGAGTTTTGCGCCGGTTCGCGAGGTTTTGACGACATGACGAGCCCCAACGTTCTCCACATCACCTCGCGCGACAACCCGGTGCTGCAGCGTCTGCGCAAGCTCGCCGCCGACGCCAACGCCTACCGCAAGCTGGGCAGCATCTGGCTGGAGGGCGACCACCTGGCGCGCGCCGCGCTCGCGCGCGCCTACCCGATCACGCTGGCGGTGGTCACCGAGACCGCCTACGCCGAGGCGCCGCTGCGCGATCTGGCCGACGCCGCGCCGCGCGTGCTGGTCGTGCCCGAGGCCTTGTTCAAGAGCATCAGCGGGCTGGAGTCGCCGGCGCGCATCGGTTTCGAAGTGCCTTACCAGGCGGGGCAAGACCTGAGCCCGGGCCTGGACTCGGTGGTGCTGGACCGGCTGCAGGATGCCGGCAATGTGGGCACCATTCTGCGCAATGCCGGCGCCCTCGGCTTCAAGCAGATCCTGGCGCTCAAGGGCACAGCGGCACTCTGGTCGCCCAAGGTGCTGCGCGCCGGCATGGGCGCGCATTTCGGCCTGCGTCTGGTCGAGGGCCTGGCGCCCGAAGACCTGGACCGCCTCGGCGTGCCCCTGGTGGCCACCAGCTCGCATGCGGCGCAGCAGCTGCACCAGCTGCGCCTGCCCAGCCCCTGCGCCTGGGTGATGGGCCACGAGGGCCAGGGCGTGCAGCCGGCCCTGATGCAGCGCTGTGCGCTCACCGTGGGCATTCCACAGCCGGGCGGTGAGGAGTCGCTCAACGTCGGCAGCGCGGCGGCGATCTGCCTGTACGAATCGGCGCGCCAGCGCCTGGTCTGAGGGTCTTCAGCCCAGGCGCTGCGACATAAAGCGCTCGTGGTGCAGCAGCGAGGGCTGCGCACCCAGGGCGAGCGCGGCGCCGATGCAATCCTCGGTGAAGGCCGTGCTGCCGGCCACGAACACGCTGTGGGCCGAGAGGTCCGGGAACAGGCCGGGCAAGAGTGCGGGGATGCGACCCTGCAGCAGCCCCGGCCTGGCCTCGCCGGTGAGGGTGAGCTTCCAGCTGAAGTTGCGGTGCATGCGCGACCAGTAGCTCAGCCGCCCCAGGGCATAGCAATCCTCCTCGTGGCGCGCCGAAAACAGCAGGGTCACCGGCTTGCGGTAGCCGCGCTTCAAGGCCGCCTCGGTGAGCGAGAGCAGGGGTGCCAGGCCCGAGCCTGCCGCCAGGCACAGCACGGGGGTTTCGGCCTTGGGGTCGCCGATGAAGCTGCCATAGGGGCCGGACAGCGAGAGGCTGGCGCCTATGCCGACCTCCTCATGCAGCCAGTTGCTGGTCAGCCCGCCATCGACGCGGGTCACTTGCAGCGTCAGGCAGCCATCCTGGCGCGGCGCGTTGGCCAGTGAATAATGCCTTGGCGTAGCGCCCGGCCTGGGCGCACAGACGGCCACATACTGGCCCGGCCAGAAGCGCAGCGGCGCGCCCAGCGGCATGAGCTGGAATTCGGCGATGCGCGGGGTGCGCTGGATCTTCTCCACTACCACATAGGGCATGGCCTCGCGCGGCGGAAAGAGCTTGGGCGAGGCATCGGCCGAGCCCCATTCGATCACCAGCTTATCGGACAGGGGCTTGGCCATGCACATCAGGCCATAGCCCTGCTTGCGCTCCTCCTGCGACAGGGCCATGTCCATCACAAAGCCCTGGTCGAACTGGCCCTCCAGCACGCGCACCTTGCATTCGCCGCAGGCGCCGGCGCGGCAGTTATTGGGCAGGGCGTAGCCGCCCCGCTCCAAGCTCATCAACACCGTGTCGCCATCGGCCACGGGAATGCTCTGGCCCGAAGGCGAAAGGGTGATGGTCTTGCTCATGTGCCGCTCAGAACACCGGGATGATGTCTTTCATGTCCACATCGCGCACCTCTTCGCCGGAGATGCCCACCTCGGGGATGGCGGGGAAGGGGATGCCGTACTTGTCCAGCACGCCCTTGAGGTTGAGCATGGCGTTGCGCCAGTTGTCGCGCTTGGCCTCGTACTCGGGGATGTAGAAGCCGGCGTTGCGTGCCACGGCCTCGATCTCGCGCTGGTTGGGGATGAAGTCCGGGCCGATGTCCCAGAAGTCTTCCGGCGGCTCGAACAGCACGCCCGAGAGGAACAGGAAGCCGGCGCGTATCTGCTTGGTGATCAAGGCCTTGTCCGACAGATCCATCTTGGGATAGTCGCGCTCCATCAAGGCCATGCAGATCGCCATATGCCGGCCCTCGTCGCGGCCCACCTTGCGGAAGCCCTCCTGGAACACCGGTTCGGTGCATTTGGCGGCCATCTGGTGAAAGATGGTGGCCGCTGCGATCTCGCCCATCAGGAAGGAGCTGAACAGCACGGCCAGGCTGTACTTGGGCACGGCGTTCTTGTAGCCGTTCCAGTAGCGGCCGCCATTGTGATAGAGCCAGTGCGCGTTCTTCCAGGCCTTGCGGCCGATCTCGGTCTTGGGCTCGTAGCTCAGCGGGTCCGGATGCTCCAGCAGCTTGGAGATGGCCAGGCCGCAAAGCTGCTCGTGGTTTTGCTCGTCGCGGGTCACCGAGAAGAAGCAGCGCCGCACGGCGTCCTCTTCATGGGCCTCGTAGGTCTTGATGAAGGCTGCGGCAAATACCGGCGGGGCCGAGGCGTCAAACACCGAGAGCAGGGTCCACCAATAGGCCATGGCTTCGCGCTCCTCCCATGTATAGCGCGAGGCGTCGAAGGTATCCCAGGGCAGCTTCTTGGGGTCCCAGTACTCGCGCTGCGAGGCGTCCCAGACCTCTTCCAGCTTGGCCGTCTCATTGCGCCAGCTCAAGGGGTAGACATTGGGCTGCACCGTGGCGGGTGGCAGCTCCATGGTGTGGGCAATCCGTTCGTGGTGTGACATGGCCGTCTCCAGATGTTGTGGGGCTCAGGCCGTGTTGTGCTTGTGGACCTGATACAGAAAATGGTATGCAAATGCACATCTGTATCATATTGACCTGCATCAGGGGATTTTGGGGCCGGCTCTAGGGCTTTCCCCTGGCGCGCTCAGGCCGTTTCGAGCAGGCCGCCGAAGCGCTGGAAGAAGTAGGGGGTGAGCGGCGGCACAAAGCCGGACTCGGCCTCCAGCAGGGCCAGTACATGGGTGTCCGCCGCGCGGTGCAGCTGCCGGTAAAGCCTGGCGGACAAGGCATAGGCCTGTGCGCCCGGCCAGCCGCGGGGCAGCAGGGCGGCGGGCAGCTGCGGGTCACGCAGCTGCACGCGGCGCAAGGCATGGATCAGCAGCGTGCGTGCCAGCAGGGCCGGTCCGGCAGGGATGGGCTGGCCGCTGGCCCGCGCCTGCTCCAGGCTGGACAGCAGAGGGGAGAAGCGTTGCACGAAGCGGCCATAGTCCTGGGCCAGGCGGGTCAGCGGCCAGGCCTTGGCGGCAAACTCCTGCAGTGAGCGGCCATGCAGCGGCGCTATTTCCGTGGCCGCCAGCACAAAGACCTGGTCGCGCAGGCCCAGCCGGTGCAGGATGCCGGCCAGCGCATCGCGCCGCGGCGAGGGGTGGCCCAGCACACCCTGGCCCAGCGCCACAAAGCCCTCCCAGGCCAGCTCGCGGCGCATCTGTAGCCGGGCCGGCGCGGCCTCCACCCCCGCTTGCATGACGAGCAAGGTCCACTGGCCATCCCAGCCTTCTGGCGTGGTCGAGTAGATGCGGCTGTGGGCCTGTTCGAAGCGGCTGAAACCTTCGGGTGTGAGCTGGTATTCGCTGCGCCGGCCCTGGCGATTGGCGCGCAGCCAGCCATCCTGGGTGAGGCGGTAGACGCTGGTGCGCACCAGTCGCTCGTTCAGCCCCAGCGGCTCGGCCAGGCGGATCAGGCTCTTGAGCCAGAAGTGGCCGCCAAAGGGTGCGATCGAATCGCCCAAGAGGGTGGTGATCAGGGACTGGGCGTTGAGCCGCTCGCTGGCCAGGGTCTCGGCAATCCAGTCGCTCAGCGACGGCGCAGTCATGCTCAAGTGGGGCGTCGTCAGTAGATCAGCCGATCAGGGCGGATGTCGCGCAGTATGGTGGTGGCGATCTCTTCGATCGACTTGTGCGTGGACGAGAGCCAGGAGATGCCATTGCGCTTCATCATCGCCTCGGCCTCGTTGATCTCGTAGCGGCAGTTCATCAGGTCGGCGTATTTGCTGCCCGGGCGCCGCTCGTTGCGGATCTGCGAGAGGCGCTCGGGGTCGATGGTGAGGCCGAAGCATTTCTTCTTGTGCGGCTCCAGCATCGAGGGGATCTTGCTGCGTTCGAAGTCCTCGGGGATGAGCGGGTAGTTGGCTGCCTTGATGCCGTGCTGCATGGCCAGGTAAAGCGAGGTCGGGGTCTTGCCGCTGCGCGATACCCCAACCAGTATCACATCGGCCGATTCCAGGTTCTTGGCCGACTGGCCATCGTCATGCGCCAGCGAGAAGTTGATCGCCTCGATGCGGTCGTGGTACTCCTGGCTGCGCGCCACATCGGAGAAGCGCCCGACGCGGTGGTTTGACTTGACCTGGAACTCCTCTTCCAGGGGTTCGATAAAGGTGTTGAACATGTCCATCACCAGGCCCTTGCAATGCTCGCGCACGATCTGCAGCACCTCGCGATTGACCAGGGTGGCAAACACGATGGCGCGCTGGCCTTCCTGCTCGCCCAGTTGGTTGATCTCATGCACCACCTGGTAGGCCTTCTCGGCCGTATCCACAAAGGGGCGGCGCACATGACGGGGCTTGCCGGGAAACTGGGCCAGGATGGAGTTGCCGAAGGTCTCGGCCGTGATCCCGGTGCCGTCCGAGACAAAGTACACGGTGCGATTGGGCATGGCGCTGGGGCTTTGAAGTACGGGTTTCCATCATAGAAGCACATCACCGTAGAATCGGCCGCAGTTTTCCCGCTTGAGCGATGCACGGCCTCATGAACCCCCTCTACCTCCCAGAAGAATCCAGAAATGGTGGGGTGGGTGCCTGCGCGGGAGCCCCGGTTTCACAACATCACGGAGTTTCCCCATGTCTTCTCGCTTTGATGCGGCCGCCCTGGTCGTTCCCTTTGAGAATCTGAGAATGAGCGACGTCGAGGTGGTTGGCGGCAAGAACGCCAGCCTCGGCGAAATGATCTCGCAACTGGCCGCCTCGGGGGTGCGTGTGCCCGGCGGCTTTGCCACCACGGCCCATGCGTTCCGCGAGTTCCTCAAGTACGAAGGCCTGGACAAGCGCATCGAAGAGCGCCTTGCGACGCTCAATACCGACGACGTGCGCGCGCTGGCCGAGGCTGGCGCCGAGATCCGCGGCTGGCTGGAGGCGCAGCCCTTTCCGGCCGATCTGGAAGCGCAGATCCGCGCCTCCTTCGCCAAGCTGACCGCCGACAACCCGGGCGTGTCCTTTGCCGTGCGCTCCTCCGCCACCGCCGAAGACCTGCCCGATGCCTCCTTCGCCGGCCAGCAGGAAACCTTTCTGAACGTGGTGGGCATCGAGGAGGTGCTGCACAAGATGAAGGAGGTGTTCGCCTCGCTCTACAACGACCGCGCCATCAGCTACCGCGTGCACAAGGGCTTTGCCCACGCCGAGGTGGCGCTGTCGGCCGGCGTGCAGCGCATGGTGCGCTCCGATCTGGGTTCGGCCGGCGTGATGTTCACCATCGACACCGAGTCGGGCTTCAAGGACGTGGTCTTCATCACCTCCAGCTACGGCCTGGGCGAGACGGTGGTGCAGGGCGCCGTCAACCCCGACGAGTTCTATGTGCACAAGCCCGCGCTGCAGCGCGGCAAGCTGCCCATCATCCGCCGCAACCTGGGCTCCAAGCTGATCCGCATGGAGTTCGCCTCGCCCGAGGAAAAGGCCGCGAGTGGCAAGCTGGTGAAGACCGTGGACACCGCGCCCGAGCAACGCAACCGTTATTCGCTGGCCGATGCCGAGGTGGTGGAACTCGCGCAGTACGCGATGATCATCGAGCAGCATTACCAGCGGCCGATGGACATCGAGTGGGGCCGTGACGGCGTGGACGGCAAGCTCTACATCCTGCAGGCCCGCCCCGAAACGGTGAAGAGCCAGGCCGAGGGCCAGGTCGAGCACCGCTACAAGCTCAAGGGCCACAGTGCGGTGCTGGCCGAAGGGCGCGCCATTGGCCAGAAGATCGGTACCGGCCCGGTGCGCCTGGTGCACAACATCGCCGAGATGGAGCGGGTGCAGCCGGGCGACATCCTGGTGACCGACATGACCGACCCGAACTGGGAGCCGGTGATGAAGCGCGCTTCGGCCATCGTCACCAACCGCGGCGGCCGCACCTGCCACGCCGCCATCATCGCGCGTGAGCTTGGCATCCCGGCGGTGGTGGGTTGCGGTGACGCGACCGAGAAGCTCAAGGACGGCCAACTGGTGACGGTGGCCTGCTCCGAGGGTGACACCGGCTACATCTACGACGGCCTGCTCGAGACCGAGGTCAGCGAGGTGCATCGCGGCGAGCTGCCCTACTGTCCGATCAAGATCATGATGAACGTCGGCAACCCACAGCTGGCCTTCAACTTTGCGCAAATGCCCAGCGCCGGCGTGGGACTGGCCCGGCTTGAGTTCATCATCAACAACAATATCGGCGTCCACCCCAAGGCCATCCTCGACTATCCCAATATCGACGCCGACCTGAAGAAGGCCGTCGAGTCCGTGGCGCGCGGCCACGCCTCGCCGCGAGCCTTCTATGTGGACAAGCTGGCCGAGGGCATCGCCACCATCGCCGCGGCCTTCTTCCCGCGCCCGGTGATCGTGCGGCTGTCGGACTTCAAGAGCAACGAGTACCGCAAGCTGATCGGTGGCTCGCGCTACGAGCCCGACGAAGAGAACCCGATGCTGGGCTTCCGCGGCGCCTCGCGCTATATCAGCGGCGAGTTCTCGGACGCCTTCGCGATGGAATGCGAGGCCCTCAAGCGCGTGCGCAACGACATGGGGCTCAGCAACATCGAGATCATGGTGCCCTTCGTGCGCACGGTGCGCCAGGCCGAGCGCGTGGTGGATATGCTGGCCGAGCGCGGCCTCAAGCGCGCCGCAGCGGGTGGCACGGACGGCCTGCGCGTCATCATGATGTGCGAAGTGCCCAGCAACGCCATCCTGGCCGAGCAATTCCTGGAACATTTCGACGGCATGTCGATAGGCTCCAACGACCTGACCCAGCTGACCCTGGGCCTGGATCGCGACTCCGGCCTGGAGCAGCTGGCGGGCGATTTCGACGAGCGCGACTCGGCGGTCAAGGCCCTGATCTCGCGTGCCATCACCGCCTGCCGTGCCACCGGCAAGTACATCGGCATCTGCGGACAGGGCCCCAGCGACCATCCGGACTTCGCCGACTGGCTGGCCTCGGAAGGCATCGTCTCGATCTCGCTCAACCCCGACACCGTGATCGAGACCTGGCAGCGCCTGGCCAAGCGTTGAGCATCGACAGCCCGGCAAGGAGGCGGCCCGCGGGCCGCCTTTTTTGTGCGCGAACTGTGGCGTGATGCGGGTAGTCGGGGATGCGCGGTGGCGTGGCCCTCAAGCATCATCGCCGCATGGCAATCATGGACTTGGCGGCAGCATTCAAACGCAGGCTCGGGCGTATCTATGGCGCCTACACCCTGGGCTTTTGCGTGCTGGTGCTGGTGCTGGCTGTGCTCGAGCATTGGGGCATGCCCAAGACCTGGATAGGCTTTTGCTTCCTGGCCGTGACGGTGGGCGTGTATGCCGGCATCGGCATCTTCACCCGCACCACCGATCCCGACGAATACTATGTGGCCGGCCGCCGTGTGCCGGCCTTCTACAACGGCATGGCCGCCGGCGCCGACTGGATGAGCGCAGCTTCCTTCATCGGCCTGGCGGGCACCCTGTATCTGACCGGCTATGGCGGGCTGGCCTTCGTGCTGGGCTGGACCGGCGGCTTCTGCCTGGTGGCCCTGCTGCTGACGCCCTATCTGCGCCGCTTCGGTCGCTTCACCATCCCCGACTTCCTGGCCGAACGCTATGACAGCCAGACGCTGCGCCTGCTGGGTGCGCTGGCCGCCATCCTGATCTCCTTCATCTATGTGGTGGCGCAGATCTATGGCATCGGCCTGATCACCACCCGGCTCACCGGACTGACCTTCGAAATCGGCGTGTTCGTCGGCCTAGGTGGAGTGCTGGTGTGCTCCTTTCTGGGCGGCATGCGCGCCGTCACCTGGACCCAGGTGGCGCAATACATCATTCTGATTGCCGCCTACCTGGTGCCGGTGGTGTGGCTCTCGATCAAGCAGACCGGCGTGCCGGTGCCGCAGGCGGTATATGGCTACCAGGTGCAGAAGATCAGCGCACGCGAGCAGGAGCTGACCAAAGACCCGGCCGAGTTGCAGGTGCGGCAGTTCTACGCCCAGCGCGCCATCGAATACGGGCAGAAATTGCAGGACGTGCCCACCGCATTGGCGGCGGAGCGCACCCAGGCGTCGCGGCACATTGCCAAGCTCAAGGCCAGCGACGCGCCGCTGGCCGAGATCCAGGCCGCCGAAAAGCGCCGCGCGGCCCTGCCCAAGACGGTGGCCGAGGCCGAAAGCCAGTGGCGCCGTGCCAAGGCCCAGGACGAGTTGCGCGCCCGGCCGCTCTCGGGCATGCCGGCCCATACCCAGCCGTTTGCGGGCGACCCGGAGGGCGATGCCGGCCAGCGGGAAAGCTTCGACGTCTCGCGCCGCAACTTCCTGGCCCTGGTGTTCTGCCTGATGCTCGGTACGGCGGGCCTGCCACACATCCTGGTGCGCTACTACACCACGCCCTCGGTGGGCGAGGCGCGCGCCTCTGTGGCCTGGTCGCTGGGCTTCATCGGCCTGCTCTACATCACCGCGCCGGCGCTGGCGGTGATGCTCAAGTTCGAGGTCTTCAATGGCCTGGTGGGCACACCGATCGCCGATCTACCCGCCTGGGTGGGGCAGTGGATGCGAGTGGATGCGGGCCTGCTGTCGATCAACGATGTGAACGGTGACGGCATCCTGCAGTTGGGCGAGTTGCACCTGGGCAGCGACATCATCATGCTGCTGGCACCCGAATTGGCCGGGCTGCCCTATGTAGTCTCGGGCATGGTGGCGGCGGGCGGCCTGGCCGCGGCGCTTTCGACTGCAGACGGCCTGCTGCTGACCATCTCGGCATCGCTTTCGCACGACATCTATTACCGCATCGTCAACCCCGGCGCCAGCAGCACCCGCCGTGTCACGCTCTCCAAGGCGCTGCTGCTCGCCACGGCATTGAGCGCGGCCGCGGTGGCGGCGCAGCGGCCGGCCGATATCGTGCTGTTGGTTTCGGCGGCGTTCTCGCTCGCCGGCTCGACCTTTGTGCCGGTGCTGGTGCTGGGCATCTTCTGGCAGCGGGCCAACAAGCAAGGTGCGCTGGCCGGAATGCTGATCGGGCTGGCGGTGTGCGCCTACTACATGGTCAGCGCCGATCCGGGCCTGCGGCGCAGCCTGGGCATTCCCGGTGCCGCCGAACTGTGGTGGGGCATCCAGCCGATCTCGGCCGGCTTGTTTGGCATACCGGCGGGCACGGCGGCCCTGGTGCTGGTGAGCCTCCTGACGCCCGCGCCGCCGGCGTCGGCGCGGGCCCTGCTCGCTCGTTTGCGCGCGCCAGACCCGCGCTGAGGCGTGCACCGGGTCGAGCGCATTTGGGCCTTTGGGCATTTCGCGCTACAATCGTAGGCTTTCCCTTGCCGTGCCCATGAGTTTGACGCTGGGGCCCGGCTTCCACAGCGCGGGAATTATCCCGTGCTGGAATCCACAAGGAGTGTTTATGCGTCACTATGAGATCGTTCTGCTGATCCATCCGGATCAAAGCGAACAAGTTCCGGCCATGCTGGAGCGCTACAAGGGCCTGATCACCGCTGGCGGTGGTGTGGTCCACCGTGTTGAAGATTGGGGCCGCCGTCAACTGGCTTACCTGATCCAGAAGCTGGCCAAGGCGCACTACCTGTGCCTGAACATCGAATGCAGCAAGGAAGTCCTGGCTGAGCTCGAGACCGGTTTCCGCTTCAACGACGCCGTGCTGCGCCACCTGACGGTGGTCAAGCCCAAGGCCGAGACCACGCCTTCCGTGATGATGAAGGCTGTGGAGCGTGAGGAAGCTCGCAAGGCTCCTCAGGAAGCTACTGCCTAAGTTGGGTGATCAAGCGAGTGTTCCTGTGAAGCGCGGTCGGCTGTGAATCAGCTCCTATTGCTCGCGCAGATACAGGAACTCGGTCTACTCAGATACACGCCTGCCGGATTGCCGGCCCTGGACATCGTGCTCAAGCATGATTCCACGGTGCAAGAAGCAGGCGGCCCCCGCAAGGTCTCCATGGAGCTCAAGACGGTGGCAATCGGAGAGATGGCCAGGCGCGTTCAGGCACTGGGTGTTGGTGGAAATGCCCGCTTCGGCGGCTTTCTGGCAGCCCAACGCAACGGTCGTGGAATCGTCTTCCACGTCACCGAACTGGCAGCGCAAGAGGCCGAGGCCGTCACTCACTCGCGCACCTGAATCTGTATCCGGATTGAAAAGTTAAGAGGTCACACTATGCCCCCAGCACGTGGTAAAGGTCGGTTCTCCAAGGACCGCAAGCCCAAGCGCAATCAACAGTCGCTGCTGTTCCGCCGCAAGCGTTTCTGCCGCTTCACCGTCACCGGTGTCGAGCAGATCGACTACAAGGACATCGACACGCTGCGCGATTTCATCAGCGAAAACGGCAAGATCACGCCCGCTCGCCTGACCGGCACGCGCGCCTTCTTCCAGCGTCAGCTGACGGTCGCCATTAAGCGCGCCCGTTTCCTGGCCATGCTGCCCTACAGCGACCAGCACAAGGTCTGAGGAGTAACCCAACATGCAAATCATCCTGCTTGAAAAGGTCGCGAACCTCGGCAACCTGGGCGACGTCGTCAAGGTCAAGGACGGCTACGCTCGCAACTTCCTGATCCCGACCCGCCAGGCACGTCGTGCCACGGCCGCCGCTATCAAGGAATTCGAAGCCAAGCGCGCTGAGCTCGAAAAGGCTGCCGCCGAGAAGCTGGCCGCCGCTCAAGCCCTGGGCGACAGCCTGTCCGGCAAGACCGTGCGCATCAGCCAGAAGGCTGGCGTGGACGGCCGTCTGTTTGGCTCGGTGACCAACGCCGACATCGCCGAAGGTCTGACCAAGATGGGCTTCGCCGTGGCCAAGTCGCAGATCCGTCTGCCGAACGGCCCGCTGAAGGCCGTGGGCGAATTCGCCGTGAGCGTGGCTGCACACACCGATGTGGTGGTGGAGATCTCCGTTCAAGTCGTCGCCGACGCAGAGTAATTTCCCCGATGCGTTTGCGGCTCGAAAGGGCTGCAATCAGAGAAAGCCGAAGGCTGCCAAGCCCTCGGCTTTTTTGCCTTTTGGGGGTAGAAGTTGTCCCGCGCTACCCCCAGGCACTGAACAGTTTCTCCACAGACTTGTCCACAGCGGCGTTTGGAACCCGAGACCATGTCAGCGATCATTTCTCCCAACTCCGGATCCTCCGATCGCAGCGATGACGAGGTGTCGCGCCTGCGCGTGCCACCGCACTCGGTGGAGGCCGAGCAGAGCGTGCTCGGTGGTTTGCTCATCGACAACAGCGCCTGGGACCGGGCCGGTGATCTGCTGTCCGACAGCGATTTCTACCGTTTCGAGCACAAGCAGATCTTTGCTGCGGTGGGCAAGCTCATCAATGCCGGCAAGCCGGCCGACGTGGTGACGGTGTTCGAGGAGCTGACCTCGCTGGGCAAGGCGGCCGACTGCGGCGGCCTCAAGTACCTGAATGACCTGGCGCAAAGCGTGCCCAGTGCCGCCAATCTGCGCCGTTATGCGGAAATCGTGCGCGAGCGCGCCATCCTGCGCAAGCTGGTCAGCGCCAGCGACGAGATCGCCACCGCGGCGCTCGCGCCGCAGGGGCGCGCAGTGACCCAGATCCTCGACGAGGCCGAGGGCAAGATCTTCCGCATCGGCGAGGAGGGCTCGCGCAGCCGCCAGGGCTTCCAGAGCATGGACAACCTGGTGGTGCAGCTGATCGACCGCGTCAACGAGCTGGCCGAAAACGGCGCCGAGGACGTGACCGGCGTGCGCACCGGCTTCTTCGACCTGGACCGCATGACCGCCGGCCTGCAGCCCGGGGACCTGATCGTGCTGGCCGCGCGCCCCTCCATGGGCAAGACGGCTTTTGCGGTGAACATCGCCGAGAACGTGGCCATCAACGAGGGCCTGCCGGTGGTGATCTATTCGATGGAAATGGGTGCCGCCCAGCTCGCCCTGCGTATGGTGGGTTCGATCGGACGCATCGACCAGGGCCATCTGCGCACCGGCCGCCTGGCCGACGACGAGTGGAGCCGGCTCTCCGAAGCGGTGGACAAGCTCGGCAAGTCCAGCATCTTCATCGACGAGAGCCCCGGCCTCTCGCCCAGCGAGGTGCGCGCGCGCGCGCGCCGCCAGGCCCGCATCTGCGGCAAGCTGGGCCTGATCGTGATCGACTATTTGCAGCTGATGAGCGGCAATGGCGGCAACGAGGAAAACCGTGCCACCGTGATCGGTGAGATCTCGCGCGGACTCAAGGCCCTGGCCAAGGAGCTGCAGTGCCCGGTGATCGCGCTGTCGCAGCTCAACCGCTCGGTGGAAACGCGGCCCGACAAGCGCCCGATGATGTCCGACCTGCGCGAATCCGGCGCCATCGAGCAGGATGCCGACATCATCATGTTCATCTACCGCGACGAGTACTACACCAAGGACGAGTGCAAGGAGCCGGGTGTGGCCGAGATCATCATCGCTAAGCAGCGTAACGGCCCGGTGGGCACGGTGAAGCTGGCCTTTCAGCGCATGCACACCAAGTTCGAGAACCTGGCACCCGGCTACAGCGGCGGCGGCGACGAGTACTGAATCACCCTGGCGCTGGCAAAGAATGGCATGCTGTATGAAAATACAGTATGTCTTCGACCATCAAGCCTCCCATTCCCATCAAGGGGCGCGGCAGCGACTGGGCCATCGCGCATCGCTTCGAGCGCCAGGCCCGCGAATGCTTCGACGATGGCTGGGGCACGCTGGAGCAGCAGGCCGCCGAAGAGCGTCTGCCGCCCAGCACCCAGATCATCGAGGAGCATGCCCGGAGCATCATCTCGAGCAACCAGTCGCCCGACATCAGCTTTGACCTTTCGATCAACCCCTACCGCGGTTGCGAGCATGGTTGTATCTACTGCTTCGCGCGGCCCACGCACAGCTACCTGAACCTCTCGCCGGGCCTGGATTTCGAGACCCGCATCATCGCCAAGGTCAACGCGGTCGAGCGTCTGCATGCGGCCTTCGCGTCGCGCGCCTACAGCCCTAAGCTGCTGTGCCTGGGCACCGCCACCGACGCCTACCAGCCCATCGAGCGCAAGCTAGGCATCACGCGCGGCCTGGTGGAGCTGATGGCGGCCTGCCAGCACCCGTTCTCCATCGTCACCAAGTCGTCCGGGGTGGAGCGCGACCTGGACCTGCTGGCGCCAATGGCCGCCAGGCGCCAGGTGGGCGTCTATGTGTCCATCACCACGCTGGACCCGGCGCTGGCGCGCATCCTCGAGCCGCGCGCCGCCGCGCCCCAGCGGCGCCTGCGCACGCTCAAGACCCTGGCCGAGGCGGGCGTGCCGGTGGGTGTGAGCGTCTCGCCCATCATTCCCTTTGTGAACGAGCCCGAACTGGAGCAGATCCTGGCCGCGGCCGCCGAGGCCGGTGCCAGCAAGGCCTTCAGCATCCCGCTGCGCCTGCCCTGGGAGGTGGCGCCGCTGTTCCAGGACTGGCTGCAGCAGCATTTGCCCGACCGGGCCGCGCGCGTGATGGCGCGGGTGCGCGAGATGCGCGGCGGCGCCGACAACGATGCGCGCTTCGGCTCGCGCATGCGCGGCGAGGGCATCTGGGCCCAGCTGCTGCAGCAGCGCATGCGCAAGGCCTGCGCGCGCCTGGGGCTCAACCGCGAACGTATCCCGCTGGACCTGAGCCAGTTCCGGCCGCCTGCCTCGCCGGCTGCGGCACAGGCCGAGCTGTTCTAAGGCTTGCCTGGACGGCAGGGCGCCAGCAGGTCCCAGTCGCTGCGCATGACGCTGGTCTGCACGCCCATCAGTCCCAGGGTGGTGTGGAAGAGCTGGTCGTGCGAGAGCGGCTGGTCCAGGCGCTGGCCCAGGCAGCTGCGCGACACACCGGCCGCCCGTGCGCTGGGCTCGGGCAGCCACAGGATCAGCGGCACCTGTTTCTGTTCCGGCGGCGCCACCGCATAGGGCATGCCGTGCAGATAGAGCTTGTTCTCGCCCAGCGACTCGCCGTGGTCCGAGGCATAGAGCAGGCTGGTGTCGAAGCGCGCCTGCTGGGTCTTGAGCCAGGCAATCAGGCCGGCCAGCACATGGTCGGTGTAGGCGATGGTGTTGTCGTAGGCGTTCAGCACCTGCTCGCGCGGGCATTGCTGCAGGGCGTTGCTGCGGCACTCGGGCTGGAAGGGCTTGGCCGTGGCTGGCGAGCGCTTGTAGTAGGCCGGCCCATGGCTGCCCATCTGGTGCAGCACCAGCACGACGCCGCGCGCCACGCGCGCCGGGTCCAGCGCCGCGATGCGCTGATCCAGACCATGCAGCAGGGCGGCGTCCAGGCATTCCTCGCCATCGCAGAGCCCGTCCGGCAAGGGCGCGGCGCCGGCGGCCGGCGTGGCGGCCATGCTGTTGGGAATGCGCTCGCACAGGCCCTTGCAGCCCGACTGGTTGTCCAGCCATAGCACCGCCAGGCCGGCACGCTGCAGCACGTCCAGCAGGTTCTCATGCGCGCCCTGCTGGCTGCCGTAGGCTTCGCGCCCCAAGGGCGAGAACATGCAGGGCAGCGAGGCGGCGGTGCTGGTGCCGCAGGAGCTCACGGCGCGGAAGCTCAGCACCTCGAGCTTGGCCAGCTCGGGGTTGGTGTTGCGGGCATAGCCGTTCAGCGAGAAGTTGGCGCTGCGCGCGGTCTCGCCCACCACCAGCATGAACAGCGGCGGCTTGCTGCCGGCCGGGCGCGGCGTCAGTCGGGCATCCGCGCCCAGCACCTGGGGCGGGCCTTGTGGCGCCTGCTGCGACTCGAGCACCACCGAGCCCAACGACCAGAAGGCCGTCATCGGGTTGATCATGTAGCGCAAGGCCTTGTGGTTGCGCATGGTCGACGCCAGCTCGGCAAAACTGCTCATGGCCAGGGCCACCGCCAGCGCCATGCCAAGCGCCAGGCTCAGCAGATTCAGGCCCAGGCTGGGCAGCAGCTGGCGGTGCGCCAGCGGCCGACGCCACAACCACCAGCTTGGCAGACCGCCCAGCAATGCCAGCGTGAGGAACAGGCGCAGGCTCAGCAGATCGCGCGTCTCGCGCACATCGGTGTGCAGCACGTTGACGATCATGCCGGGGTCCACCACGATACCGTAGCTGCTCATGAAATGGGTCAGGGCGGCCGCGGTGAGCAGGCACAGCGCCAGCACCGGCTTGATCAGCCCGCGCCAGCACAGCAGGCTCAGCAGGCCGGCAGTGAGGCTCACCACCATGCCGGCGAACACCAGCACAAACAGGCGGCCAGCGGCGTCGCCCAGCTCGGGCAGGTCCAGCATGCGCCGCCACAGCGGCCAGTTGCACAGCAGGCCCATCCACAGGGCGGCCAGCCAGGTCAGGCTCAGGGGTGAATTCAGGCGGGGGCGCAGAAAGCCGGGCAGGCGCATGGGCTGGGGGGCAGGGGACCAAAGCCCCGGATTGTGGCTCAGCCTCGCAGTGCCAGCCCGCCCGCGCTGCGGGCCTGGCGTATCCCCGAGCCGGTGCCCAGCGGTTGGACAAAGCGGCGGTGCAGCTCGCCGATCTGCTCGCGTAGCTCGGCCGCGTTGTCGATCTTCTCTTCATGGCGCTTGAGCACCAGGCTGGCCATGTCGATCAGCTTGGCGTTGCGGGTTTCAGCCCCCTGCTGTATCAACAGCTCCACGCCCACCCTGGCCGTGCCGCGCATCGAGTGGCGCATGGCCGTCTCGGCGATCGAAAAAATGCGTGCATGGCAGTCGCGCAACTCCTGTGCGGCCGGCTCGTTACCTTCCGTCATCGCCACCAGCACCTCGGTGGCCGACTTGGTGGTGCAGTAGCGCAGGCCGATGCGGGTCAGCAGGGCCGTCATTTCTTCCAGCTGGATCTCCTGGCCGGCAAAGCGCATCCAAAGCGCCACCAGCAGGCTGGCGGCCTCCAGATCGAAATCCTCGCTGTCGAATTCGCGGCCGAAACTGCGCGCCAGCTGCAGGGCATCGGCCACGCGCCGCTCCTGCAGCAGGCGCAGTCCTTGGATCACGGTGGCAAAGCGCTGCAAGCGGCTCGACTTTGGGTCGCGCTCCAGTTCGCGCAGCATGGCCTCGTGGGTCTGCTTGAGGCCGCGCGTGTCCCTGGCATCAAAGCGCATCAAGGCCACCAGCACCAGGGTCAGCATGTCGAAGAGCTTGCTGCGCAGGCCGGTGGCGATGGTGCGCTCCAGCTGCTTGAGCGCCTCATCGCGCTGGCCGACATAGAAGGCCAGCGTGCCGGCGCGCTGCTGGCGCAGCAGGCAGCCCGGCGTCAGGTTGGCGGCGGTGCGATAGGTGGCCATGGCCTGCGCGATCTCGCCTTGTTCCATCTGCACCCGGCCCATCACATCGTAGGAGTCGGCATGGCCTGGCATGTCGCCGATCAGGGTTTCCAGCGTGCGGCGCGCGGCCGCCGGGTTGCCCGAGGCCAGCTCGCTGCGGGCCACGCCCAGCCTTGCCCAGGGCACGGTGCGTGCCTCGATGATGGCGTCGTAGAGCTTGCGGGCGTCGTCATGACGCTCCAGGCGCAGCAGCAGCTCGGCGCCGATGCGGGCGGCGTAGAGCCAGAACTGCTCCCGGGCCTGGAAGCGCCGCAGGCAATGTGCTGCAGCGGCCTCGTAGTTCTGCGCCTCCAGGGCCTCGAAGATGTCCTTCAGCACGCGCTTGCGGTGCCGTGCATGGGTCAGGCGTTCGGCCAGCGAGGCGCTGGTGTAGGGTTTGATCAGATAGGCGTCGAGCGCAGCCTCGGCGGCCTCGGCCACCTTGGCGTAGGAGGCCTCGCCGGTGACCATGATGAAGACGGTGGAGTGCGGCAGCAACTGCTCGCGGCGCAACTCGTCCAGCAGGTCCTGGCCAGACATCTCGCTGCCATCGAAGTGGTAGTCGCACAGCACGATGTCATAGGCCTTGTGCTCCAGGATCACGCGCGCATCGCTGATGCGGGTGGCCTGGCGCACCATGCCCACGCCCAGCTCGCGCAACTGCGCCGCCATCAGGCTGCGCGAGGTGGCGTTGCTGTCGATGACCAGGGCGCAGGCGTCCTGGATGCTGTTGTCGATCAACTGCATGGCCAGGCGCGCACTCCGGTGTACATGGAGTCCGGTTTGCTCACCCCCGTCTCTTCGGCGCTATCGCACGCGACTTGAGCGCCGCAGCGTGACGCAAGTCGCGGCTGCGGCTTACTTGAACAGGTCCTTGACCCGGTCGGTCCAGCTCTTGGCATTGGGCGAGTGGCGCTCGCCACCATCCTTGAAGCTCTTGTCCAGTTCCTTGAGCAGCTTGCGCTGGTGCTCGGTGAGCTTGACCGGCGTCTCCACGCTGATGTGGCAGTACAGATCGCCCGGGTAGCTGGAACGCACGCCCTTGATGCCCTTGCCGCGTAGACGGAAGGTCTTGCCATGCTGGGTGCCCTCGGGCAGCTCGATTTCGGCCTTGCCGCCCAGGGTCGGCACCTCGATGCTGCCGCCCAGCGCGGCGGTGGTCATGGCCACCGGCATGGTGCAGTGCAGGTCGTCGCCGTCGCGCTCGAACAGCTCGTGCTGCTTGATGCGGATCTCGATATAGAGGTCGCCGGCCGGGCCGCCGTTCACACCCGGCTCGCCATTGCCGGCCGAGCGTATGCGCATGCCTTCGTTGATGCCGGCCGGGATCTTGACCTCCAGGGTCTTGCTCTTCTTCAGCTTGCCCTGGCCGCTGCATACCGTGCAGGGGTCGGGGATGATCTTGCCGCTGCCGTGGCAGTGCGGGCAGGTCTGCTGGATCGAGAAGAAGCCCTGGCGCATATGCACCGTGCCGCTGCCGTTGCAGGAGCCGCAGCTCTTGGCGCTGGTGCCTGGCTTGGCGCCAGTGCCGCTGCAGGTCTCGCAGCTTTCCCAGGAGGGGATGCGGATCTGCGTTTCCTTGCCGCGTGCGGCTTCTTCCAGCGTGATCTCCATCGCATAGCTGAGATCGCTGCCGCGGTAGACCTGCTGGCCGCCACCACGCCGGCCGGCACCGCCGGCGCCGCCAAAGATGTCGCCGAAGATGTCGCCGAAGGCCTCGGCAAAGCCGCCAAAGCCCTCCGCGCCCGGGCCGCCGCGGCCGCCCATATTCGGATCCACCCCGGCATGGCCGTACTGGTCATAGGCGGCGCGCTTTTGCGCATCGGAGAGCATCTCATAGGCCTCCTTGGCCTCCTTGAACTGCTCTTCGGCCTTCTTGGCCCCGTCCCCCTGGTTGCGGTCGGGGTGGAACTTCATGGCCAGCTTGCGATAGGCCTTCTTGATCTCTTCCTCGCTGGCGTTCTTGGCCAGGCCGAGGATCTCGTAATAGTCACGCTTTGCCATGGGAGGGTCCGGGGCGTAGAAAAAAGGTGCGCCGCGTCAAGCCTTTGAAGGCCTGCGCGGCGGCTTGCTGCAAGCGGCCGGTGGGCCGGCGCGCCCGCGGCTTCTTACTTGCTGTCCTTGACTTCCTTGAACTCGGCGTCCACGACGTTGTCGTCGGCCGGCTTGGCGCTGGCTTGCGCCTGCTCATGCGCGTGCGGCTGCTCGGCAGCACCCGCGGCGGCGGCGCCCGCGGCAGCGGCGGCCTGCGACTCGGCGTAGATCTTCTCGCCCAGCTTCTGGCTGGCCTTCATCAGCTCTTCGGTCTTGGCTTCGATCGCAGCCTTGTCATCGCCCTTGATGGCCTCTTCCAGATCCTTGATCGAGGCCTCGATCTTGTCCTTCTCGGCGGCTTCCAGCTTGTCGCCATGCTCGGTGAGGGACTTGCGCACGCTGTGCACCATGCCGTCGGCCTGGTTCTTGGCCTGCACGATCTCGACCTTCTTCTTGTCCTCGGCGGCGTTGGCTTCGGCGTCCTTCACCATCTTCTCGATCTCGGCCTCCGACAGGCCCGAGTTCGCCTTGATGGTGATCTTGTTTTCCTTGCCGGTACCCTTGTCCTTGGCGCCCACATGCAGGATGCCGTTGGCGTCGATGTCGAAGCTCACCTCGATCTGCGGCGTGCCGCGCGGTGCCGGCGGGATGCCTTCGAGGTTGAACTCACCCAGGCTCTTGTTGCCCGAGGCCAGCTCGCGCTCGCCCTGGTAGACCTTGATGGTCACGGCCGGCTGGTTGTCGTCGGCGGTGGAGAAGGTCTGGCTGAACTTGGTCGGGATGGTCGTGTTCTTGGCGATCATCTTGGTCATCACGCCGCCCAGGGTCTCGATGCCCAGCGACAGCGGCGTCACGTCCAGCAGCAGCACGTCCTTGCGCTCGCCGCCCAGCACCTGGCCCTGGATGGCCGCACCGACGGCCACGGCCTCATCGGGGTTGACGTCCTTGCGCGGTTCCTTGCCGAAGAACTCCTTGACCTTGTCCTGCACCTTGGGCATGCGGGTCATGCCGCCGACCAGGATCACGTCGTCGATGGCGCTCACCGCCACGCCGGCATCCTTGATGGCGGTGCGGCAGGGGGCGATGGTGCGCTCGATCAGCTCTTCCACCAGCGACTCCAGCTTGGCGCGCGTGAGCTTGATGTTCAGATGCTTGGGGCCCGACGCATCGGCGGTGATGTAGGGCAGGTTGACGTCGGTCTGCGAGCTGTTCGAAAGCTCGATCTTGGCCTTCTCGGCGGCTTCCTTGAGGCGCTGCAGGGCGAGCACATCCTTGGTCAGGTCGACGCCCTGATCCTTCTTGAACTCGGTGACGATGTAGTCAATGATGCGCTGGTCGAAGTCTTCGCCGCCCAGGAAGGTGTCGCCGTTGGTCGACAGCACCTCGAACTGCATCTCGCCGTCGACATCGGCGATCTCGATGATGGAGATGTCGAAGGTGCCGCCGCCCAGGTCATAGACGGCGATCTTGCGGTCGCCCTTGCCATGCTTGTCCAGGCCAAAGGCCAGGGCCGCGGCGGTGGGCTCGTTGATGATGCGCTTGACATCCAGGCCGGCGATGCGGCCGGCGTCCTTGGTGGCCTGGCGCTGGGCGTCGTTGAAGTAGGCCGGCACCGTGATCACGGCCTCGGTGACTTCCTCACCGAGGTAGTCCTCGGCGGTCTTCTTCATCTTGCGCAGCACTTCGGCGCTGACCTGCGGGGGCGCCAGCTTCTTGCCGCGCACTTCGACCCAGGCGTCGCCGTTGTCGGCGGCGGCGATGCTGTAGGGCATCAGATCGATGTCCTTCTGAACTTCCTTCTCGGTGAACTTGCGGCCGATCAGGCGCTTCACCGCGTACAGGGTGTTCTTGGGGTTGGTGACGGCCTGGCGCTTGGCCGAGGCGCCCACCAGGATTTCGCCATCTTCTTGGTAAGCAATGATGGACGGGGTGGTGCGAGCGCCTTCGGCGTTCTCGATCACGCGCGTCGTGTTGCCTTCCATGACGGCCACGCACGAGTTCGTGGTGCCCAGGTCAATGCCGATGATCTTTCCCATGTTGTTCTCCTGAACTGAATGCTTGGATGCTTTGAATCTGTGGATAAGTCGCCGCTCTTCAAGAGGGGCGAGCTGTGAATTACTTGGCCGCGGCCACCGTCACCAGCGCCGGGCGCAGCACCCGGTCGGCGATCAGATAGCCCTTTTGCAGCACTGCAACCACGGTGTTGGCTTCCTGCTCGGCCGGCACCATCGAGATCGCCTGGTGCTGGTGCGGATCGAACTTCACGCCGGCGCCGGGGTTGATCTCCAGCACCTTGTTGCGCTCCAGCGCGGCGGCCAGCTGGCGCTTGGTGGCGTGCACGCCCTCCAGCACCGTCTCGACCTTGGCGTCCGGAGTGGCGATGGCTGCTTCCATGCTGTCCATCACCGGCAGCATGGCCTCGGCAAAGGCCTCCACCGCGTATTTGCGCGCCTTGGACATCTCGTCTTCCGAGCGGCGACGGATGTTCTCGGTCTCGGCCTTGGCGCGCAGGTAGGCGTCGGACATTTCGGCCAGTCGCGCTTCGGTTTCGGCCAGCTTTGCCTCGATGCTGGGCTCCGCAGTGCTGGCACTGCCTTCGGTCTGGGCCGCCTCAGCGGTGCTTGCGGCGTTGGGTTCCTGGGACATGGATGGCTCGGTCGTCATGGTCTGTGTGGTTCTGGCTGGGCCCCCGCGCGACTAAGGCTTTCGGGGTAACCGCGCCCATATGGGGCGAGAGCCCGGGCTTTCAAGAGGGGAATTTGAAGCTGGGGTTTGAGTGTTAACCCTGATTAATCAATCAATCTGGGCCGACCAGCGGTCCCAGTCCGCCAGGGCGCGCCGGTCCTGCTTGGTGGGACGGCCCTGCACGATGCTGGCGGCCGGCTCGGGCGCCAGGCGGCGTGCCTCGGCGGCGCGTTCGCGCGCGGCGATGCTGTCCGGCGTTTCTTCATAGAGGGCCTGGGCCTGTGGCGCCGGGCCGCGGATGTGGCTGAGGCCGCGCACCAGCAGCTCGCGCTCGATGACGCCCTGGCGCAGGTGGATGCGGTCGCCCAGCCGGACCTCGCGCGAGGCCTTCGCGGACTGGCCGTTGACGGTGACCCGGCCTTTCACGATTTCCTCCACCGCCAGGGCGCGGGTCTTGTAGAAGCGCGCGGCCCAGAGCCATTTGTCCAGGCGCAGGCCGCTCGCTGCAGCATCTTTCTTCATGGCGCGATTGTCGCCGATGCCGCGCTGTGCCCCGGTCACCACGTCAGCGCTGCGCTCCCTTGGCAAGCGCCAATTCCTGCTGAGCCCGCAAGGCCGCGGCGTCGGCTGGCTGCGCGCTGGGCCAGCCCTGCAAATGGCGTTCTGCCAGGTCAGCCAGGGCATGCATGCCGGCCGGGCTGTCGTTGAGGCAGGGTATGTAGCTGAAGCGCTGGCCGCCCGCGTTCTTGAAGGCCTGTTGCGCCTCCTGGGCGATTTCTTCCAGCGTTTCAAGGCAGTCGGCGCTGAAACCTGGGCAGATCACGTCCACCGATTTCAGGCCTTGCCGAGCCAGCTGGATCAGGCTGGGTTCGGTATAGGGCTCCAGCCACTTGGCCTTGCCGAAGCGGCTTTGGAAGGTCACCAGGTACTGCTCCTTGCTTAGGCCCAGAGCCTCGGCCAGCAGGCGGCCGGTCTTCAGGCATTCGCAGTGATAGGGGTCGCCCAGGGCCAGGGTGCGGGCGGGCATGCCGTGAAAACTCATCAGCAGCTTGTCGCCGCGGCCCTCGCGCGTCCAATGGCTGCGTACCGATTCGGCCAGCGCGGCGATATAGCCGGGCTCGTCGTGGTAGCGATTGATGAAACGCAGCTCGGGCAGGTGCCGGGTCTTGAGTGCCCAGCGCGCCACATCGTCGACCACGCTGGCGGTGGTGGCGGCGCAATACTGGGGATAGGCGGGCAGCACCAGCACGCGCGTCACGCCTTCGGCCCGCAGGGCGTCGAGCTGCGCGGCAATGGTGGGCCGGCCGTAGCGCATAGCGTACCGCACCGTGGTTTGGTGGCCGCGTTGGCCCAGATACCCCTGCAGCAGCTTGGCCTGCTTCTCGGTCCAGACCTTCAGCGGCGAACCATCTGATGTCCAGACACTGGCGTATTTGGCGGCCGACTTGGCCGGGCGTACGCGCAGGATGATGCCGTGCAGGATGGCCAGCCAGAGAAGGCGCGGAATCTCCACCACGCGCGGGTCGCCGAGAAACTGCGCCAGATAGCGGCGCAGGGCCGGCGCGGTGGCGGCATCGGGTGTTCCAAGATTGCAGAACAGCACGCCGATCTTGGGCGCGCTGCCATGGGTATAGGCAGGTTCGGGCTTGAAGCTCATCGGAATCAGCCCCTCAGCCGCGATTGGCCAAGAGGCAGGGGTTCTGTGTCGGCGAAGTGCAGCACCTCGAAGCGCACCGTCGGCGAGGTGGCATCCAGCGGTGCGCTGCCCAGGCCGATCACGCCACTGCCATGCAGGGTGCAGGAGCCGCGCCGCAGGCTGACGATTTCGTCATCGTTGCCAAAGCGCACAAAGGTGCCGTTGTAGCTCAGGTCGGTGAGCGAGAAGCTGCCGCCATGCCAGTCGATGCGGGCATGGGAGCGCGAGACCCGGCCGTCGGTGATGCAGTAGGTGGCCTGGGTGCTGCGGCCCAGCACGATGGGCATGCTGTCGATGTCGAAGACCCGGTCCAGGTCCAGCCAGACCAGGCGTATGCCATCCGGCTCCATCGAATGCACCACCTCGCCGAACTGGGTGGCGGCGGCGTCGCCGGAGGGGGCGCCGTCCAGCACGTAGACATGCACCGGCTCGGCGCGGCCGCGCACCGCGATGCGATCCAGGCTGCGAAAGCGCGACTTGGTGTTGCTTGCCAGGCCCTGCAGCACTTCGGCGGTGATGAGGATTTCGTTGTCGCCCGCATGGTCCAGCAAGCGCGCGGCCACATTGACGGCGTCGCCGAAGCAGTCGCCGCCCATCTCGACCACCTCGCCGCGGGCCAGTGCCACCTGCAAGCGCAGCGCACGTAGCCCCGGCGAGGCGCCATGCTGGCGGCCGCGCGACACCACCTTTTTCAGCAGCTCATGCATCTGGACGGCGGACTTGACGCCATCGCGGGGGGTGTCGAACACCGCCATCAGGCCGTCGCCCAGGGTCTTCACCAGGCGGCCGCCGCAACCATCCACCGCCTGGCCGATCAGGCTCACCGTGTGCGTGACCACCGAGGTGGCCTCGGCATTGCCCAGGGTCTCGAACAAGCCGGTGCTGCCGCGCAGGTCGGCAAACAAGACGGTGCGATCCCGTATCTGGGTCATGGGCGGGTACTGGGTCTGGCGACTGTGAACTAAGTCTCAGTGTAGCCCGGCATCCATGACGGTCATTGCAGCGAAAACGCGGAGAACTGCGCAGCAAATGAAAAGGCCGGCGCTGGGCCGGCCTACGTTGGGTAGCTCGCGCAGCTTACAGATTGTCCAGATACGTGCGCAGCTTGTCCGAGCGGCTGGGGTGCTTGAGCTTGCGGATCGCCTTTGCCTCGATCTGGCGGATGCGTTCACGCGTCACATCGAACTGCTTGCCCACTTCTTCCAGCGTGTGGTCGGTGGACATCTCGATGCCGAAGCGCATGCGCAGCACCTTGGCCTCGCGCGGGGTCAGGCTGTCGAGGATGTCCTTCACCACATCGCGCAGGCCGGCCTGCATGGCAGCCTCAATCGGCGCGGTATTGTTGGTGTCCTCGATGAAATCGCCCAGATGCGAGTCGTCGTCGTCGCCGATCGGCGTCTCCATGGAAATCGGCTCCTTGGCGATCTTCATGATCTTGCGGATCTTGTCTTCGGGGATCTCCATCTTCTCGGCCAGGGTCGGCGCATCCGGCTCGAAGCCGAATTCCTGCAGATGCTGACGCGAGATGCGGTTCATCTTGTTGATCGTCTCGATCATGTGCACCGGGATACGGATGGTGCGGGCCTGGTCGGCGATCGAACGCGTGATGGCCTGGCGAATCCACCAGGTGGCGTAGGTCGAGAACTTGTAGCCGCGACGGTATTCGAACTTGTCCACCGCCTTCATCAGGCCGATATTGCCTTCCTGGATCAGGTCCAGGAACTGCAGGCCACGGTTGGTGTACTTCTTCGCGATCGAGATCACCAGGCGCAGATTGGCCTCGATCATTTCCTTCTTGGCGTCGCGCGAGGCCTTTTCGCCCTCGTTCATGCGCTTGTTGATCTCCTTCAGATCGTCGAGCGGCACCACCGCTCGGGCCTGGATGTCGATCAGCTTCTGCTGCAGTTCCTGCACCGGCGGCAGATTGCGCGACAGCACCGTGCTGTAGGGCTTGCCGGCTGCCACTTCCTTCTCGGCCCATTGCAGGTTCAGCGCATTGGGCGGGAACACCTTGATAAAGTGTTCCTGCGGCATGCCGCACTTGTCCACCACGATCTTGCGCAGCTCGCGCTCGTAGCGGCGCACATCGTCGACCTGCGAGCGCAGGATGTCGCACAGCCGTTCGATGGTCTTGACGGTGAATCGGATCGTCATCAGCTCGGCGCTGATGGCGTGCTGGGCCTTGTCGTACGAGGCCGAGCGGTAGCCGTCCTTCTCGAAGGCCTTGCGCATCTTGTCGAAGTTGGTCGACAGGTTGTCGAACTTCACCAGCGCGGCGTTCTTCAACTCCTCGAGCTTCTTGGTCAGCGCCTTGGAGCCGCCGTTGCCGTCGTCGTCGTCCTCTTCGTCGAACTCGTCGAAGTCTTCCTCGGCCACATAGTCGTCGGCCTCGTCATCGGAGACGAATCCGTCCACCGATTCGGAGATTTGCATCTCGCCGGCGCGGATCTTGGCGGCGATCGAGAGGATCTCGGCGATGGTGGTGGGCGAGGCCGAGATGGCCAGCATCATGGCCTGCAGGCCACCTTCGATGCGCTTGGCGATTTCGATTTCGCCCTCACGCGTGAGCAGCTCGACCGTGCCCATTTCGCGCATATACATGCGCACCGGGTCGGTGGTGCGGCCGAACTCGGAGTCCACCGTCGACAGCGCAGCTTCCGCGGCTTCTTCGGCTTCTTCCTCGGTGGCGGTGGGCGAGGTGCTGCCCTGGATCAGCAGGGTGGCGGCGTCGGGCGCCTGCTCGTAGACCGCGATGCCCATGTCGTTCAACATGGACACGATGGCCTCGAGGATTTCCTCGTTGATCAGCTTCTCGGGCAGGTGGTCGTTGATTTCCTGATGCGTCAGGAAACCACGCGTCTTGCCCATCTTGATGAGGGTCTTGAGCTCCTGCCGGCGCTTGGCGACTTCCTCTTCGGTCAGTGCCGTTTCGTCCAGGCCGAACTCGCGCATCAGCGCGCGCTCCTTGGCGCGACTGACCTTCATGCGCAGGGGCTTGGCCTTGGGCTTGTCCTCGGCCGCCTCTTCCACCTCGGCATCCGCCTCGGGCTCGCCTTCCAGATCCGCTTCCAGGTCGGAGAGGTCCACTTCCTCTTCGATCGGCTTGGCCTTGGCGCCGGCCTTCTTGGTCTCGGTGGCCGCCTTGGGCTTGCGACCGCGCTTGGGCTTGTCGTCGGCCGAGGCCGCGGCGGGTGAGGCAGCCTTGCTGGCCTTGGCGGCCTTGGCAGGTTTCTTGGTTTCTTCAACCAATGTTTCAGCCTGATTCTCAGCCTTTGGCGCGGTCTTTTTGGCGGTCATGCAGTTCCTCGGATGGGGTATTTGGGCGGCGCAATGCAAGCGGCCACCTGAGAGCTCAGCGCGAAAACTCCGAGGAGTGATGCGGCGCGATCATGCCCAGGCGGCAAAAACATGGGCCTTGCAGCCAGGATAGATGCGGGCATCTGGCCAGGCCACAAGGCTTTGCGCGTGCAAGGCTAGCGTGAACGTTTGAGAACGCAGCCCTTTAGCGGATACAGGTGGCCTGATACCTCTATGTAGGTGCCCAGGGTCAGTGGGTGGCCGGGTCCGGAAGGTGCTGCCGTCACTCTTGACGCGCGAAAACCCTTAATTATCCGCCAAGAATGCAGGCTCGTCAAAGAATTTGACGTCATGCCGTGCTCAGCTGACGGATCTGTTCGTGCAGTTCCTTCAGTCGTACCAGCGTGTCCGGGCCGACCGGCGCGCTGGCCAACCGGCTGGCCTCGCCCTTGAGCCGGTCCAGCCAGAGCTTGCGCAGCAGTTGCTGCAGATCCTCGAACTGCAGCTCCTCCGCTTCCATGGCATCGAGTCGACCGCCGCAGGCGCGGCGTGCGGCGTCCAGTTGCCCCTCCTCGGCCAGGCTGACCTGCAGCACGGACCAGGCGCAGGCGCCATGGTTGACCAGGAAGCGCTCCAGCCATGCGACCAACTCGCCATGCGCGCCGGGCAGTTCGTGCAGCAGCTGGTGGTCCTGGTCGCTCAGGCGTTCCCACCAGGCGCTGTGCAGCAGCAGCATGCGCAGCGCATGGTCCATGGGCGCGGCCGGCTGGTGGCGCGGTGTGCCCAGCGTCGGGTCGTCAGCCTGGCCGCGGCGCTTCCAGTCCTTGTTCCAGTCCTTCTTCCAGGGCTTGCGTTCGCCGCCGGCCTGTTCGGGGCGTCGGCGTGGTGCGGCGGGCACGCTTGCCTCAGATGCATAGAACTCCGGCGGCGGAGCCCAGCCATCGTCGGGCGGATAGGCTTGCTCATGCGCCTGGCTGGCTGCACGCGCAGCTTGTTGCATGACTCGGGCCTGCCACAGGTCCATCAACTCCTGATCGGGCAGTTGGGCACGCCGTGCCAGATCGCCCAGCAGTTGACGGCGCAGCAGCCCCTGCGGCAGCGCCTCCCACAGGGGCTTGGCCTGGGCCAGCATGCGTGCGCGGCCCTCGGCGCTACCCAGGTCCAAGCCCTCGGAGCAGGAGTCCAGCAACTGGCGCGAGAGCGGGATCGCCTCGGCCACGCAGCGCTCGAAGGCCTCGGCGCCGAGTTCGCGCACATAGGAGTCGGGGTCATGCTCGCTGGGCAGGAACAGGAACTTGACGCTGCGCACGTCGCTGGCATGGGGCAGGGCGGCCTCCAGCGCGCGGCCGGCGGCGCGCCGGCCGGCGGCGTCGCCGTCGAAGCTGAACACCACCGATTCGGTGAAACGGAACAGCTTTTGCACATGCTCGGCGGTGCAGGCCGTGCCCAGCGTGGCCACGGCATTGTTGAAGCCATGCTGGGCCAGCGCCACCACGTCCATATAGCCTTCCACCACCAGCGCATACCCGCGTTGGCGCAGGCCTTGGCGGCCCTCGTACAGGCCGTAGAGCTCGCGCCCCTTGCTGAACACCGGAGTCTCGGGCGAGTTGAGGTATTTGGGCTCGCCCTTGTCGAGCACGCGGCCGCCGAATCCGATCACCTCGCCCTGCACATTGCGGATCGGGAACATGATGCGGTCGCGGAAGCGGTCGTAGCGCTTTTGCTCCTCGCCCTCGTCGCCGGAGCTGATGACCATGCCCGACTCGGCCAGCAGCGGGTCGTCGTAGGCCGGGAAGGCGCTTGCCAGCGCACGCCAGCCCTCGGGCGCATAGCCCAGGCCGAACTGGGCCGCGATCTGGCCGGTGAGGCCGCGCTGCTTCAGGTAACCGATGGCGCGCAGGCTTTTCTTCAGCTGCGCACGGTAATGCTCGCCGGCCCTGGCGAGCACGTCGGTCAGGCTGGCCTGGCGCTGTTTCTGCGCCTGCGCGCGTTCGCGCTCCTCGGCGCTGCGCTCGTCCTGCGGCACCTGCATGCCGGTCTGCTGGGCCAGATCCTCGACCGCCTCGACAAAGCCGGCGCCGGTGTGCTCCATCAGGAAGCCGATCGCATTGCCATGCACGCCGCAGCCGAAGCAGTGGTAGGTCTGGCGCGTCGGGCTGACGATGAAGCTGGGCGATTTCTCGCCATGGAAAGGGCACAGGCCCTTGTGGTTGATGCCCGCCTTCTTGAGCTCGACATGGCGGCCGACGACCTCGACGATGTCGACGCGGGAAAGCAGGTCCTGAATAAAGCCGGGTGGGATCACCGGCCGAGTCTAAGCGAAGCCGATTTTCGTCGCGCCGGTGGCGACGCGCCGTCCGCCAAAGCTGGGTGCCTGCTCGAAGGCGGCCACCCACTCGGGCACGCGCTCGGCCGGCATGGCATGGGCGATGCCGCTGCCCTGGCCCAGTTCGCAGCCGGCCACCAGCAAGGCGCGTGCATGGGCGTCGGATTCCACACCCTCGGCCACCACGCTGCAACCAAAGGTCTTGGCCAGGCCGATCACGCCCTCCACCAGGGCCTGGTCATGCGGATCGATCAACATGTTCTGCACGAAGGAGCGGTCGATCTTGAGCGCGTCCACGGGCAGGCGCTTCAGGTAGGTGAGGGTGGAATAGCCGGTGCCGAAGTCGTCCAGCGCGAAGCTCACGCCCAGTGCCTTGCAGTCCTGGATCAGGCGATGCGTGGCGTCGACATCGGCCAGCGCTGCCGATTCCAGCACCTCCAGCATCAGATGGCTGGCAATCGGTTCCGGGTGGCGGGCCAGCAACTCCTTCAGGCGCTGGGTGAAATCCAAGGTCTGCAAGTGGCGCGCCGTGACGTTCACGCTGACGCGCAACTGCAGGCCCTGCGCAAGCCATTGCGCCGACTGCCGCATCGCCTGCTCCAGTACCCAGTCACCGATCTGCACGCCCAGGCCGGTGCGCTCTACCAGGGGCAGGAACAGGCCAGGCATCAGCAGACCGCGCTCGGGATGCTGCCAGCGCAGCAGGGCTTCGAAGCCCAGCACGCGGCCACGCCTCATGTCCACCTTGGGCTGGTAGTGCAACTGCAGTTCACCGCCGTCCAGCGCCTCCTGCATGCGGCCCAGGGCGATGCCATCGGCATGCTTGCGCAGGCGCTTCTCGGTGTCGAAGAACTCGCAGGCATTGCGGCCGGCGCGTTTCACTCGATAAAGCGCGTGGCCGGCGTGGCGCATCAAGGTCTCGGCGCTGGAACGGTCCAGCGGGAACAGGCTGGCGCCCAGGCTGGCGGTGAGTGTCAGCGGCGCGCTGTGCTCGTCCAGGTAGATGGGCAGGCGCAGCACGTTCAGCATGCGCTCGGTGGCCAGGCGGGCTTCGGCCAGGCTGTCGCAGCGCAGCAGCAGGGCGAACTCGTCGCCGCCGATGCGCGCCAGCTGGTCCGACCATTGCTCAGCGCTACGCAGCGCGCCGTGCAAGGCCTGCGACAGCGCGCGCAGCGCCGCGTTTGCGCGCGCCTCGCCCTCGGCTTCGGCCAACTGGGCAAAGTTGTCCAGGTCGAGGTGGCAGACGCACAGCATGAAGCCCTGCTGCTCGCTGGCGGGCAGCGCCAGCTCAAGCCGGCGCAGGAACTCGCTGCGATTCGGCAGCCCGGTCAACTCGTCGAATTGGCGCTGCCGCTCCAGCAAGGCCTGGCGCCTCAGCTGCTCGGTCATGTCGCTGACGGCAATGACCTGGAAGCGCGCCGGACCCTCGGGTTCGGGCATGGTCGAGACGGTCAGCTGCAGCTCGCAGCTGCTGCCGTCGTGGCGCGTGCAGCTCACCAGGCCTTGCCAATGCCCCTGTGTCTGCAGGGCCTGTTGCAGCTGTTCGGCGCTGTGCCCGGACCGGCGCAGGTACTCGATCAGCAGCGGCCTTGCCTGCTGGCCCAGCAAGGCCTCGCGTGCCTGGGCCATGATGCGGCAATAGCTGGGATTGGCGTCCAGCACCACGCCATCGGTGTCGGTGATGAGCAGGCCCTCGTGCAAATGCTGGAACAGGCTGACGCTCATGCGCTCGCGCTCCTCGGCGGTGCGCTTCCAGGTCACATCGTCCAAGGTGCCCACCAAGCGCTGCGCGAGGCCACGGGCGTCGCGTTCCTCGACATGCATGCGCAACTCGAACCAGCGCCAGTCGCCGCCCTCGCGGCGCAGCCTCAGCGTCTCGCTGATATGGGCAGGCCCATGGGGCGCGAGCAGCTCCGTGATCAGGGGCTGTAGTCGCAGCCGGTCCATCGCATGCACGGCCTCCAGCCAGGCCGTCGGCTCGGCAGCGGGCGGCGGCGCGGGCGTGCCCACAAAGCCTTGCCAGGCCGGCGAGGCGCGAAGCTCGCCTGTGACCAGGTCCCAACTGGCGATGCCCATGCCGGCGGCCTCCAGCGCATGGCGCCAGCGCGCATGCTCCTGGTGCAACTCGCCGAGCACCGCATTGGCCAGCAGGGGGACGGCCGCAGCGCTTGCCGAGTAGGCCCATAGCGTGGCCAGTCGTTCTGGCAGCGGGATGGCGGCAAACGGACCCAACTCGACGCCGGTGCTCAACGCGGCCAGCAGGGTCAGTAGCGCGGCGGTCGCCGAGGCCAGGGTCAGGCCATCCCGCAGTGTCAGCCAGCTGAGCAGCAGATGCGGCGCAAACAGCCAGGGGCTCAGCACCGAGGCACTCTGCCCGCCCAGGCCGAACACCAGCGCCGCGCTGCCCAGGGTGGCGAATGCCAGCAAGCCGCTGGCAAGCCAGGCGGTGCGCCTGGCCTGCGTGCCTGGCTCGTTGCCTGGCCGCGCTTGCAGGTTGGGCAGTACCAGCAGGGGCACGCCCAGGCTCAGCACGCCGAGCGCATCGCCGCCCCACCAAGAGAGCAGGGCGCGTGGCAATTCTGCGGGCACGATGTGGCCGAAGGCTAGCAGGATCAAGGCACCTGCGAGTGCGCTGACGCCCGGCCCCAGCACGACGCCCAGCAGCACAAAGCTGGCGAGATCGCGGCGGCGCGCCATGTCGGGCCTGAAATGGAGGCGCCGCAGGCCCCAGACCGCGAGTGTGGGTCCGGTGAGGTTGGCCGCCGCGAGACAGCATGCCAGCACGGGCGATGCACCCTGCAAGACGGCGATGGCCGCCACCCCGGTCAGCACCCCGATGGCGGCCGGCCAATGCCAGCGCAGCAGACTGGCCAGCGCCAGGCCGGCCGGCGGCCAGAACAGGCTCACAAAGGCACCAAGCGCGGGCGTGAGCAGGCCCAGCCAGGCGCAAGCCATGCTGGCCACGCCCACCAGGGCGATACGCGTCAATGGCGATTTATCCAAGTGGCGGCCCTGGTTGGATTTATCTGAAAAGCCGGGGCGCCGATGCTAGCAGGGCGGCCTTGTGCCAGCGCACCCTGCGAATAGGTGGTGGTGGTTTCCCCTTGTTGAATATCGCTCCGCGCAAAGAAAAAGCCACCCCGCGGGGTGGCTCCATATGCAAGCGCTGCAGCGCAGCGGCCGCGGCCGCCCGCGCGGAATGTCAGACGTGGAAATCGTCCAATTTGGCACCGGCGCCAATTGCAGCCTTCAGCCATTTGGGTTGCAGGCCGCGTCCGCTCCAGGTTTCGCCGGTCGCCTGGTTGCGATATTTCACCGCCACCTTGGAGGTCTTGACCGCCTTGGGTACCTTGGCACTCAGATCGGCCACGCTCAGTCCATACTCGGACATCAAGGAACGCACCTTGGCGATCGCATCGGAACGCTCGCGGTCCTTGGTTTCGGCAATTTGTTGATCAAGCGCGGCCCTCTGGGCCAGGAGGTCTTTCAGCGATGCCATCTTTGCAAATCCTCGCAAGGTTTCTTTCGTCGTCCCCGCCCGGTACGGCAAATATTGGGGGGCGCTGAAACCGAACAATAATGGATTTTCAGATCTTGTGAAATAGGGGGGCGCTGAAAGTGGGTGATATTCACGACACCCATTCCGGTGGGGCGCGCGCCGTACTTACTTGTAGCCGACCCGATCCAGAATCTGTTGCACCTTGGGCAGATTGGCCCCCACCACCGATACCGGGATGGTTTCGGCCTTGAATGGCCCCATCGCATCAAGCGCCGAATTGCTGGCGCGCACGCCGCTCACCGCGGGCCATTCGTTGTTGCCATTGGCAAAGTAGATCTGCGCCTCGGGCGAGGCGAGGTACTCCAGGAACTTGATGGCGTTATCGCGATTCTTGGCATACTTGGCCACCGCGCCGCCGGCGATATTCAGGTGCGTGCCCCAGCTGGCTTGATTGGGGAACACGATGCCGATCTTCTCCACCACCGCGCGATCCTCGGGTTTGTCCGAGCGCATCATGCGCGCCAGGTAATAGCTATTGGTGAGGGCCACGCCGCATTCGCCGCTTGCCACCGCCTTGATCTGGTCGGTATCGCCGCCTTTGGGCGCGCGCGCCATATTCGCGACCATGCCCTTGAGCCATTGCTCGGTGCGCTCCGCTCCCATATGTTCGTACAGGGCGCCGAACAGTGAGAGGTTATAGGGGTGCGAGCCGGAGCGCGTGCACACGCGCCCCTTGTTTTTCGGATCCGCCAGGTCCTGATAGTTGAGGACATCGTCCTTCTTGACGTTCAGCTTGTTATAGACGACCAGACGCGCGCGGGTGGACAGGCCAAACCAGGACACGCCCTGGGCGGTATTCTTTGCGTGCAATTGCGCCGGGATGCGCTGCTCAAGCAGGCTGGACTTGACGGGCTGGAACAAACCGTCTTCATCGGCCTGCCAGAGTCTGGCGGCATCCACCAGCAGGATCACGTCGGCCGGGCTGGAACTGCCCTCGCTTTTGAGCCGCGCCAGCAAACCCGCATCATCGGTATCGACTCGATTGATGCGAATACCGGTGGCCTTGGTGAAATTGCTGTAGAGCGCCTCGTCGGTTTGATAGTGGCGCGCCGAGTACAGGTTCAATACCTGTTCCTGGGCTTGGGCCGCGGCGGGCGCCAGCAGCATGCCGGCCAATGCGGCGACGGCCGGGAGAACAGCGGCGCGGGCGCGCCGATTCTGCAAGAAACGCATATCAACTCCTGAGCAGGGGCAAGAGGCCCGGTGCGCAGGAGTTTAGCTGAAACGAGAATGATTCTTGTTTGAGCTGGCTCAATTCGTCGGCGGGACATAGCCCGCCGGCTGCTCGGCGCCATCGCCGAAGAAGAACTGCTCCATTTGCCTTGCCAGGTATTGGCGGGCGCGCTGGTCGGCCAGGTTCAGGCGGTTTTCGTTCACCAGCATGGTCTGGTGCTTCATCCAGGCTTGCCAGGCTTCCTTGCTGACGTTTTCATAGATGCGCTTGCCCAGCTCGCCGGGGTAGGGCGCGAAGTCCAGGCCGTCGCCTTCCTTCTTCAGATAGATGCATTGCACGGTGCGGGCCATAGTCAACCTCGGTGATTCAATCGATAAGTGGGATGGCGCGCACTGTAGCGCGCCCGGCAAGGGCGCATGCTGCGCAGGGTCAGGCCAGCTTCTTCACCAGCACCTGCGAGCGACGGTCCCAGTTGTATTTGCGCTTGCGTTCTTCGGGCAGCCAGTCGGGGTCCACCTGCACGAAGCCGCGCTTGATGAACCAATGCATGGTGCGGGTGGTGAGCACGAAGATGCTGGCCAGGCCCATGGCCTTGGCGCGCTGTTCCACGCGCTTGAGGATGCGGTCGCCGTCGCCCTGGCCCTGCACGGCCGGCGAGACGGTCAGTGCCGCCATCTCGGCGGTGCGCGCTTCCACATAGGGATAGAGCGCGGCGCAGCCGAAGATCACGCCGTCATGCTCGATCACCGTGTAGAGCTCGACGTCGCGCTCGATCTCGGTGCGGTCGCGCTTGACCAGGGTGCCGTCGCGCTCGAAGGGTTCGATCAGCGCGATGATGCCGGCCACATCGTCCGAGCTGGCCTCGCGCAGGCTTTCGAGCTTCTCATCCACCACCATGGTGCCTATGCCGTCGTGCGTGTAGACCTCCTGCAGGATGGCGCCGTCGACCGCGAAAGGCACGATGTGCGAGCGCTCCACGCCGGCCTGGCAGGCGCGCACGCAGTGGCGCAGGTAGAAGGCCACGTCGGTGGGTTCGGTCGGCTCGGGCAGTCGCGCCAACAGGCGCTCGGCATCGGCCAGGGCCAGTTCGGTGTCGATCGGGCTGTCCAGGTCTTCGGGGTTCTCGCGCACACCCGGGATCTCGCCCACAAACAGCAGCTTGTCGGCCTGTAGCGCGATGGCGGTGCCGGTGGCCACGTCTTCCATGCTCAGGTTGAAGGCCTCGCCGGTGGGCGAGAAACCAAAGGGCGAGAGCAGCACCACCGCGCCGGTGTCCATGGCACGCTGGATCGCCGCGGCATCCACCTTGCGCACCACGCCGCTGTGCTGGAAGTCCACGCCGTCCACGATGCCCACCGGGCGCGCGGTGAGGAAGTTGCCCGACACCACCCGCACCGTGGCATTGGCCATCGGCGTGTTGGGCAGGCCTTGCGAGAACGCCGCCTCGATCTCGAAGCGCAGCTGGCCGGCAGCCTCCTGGGCGCAATCCAGCGCCACCGCATCGGTGATGCGCAGGCCGTGGCTGTATTGCGAGGCATGGCCCTTGGCGGCCAGCTGTTCATTCACCTGTGGGCGGAAGCCATGCACCAGCACGATCTTGATGCCCATGGCGTGCAGGATGGAGAGGTCCTGCACAAAGGCGTTCAGCTTGCCGGCCGCGATCAGCTCCCCGGCCATGCCAATCACAAAGGTCTCGCCTCGGTAGGCGTGGATATAGGGAGCGACCGAGCGAAACCAGGGGACGAAGGTGTGGGGGAAGACCAGGCTCATGGGGCCGAATTGTGCCGCAGCGAGGCCTGCGTCAAGGCACTTGCGTGCCGGGCCGCGCCGCGACAGCATAGGGACCCCAATCACGAGGAGACCGAGATGGATGCATTCAAGACCCATGGCGCCTTCAGCTGGTCCGAGTTGATGACGCCCCAGCCCGCGGCCGCTTCCGAGTTCTACGGCAGCCTGTTTGGGTGGAAGATCGAAGCCATGGACATGCCCACCGGCAAATACCATGTGGCCAAGATCGGCGATACCGCTGTGGCCGGCATGATGGCCTGCCCCGACCCGAGCAGCCCGATGCCGCCGGCCTGGGGTTGCTATGTGACGGTGGACGACGTTGACGCCACCATCGCCAAGTGCACGGCCCTCGGGGGCGCGGTGCTGATGCCGGCGATGGACATTCCCACGGTGGGCCGCATGGCCTGCATACGCGACCCGCAGGGGGCCGCGATCAACATCATCACCTACGCGCCCAGGCCCGCCTGAGTGGCCGCTATCGCGGGGCGCGGATAATCCGCGCCTCGTGAACGAAAAGCTCTCCCCCCCTCAGGCCCCGGCGGCCCCTGCGGCCCCACGCCGGCAGCGCCAGCCGCGTACCGGCCAGCCGGCCCCGGCCGCCAATCCGCTGCCGCCCATCAGCTTCCCCGAGTCGCTGCCGGTCTCGGCGCGGCGCGAGGAAATCGCGCGCCTCTTCAACGAGCACCAGGTCATCATCGTCTGCGGCGAGACTGGCTCGGGCAAGACCACCCAGTTGCCCAAGCTTGCCCTGGCCCTGGGCCGCGGCCGCGCCAACACCGGCAAGTTGATCGGCCATACCCAGCCGCGCCGTATTGCCGCCTCCAGCGTGGCCAAGCGCATTGCCGAGGAGCTGAACACGCCGCTGGGCGAGATCGTCGGCTTCAAGGTGCGCTTCCAGGACCGGCTGCAGCCCGGCGCCTCGGTCAAGCTGATGACCGACGGCATTCTGCTGGCCGAGACTCAGACCGACCCACTGCTCCAGGCCTACGACACCCTCATCATCGACGAGGCGCACGAGCGCAGCCTCAATATCGATTTCCTCTTGGGCTATCTGCGCGAGCTGCTGCCGCGCCGGCCGGACCTGAAGGTCGTGGTGACCTCGGCCACCATCGATGCCGAGCGCTTCGCCAGGCATTTCGAATCTGCCAAGGGGCCCGCGCCGGTGGTGATGGTGTCGGGCCGCACCTTCCCGGTGGAGCAGCGCTATCGCCCCTTCGAGGAGTCGCGCGAGTACGACCTGAACAACGCCATCACCGACGCGGTGGACGAGCTCTGGCGCGAGGGTGGCGGCGACGTGCTGGTGTTCCTGCCCGGCGAGCGCGAGATCCGCGAGGCCGCCGAGGCGCTGCGCAAGCACCATCCGCCGGGCGTGGAGATCCTGCCGCTGTTTGCGCGCCTGTCGCAGCAGGAGCAGGACCGCGTGTTCGAGCCCCATGGCCAGCGCCGCATCGTGCTGGCCACCAATGTGGCCGAGACCTCGCTCACCGTGCCCGGCATCCGCTATGTGATCGACCCGGGCCTGGCGCGCGTGAAGCGCTACAGCTACCGCAACAAGGTCGAGCAGCTGCAGATCGAGCCCATCAGCCAGGCGGCGGCCAATCAGCGCGCCGGACGCTGCGGCCGGGTCGCCAACGGCATCTGCATACGCCTGTACGACGAGAAGGGTTTCAACGAGCGACCACGCTTCACCGACCCCGAGATCCTGCGTTCATCGCTGGCCGGCGTGATCCTGCGCATGAAGGCCCTTCATCTGGGCCAGGTGGACGACTTCCCCTTCATCGAGCCGCCGCCGCGCAAGGCCGTGGCCGATGGCTACCAGCTGCTGGCCGAGCTGGGCGCGGTGGACGAGGGCAACGAGCTCACGCCGATGGGCCGCGAACTCTCCAAGCTGCCGCTGGACCCGCGCGTGGGTCGCATGATTCTGGAGGCCAAGAGCCGTGAGGCCCTGGCCGAGGTGCTCATCATCGCCAGCGCGCTCTCGGGCCAGGACGTGCGCGACCGGCCCATGGAACAGCAACAGCAGGCCGACGAGAAG
Organism: Paucibacter soli; assembly: GCF_037482845.1. Lineage (NCBI taxonomy): Bacteria > Pseudomonadati > Pseudomonadota > Betaproteobacteria > Burkholderiales > Sphaerotilaceae > Roseateles > Paucibacter soli. Next base: position 319,994 of record NZ_JBBHJW010000006.1, read on the forward strand.
CACAAGAAGTTCGATGACGAGCGCTCGGAGTTCATGGGCTATCTCAAGCTCTGGAAGTGGCTGGAGGAGAGCCGTGGCGGACAGGGCGAGCACAAACTCAGCAACCGCCGCCACGAGCAGCTTTTGCGCGACAACTTCGTCTCACCGCGCCGCGTGCGCGAATGGCGCGACATCTACTCGCAGCTGCACACCGTGGTGGCCGAGCATGGCTGGCGCCTGAATGGCAGCCCGGCCACCTACGAGCAGGTGCACCTCTCGATGCTGGCCGGCCTGCTGGGCAATATCGGCTGCAAGAGCGACGAGGACGAGTGGTACCTGGGCGCGCGCGGCATCAAGTTCTGGCGCCATCCCGGCGCGCACCTGAGCAAGAAGCCGGGGCGCTGGATCATCGCCGCCGAGCTGGTGGACACCACGCGGCTGTTCGGTCGCGGCATTGCTAACATCGACGTGCAGTGGATCGCGCCGCTGGCCGGCCACCTGCTCAAGACCCAGCTGCTGGAGCCGCACTGGGAAAAAAAGGCCGCCGAGGTGATCGCGCTGGAGCGTGCCACGCTCTACGGCATCGTCATCTACAACAACCGGCGCGTGAACTTCGGCCGTGTGGACCTGCCCGCGGCGCGTGAGATCTTCATCCGCGAGGCCCTGGTCAACGGCGAATTGCCGGATGACATGATGCGGCGTCTGCCCTTCCTGGCGCACAACCAGAAGCAGATCGCCAAGGTCGAGGAGCTGGAGCACAAGTCGCGCCGCCAGGACGTGCTGGTGGACGACGAGCTGATCTACAACTACTACGACCAGCAGCTGCCGCGCGAGGTCTGCTCGGGCGCGACGCTGGAGAAGTGGTGGCGCGAGGCCAGCCGTGGCAATCCGCGCCTCTTGCACCTCAGCCGAGACGAGCTGATGCGCCACGAGGCCGCCGGCATCACCAGCAATGCCTTCCCCAAGACCATCCGCCTGGGCGGGGTGGACTGCACGGCCAGCTATCTGCACGAGCCGGGCGACCAGCGCGACGGCCTGACCGTCAGCGTGCCCATCTACGCGCTCAACCAGGTCAGCGAGGAACGCTGCGACTGGCTGGTGCCCGGCATGCTGGAGGCCAAGATCATGGCCCTGCTCAAGAGCCTGCACCAGAAGCCGCGCGCGCGCCTGGTGCCGCTGCCGGACTTCGTGGCCGAGTTCATCGAGCTCAACCCCTTTGCCCAGGGCAGTTTGGTGGAGGTGCTCTTGAAGGCGGTGAAGGAGCGCAGCCAGATCGCGGTGCAGCGCAACGACTTCAAGCTCGAGCAGCTGCAGCCGCATCTGTTCATGAATATCCGCGTGGTGGACGAGCATGGCCGCCAGCTGGGCATGGGCCGCAACCTCGCGGCGCTCAAGGCCGAGCTGGGCGGCCAGGCGCGCTCGGCCTTCCAGGCCCTGGCCCAGCTCAAGCTGGCCACGCCGGCGGCCGCACCGGCGCCGGTGGCCGCGGGTGCGGTGCGTGCTGAAGTGATTCACAAGCCCAAGGCGCGTGAGGCCACGCCAGCCAGCCAGGCCTACACCGCCTGGACCTTTGGCGAGCTGCCCGAGCTGATGGAAATCCAGCGCGGTGCGCAGGCCCTGATTGGTTTTCCGGCCCTGATCGACCGTGGCACGCATGTGGAGATCGAGGTCTTCGACGAGCCCGCGGTGGCCGCCGTCAAGCATCGCCTGGGCCTGCGCCGATTGGTGGCGCTGCAGCTCAAGGAACCGCTCAAATACCTGGAGAAGAACATCCCCGATCTGCAGAAGATGTCGGTGTTCTATATGGGCCTGGGCACGGCCGAGGAACTGCGCGATCAGATCATCGGCGTGGCGGTGGACCGGGCCTTCCTGGCCGAGCCACTGCCGGCCGACGAATTCGCCTTCAAGCAGCGCATCGAGGAAGGGCGCACGCGGCTGAACCTGATTGCGCAGGAGGTGGCGCGCCTGGCGGGTGTGATCCTCATCGAGTACCAGGCGGCCACGCGCAAGCTCAAGGACGCGCGCGCAGCCAAGGAAGTGGCGGATGACATCACGGCCCAGCTGCAGCGCCTGATGCCCAAGCAGTTCGTGGCGCTGACCCCCTGGGCCCAGGCCCTGCACCTGCCGCGCTATCTGAAGGGCATCACCGCGCGCCTGGACAAGCTGCGCGCCGATCCCGCCCGCGATGTTCAGCGCCTGGCCGAGCTGCGCCCGCTCGAGCAGCGCTATCTGCGCCGCGTGGCCGAACTCAAGGGCACGCAGGATGCGCGCCTGGCGGATTTCCGCTGGCAGTTGGAGGAGTTGCGCATCAGCCTGTTTGCACAGGAGCTGCGCACCCCCCAGCCGGTCAGCGTGAAACGCCTGGACAAGGTCTGGGCTCAGCTGCAGGGCTGAAGGCAGGCGGTGAAAAGGACGACAAAACCCGCCAGTTCACGCTACCGCCGCCGCACGCTTTTGGGTCAAATGCTTACAAATTGAATCTGGCCATGGAGGGCCAGCCTAGCCGTGTCCGACGCCCCGCCTGCCCCCGCCGCCCCATCTGCAGCTCCCATGCGCCGCTTCGGGCGCTTCGAGCTGCGCGCCCTGCTCAACAAGAGCGCGCGCAGCATGCTGTGGCTGGTGCATGACTCGCGCCATGGCCAGGAGATGCTGCTGGCGATGCCGCGCCAGGCACCCAATAGCGAGGCGGCGATGGCGCATTGGCTCAAGACGGCGAATGCCGGCGCGCGCGTGCAACACCCCAACCTGGCCCATGTGATCGAGGTCGGTCGGGTCGAGCAATGGCCCTTCGTGGCCTACGACCGCGCGCTGGGCGAAACCCTGGACGAGCGTCTGGCGCGCCAGCCGGCGCCCACGCCGCTGGAGGCCGCCGACTGGGTCTGCCAACTGCTCGAAGGCTTGGCCTTTGCACATGAGGCCGGCCATGCGCACCGCGATATGCAAGCTGCCTACCTGCTGATCGACGCCGCCAACAAGGTGCGCCTGGCTGGGCTGGAGGTGGCGCAGGAGGTGTTTCCGGCCAATGTGGACTTCAACACCGTGACGCGCCGCGCGGTGCGCGAGTCGGCCGAAGAGGATGTGCTTTGTGTCGGTCTGATCCTGCACCGCATGCTCAACGGTCGACCTGTGCTGGAGCAGCAGGACCTGCAGACCGCGGTGCAGCAGATGCAGCCGCTGGGTAAGGAGCTGGTGCGCCTGGGCTGGGAGACACCGCATCCGATTCCCGAGCCGCTGCGCGCCATTGCCAATCGCGCCACCGACCGCCAGGCACGCCAGCGCTACCACCTGGCGCGCAGCTTCTTGCGCGCGCTTGATGGCTGGCGCACTGCGGCCGCCTATGAGCAGGGCGGTCCGATCGCGCTGCTGATGGACAAGCTGCAGCGCATCGGCCATCTGCCGGCCAGCTCGGGCAAGCTCCACCGCATCGGTCAGTCCTCCTCACTGGAGGCCCAGCATGCCAGCGCGCTCTCTAGCCTGGTGCTGCAGGATATGGGACTGAGTCTGGAGCTGCTGCGCCGTGTCAACAACGCACTCAGGCAGCAGGGGGCCACCAGCGGCGGCACGGTGCTGAATATGCAGCGCGCCATCGCCATGCTGGGACTCAATGGCCTGCAGCAGGCGGCGCGTTCGCTGAAACCCTGGCCTGGGCCGCTCGGCGAGGTGCAGGCGGCGCTCTTGCGCAGCCTGATGACGCGGGTTCACAAGGCCGGCATGGTGGCGCAGGCGCTGCGTCCGGCCGGCTATGACGGCGAGGTGGTCTACCTCATCACGCTGCTGCAGAACCTCGGCCGTCTGCTCCTGCAGTACCACTTTGCCGACGATGCGCAGCAGATCCGCCAATTGATGCAGCCGGGCGAGGCCAGCGAGGACAACCCCAATCCGCAGGGCATGAGCGAGGTGGCCGCCGCCTATGCGGTGCTGGGCTGCGACCTGAATGCGCTGGCCCTGGCGGTGGCGCGCTACTGGGCGCTGGGCGAGGAGGTGATGCACATGATGCATCGCCAGGCGCCCGATGCGCCGGTGCGCCATGCGGAGGGCGATGCCGAACTGCTGCGCCTGACCTGCAGCCTGGCCAACGAGCTGATTGATGCGCAGCTGCTGCCCGAGGCCAAGCGCCAGCCGGCCATCGAGCTGGCCACGCGGCGCTATGCGCGCGTGCTGGGCCTGGGGCTGCGCGATGTGTTGCAGGCCCTGCATCCCGAGCAGGCGCGGCATGACGGCGATGCCCCGCCGCGGCCGGCCGGGGTGGACATCGCCGAGGCGAGTTTCAGTGCGCCGCAGCCCACCGCGCCCGGCGCGCTCGATGACGGTGCAGAATCGATGGCGCCGCGCGGCGGCGCTGCCCCGCTGCCCAAGGCCTCGACGCTCAGGGCGAAACTGGGCGGCAAACCTCCCGAGGAAACGTCCTGAGTTCGTCGTTCAGCAGCCTGCGCCAGCCCAGAGTTCAAAGGTCCACCATGTCGTCCCCGCCCCCCGTCTCGCAGCCACCCGCGGCCATGGGGCGCTTCCGTCCGATCAAACAGCTAGGCCTTGGGGCCCAGGCCACCGTGTGGCTGGCTCATGACCCGCGGCTGGACCGCGAGGTGGCGCTGAAGGTGCTGCACAAGGGCGCCGAGCCTAGCAGTGTCGATGCCTGGCTGCACGAGGCGCGCGCGGTGGCGCGGCTCACGCACCCAAACATCGTGCCGGTGTTCGAGGCCGATATGCAGGGCGGCCAGGCCTATATGGTGTTCGAGTATGTGGAGGGGGGCACGCTGTCCGACAAGCTGCGCGGCGGCCCCTATGCGCGGGCTCGCGATGCCGTTGAGCTGATGCTGGGCGTGCTGGACGGGCTCAGCGCCGCGCACGCGGCCGGGTTGGTGCATCGGGATCTGAAGCCCTCCAACATCATGATCGACGCCAAGGGGCGCGCCCGCGTGATGGACTTCGGCATCGCCGCCTGGCTGTCGGATGGCGGCATGCCGCAGCACGTGGTGGGCACGCCCGGCTATATCTCGCCCGAGGCCGCCAGGGGGCTGGCGCCCAGCCCGCAGATGGATGTGTTCGCGGCGGCCGTGATGCTGGCCGAGATGCTCTCCGGGCAGCGCCTCAATTTCCACCGCGACCCGTGGACGGCGGTGCGCCGTGTCATCGAGCAGGAACTCTCGCTGCCCCATGGCTTGGGTGCGGACGTGGACGACAAGCTGCGCGCCATCGTGCAGCGTGGCCTGGCGCGCGACCCGGCCCAGCGCTGGCAGAGCGCGCGTGAGTTTCATGACGCCTTGGCCGACTGGCTGCATCCGGCCGCGCAGGCCGAGGCCGTCGAGGCCGCCGAGAGCGCGACGCTGGAGTTCCTCTTGCGCCGCATGCGCCACAAGACCGATTTCCCGGCCATGTCCGACGCGATGGGTCGCATCCAGCGGCTCACGCAATCGGAGCACGAGAGCCTGGCCAGCATTTCGAACGAGATCCTCAAGGACGTGGCGCTCACCCACAAGCTGCTGCGGCTGGTGAACACGGCCCATTTCAGCCATGCCGGTGGTGGCGGCATCACCACCGTGTCGCGCGCCGCGGCCCTGATCGGCTTTGCGGGCATACGCAATCTGGCCATGTCGCTGATCCTGCTCGAGCGCATGGAGAACAAGGCCCATGCGCAGCAATTGCGGGTGGAGTTTTTGCGCTCGCTGATGGCGGGCTCGCTGGCGCGCGAACTCTGCAGCGCCACGCGCGAGAACGAGGAGGCCTTCCTCGCCGCGATGCTGCAGAACCTGGGCCGCTTGCTGACCGAGTTCTACTTTCCCGAGGAGGCGGAGCAGGTGCGCCGCATCACGCGGCCGGAGCGCCGCGCCGGCGCCGCCGCAGCCCCGCTCAGCGAAGCCGCCGCATCGGCCCAGGTACTGGGCCTGAGCTACGAGCAGATGGGCCTGGGGGTGGCGCGGCAATGGGGCCTGCCCGAAGCTTTGCAGCGCGCCATGCGCCGCCCGGAGGGCGAGGCGCCCAACAAGGCGGTGGACGTGCCGGCCGAGCGCCAGCGCTGGCTGGCGCGCGCCGCCAACGATGTGGCCGACCTGATCCTGCATTCCGACCCGAGCGAGGCTCATGCCAAGGTCAAGGCGATGGCGCAGCGCTACTCGCGTGCGCTGGGCATTTCCGCGCAGGACTTCGATGCCGCGGCCGACCTGGCGCGCCGCAACCTCTCGCAGATGGCCGAGGCCATGGACATCCGCCTGCCCAAGAGCTCGCCCGGCCAGCGCCTGCTGGCACCGCTGAGCCCGGCGCCGGGCGACAGCCTGTCGCCGCACGAGCTGCACGCCACCGCGGTGATGTATGAACCCACCATGGTGCTGGACGAACGCCAGGTTTCGCTGGAGCAGGCCGCCGAGACCCTGGCCGCGGGCATCCAGGACATCACCAATGCGATGGTCGAAAACTTCAAGCTCAACGAAGTGTTGCGCATGATTCTGGAGACGATTTACCGCGGCCTGGGATTCAGGCGCGTGGTGTTCTGCCTGCGCGACCCCAAGACCGAGACGCTCACCGGGCGCTTTGGCCTGGGCGAGGGCGTGGAGGCGGTGGCGCCGCTGTTCCGCGTGCCCTTGCGGCACCCGCCCGGGGCGCAGGTCGATCTGTTCGCCGCGGTCTGCCAGAAGGGGGTCGACACCCTGATCGTCGACGCCACCGTGGCCAAGATTGCCGAGCGCCTGCCGGCCTGGTTCATGGGCGCGCCCAAGGCCGCCAGCTTCCTGATCCTGCCCATGGCCATGAAGGGCGCGCCCTTCGCAATGATCTATGCCGACAAGGCCACGCCGGGCGGCATCGATCTGGGCGAGAAGGAGTTGTCGCTGTTGCGCACGCTGCGCAACCAGGCGGTCATGGCGTTCAAGCAGGCGAGCTGAGAACGCCGATCAGAAGGAAGAGGGGGGTTGACGAGCCTTACCCCCGGCACTGGTCACAACGGCTAGGGCTGCTTGGTTCCCCACCTGACCCGGTTGGCCGCGCTTCCATGCGAGGAGGCCCGTCAGCGGGCATTATAGCCCCTCGGCCGAGGGTACTCGGCCGGTCCCCCGAGGGGACGCGCAGACGCGCGGGGGGTGCCCCGCGCGTACCTGCGCTTGAGTCGCCCTTGGGGCGGCCCGGCGGGCGACTCAAGTCAACGCCGGGTGCTTTCGGCGTTAGCGCAGTTGCAGATCGTCGTCGCTAAAGCGGATGTTGAGCGGCTCGATCAGCAGCTGCTTGGGGCCGTCTTCCAGCGCACCCGCCACCCAGGCTGCTATGCCGCAGGCCTTGGCCACGGCCACGGTGCGCTCGGCGTCTTCGGCCTTCACGAAGATGGCAAAACCTGCCCCCATGTTCAGCGTTGAATAGGCCTCGCGGTCGTCCTGCTTGGCATGCTCTTGCATGAACTTCAGCACCGGCGTCACCGGCGGCACGGTGTGGATGCGGTAGGTGAACTGGGCCGGGTGGCGCAGCAGCTTGCGCCAGCCATGGCCGGTGATGTTGGCGCAGTAATGCGGCTGGATGCCGGCCTTGTAGAGCGCCTCGGTGACGGGTGAGTACAGCACCGTGGGCGCCAGCAGCGCCTCGCCATAGCTCAGGCCCGGCTCCACCTCGGTGAGGTAGCCCTGGGGCAGGCGCTCCACCAGCTTGCGCGCGAGCGACAGGCCATTGGCGTGGATGCCGCTGGAGGCCAAGAGCACGATGGCGTCGCCGGCGGCCAGCTCGTCGCCCACCGAGAGGCGGCTCTTGGGATTGATGATGCCGGTGCAGGAGGCCGCCAGGTCGATGCGGCCTTCTTCCACGATGCCAGCCAGCGCCGGCGTCTCGCCGCCGCCCCAGGAGACCTGGCAAATGTCGCAGGCCTTTTTCCAGCCGGCCACCAGGGTCTGGGCGCGCTCGGCATTGCCGAACCAGTCGGAGCCACCCGCGGCCCAGTAGGCCTGCACCACCAGGGGCGTGGCGCCCACCGTGATGAGGTCGTTCACCGCCATCGCGATGGTGTCCTGGGCGATGCCGTCGTAGTAGTTCTTGCCGGTGAGCTTGTTCATCTCGTCGGCCACCAGGGTCTTGGAGCCCAGGCATTCGACGATGGAGGCGAGGTAGAAGGGCCCCACATCAAGCACATAGGCGGACTCGCCGCGCGAGGCCGTGACCTCGCTGAAGCCATGCGCGCCCATATGGACGGCGGTGGCGGCGGCGGCGCGCTGGGCGCTCACCTTGAGGGGGTCGATCAGGTCGTAATTGACCCCGGCTTGCTCGTAGCTCAGGGTGTCCGGGGAGGAGGGGGCATGCGTGCTCATACTTGCATTATCGTTCACCCCTCGCCTGCGAATACGCAGGCGGTCCCCCGAGGGGACGCATGCTCAGGCGGGGCGTGCCCCAGCCTGGGCATGCCATTGTCGCCCTTGGGGCGGCCCAGCGGGCGACAAAGCCCAGGCCGCGCTGGCGCGGCCCCATAGAATGCCGGGATGAGTTACCAGGTCCTCGCGCGCAAATATCGCCCCCACAGCTTCGAAGAGCTGGTGGGCCAGGAGCATGTGGTGCAGGCCCTGGCCAATGCACTCACCCAGCAGCGCCTGCACCATGCCTATCTGTTCACCGGCACGCGCGGCGTGGGCAAGACCACGGTCTCGCGCATCCTTGCCAAGAGCCTGAACTGCACCGGCCCGGATGGCAATGGCAGCATCACCGCCACGCCCTGCGGCGTGTGCGAGGCCTGCCGCGACATCGATGCCGGCCGCTTCGTTGACTATGTGGAGCTCGACGCGGCCTCCAACCGCGGCGTCGAGGAGATCTCGCAGCTGCTGGATCAATCGGTCTACAAGCCGGTGGTGGGGCGCTTCAAGGTCTACATGATCGACGAAGTGCACATGCTTTCCAACACCGCCTTCAACGCCATGCTGAAGACGCTGGAGGAGCCGCCCGACTACCTGAAGTTCGTGCTGGCAACGACTGACCCCCAGAAGGTGCCGGTGACCGTTTTGTCGCGCTGCCTGCAGTTCAATCTGCGCCCGATGGCGCCGCAAAACGTGCTGTCGCACCTGACCCAGGTGCTGCAGGCCGAGCAAGTGCCGGCCGAGCCCGGCGCGCTGCGCCTGCTCGCACGCGCAGCGCGCGGTTCGATGCGCGACGCGCTCTCGCTCACCGACCAGGCGATCGCCTTTGGCGCCGGCCAGTTGCAGGAGGCCGGCGTGCGCCAAATGCTGGGCACGGTGGATCGCGGCCATGTGATCGCCATCCTCGATGCCCTGATCGCCAGCGACGGCCCGGCCGTGGTGGCCCAGGCCGACGGCCTGCGCGATCTGGGCCTGTCGGCCGCGGGGACGCTGGAAGACCTGGCCAGCACCCTGCAGCAGATGGCGGTGGCCCAGGCCGCGCCGGGCGCGCTGGACGAGCAGGAGCCCGAAACCGCCGAGGTGCAGCGCCTGGCGGCCCAGTTGCCCGCCGACGAGGTCCAGGTGATGTACAGCATGGCCCTGCACGGCCGCGCTGAACTCTCGCTGGCGCCGGACGACTACGCGGGCCTGGTGATGGTGCTGCTGCGCATGCTTAGCTTTCGCCCCGCCGAGGATGGCGGCGAGCGCGCCGTGACGCCCTCGGCCAGGCCGCAGGCAAGACCTGCCCCCGTGGCGATGGCGGCACCCGCTGCCGCACCGCTGCTGCGTGCCGCAGCGCCCAGCATGGCGGTGAAACCGCTGACGGCAACGGTGGCCAGCGAGCCCGTTCCCAAGCCATTCCCCGCGCCGGCCAGTGCCGACAGCCCCATGAGCGCGCGCCTGCGCCCCAAGCCGGTGGAGCGCGCGCCCGCGCCCGAGGCGGGCGACGAGCCGCCGCCCTGGCTGGATGTGCCGCCGGCCGACGACGAGGGGGCGGCGCTGGCCGAGGCCTCGCTTGATGCCGGCGCGATCGAAGGCGAGGCCCCCCCAGCCGGTGCCGAGGGCGACTATGCCTCCACCGCCGGCGCCGAGATCCCGCTCGTGCCCACCGCGTTGGGCGAGCGTTGGGCCGGCGTGATCAAGCAACTGGGTGTCACGGCCCTGGTGCGCGAACTGGGCATGCAGGCCGAATGCATAGGCATAGACGCGCAGGTCCAGCCGCAGCGCTGGCGTTTGCGGGTGGAACGCGAGTCGCTGCGCCAGCCGGCCTTGAAGGACAAGCTGGAGGCCGCGCTCGCCGCACATCTGCAGGCCGCTGCCGTGATCGAACTGGAGCCCGGCCTGGCCCAGGATTCGCCCGCGTTGCGCGACGCCACCGAGGCGCGCGCACGGCAACGCCGCGCCGAACAAATCATTCTCGAGGACCCCTTCGTCCAGCAACTGCTGACGCAGTTCCGGACGGCGCGCATCGTGCCCGGGTCTATCAAACCACACTGAACTCCAAGGAGAAATTGACATGATGAAGGGTCAACTGGCCGGTCTGATGAAGCAGGCCCAGGCGATGCAGGACAACCTCAAGAAGGCGCAGGACGAGCTCGGCAATATCGAGGTCGAGGGCCAGTCGGGCGCGGGTCTGGTGAAGGTCACCATGACCTGCAAGCACGACGTCAAGCGCGTCAGCATCGACCCCAGCCTGCTGGCCGACGACAAGGACATGCTCGAGGACCTGGTGGCCGCCGCCTTCAACGACGGCCTGCGCCGTGCCGAGGCGGTGAGCCAGGAGAAGATGGGCAAGCTGACGGCCGGCATGCCCCTGCCTCCCGGCATGAAGTTCCCGTTCTGAGCGGCCGTTGAGCGCGCTTGAGCAACTGATCGAGGCGCTGCGGCGCCTGCCCGGTGTGGGCCAGAAGTCGGCGCAGCGCATGGCCTACCACCTGCTGCAGCATGACCGCGAGGGCGCGCAGCGGCTCTCGGCCGCGCTCGCCGCGGCGGCCCAGCAGGTCCAGCATTGCCAGCGCTGCCATACCTTCAGCGAGGCGGCGCTGTGCCCGGTGTGTCTGGACACCACGCGCGACGCCAAGCTGTTGTGCGTGGTGGAAACGCCGGCCGACCAGGCGGCGCTGGAGCGCACCGGCTCCTACCGCGGCTATTACTTCGTGCTGCAGGGGCGCGTCAGCCCGCTGGACGGCATCAGCACCAAGGACATCGGCGTGGCCGAGCTGCTGGAGCGCGCGTCCGACGGCCTGGTGGAGGAGGTCATTCTGGCCACCAGCTTCACCGCCGAGGGCGAGGCCACCGCCCATGTGGTGGGCGAGGTGCTGCGCGCGCGCGGCCTGCGTTCCACCCGCCTGGCGCGCGGCGTGCCGGTGGGCAGCGAACTCGAGTATGTGGACCTGGGCACCATCGCCCATGCCCTGGTGGATCGGCGCTGACGCCGCGCTTCAGCGGCGCTGGTTGAGCTGGCGCGAGATCGCCGGCGCGCCGTTCATGGCCGTCACGGTGCGCCCGCCGGCGCGCAATGCCGGCGGCTTGGCTTCGGCCTGGGCGGTGTAGACCACCACCGGCTGGCCGGGTTTGAAGCTCGCCTTCACGCCCACCTTGTTCCACTGCGCCACCTGGCCGGGGCTGACGCGCCAGCGCTTGGCCACCGTGGCCACGGTCTCACCCTTGCCGGCCTTGAGTGCGACACGCCGCAGCGGCGGCACGTCGGGTGCCAGGCTCATGCTGGCGTTGTCGGCCAGATGCTCGGAGACATCCTGGTCGCGGTGTGCGGTGCGCGGCACCAGCAGGGTCGAGCCCTGCTTGACGAGCATGCGTGCCGGGATCTTGTTGAGTTCGCGCAGCTGCGCCTCGCTCATGCCCAGCTGCTTGGCCGCCTCGGCCGGCTTCATGGTCTTGGGCACCACCCAGGCGGTCCAGCTGGCCAGCGGGCCGCGGTTGACGGCCTGGTGCGCGGCCAACTGACCGATGAAGACGGCGGCGTTGTCGTAGGGCAGCAAGATCTGACCCCCGGCCTCGCCGCCGGCCTTGGCCAGTATCACCGGCTGGTTCATCTGCGGGTTGAACTGGCGGAAATGCTGTTCGCTCATGCCGGCCAGACTCGCGGCCAGGGCCACATCCATGTCGCGCTCGATCTTCACCGACAGGAAATAGGGGTGGTTGGCCACCGGCGGGAGGCTCAGGGCATAGGCCTCGGGGCGCAGCACGATGTTCTTCACCGCCTGCAGCTTGGGCAGGTAGTAGCGCGTCTCGTCCGGCATCTTGATGCTGTCGTAGTCGGTCGGCAGCCCCGCCTTCTGGTTGCGCGCGATCGCCTTGCTGACATTGCCCTGGCCCCAGTTGTAGGCGGCCAGCGCCAGCTGCCAGTCGCCATCAAACATCTTGCCCAGGCGGCCGAGGTAGTCGAGCGCGGCGCGCGTGGAGGCCAGCACGTCGCGCCGGTCGTCGCGGAACACGTTTTGCTTGAGCGCGAAATCGCGGCCGGTGGCGGGCATGAACTGCCACATGCCGGAGGCCTTGACGCGCGAGGTGGCGTCGGTGACGAAGGCGCTTTCGACGAAGGGCAGAAGGGCCAGCTCGGTGGGCATGCCGCGCTTTTCCACTTCCTCAACGATGTGGAACAGATAGCGGCTGCCGCGCTCGGTCATGCGCTGTACGTAATCCGGGCGGGCGCTGTACCAGGCCTCGGCGCGGCGCACGCCCTCGTTGTCGAGCTCGGGCATGGCAAAGCCGCGGCGGATGCGCGCCCACAGGTCGGCCTGGGCGGCGGAGTCGTTGAGGTCGATCTTGGCGCCGGGGTTGAGGCTGTCTTCCAGCAGGGCCATCGATTCGCTCTCGGCCTGGCGAAACACCTGTTGTGCGGTGTCCGTGGTCTTGGGCGGCAGGGCCGCGGCCACGCTCTCAACGGGGGCGGCGGCGGTCGGCGCGCCCGCATCCGGGGCGGTGCTCGCGCAGGCGCCCAGCAGCAGGGCGGCCACCAGGCTTGCGAGGGTCAGGACTTGCCTGGGAGGGCTCAATAGCATGCTCATCGATAGTCGTTCTTCCATTGCCGCAAGCTGGCGAATACCGCGAGCGGCGAAGCGTCGGCGGCACTGGGGACCTGCTGGTGTTCGCTGCGCCATCGCAGTGCCGAGGCGATCACGTCGGCGGCCGTGCAACGCAGGAACGGGTTGATCTCAAGTTCGCGTGTCAGGGTGGAGGGCAGGGTGGGCAGGCCGGCCGCACGCTGCGCCTCGCACCAGGCCTGGTACTGCTGCAGGGCCTGGTTGGCGGGCTCTATGGTCCGCGCAAAGCGCAGATTCGACAAGGTGTATTCATGCGCGCAGCAAACCCGCGTGTCGCCCGGCAGTGCCGCCAGCTGCTGCAGCGAGGCCAGCAGCTGCGCCGCGCTGCCCTCGAACAGCCGGCCGCAGCCGCCGGAGAACAGGGTGTCGCCGCAGAACAGCAGCGGCGCCGAGCCGTCGCTGGGCGCGTCCAGCACGAAGGCAATATGACCGGCGGTGTGGCCGGGCACGTCCAGCACGCGCAGGCGCTGGCCCAGCAGCGTCAGGCTAGCGCCGCCGCTGAGCGGCTCATAGGGACCTGGAATGACCTCGCCGGCCGGCCCCCAGACCTGGCCCTGCAGCACCGCACGCAGCTCGGCCAGGCCGCCCACATGATCGGCGTGGTGATGGGTCACTAGAATGCCCGCTAGGCGCAGCGACAGGGAGCGCAATGCCTGCAGCACCGGCGCGGCATCGCCTGGATCAACCACCAGGGCTTGAACGCCGTCATGCAGCATCCAGATGTAGTTGTCCTTGAAGGCGCTGATGGGGACCAGATGCAGGGTGGCCAGGTTCATGCAGTGCGCAAGCGAGTAGAAGTAATGCAGTAATGCGGCAAGGGCGATGACACGCGAATCCCAAATTGTAGAGCTCGCCGCCTGGTTGCAGACGCCGCCCGGGCGCTATCTGCTGGCCTGGGAGCAGGCGCGGCTGGACGAGGCAGTGGCCGATCTGTTTGGCTTTCACGCCCTGCAGCTGGGCCTGCCCGAGCTGCAGAGCCTGCGCGGCAACCGCATGCCGCACCGCTGGCTGGCGCTCGATTCGCTCGAGCAGACCCTGCTCGACTGGCCCCTGGACGAGCGCCCGGCGGCGGTGTCGCTGCACTGCGAGTTCGATGCCTTGCCCTTTGAGTCCAGCAGCCTGGACCTGGTGGTGCTGCCGCATGCGCTGGAGCTGGCGCTCGACCCACACCTGACGCTGCGCGAGGTCGAGCGCGTGCTGCGTCCGGAGGGGCGGCTGGTCATCCTGGGCCTGAACCCGGCCAGCCTGTGGGGCTTGAGGCAGAATCTGGGGCGCCTGGCCAGCCGTTTCCGGCTGCGTCGCGATCCGCCCCTGTTCCTGCCGCGCGCCGGTGACTTCATCGGCTACTGGCGCTTGCGCGACTGGCTGCGCCTGCTCAGCTTCGAGGTCGAGCAGGCGCAGTTCGGTTGCTACCGGCCGCCGCTGCGCAGCGCGGCCTGGCTGGCGCGCTGGCAATGGCTGGAACGCCTGGGGCCGCGCTGGTGGACCGTGCTGGGCGCGGTCTACTTCGTGGTGGCGGTCAAGCGCGTGCATGGCATGCGCCTGGTCGGCCTGGCGCGCCAGCAGCGTCGGCAGGCACGCGGCGCCTCGGCGGTGGCCTTGAATTCGCATCCTCACCCTTCCTCTTCCTCTTTGATACGAGATCCATGACAGAACCCAAAGTGGCCGCGGCCCAGATTGCCAAGCCCAGCGTCGTCATCTACACCGATGGTGCTTGCAAGGGCAACCCCGGCCCGGGCGGCTGGGGTGCCTGGTTGAGCGCCGGCGGCCATGAGAAGGAAATGTGCGGCGGCGAGGCCAACACCACCAACAACCGTATGGAGCTTACCGCGGTGATCGAGGCGCTGGCCTCGCTCAAGCGCAGCTGCCAGATCGTCATCTACACCGACAGCGAATATGTGCGCAAGGGCATGACCGAATGGATGGCCGGCTGGCAGCGCCGCGGCTGGAAGACCGCCGACGGCAAGCCGGTGAAGAACATCGAGCTCTGGCAACGCCTGGACGCGCTGCGCAAGCTGCACCAGGTGGAGTGGCGCTGGGTCAAGGGCCATGCCGGCGACCCGGGCAACGAGCGCGCCGACGCGCTCGCCAACAAGGGCGCGGCCACGGTTGGCCGCTGAGACGAGCGCCACTGTGCGCAGGGCGCCCGACGCGCCCTATTCGCGCCCTGAAAACTGGCTTTGATCGCAGCGTGCTGCCGCTGGGCGCCTGAAAATCGCCAATCGCCGCTACAGTGCGCGCTCGGAGACCCGCGCGCATGAGCCTGAGCAAGAAGACCCACACCGTTGTAGCCCTTGTTGCCCTGGCGGGCCTGAGTGGCCTGGCCTATTGGTGGCAACACCGCCCCGAGGGCAGCGTGGCCGCGGCCGTCGCGCCCAAGGCAGGCAATGCCGGCGGCCCCACCCCGGTGGAGGGCCGCGCCGTCGAGCTGCTGACGCTTACCGACGATGCCCAGGCGGTGGGCAGCCTGCGCGCGCGCCAGTCGGTGCTGCTCAAGCCCGAGGTCAGCGGCCGCGTCGTCAAGCTCGGTTTCAGCGATGGCCAGCGCGTGCGCCGGGGTCAGGTCTTGATACAGCTGGACGATGCCTTGCAGGCCGCGCAATTGCAGCAGGCCGAGGCCCAGGCCGGCATTGCCCGCACCCAGCTGCAGCGCAATCGCGAACTGCTGGCACAGAACTTCGTCTCCGCCAGCGTGGTGGATCAGGCGCTGGCGGCGCTGCAGGTGGCCGAGGCCCAGGTGGCGCTGAGTCGCGCCCAGCTGGCGCGCATGCAGGTGCTGGCGCCGTTTGACGGTGTGGCCGGCATCCGCAATGTCAATCTGGGCGAATACGTCAAGGACGGCGCCGAGTTATTGAGTGTCGAGGATGCCTCCTCGATGTGGGTGGACTTCCGCCTGCCCGAGCGCTATGTGCCCAGCTTGAGGCTCGGCCAGCCGGTAGAACTCTCGCTGGATGCGCTGCCCGGGCGCAGCTTCACGGCCAGGGTCGAGGCGCTCGACACCCAGTTGGATGTGGGTGGACGTTCGATGCTGGTGCGTGCGCGCCTGGACAGCCTCGGCAGCGCGCTGCGCTCGGGCCTGTTCGCGCGCGTGCGCGTGGTGTTCGCCACGCGTGAGCGGGCCCTGGTGGTGCCCGAGGAGGCACTCGTGCCGCTGGGCGGCAAGCAATATCTGTTCAAGCTGGTGGATGCTGCGGGCGGCAAGCAGGTGCAGCGGCTGGAGGCGCGCCTGGGCCTGCGCGTGCCCGGCAAGGTCGAGGTGCTGGACGGCTTCAAGGCCGGTGACTGGGTGGTCACCGCCGGCCAGTCGCGCCTGACGCGTGGCGAAAACCAGGCGGTCAAGCTGGTCGACGTGGACAAGCAGGGCGGCACCGCCGCCAATGCTGCGGCTTCGGCAGCCAGCCGCTAAGGGGCAGATGCCATGCGCCTGTCCGAAATCGCGATCCGCCGCCCCGTCTTCGCCACGGTGATGTCACTGCTGCTGGTGCTGGTGGGTTTTGTCTCCTTCAGCAAGCTCTCGCTGCGCGAATATCCGCGCATCGACGAACCGGTGGTGACGGTCAACACCCGCCTCACCGGCGCCTCCTCGGAGGTGATCGAGAGTCAGGTCACCAAGCCGCTGGAGGATTCGATTTCCGGCATCGAGGGTGTGGACATCGTGAGCTCGATCTCGCGCTCCGAGTCGAGCCAGATCACGGTGCGCTTCAAGCTCGAGAAGAACCCCGACAACGCCGCCGCCGATGTGCGCGACCGTGTCGCACGCGTGCGCTTTCGCCTGCCCACCGCGGTGGACGAGCCGGTCATCGCCAAGGTCGAGGCCGATGCCCAGCCGACGCTGCGCATGGTGTTCACCAGCGAGACCCTGGACCCGCTGCAGGTCAGCGATGTGGTGAACCGCATCGTCAAGCCGCGCCTGCAGACCATCCCCGGCGTGGCCGACGTGGAGACCGGCGGCGATCGTCGCTACGCGATGCGCATCTGGCTCGATGCCGACCGCCTGGCCGCCTACAAGCTCACCGTGCAGGACGTGGAGGACGCGCTGCGGCGCCAGAACCTGGAGGTGCCGGCCGGCCGCATCGAGAGCCAGCAGCGCGAATTCAACGTCACCGCGCGCACCGATCTCAACAGCGTGGCCGAGTTCGCCGAGGTCGCGCTACGCCAGGTGAACGGCAGCGTGGTGCGACTCAAGGATGTGGCCCGCATCGCCGAGGCCGCCGCCAGTGAGCGCTCGCGCGTGCGCCTGAACGGCCTGCCGGCGGTCTCGCTGGGCGTGATCAAGCAGGCCACCGCCAATCCGCTCGAGGTCTCGGCGGCGGTGAACGCGATGCTGCCGCGCCTGCAGCAGGACCTGCCGGCGGGCATCGTGGTGCGCCCGGCCAGCGACAACGCCATCTTCATCGACCGCTCGATCCAGTCGGTCTACCACACCATTGCCGAGGCGGTGGTGCTGGTGGCCCTGGTGGTGTTCGTGTTCCTGCGCACCCTGCGCGCCTCCATCATCCCGCTGGTGACGATTCCGGTCAGCCTGATCGGCGCCTTCGCCATCATGGCGGCGGCCGGCTTCACCGTGAACACCATGACGCTGCTGGCCCTGGTGCTGGCGATCGGCCTGGTGGTGGACGATGCCATCGTGGTGCTGGAGAACATCTTCCGCCATATCGAGGAGGGCCTGGCGCCGCTGCAGGCCGCGTTCAAGGGCGCGCGCGAGATCGGTTTTGCGGTGGTGGCGATGACGCTGACCCTGGTGGCGGTGTTCGCGCCGCTGGCCTTCACGCCGGGCCGCACCGGCCGCCTGTTCGTCGAGTTCGCGCTCACGCTGGCGGGTGCGGTGCTGGTGTCGGGCTTCGTGGCGCTCACGCTCACGCCCATGATGTGCTCCAAGCTCTTGCGACATAACGCCCGGCCGACGCGCTTCGATGCCGGCATGGAGCGCGTGCTGGTGTGGATCAGCGAGCGCTACGCCGCGCTGCTGCGCCTGGCGCTGCGCCAGCGCTGGCTGGTGGTGGGGCTGATGCTGGCCTCGGGTGCCGGCAGCTGGTGGCTGTTCGTGAACGCCAAGTCCGAGCTCGCGCCGATGGAGGACCGCGGCGTGGTGGTGATGCCGATCACCGCGCCGGACGGCGCCACCATGGAATTCACCGCGCGCTACCTGGACGCGATCGAGCGCATCGGCGCGCAATACCCCGAGTTCGAGAAACGCTTTGTGTTCGCCGGCGGTGCCACCGTGTCGCAGGGCATTGCCATCCTGCGTACCGTCGACTGGGACGAGCGCAAGCGCAGCACGCAGGAGCTGGCGCGCGGCCTGATCCCGCAGGTCAGCCAGCTACCGGGCGTGAACGCCTTCCCGATCACGCCGCCCAGCCTGGGGCAGGGTTTCAACTCGCGGCCCATCAACTTCGTCATCGTCACCGGCGACAGCTACCAGAACCTCGCCAAGGTGGTGGCCCAGTTCAGCGCCGAGATGGGCAAGACCCCGGGCTTTGTGCAGATCGACAACGACCTGCGCCTCAACAAGCCCGAGATCTATCTGGAGGTGGACCGCGAGCGCGCCGCCGACCTGGGCGTGCAGGTCGATCAGGTGGCGCGCACCGTCGAGACCATGCTGGGCAGCCGCGCGGTGACGCGCTACAAGCGCGATGCCGAGCAGTACGACGTGCTGGTGCAGACCGAGTCGCAGCAGCGCAGCACGCCGCAGCAGATCGGGCGCCTGTTCGTGCGCGGCAAGGGCGATGCGCTGGTGCCGCTGTCCGCGCTGGTGAAGGTCAGCGAGGCGGTCAGCCCCAAGGAGCTGAACCACTTCAACCAGCGCCGCTCGGTTTCCATCACCGCCGGCCTGGCGCCCGGCTATGCGCTGGGCGAGGCGCTGCTGAAGATGGACGAGATCGCGCAGCGCACCCTGCCCGCCGGCTATGCCACCGAGCTCAACGGCGTGTCGCGCGAGTACAAGTCCTCCTCGGGTGCGCTGGGCCTGGTGTTCGTGCTGGCCCTGCTGTTCATCTTCCTGGTGCTGTCGGCGCAGTTCGAAAGCTTTGTCGACCCCTTCGTGATCCTGCTCTCGGTGCCGCTGTCGATGGTGGGCGCGCTGCTGGCGCTGCAATGGTCGGGCGGCACGCTCAATGTCTATTCGCAGATCGGCCTGATCACGCTGGTGGGCCTGATCACCAAGCATGGCATCCTGATCGTCGAGTTCAGCAACCAGCTGCGCCAGCAGGGCCGCGCCACCATGGACGCGGTGGTGGAGGCAGCGGCGCTGCGCCTGCGCCCCATCCTGATGACCACCGGCGCGATGGTGCTGGGTGCGCTGCCGCTGGCGCTGGCCTCCGGCGCCGGCGCCGAGAGCCGGCAGCAGATCGGCTGGGTGATCGTCGGCGGCATGAGCCTGGGCACGCTGTTGACGATCTTCGTGGTGCCCACCATGTACACCTTGTTTGCACGCAAGGCGGTGCCGGGCGAGATCACCGTGCCGGCACTGCAACATTGATAGGAGCTGTGATGGCGCGGATTTGCAAGCTGTTGCTGGTTTCTCTCCTCGCCACCACGCTGGCCCAGGCCAGCACGCTGCGCTTCTGCGCCAGCGGCAGCCCCAAGACCTTTGATCCGGCCAACACCGATTCGGGCATCGACCATGTGGCGAGCCAGCCGGTCTTCGACGGCCTGCTGGAGGCCGAGCGCGGCAGCGGCAAGCTGATCCCGGGCCTGGCCGAAAGCTGGCGCATCAGCGCCGATGGGCGCCAGCTGCGCTTCAAGCTGCGCCACGGCGTGAAGTTCCACCGCAGGCCCTGGTTCACGCCCACGCGCGACTTCAATGCCGACGACGTGCTGTTCACCTTCGGCCGCCTACTCGACCCCAAGCATCCCTTCCAGCAGGCCTATCCGACCATCTCGCCCTATGTGCTCTCGCTGGGCTGGGGCAAGCTGATCAGCAAGGTGGAGCGGCTGGCCGACGACGAGGTGGCGATCACGCTCGCCAGCGTCGATGCCTCCTTCCTCAGCATGCTGAGCTTTGCCTTCGCCGCCATGCAGTCGGCCGAATACGGCGCCCAGCTGCTGAAGGCCGGCAAGGCCGCGCAGATCGCGCAGCTGCCGGTGGGCACCGGGCCCTTCATGTTCAAGAGCTTCCAGCCCGACAGCGTGCTGCGCTACCAGCGCCACCCCGACTATTTCCGCCGCGATACCGCGCTGGTCGACCAGCTCGTCTATGCCATCACGGTGGACCGCAATGTGCGCGCGCAGCGCCTGCGCCGCAACGAATGCGACATCGCCGCGCTCACCAGCGCCGCTGATGTGCAGGAGCTGGCCAAGGACCCGGCGATAGTCTTCGCCAGCGCAGCGGGCCTGAACGTGGGCTTCCTGGCCTTCAACCTGAAGAAGCCGCCCTTGGACCAGCTGGCGGTGCGGCAGGCGCTGGACATGGCGATCGACAAGCCCACCCTGGTCAGGACCGTGTTCGGCGCGGCCGGCGAGCTGGCGGTCTCGACCATGCCGCGCGCCAGCTGGGCGCACGACGCCACGCTCAAGCCCGTGCCCTATGCGCCCGAGCAGGCGCGCGAACTGCTCAAGCGCGCCGGCGTCAGCGAGCTGAACCTGACGCTCTGGGCCATGCCGGTGCAGCGCTTCTACAACCCGAATGCACAGCTGATGGCGCAGATGATCCAGGCCGACTGGGCCAAGATCGGTGTGCACTCGCGCATCGTCAGCTATGAATGGGGTGAGTACCTGAAGCGCATCGATGCCGGCGAGCACGACACCGCGCTGCTGGGCTGGAACGGCGAACCCGAGCCTGCCGATACCGCCGGCCAGCTGGCCTGCGGCGCCGCCAGTGCCAGCTTCTTTTGCGACAAGGCCTATGACGAGGCCATCCAGCAGGCCAGACAGACGCTCGACCAGGGCCGGCGCCAGCAGCTTTATGCCAAGGCGCAGCGCATCGCGATGGCCCAGCTACCCTGGAGTGTGATCGCCCATGGCCAGCTGACCGTGGCGGTGCGCAAGCATGTGCAGGGCTTCAAGCTGGGCCCCGATGGCCGGCTGCGCTTCGACGGCTTAACCTTACGCTGAGCTGAAGCGGCTCAGGCCGGCGAGGTGTAGTTGCGCAGCCCGTCGAGATCCAGCACCTTGATGCCGCGCCGCTCGGTGCCGAGCAGGCCGGCGTCCTCCAACTGATGCAGGGCGATATTGGCGCGCTGGCGCGACACGCCGGCCAGCTGGCCCAGCTCGGACTGGCTCAGTTCCAGGAACTGGCCCGGCTCGGGATAGAGCTCGGGGTTGAAGAAGCTGGCCAGGCAACGCGCCACGCGTTCGGTGGAGTCGAGCAGGCGGTCGTGGCTGAGCCGGGCGATGAAGCTGCCCATGCGGGCGCTCATCAGCTGCTGCAGATAGTGATTGAAGGGCAGGCTGGTCGCGCGCAGCCATTCGAAGGTCTCGCGCGGCATCAGCGCGACGCGGCAATCGCGCAGCGCCACCGCGTCGTACTGCCAGTGGCCATGCTTGATCAAGGTGCCCTCGCCGAACCAGCCGCCAGCGGCGATGCTGATCAGGGTGGTCTCGCGCCCGTCGGCGGTGCTGACGCTCATCTTGCCGAAGCCGCTGATCAGGCCCATCCAGTACTCGGCCTTCGCGCCGCTGCGCACCAGCAGCTCGCGCGCCGCCACCGGGCGCTCGCGGCATTCGTGCAGCACGCGCTGCAGCTCGGCGGCGCCGAGGCGGCGGCCCCACAGCGAGGATTCGAGCATTTGGGTGAGGCTGATATGGGTCATGGTCGGTGCCGCATTCTAGGAACCTAAAATGCGCCAAACCCCGAGGGACACCCGATGAGTATCAAAAGCGACAAGTGGATACGCCGTATGGCGCAGAGCAGCGGCATGATCGAGCCCTTCGAGCCCGGCCAGGTGCGCGAGGTGGACGGTCGCAAGATCGTCAGCTACGGCACCTCCAGCTATGGCTACGACATCCGCTGCGCGCCCGAGTTCAAGATCTTCACCAATGTGCACAGCACCGTGGTGGACCCCAAGAACTTCGATGAAAAGAGCTTTGTGGATTTCCAGGGCGATGTCTGCATCATCCCGCCCAACAGCTTTGCGCTGGCGCGCACCGTCGAGTACTTCCGCATCCCGCGCAATGTGCTGACCATCTGCCTTGGCAAGAGCACCTATGCGCGCTGCGGCATCATCGTCAATGTCACGCCCTTCGAGCCCGAGTGGGAGGGCTATGTGACGCTGGAGTTCAGCAACACCACGCCGCTGCCGGCCAAGATCTATGCCGGCGAGGGCTGTGCCCAGGTGCTGTTCTTCGAGAGCGACGAGGTCTGCGAGACCTCCTATCGCGACCGCGGCGGCAAGTACCAGGGTCAGCGCGGCGTCACCCTGCCCAAGGCTTGATCGAAGATGGCGGGTCTTGACCCGCTTATTCGCGCTTAAGTTTTCCGGCCGGCCGGCATCATCGAGCCCATCAGCAATCCCTGATGTCGAGGCCGCCAATGATTATTCCGCTGCACCTGGTTCCAGACGCTGGCCCGGCACCGCTGGAGTTCTTCTTTGACGCCCGGCAATGGCAGGGCCCGCAACTCACCAGCGCTGGCCGGTCGTTGGACCCGGCGCTGCTGCCCGAGCAGACGCTGGACATCGGCATGACTATCGCCGGCCCGGTGGATGTGCGCGACCTGCAGGTGCTGCAGGAGTTGATGCAGGGCGAGGGCCTCGCCCTGCAGCCCACCCGCATGCTGTATGACCGCCTCTACGCCTTCGAGCGCCTGGCGGCCGCCCATGCCAGCGACCATGCCCCGCTGCAGGCGCTGGCGATGCGCTTGTTCGGCGACTATCAGCGTGCCGGCGAGTGGATCGGACTGATCCACTGAGTCTGGACCGAGCCGAGTGCCGGCGCACTCGGCGACGCCAGACGAAGGCCCTGCGCCTGCATGCGCAGGGCATGATCACAGCGCAGTCAGCCAATCGCAGCGCAGCCGCCCATGGCGGTGCAGACGCAGCCTGACGCTGGCGTAAAGCGTGGGCCCCAGGGTGGCGAGCAGGCAGGCCGGCAAGGCCTCCCATTCCTCGATCAGCATGGCGCCCGGCATGCCCATCCAGCCCATCAGCCAGCAGGTCAGCACCAGGTTCCAGACCGCCAGTTCGACCGGATGGCGATGCGCGTGCAGGACCATCCAGCGCTTCACCTGACCAAGTTGCTTGAGCTGCATGGCGGCCTCCGAGTTTCACGCGGGCGCCAGATGGCGTCAGCTTCGTGTCAGTAAGTTATCGGTCAGGATGCAGGAAAACTCCAGCCCCTAAATCGGTGCTGTGCGACGAACGCACTGCGCGCGGCGCTGGCCGAGCCAGAATAGCCACAGGGCAAGAACTGACCCCGAGGAGACCCGCATGCCGCAGCACAGCAGTCCGGAGCAACAAGGGCGACTTGCGCAGATCCATGCGCTGCAGGCGCGCGAGCATGGCAAGGTGGTGAGCGCCGCTGCCGCGGTGGCGCTGATCCAGGACGGCGATTGCGTCGCCAGCTCGGGCTTCGTCGGCATAGGCTTTGCCGAGAACCTGGCGGTGGCGCTGGAGCAGCGCTTTCTGGCCACCGGCACGCCGCGCGAGCTCAGCCTGGTGTACGCGGCGGGGCAGGGCGATGGCAAGACGCGCGGCCTCAACCACCTGGGCCACGCGGGCCTGCTCAAGCGCGTGGTGGGCGGCCACTGGGGCCTGGTGCCGGCGCTGCAGCGCCTGGCGCTGGCCGGCGAGATCGAGGCCTGGAACCTGCCGCAGGGCGTCATCACCCATCTCTACCGCGACATCGCCGCCGGCAAGCCCGGCCACCTCAGCCGCGTCGGCCTGGACACCTTTGTCGACCCGCGCCATGGTGGTGGCGCGCTGAATGCGCGCAGCACCGAGGCGCTGGTGCGGCTGATGCCCATCGACGGTGAGGACTATCTGTTCTACAAGGCCTTCCCGATTGACGTGGCGCTGCTGCGCGGCACCACCGCCGACACCGACGGCAACATCACCATGGAGCGCGAGGCGCTCACGCTGGAGACGCTGGCGATCGCGATGGCGGTGCGCAACAGCGGCGGCATCGTGATCGTGCAGGTGGAGCGTCTGGCCGAGCGCGGCAGCCTCAGTCCGCGCCAGGTCAAGATCCCCGGCGCGCTGGTGGACGCGGTGGTGCTGGCCGAGAAGCCCGAGTACCACCAGCAGACCTTTGCCGAGCCCTACAGCCCCGCTTTTGCCGGCGAGCTGCGCGTGCCGATGGCGGCCGCCACGCCGATGGCGCTGGGCCCGCGCAAGGTGATCGCGCGCCGCGCCGCGCTGGAGCTCAAGTCCGGCCAGGTGGTGAACCTGGGTATAGGCATGCCCGAGGGCGTGGCGGCGGTGGCGGCCGAGGAGCATCTGATCGACCTCATCACCCTCACCGCCGAGCCCGGCGTGATCGGCGGCATCCCGGCCGGCGGGCTCAACTTCGGCGCGGCCATCAACACCCAGGCGGTGATCGACCAGCCCTACCAGTTCGACTTCTACGACGGCGGCGGCCTCGACCTGGCGGTGCTGGGCCTGGCCCAGGCGGATGCGCAGGGCAATGTCAACGTCAGCCGCTTCGGCAGCCGCCTGGCCGGCGCCGGCGGCTTCATCAACATCAGCCAGAACACCAAGAAGCTGGTGTTCGTAGGCCAGTTCCTGGCCGATGGCAGCCCCAAGTTCGTGCCCGAGGTGGAGCACCGCACCTTCTCGGGCCGCGAGGCGCTGCGGCGTGGCCAGGAGGTGCTCTATGTCACCGAGCGCTGCGTGCTGCGGCTTACCGCCGCCGGCATGGTGCTGAGCGAACTGGCGCCGGGCCTGGACCTGCACAAGGATGTGCTCGATCTGATGGGCTTCCAGCCGCTGCTGCCGGTGCCGCCGAAACCCATGGAGGCGGCGCTGTTCGAAGAGGCCGGCCTGGGCCTGCGCGCGCGCCTGCTGATGCTGCCGCTGGCCGATCGCTTCAGCTATGACGCCGCCAAGCGCCAGTTCTTCCTCAACTTCGAGCGCCTAGCGGTGCGCACGCTGGACGATGTGGAGGCGATCCGCGCCGAGGTCGAGAAGCGCCTGGCACCGCTGCCGCACAAGGTCTGGGGCATCGTCAACTACGACCATTTCTTCTGCGCGCCCGAGCTGCTCGAGGCCTATGCGGCGATGGTGCGCGAGCTATGCGACCGCTACTACCTGAACGTGACCCGCTACGGTGCGGCCGGCTTTGCGCGCAGCCGCCTGAGCGCGGCGCTGAGTTCGCATGGCGTGGCGCCGCAGCTGTACGACTCGGCGCAACAGGCACAACAGGCGCAAACTGCGCTGGCGGGCATGCGGCCGCAAGCCTGAGGAAGCGCCATGGGTCTACGCCTGAAGATCATCGTTATCTTGCTGGCCATCCTGTCGGCCATGGCGGGCCTGAGCGTGTGGGTGGTGCGCGAGCAATTGCTCGCGGACGGCCTGGTGCAGGAGCGCGTGGAGGCCGACAAGGACCTGCGCCGCCTGCTGCTGGCGCTGGATGCGCAGCTGGTCCAGCTCGATGTGGTGCTGGGCTCCTGGTCCAACTACACCGCCATGTTCGAGCATGTGGCGCAGCCGAACCCCGAGTTCCGGCGCGATGAATTGACGGCGGCCTCGCTGCAGGCCGGCCATATCGACTGGCTCTACCTGCTGGACGCGGCGGGCCGCACGCTCGAACAGGTGGAGGTGCCCGGGCCCGAGGGTGCCCAGCCCATGCAGGTGCATGCGGCCCAGCTGCAGGCAGGGCTGCTGGGCCACATCAGCGTGCTGGCGCGCGGCGCGCAGCCGGGTTGCGGCCTGAGCCTGATCGGCACCGCGCGCGCCCTGCTGTGTTTTCGGCCGCTGCTGCGTTCCGATCGCAGCGGCCCGGCGCGCGGCACCGTGGTGATAGGGCGCTGGCTAACCCAGGCCATGCTGGAGTCGGTGCAGCGCCAGACCAAGCTCAACTTTCAACTGCTGCCCGCCGATACCGCGCCGCAGGGGGAGCGCATGGGCGCCGCGGTGGAGGCACAGTTTGCCCATGGCGTGCCAGCGCTGAGCCTGCACGCGCGCGAGCTGGACATGGACCTGCCGGTCGCTGGCATCGGCGGGCAGCCGGTGGCCTTGCTGCGCATGAGCGCTGCGCGCGGCACGCTCGAGCGCCTGCAGCAGAGCCAGGGCTACCTGACGCGCGGGCTGGTGCTGCTGATCCTGCTCACCGGTACGGGCATGATGGTGGTGGTGGACCGTCTGGTGGTGAGCCGTCTCAGCCGGCTCGAGCAGGAGCTGCGCTCGGTGGTCGACAGCAACCACTGGGCCGGCCAGCTCGAGGTCTCGGGCCAGGACGAGATCGGCCGGCTCGCGCAATATGCCAACGGCATGATCCAGCTGGTGCGCCAGCAGATGGTGGAGCTGACCGCCCAGTCCACCACCGATGTGCTGACCGCGCTGCCGAATCGGCGCAAGTTCGACGAATGCCTGGCGCGCCTGCTGGCCGTGCATCAACGGCATGGCCGCGGTGGCGCGCTGGTGCTGGTGGATGTGGACTTCTTCAAGCGCTACAACGACAGCTACGGCCATCCGGCCGGCGACCAGGCGCTGCAGGCGGTGGCGCGCTGCCTGCACGCCCTGGCACGCCGCCCCGAGGACCTGGCGGCCCGTCTGGGCGGCGAGGAGTTCGCCTTGCTGCTGGAAGCGACCAATCTGGATGGCGCCATGGTCGTGGCCCAGCGTGCCTGTGCCGCCGTGCAGGCCTTGGGCCTGCCGCACCGCGCCAGCGAGGTGCAGCCGGTGCTGACCATCAGCTGTGGCGTGGCACCGCTGCAAGCCGGCGACAGCGCAGAGCTGCTGTATTCGCGCGCCGACCAGGCGCTTTACCGCGCCAAGCAGGCCGGCCGCAACCGCGTGGCGGACTAGCGCAGAATCTCGCGCCCGACGTTCTGCAGCTGGGTATGGCCGGTGAAGGCCATGGTCAGGTCGAGCTCCTTGTGGATGATTTCCAGGGCCTTCGTCACGCCGGCCTCGCCCAGCGCGCCCAGGCCGTAGAGGAAGGCGCGGCCGATATAGGTGCCGCGCGCGCCCAGGGCCCAGGCCTTCAGCACGTCCTGGCCCGAGCGTATGCCGCCGTCCATATGCACCTCGATCTGCGAGCCTACCGCATCGACGATGGCCGGCAGCGCATGGATGCTGGATTCGGCGCCGTCGAGCTGGCGCCCGCCATGGTTGCTGACGATCAGCGCGTCGGCGCCGGAGGCCACCGCCAGGCGCGCGTCCTCGACGTCCTGGATACCCTTGAGGATGAGCTTGCCGCCCCAGCGCTGCTTGATCCATGCGACGTCGGCCCAGCTGAGCTGGGGATCGAACTGCTTGGCGGTCCACTCGGCCAGCGAGCCCATGTTCTCGACCCCCTTCACATGGCCGACGATATTGCCGAACTGGCGGCGCGGCGTGCCCAGCATGCCCAGACACCAGCGCGGCTTGGTCATCAGGTTGATGAGGTTGGCGAGGGTGGGCTTGGGCGGCGCGGACAGGCCGTTTTTGATGTCCTTGTGGCGCTGGCCCAGGATTTGCAGGTCCAGCGTCAGCACCAGGGCGCTGCACTGGGCGGCGCGGGCACGTTCGATCAGGCGGGCGATGAAGTCGCGGTCGCGCATCACATAGAGCTGGAACCAGAACGGCGCCTTGGTGTGGGCGCGCACGTCCTCGATCGAGCAGATGCTCATGGTCGAAAGCGTGAACGGGATGCCGAACTTTTCGGCCGCCCGGGCCGCCAGGATCTCGCCGTCGGCGTGCTGCATGCCGGTCAGGCCGGTGGGCGCGATCGCCACCGGCATCGCCACGCGCTGGCCCACCATGGTGGTGGCGGTGCTGCGGTTCTCCATGTTCACGGCGACGCGCTGGCGCAGCTTGATGGCCTGGAAATCGGCCGAGTTGGCGCGGTAGGTGCTCTCGGTCCAGGAGCCCGAATCGGCATAGTCGTAGAACATGCGCGGCACGCGCCGCTGGGCCAGCAGGCGCAGATCTTCGATGCAGGTGATCACGGGCATGGGGCTCTCCTTGGGTTGGAACGCATGCTAGGGCCTGGGCCGCGGAGCGCCGGGAAAGTTCTTCAGGCGCCGGCTGAAACTTATTCCGTCTGCTGCACCTGCAGGCGCCGGCAGTGGCCGCGCAGCCAGGCGGCAAAGGCGGCCGCCGCGCCCGAGCCGCTGTGCAGCAGCAGGCCGTAGCACTTGGCGGCCGGCACGCTCAAGGGGAAGAGCCGCTGCAGCGCGCCGCTGTGCAGATAGGGGCCGGCCAGCGTCGGCCGCCCCAGCGCCACGCCCTGGCCGCACACCGCGGCCTCCAGGGTCAGGCCCAGGTCGACGAAGCGCGTGCCGCTGGCGGGCTCGGGCCAGGCCAGCCCGGCGGCGCGCAGCCAGGGCGCCCAGGGCTCCAGCGGCGTGCGCAGCAGCGGCCAGTCAAGCAGGTCGGCGGGCTGGCGCAGCGGCGGCATGCGCGCCAGCAGGCTGGGCGCGGCCATCGGCGTGACCACGTCGCGCAGCAAGACCTGACCCTCCATCATGTCGCCATGCCGCACCTCCACATCGGCCGGCGGGCTGGTCTCGTCCAGATACGGGATCGAGAGCACCAGCTCCAGTTCCAGCTCGGGATGTGCGGCGCTGAACTCGGGCAGGGCCGGCACCAGGATCTGGCGCGCGAAGGTGGGCGGCACGGTGATGCGCAGGCGCTCCAGGCGCTGGGCGCTGCGCTGGTGCAGGGGCACGGCGGCCAGCAGCGCGAGCGCGGCGCGCACCTGCTCCAGATACTCCTTGCCGGCCGCACTCAAGGCCAGCGGCTTGGCGGTGCGCATCAAGAGCGTCAGGCCCAGCAGCTCTTCCAGCGTGCTGATGCGCTTGCTGACCGCGCTGGCGCTGATGCAGAGCTCCTCGGCGGCGCGCTCAAGGCTGCCCAGCCGGGCGGTGGCTTCAAAGGCGCGCAGGCCGTCGATGGAAGGGAAGCGGAGGTCCGAAGCGGGGGCGCTGCTCATGGCTGCACTTTAGCGGCTGAGGCTGAGGCCGTGGCTTGAGTGTCGCAGGCGGCTTGCACCTGCGGCCACCGCGCCTGGGACACGCTCAAGATCAAGGCCGCCCTCCCGCTGGCCGGGCTGCCCCTGCCGCCCGAGCTGCCGGCTCAATGGGTGGTGGACTGCAAGTCCGTAGGCGATGGCCAGGCCGCGCTGCGCTATCTGGGCCGCTACCTATACCGGGGCGTGATCCAGGAATCCGACATCCTGAGCTGCAAAGACGGCCAGGTGACTTACCGCTGGCGTGATGCCAAGACCGGCAAGGCCGCGCGCCGCACCATCCCCGGCGCAGACTTCCTGTGGCTGCTGCTGCAGCACGTGCTCACGCGCGGCCTGCAGCGGGCCCGCAACTTCGGCTTCCTGCACCACAACAGCCGCCGCACCCTGTGCCTGCTGCAGCTCACGCAGAGGCTGCCCAGGCAGCTCGCTCCACCCGAGCCTCCACCCACACGCCCGGTGTGGCGCTGCAGTTGCGGCCAGCCCAGGGTGATCCTGAGCCGACGCATGCGAGCCGAGTGCGCATCATCATCATCATCATCAGCAGCGCCGCACACCGTGCCGTCCGACAAGCCTGAACCCGGGGAGGCCGCCAGCCACTGAGATCCGGCGCCGCCTCTCACCATCAGCAAGGCGGCGCGATGCCACTTGCCGGCGCAAGCCTGACCGCTGATCTCTAAAGGCAGCCACCAGGCGCTGCGAATATGTCAAGGCCCCCATCACGCTTTGCGCCGTTTCGCCGCCGCAGGCCAACCTGACGAAGCGGGCGAAGCCCGTCGCAGCAGGTCGGGTGCAACGAAGGTTAGGCGTCACAGCGCAAGTACGCCAGAGCGCTCTGCACGCCAAGCAGAGGGTTGGCAAGAACCTCCACGTCTAGGTCGCTCAGAAGTTCCACGGCCGGTGCCATGGAGGCCTGAGCCAGGACCACGACACTGGCCCTCGACGTGGCCGCACGAACGGCCGCGGCGACTGCTTCGGCATACGCAGTGCGATCACCCTGCAAGAAGTGCGACCACGCGCCGGCAACAAGCAGGAGTTCGAGTTCGACCTCGGATCGCAGGGCAGCCGCTGACTCGTGAATGAGCTCTGCGGTAGGGCCGAGTGTGCTTTCGAGCGCGGCGACGAGCAAGATTCGCGGCCCGAGCGCGACGGCGCGGTCGGCCATGGCACGGTCGATCCTGATAGCTGCAAAGCCAGCGCTTGTCGGCGTTCGCTCGGCCGCGCCACCAATGGTTGAGCATGTGCAGATCACGAGCGCTGCGCCGTTGGAGGCGGCGTCCACCATTGCATCCTGGACGCGCTTGACGAGCGAGGGGGCGCTTGCGCCGAGGCGCTGGGCATCGGTCAGGAGGACTTCGGCGACGACATGCTCGACCTCGAGCGTCGGATCGGCGGCCTTGATAAGGCGCCCGAAGGTCTCGACGTGGACGGGCGAAGTGTGAAGAAAGGCGATGTGCCTGCGCATGAGGTGGTTGTGATGCC
>NZ_JBBHJW010000007.1:0-333753 GCF_037482845.1 Paucibacter soli
GGCGAAGAAATTGACAGGGGCGGCTGCGCCGCCCCTGTCTCGCGCCATGCGCTGCGCTTACTTCACATAGTCGGACACCACCTTCCAGCGCCCATCCTGGATCTGGGACAGGCGGGCCGCATTGCTGCCCAAGCGTTTGGTGGCCGTATAGCTGCCTTCGGCGCTACCAAAGATATCGGGAGGGAAGGTCATGCCGTCCATGGCCTTGATGAAGCCCTCTACCGTCAGATTCGGCCCGACCTTCTGGGCGACGCGGATGAAGCCATCGATGATCAGATAGCCATAGACCGAGAACACCGTCGGATCGTCGCCGAACTTGGTCTTGTACTTGGTGGCCCAGAAGCGGATCGGCTGCGAGGCCTCGTCCAGATAGGGATGTTGCGTGGCCATGGCCGCATACATGCCGTCCATCGCCTTGCCGCCGAGCTTGTGGATCAGGTCGGTATAGGCCGCGCTGGAGCCCAGGAAGACCGGATTGAAGCCCGTCTTGCGGGACTCCGCAATGGTTCCTATGGTCTCGCGGATGATGGTGCCCAGCACCACCATCTCGCAATTGGCGGCCTTGAGCTTGGCCACTTGCGAGGAGAACTCGGTGGCGCCGCGCTTGAAGCTGGTCTTCTCGGCCAGCTCCATGCCCATGCCCTTGATGCCGGCCTCGGCGCCACGCAGCACCTCCAGGCCGAAGTCGTCGTCCTGGTAGATGGTGCAAACGCGCTTGAGGCCCTTCTCGCTCGCCAGCTTGGGCGCCATCAGACGAATCTGCTCGTAATAGGGCACGGCGAACGAGTACTTGAGCTTGTGGAAGGGCTCGTACATCTCGCGCGCGGCGGTGAGCGGCCAGAAGTTAATGACGTTCTTCTCAAACTGCACCGGCATGGCCGCCAGGTTCTGCGCGGTACCGATATGGCCGGCCATGATGAAGATCTTGTCCTGATTGACGAGTTTCTGCGCCGCCAGCACCGCCTTCTTGGGGTCGTAGCCGGAATCCTCGATCTTCAGCACGATGCGGCGCCCGTGCACACCGCCCTGCTCGTTGAGCTCGTCCACGCGCAGCTGCATGCCCGCCCTCACCTGCTTGCCGTAGCCCGCCAGCGGCCCGGACAAGTCCTGGATCGAACCCACGGTGATCTCGGTCTTGCTGACGCCCTGCGTCTGCGACTGAGCCATGCCGGCGGCCAGCGCAAGGCTGGCAAGGAGGAACAGGCGTTTCTTCATGGTGGTGTCTCCTGGTTTGGCCTGTGAGGATGGAAGCTAAGGCTAGCTGCGGTACATGGATTCAATCAAGTCGGCGTACTTGCGCTGCACAAAGGCGCGCTTGAGTTTCATGGTGGGCGTCAGTTCATCGTCCTCGGCGCCAAGTTGGGTCTCCAGCAGGCGGAACTGCTTGATCTGCTCCACGCGGGCGAACTGCTTGTTGACCTTGTCGATCTCGCCCTGCACCAGCTCGCGCACCGCCGGTGCACGGGTCAGGCTGGCGTAGTTGGAGAAGGGCACATCGCGATCCTGGGCGAACTTCTCGACGTTCTCCTGGTCGATCATGATCAACACGCTGAGATAGGGGCGCTTGTCACCGATCACCACCGCGTCGGTGATGTAGGGCGAGAACTTCAGCTCGTTCTCCCATTCGCTGGGCGTGATGTTCTTGCCGCCGGCAGTGATGATGATGTCCTTCATGCGGTCGGTGATGCGGAAGAAGCCCTGCGCGTCTACCGTGCCCACGTCACCGGTATGCAGCCAGCCTTCCCTGTCTATCGTCTCGGCGGTCTTCTCGGGCTGGTTCAGATAGCCCATGAAGACATTCGGGCCGCGCATCAGCAACTCCTGCGTCTGCGGATCCAGCCTGAGCTCCACGCCGTCGGCCGCCACACCGATGGTGCCCGGCCGCATCGCGTCGGGCCGCATGATGGTGCCCAGCGCGCAAGACTCGGTCTGGGCCCAGCCCTCCAGCATCGGCACGCCCAGCGAGAGATACCAGCGGATCAGCTCCGGCGAGATCGGTGCCGCGCCGGTGAGCAGGGCCCGGCAGCGATGGATGCCCAGCATCTTGCGCACATTGTCCAAAGCGAGCAGGCGTGCCAGCCGGAACTCCAGCTTCAAGCCCGCCGGCACGGGCCGCCCGGCGAGCACCAACTCGGCCACGCGCGTGCCCACGCCCAGGCCCCAGGCGTACACGGCCTGCTGCAAAGGCGACGCCTCCTTGATCGCGATCGCGACACCCGAGTAGAACTTCTCCCACACCCGCGGCACCGCGAAGAACAGCGTCGGGGCGATCTCGCGCACGTTCTCGGCCACGGTGGCCGGGTTCTCCACGAAGTTCAGCACCGCGCCGGCGTACAGCGAGGCGTAGGCACCCACCAAGCGTTCGGCGATATGGCACAGCGGCAGAAAGCACATGCGCTCGTCGCGCCCATCCTGCGGCAGGCCACGCACCACCATGCGCATGCTGTAGACCAGGCCGGCATGGCTGTGCATGGCGCCCTTGGGTTTGCCTGTCGTGCCCGAGGTATAGACCAGAATGGCCAGATCGCCGCCATGGCGCGATGCCAGGCGCTCGGCAAACAGCTGCGGGTGCATGGCGTCATAGGATCGCCCCAGTTCGCGCAGCGCCGCCAGGCTCATCACCATCGGATCGGCAAAGCGCTGCAGCCCGGCCATGTCGAACACGACGATGTGGCGCAGCAGCGGCAGCGCGGCGCGCACCTCCAGGGCCTTGTCGAGTTGCTCCTCGTCCTCCACGAACAGGATCGTGGTCGATGAATCCGCGCACAGATACTGCACCTGGCTGGCCGCATCGGTGGGGTAGATGCCGTTGGTGACGCCGCCTGCCGTCTGGATGCCCAGATCGGCCAGCAGCCAGGGCAGCACCGTGTTGGCCAGGATGGAAGCGCAATCGCCCGGCCTGAAGCCCAGCGCCGCCAGCCCCATCGCGATCTCGCGCACCGCCACGCCGGTCTGCGCCCAGCTCCAGGCCGCCCACAGGCCCAGCTTCTTCTCGCGCAGAAACACCCTGGCGCCGCGCTCGGCACAGGCATTCCAGAACAGCTGGGGCAGGGTCTCGCCCGCCACCGACACCGCTTGGCGCTCCACCGGCTGCATTGCGTCCCAGAGATTGCTCATGCTCGCTCGCCTCAATAGGTATCCGGGCTAGCGCCAGGTCTTCTTCTTCTTCCAACGCCGCTCGCCACGCGCGCCGCCTTCCTTCATGCCGAGGTAGAACTCCTTGATGTCGTCCTTCTCACGCAGGTTCTCACAAGCGTCTTCCATCACGATGCGGCCGTTCTCCAGCACATAGCCGTAGTCGGCCGCGTTCAGCGCCATATTGGCGTTCTGCTCCACCAGCAGCACGGTGGTGCCGCGCTCGCGGTTGATACGCACCACGATCTCGAAGATCTCCTTGGTCAGCTTGGGCGAAAGGCCCAGGCTGGGCTCGTCCAGCAGCATCAGCTGCGGCCTGGCCATCAGTGCACGCGAGATCGCCAGCATCTGCTGCTGGCCGCCCGAGAGCAGGCCGGCCGGCTGCGCCATGCGCTCGCGCAGGATGGGGAAGTAGCCGCACACCACTTCCAGATCGCGCGCCACGCCGTCGCGGTCGCTGCGCGTGTAGGCGCCCATCAGCAGGTTGTCGCGCACGCTCAGCAGCGCAAACACCTCGCGGCCCTCGGGCACATGGCTGAGACCGGCGCGCACGATGGCCGCCGGGTCCTGCGCCGTGATGTCGTGGCCCAGGAAGCTGATGCTGCCCTTGCGCGGATCGAGGATGCCCGAGATGGTCTTCAGAATCGTGCTCTTGCCCGCGCCATTGGGCCCCAGCACGGTGGCGATCTCGCCCGCACGCACCTGCAGGCTCACGCCGCGTATCGCCTTGATGGGGCCGTAGGCGCTCTCCACATTGGCAAGCGTGAGGATGGGCTCGGCGCTCGTGCTGCTCATGGCCTGGGCCTCCGCAGCGAGCTGGCAGCGGCGGCGCTGCCCAGATAGGCCTCGACCACCCCCGGGTGCGCCTGCACCTCGGCCGGCGTGCCCAGCGCCAGCACCTCGCCCTGGTTCATCGCCAGCACGCGGTCCGAAACCTTGGAGACCAGGCCCATGTCGTGCTCCACCATCAGCACCGTGATGCCCAGGTCGCGCTGGATGTCCTCGATCCAGAACGCCATGTCGCCGGTCTCCTCCACGTTCAGGCCCGAGGAGGGTTCGTCCAGCAGCAGCAGCTCGGGCTCGGTGGCCAGCGCGCGTGCCAGCTCCACCACCTTGCGCACCCCGTAGGGCAGGCCCGCCACCAGGGTGTCGCGGTAATGCTGCAGGTCCAGGAAGTCGATCACCTCCTCCACCTTGCGGCGCGTCTGCCGCTCGGCCTCGCGCACGCGCGCGGTGAACAGCCATTCGCGCCAGAGGCTGCGGCGATGGTGCACATGGCGGCCGATCAAGAGGTTCTGAAGCACGCTGGCATGCTCGAACAGCTCGATGTTCTGGAAGGTGCGCGCAATGCCCAGGCGCGCCACCCGATGCGGCGCCACCTGGGTCAAGACCTGACCCTTGTAGCGGATCTCGCCGCTGCTGGGCTGGTAGATGCGGCTGATCAGGTTGAAAACCGTAGTCTTGCCGGCACCATTCGGGCCGATCAGCGTGAACACCTCGCCGCGCCGCAGCTCGAAGCTGACCTGGTTGACCGCCAGCACGCCGCCAAAGCGCAGGCTCAGCCCATGCGCGGCGAGCAGGACGTCGGCTTCGGTGCGTGCGCTCATTTCAGCCGGTCCGATTTCTGGAAGGCCTTCTGGCGCTTGAACAGGCCGCGGCGGTAAAAGGGAAACAGCTGCAGCCAGGTGCGCGCCTTCAGCCAGCGGCCGTACAAGCCCAGCGGCTCGAAGAGCACGAAGGCGATCAGCACCAGGCCATAGACCGCGGCCTGCAGGCCCGGCGCCTGGCCGATGGCGGCGGGCAGGCCGTCCTTCATCAGCGCGATCAGCTGCGGCATCGTGATCAGGAAGATCGCGCCCAGAAAGGCGCCATGCACCGAGCCCAGGCCGCCGATCACGATCATCAGCAGCAGGTCTATGCTCTGCAGGATGTTGAACTGGTCGGGCGAGAGAAAGCGGATCTTGTGCGCATACAGCGCCCCGCCCACCCCTGCCAGCGCCGCCGAGATCGCAAAGGACAGGGTCTTGTAATAGGCCAGGTGGATGCCCATGCTCTGCGCCGAGATCTCGGAATCGCGGATCGCCACGAAGGCGCGGCCGGTGGGCGAGCGCAGCAGGTTCAGCACCCCCAGGGTGCAGGCCACGGCCAGCAGCAGGCACACGAAGTAGAAGGACGCGTCGGTATCCGCGGCCCAGCGCCAGCCACCCAGCTGGAGCTGCAGCGCCCCCACCATCTTGCCGGCATTGCCGCCGGTGACGCTCTCCCAGCGCGCCAGTAGCTCCTCGACGATGAAGCCAAAGGACAGGGTCGCGATGCCCAGGTAGATGCCCTTCACACGCAGCGCCGGCAGCCCCACCACCGCGCCCACCGCGGCGGACAGCAGGGCCGCCACGGCGATCGAGAGCGGAAAGGGCCAGCCCTGCGCCGCCAGCACCGCCTGCGTGTAGGCGCCCACGCCCAGAAAGGCCGCGTGCCCCATAGAGAACAGGCCGGTGAAGCCGGCCAGCAGCATCAGCCCCAGGCCGACGATGCCGTAGATCAGGATGAAGGTGAGCTGCGCCAGCCAGTAATCATCCACGCCCCAGGGCGCCGCCAGCAAGGCAAGCAGGAGCAGGCCGTACCAGAAGCGCTGGCCGCCATGTTTGAACAGGTCGATGTCCTGGTCGTAGCTGGTCTTGAAGATGAAGCGCATCGCTGCCGGCCCCTAGACCTTCTTGCGCAGCTGCTCGCCGAACAGTCCGTTGGGCCTGGCCATCAGCATCAGCAGCACCACCACATAAGGCGTCACGTCCTTGAAGCCCTCGGGCAGATAGAAGCCCGCCAACGCCTCCACCACGCCGATCACCAGGCCGCCGACGATGGCGCCGGGCAGGCTGCCGAAGCCACCCACCACCGCGGCCGGAAAGGCCTTCAGGCCTATCAGCCCCATGTTCGCGTGCACGAAGGTGATGGGCGCCAGCAACAGGCCGGCAATCGCCGCCACCGCCGAGGCCAGGCCCCAGACCAGGCTGTTGAGCCGGCGCACCGGGATGCCCATGTAGTAGGCGGCGAGCTGGTTCTGCGAGGCGGCCTGCATAGCGATGCCCACCTTGCTGCGCTTGAACAGCAGGTAGAGGCCGGCGCACAACAGCGACGTCACGGCAATGATCACCAGCTGCTCCAGCGCCAGCACCAGCCCACCCAGCTGCAGCAGCTCGCCGCGGTAGGGCAGCTCCAGCGCATGCGTCTCGGTGCCGATGCCGGGAATCATGGTGATGGCGCCGCGCGCCACATAACCCAGGCCCAGCGTCAGCATGACGATGGAAAACGCCGGCTGGCCCAGGATGGGGCTGATCACCAGGCGCTCCAGCGCCAGCCCGAACAGCGCCATCGCGGCGATCACCGCTGGCACGGCCACCCAGGCCGGCAGGCCCAGGCCCGACAACAGGGCCAGCCCCATGAAGGCGCCCAGCATCATCAGATCGCCCTGCGCGAAGCTGACCGTCTCGGTGGCCTTGTAGATGAGCACAAAGCCCAGCGCGATCAGGCCGTAAATGCAACCCTGGGCAACCCCGCCGACCAGCACTTGCAGGACCTGCATTGAGGCATGTCTCCAGCTTGTTGTGCCCGCAGTTTTAACCAGGCTTCGCCAGCCTGTATGCCCGAGAAAACCCGTGCGTCGGCGCCTACTCTTCCTGGAAGGCTTCCTCGCGCTTGCTCTTGATCGAGGGCAGCATCACGATCACCACCAGCAGCAGGGCGGCCGCCAGCAGGCCGGCCGACAGCGGCCGCGTGAAGAAGGTACCCCAGTCGCCGCGCGACAGCAGCAGCGCGCGGCGCAGGTTCTCTTCCATCATGGGGCCGAGAATGAAGCCCAGCAGCAGCGGCGCCGGCTCGCAGCTCAGCTTGTAGAACGCATAGCCCACCACCGCGCAGGCCGCCGTCATGTAGACGTCGAAGGCACTGTTGTTGAGCGTGTAGGTACCTATGCAGCAGAAGGTCACGATGGCCGGGAACAGGAAGCGGTAGGGCACCGTCAGCAACTTGATCCAGATGCCGATGAGCGGCAGGTTCAGCACGATCAGCATCAGATTGCCGACCCACATCGAAGCGATCAGGCCCCAGAACAGCTCGGGGTTGCTGGTCATCACCTGCGGGCCGGGCTGTATGCCCTTGATGGTCATCGCGCCCACCATCAGCGCCATCACCGCGTTGGGCGGTATGCCCAGGGTCAACATCGGGATAAAGCTGGTCTGCGCGCCGGCGTTGTTGGCCGATTCGGGCCCGGCCACGCCCTGGATGGCGCCCTTGCCGAAGGGGATGCGCGGGTTGCGCACGGCCTTCTTCTCCAGCGTGTAGGAAGCGAACGAGGCCAACAGCGCGCCGCCGCCAGGCAGCACACCGAGGATGGAACCCAAGGCCGTGCCGCGCAGCACCGAGGGCCAGGCCTCCTTGAAGTCCTCCTTGGTGGGCCACAGCCCCTTCACATCCTTGGTGAAGACCTCGCGGTGCTCGGCCGGCTGGCCCAGGTTCGCGATGATCTCGCCAAAGCCGAACACGCCCATCGCGATCACGACGAAGCCGATGCCGTCGGTGAGCTCGGGAATGTCGAAAGAAAAGCGCGGCGTACCCGAGATCACATCGGTGTTGATCTGGCCCAGCAAGAGGCCCAGCAGAATCATCGAGATCGCCTTGATCAGCGAACCCGAGGCCAGCACCACCGCGCCGATCAGGCCCAGCACCATCAGCGAGAAGTACTCGGCCGGGCCGAACTTGAAGGCCAGCTCGGTGAGCGGCGGCGCAAAGGCGGCGATGATCACCGTGCCCACGCAACCGGCGAAGAAGGAGCCCAGACCGGCCGCCGCCAGCGCCGCACCGGCGCGCCCCTGGCGCGCCATCTGGTAGCCGTCGATCGCGGTCACCACCGAGCTCGACTCGCCCGGCACATTGATCAGGATGGCGGTGGTGGAACCGCCGTACTGCGCGCCGTAATAGATGCCCGCCAGCATGATCAGCGCGGGCGTGGCGTCCAGCGCATAGATCGAGGGCAGCAGCATCGCGATGGTGGCCACCGGCCCCAGGCCGGGCAGCACGCCGATCAGGGTGCCCAGCAAGGCGCCGCCCAGGCAGTACAGCAGGTTCTGCAGCGTCAGCGCGGTATGAAAGCCCAGCGCCAGATTGCTCAAGAGATCCATGGCGCGCTCCTCAGTTGACCAGCAAGGTGGGCCACACGGGGATCACCAGCTTCAAACCCCAGATGAAGACGACCCAGCTGCCCAAGGTCAGGATCACGCTGTTGAGCAGCGCATCCTTCCAGTGGAACTCGTCACCGGCCAGAGCGGAGATGAAGATCAGCAGTGGCAGTGTCAGCACCAGGCCCAGCCTGGGCAGCGCCAGCCCGAACATCACGATCGCGCCGACGATCAGCAGCAGCGGCTTCCAGGCAATGCTGCCGATCGGGTCGCCGCCGGCCGATTCGATCGTCAGCGACTTGAACAACACCAGCGCGCCCAGCAGGGCCAGCAGCACGCCCAGGCCGAAGGGGAAGTAGCCAGGGCCGGGGCGGGCCGAGGAGCCAAAGCTGTATTCGCTGGAACCCCAGGCGAAGGCAATGCCCACCAGCACGAACATCAGCCCCGACCAGAAGTCTCTCTGGCTCTTGATCTTCATAGCGAACCCTTGCGTGGATGTCGTTGACGCGCGATTCTAGGCAGCCGGGGTGCCCGGCCCTGTGTGGTTACCACGTAAGGACAAACAGCCCCTCAGCCTTCCCATTGCGGGGTGCTGCGCAGCACCTCGTCCAGGGTGGTCAAGCCTTCGGCGACCTTCATCGCACCGGCCAGGCGCAGCGGGCGCAGGCCCTCCTGCACCGCCACGCGGCGCATCGCCGAGGTGTCGGTGACCGGATGCAGATGCGCCTTCACGCCTTCGCTCAGCGTCAGCAGCTCGTACAGACCGGCGCGGCCGCGGAAGCCGGTGTTGCGGCATTCCAGGCAGCCCACCGGCTGGTAGGGCTTGACGCCGCCATTCATGCGCCAATGCTTGAGCATGTCGTTGAGCGTGTCGCGCGTCACCGCCGGATCGGGCTTCTTGCAATGCACGCACAGGGTGCGCACCAGGCGCTGCGCCAGCACGCCGATCACGGTGGCATTGATCAGGTAGCTGGGCACGCCCAGGTCGGTCAGCCGCGTGATGGCCGAGACCGCGTCGTTGGTGTGCAGGGTGCTGAACACCAGGTGGCCGGTCAGCGAGGCCTGGATCGCCATCTCGGCCGTCTCCAGGTCGCGGATCTCGCCCACCATGATGATGTCCGGGTCCTGCCGCATCAGCGCACGCAGGCCTTCGGCAAAGCCGAAATCCAGCGCGTTCTGCACCTGGGTCTGGTTGAAGGCCGGCTCGATCATCTCGATCGGATCCTCCACGGTGCAGACGTTGACCTCCTCGGTTGCAAGGCGCTTGAGCGTCGAGTACAGGGTGCTGGTCTTGCCGCTGCCGGTCGGGCCGGTCACCAGGATGATGCCGTGCGGCTGGGCCGTGAGGCGGTTCCAGCGCTCGGCGTCGTGGGCGGTGAAGCCGAGCTGGTCGAGGTCCTTGACGGCGGTATCGGGGTCGAAGATGCGCATCACCATCTTCTCGCCGAAGGCGGTGGGCAGGGTCGAGAGCCGCATTTCAACTTCGTCGCCGGCGGGGTTGCGCGTCTTGATGCGGCCGTCCAGCGGGCGGCGGCGTTCCACCACGTCCATGCGGCCCAGCAGCTTGATGCGCGAGGTCATCGCACTCATCACCGAGGGTGGCAGCTGGTAGACGGTGTGCAGCACGCCGTCGATGCGGAAACGGATCACACCCATCTCGCGGCGCGGCTCCAGATGGATGTCGCTGGCGCGCTGGTCGAAGGCGTATTGCCACAGCCAGTCCACCACCTGCACCACGCCCTGGTCGTTGGCATCGAGCTGTTTGTTGCTGCGCCCCAGCTCCACCAACTGCTCGAAGCTGGAGACCTGGGTGACCTCGCCGGTCTTGGTGGCGGCGCGCACCGAGCGCGCCAGCGTGAAGAACTCGGTGGTGTAGCGCGCGATCTCCAGCGGGCTGGCGATCACCAGCTTGATGCTCTTGCGCGTGTGCGACTCGATCTGCGCCACCCAGGCGGTATCGAAGGGCTCGGAGGTGGCGATGGTGACGTCGGTCAGGCCCACCATCACCGGCAGGCAGCGCTTGGCCTCGGCATAGCCCACCGACATCACGTCGGCGATGCGGCCCACGTCGACCTTGAGCGGGTCGATGCGCAAATAGGGCAGCTTCAGGTGTGCGGCCAGCCATTCGGAGAGCGCGTCCACGTCCAGCGGCTTGCCATTGGCCACCCGCGTCAGCCCCGCATGACCCAGCCGCACCAGCGGATGCAGGGAGCTGTCGCCCGCGGCGAAGCGCTGCTCGGTGCGCAGCACCTGGGCCTCGTCGATCACGCCATCCTCGCGCAACCAGTGCAGCAGCCGGCGCCACTCCAGACGCCCGGCCGGCGGGGCCGCAGCGGCCGTGCCCACCTCGCTGCCGCTCTTGCTGCTGCTTTGCTTGTTGCTGTTCATGTATAAGGCTAGTCCACGAGCTGGTTGATGATGGACAGGGGCAGCGGCCTCACCAGGCGCAGCCATTTGCGCGCCGGCAGGTCGTACTGCGACTCGATGGTAGCCGCTCGGCGCTCAAGTTCCTCGCGCTCCGGCACCTGCACGCCGCGCGCCGCCACCACGATGGTATTGCCCTCCTTGGTGGGCGCCAGGCTCCACACCTGATCGCTGCCGAACACCTTGGCGATGCGCAGCGCGCTGCGCGCAAAGCTGGCATCGCGGCCGAACAGGTTCACCGTCATCAGCCCGCCATCGGCCAGCAGGCC
Organism: Paucibacter soli; assembly: GCF_037482845.1. NCBI lineage: Bacteria > Pseudomonadati > Pseudomonadota > Betaproteobacteria > Burkholderiales > Sphaerotilaceae > Roseateles > Paucibacter soli. The sequence continues at coordinate 11,000 of NZ_JBBHJW010000007.1, forward strand.
GCGGCAATGCGCGTAAAAGGCCTCGTCGTCCAGCACCGGCGAGGCGGCGTCGTGGTCGTAGAGGTCCACATTCAGCACCTGCACCGTCTGCAGGCGTTCGGGCTCGGCCACCCAGCGCGCGGCGTCCTCGTTGTAGACGGTCAGGCGCGCATCGTCCTCGGGCAGGTGGAACCAGGCGCGGCAGGCCGAGATCACCGTCGGGTTGATTTCCACCGCGCTGGTCTGCATGCGCAGCACCTTGTGGCAAAAGCGCGTGATCGCGGCCGCCCCCAGGCCCAGCTGCACCGCATGGCCCTGGCGCAGCTCGGCGCTGTCGCGCCACAGCATCCAGGCCATCATGCGCTGCACATATTCCAGCTCCAGGGCCTGGGGCTTGCGGATGCGCATGGCACCCTGCACCCAGATGCTGTCCAGGTGCAGAAAGCGCACGCCGTCGAATTCCGAGAGAGTAGCGGGCGCCCATGCGGGACGGGACTTCTTGTTGTTGTTCTTGCTGCTCATATCAATCCATGTCGTGCGAATACCTCGCCCCAGGCCGCCAGCTTGCGTTCGAAAGACCAGCTGGCGTTCGCCGGGCTGGTGGAGGGCAAGCGGTAGACGGGCAGGCCGAGTGCCGCGGTGACGCGCAGGCTACGCGCCGATTCACCCCCATTGTGGGCGATGGCCTGCAGATCGGGCAGCTGGGAAACCAGGGCCGGCAGATCGTTGGGCTGGGCGGCGCGGATGGCGGTGTCCAGGCTGCCCGCGCGCTCACAGCTGGCGTAGACATCCCAGATCGCCAGGCCATGCGCCCCTGCCGCCGCAACCCGCTGCGCATAGGGCATGGCAGGCAAGTCCTGACCCCAGAGCTGGCCCAGGATGCGCCAGAACTGGTTGCGCGGGTGGCCGTAATACTGCTGCGCCCGCAGCGAGGCGACACTGGGAAAGCTGCCCAGCACCAGCAGGCGCGCGGCTGGCGACCAGATCGGCGCCAGGCCTTGCAGACGAAGCGCGTCAGCGGGCATCAGCGGTCATCCGCCAAGCATGGCCAGCCGCGGCAGGGCCTGGCGCACATTCGCACTGGTGATGGCCGCGGCCTGCTCCAGCGTCCAGCCACGCAGCGCCGCCAGGTTCTGGGCGATGCGCGGCAGCTCGGCCGGCTCGTTGCGGCCCATGGCCTCGCCGGCGGCGCGTTGCTCTGCCGTCTTGTACAGCCAATGCGGCGGGATGTCGGGCGCATCGGTCTCCAGCACCAGCGCCGTCTCCAGCACGCTCTGGGCCAGGCGGCGGATTTGCAGCGAGCGCTCATAGGTGAGCGTGCCGCCGAAACCGAGCTTGAAGCCCAGCCCGACAAAAGCGGCCGCCTGCTGCTCGCTGCCATTGAAGGCATGGGCGATGCCGCCGGCCACCGGCACGCGGCGCAAGCCCGCCAGCAGCTGGTCGGCGCTGCGCCGCACATGCAACAGCACCGGCAGCTCAAAGCTGCGCGCCAGCTTCAACTGCTCCAGATAGAAGTGCTGCTGGCGCTGCGCGTCCAGGCCAGGCACGAAGAAGTCCAGCCCAATCTCGCCCACCGCCACCAGGCGAGGGTCGCCGTGATGCTGCTTCAGCGCCTCGGCCAACAGGGCCAGGTCTTGCTCGCCGGTCCGCATCACATACAGGGGATGGATGCCCAGCGCATAGGCGAAACCGTGACGATGGGCAAGCTCGCGCACGGTCTCGAAATTCGCAGCTGCAACGGCCGGAATCACCATCTGCGCCACACCCGCGGCGTGCGCACGCGCCACCACCGCCTCACGATCCGCGTCGAACTCCGGCGCGTCCAAATGACAATGGCTATCTATCCACACTAGCGAAACACGACGGTACGGTTGCCGTTCATCAGCACGCGATGCTCGGCATGCCACTGGATGGCGCGTGCCAGGGTCACGCATTCCACATCGCGGCCTATCGCCACCAACTGCTCGGGCGGCATGCTGTGGTCGATGCGCGCCACCTCCTGCTCGATGATGGGGCCTTCGTCGAGGTGCGAGGTCACGTAGTGGGCGGTGGCGCCGATCAGCTTCACGCCGCGCTCATGCGCCTGGTGATAAGGCCTGGCACCCTTGAAGCTGGGCAGAAAACTGTGGTGGATATTGATGGCCCGGCCCGAGAGGAATTCGCACAACTCGGGCGAGAGGATTTGCATATAGCGCGCCAGCACCACCAGGTCGATCTGGTTCTCCGCTATCACCTCGCGGATCTTGCGCTCCTGGGCCTGCTTCTGTTCCTCGCTGGCATTGAGCAGCGGGAAGTGGTGAAACGGGATGTTGTGCGAGGCCGCGAGTTGGTAGAAGTCGCGGTGATTCGAGACGATGGCCGGGATCTCGATCGGCAGATGGTTGGTCTGCACGCGGAACAGCAGGTCGTTGAGGCAATGGCCCAGTTTGGAAACCAGCAGCAGCACGCGCGTCTTGGCGGCGCTGGCCACCAGTTCCCAGTCCATCTTCAGCCGCTCGGCATGGCCGGCAAAGGCCTGGCGCAGCGCCTGGACCTGCACCGGTTTCGCGCATTCGAACTCGATGCGCATGAAAAAGCGCTGGTGCGCCGCGTCGCCATGCTGGGCCGAGGTCAGGATGTTGCCGCCCTGCTCCAGCAGAAAGCCGGTGACAGCATGGACGATGCCGGGTTGATCGGGGCAGCTGAGCTTGAGGATGAAGCGGGTAGAGGTCATGCGGCGATGCTACTGCACGCCCGCCTCGGCCAGCCCTCCGGCCAGGTTCAGGCGGGTTTCACATTGGGCCGCAAGGCCCTGGTCGTGGGTGACCATCACAAAGGCCGTGCCCTGCTCGCGCGCCATCGCCAGCATGAGCTCGAACACCGCCTGCGCGGTGCCGCGGTCCAGATTGCCGGTGGGTTCGTCGGCCAGCACGCAGGCGGGCTTGGTGACCAGGGCGCGGGCGATTGCCACGCGCTGGCGCTCGCCGCCCGAGAGCTCGCCGGGCCGGTGGGCCACACGCGCGCCCAGGCCCACGCGCGCCAGCATCGCCGCGGCCACCTCGCGCGCCTGGCCCAGCGGCATGCGGCGTATGCGCAGCGGCATGGCCACATTGTCCAGCGCGCTGAACTCGGGCAGCAGGTGGTGGAACTGGTAGACAAAGCCCAGATGCAGGTTGCGCCAATCGCCACGCGCCTTTTCACTCAGGCGTGCCAGGTCCTCACCCATCAGGCTGACCCGGCCGGCGCTGGGCTGGTCCAGGCCGCCAAGCAGGTGCAGCAAGGTGCTCTTACCCGAACCCGAGGCGCCCACGATGGCCAGGGTCTGGCCACGCTTCACCGTCAGGTCCACGCCCGACAGCACCTGCACGTTCAGGCCGCCTTCGCTGAAGCGCCTTGTCAGGCCTTCGCCCTGAAGAACCACAGCCTCATTCATAACGAAGGGCCTCGGCGGGTTGCACCCGGCTGGCGCGCCAGCTCGGGTAGAGCGTGGCCAAAAAGGCCAGGATCAGGGAGGTGATGGCAATCGGCACGATGTCGCCCGACTGCGGATCGCTGGGCATGCGGGTGATCATGTAGATGCTGCCGGGCAGGAACTGGGTGTTGAGCAGGCGCTCGATGGTCGGCACGATGACATCCAGATTGAAGGCCACCAGCAGGCCCAGGCCCACGCCCGAGAGTGTGCCTATCACGCCCGAGGCCGCGCCCTGCACCATGAAGATGCCCATGATGGAGCGCGGGCTGGCGCCCAGGGTGCGCAGGATGGCGATGTCGGCCTGCTTGTCGGTCACCGTCATCACCAGGGTGGAGACCAGGTTGAAGGCCGCCACCGCGACGATCAGGGTCAGGATGATGCCCATCATGCGCTTCTCGACCTGCACCGCGTCGTACCAGTTGGCATTGGTGCGGGTCCAGTCGCGCACGCGGATCTCGGGGCCCATGCTGCGCGCTAGCTGGTCTGCCACCTGACGTGCCTGGTGCACGTCCTGCAGCCTGAGCTGCACGCCGCTGGGCCCGGCCACCTTGAAGAACTTGGCGGCGTCGGCCACATGGATCAGCGCCATACCGCTGTCGTATTCGTAGTGCCCGGCGTTGAACACGCCGACCAGGGTGAACTGCTTGAGCCGCGGCGTCACGCCCACCGGCGAGACATCGCCGCTGGGCGCCACCACGGTGATCTTGTCGCCCTCCACCACGCCCAGCTGGCGCGCCAGCTCGATGCCCAGCACGATGCCCCAGGCGCCCGGCTTCAGGCGCGCCAGCGCGCCGTCCTTGAGCTGCGCCGCCAGCGGGGTGACGCCGGCCTCCTCGGTGGGCGAGATGCCGCGCACGATGGCGCCGCGCATGTCCTCGCCACGCGCGATCAGCACCTGCGAGGCGATGAAGGGCGCCGCCGCGGCGATTTGTGATCCAAGGGTCGGGTTCTCGCGCGCCTTCGCCGCCGTGGCCTGCCAGTCGGCCAGGCCTTCGCCGGTGTAGGACAGCAGCTCCACATGCGAGATCACCGAGAGCATGCGGTCGCGCACCTCTTTCTGAAAGCCGTTCATCACCGAGAGCACGATGATGAGGGCCGCCACCCCGAGCGCGATGCCCAGCACCGAGACGCCGGAGATGAAGGAAATAAAGCGGTTGCGCCGCCCGCCGCGGCCGGCGCGGGTGTAGCGCCAGCCGACTTGCAGTTCATAAGGCCAGTTCATAGAGGGCGGATGCTAACTGACGGGTCAGTGCGCCTCGTCCCAGTTGCTGCCCACGCCTACCTCGGCCAGCAGCGGCACCTTGAGCTGGGCCACGCCGGCCATCAGCGCGGGCACCTGGGCCTTCACCCAGTCCAGCTCGGCGTCGGGCACCTCGAACACCAGCTCGTCGTGCACCTGCATGACGATGCGGGTCTGCTTGCCCTGCTCATCCAGCGCCGCCTGCACCGCGATCATGGCGAGCTTGATGAGGTCGGCCGCCGTGCCCTGCATGGGCGCGTTGATCGACTGACGCTCGGCGCCGGCCTTGCGCGGGCCGTTGCCGCCCTTGATCTCGGGCAGATAGATGCGGCGGCCGAACAGGGTCTCGACATAGCCGAGCTCGGCGGCGCGCGCCTTGGTGTCGTCCATATAGCGCTTCACGCCGGCAAAGCGGGTGAAGTAGCGTTCGATATAGTCCTTGGCGGCCTTCTGCTCAATGCCCAGCGATTGCGCCAGACCGAAGGCGCCCATGCCGTAGATGAGGCCGAAGTTGATGGTCTTGGCATAGCGGCGCTGTTCGGTGCTGACCTCATTCACCGGCGTGCCGAACACCTCGCTGGCGGTGGCGCGGTGCACGTCCATGCCCTCACCGAAGGCGCGCAAGAGGCCCGGGTCCTCGCTGATATGGGCCATGATGCGCAGCTCGATCTGCGAATAGTCGGCGCTCACGATGTGATGCCCGGCGGGCGCCACAAAGGCCTCGCGCACGCGCCGGCCCTCGGCGGTGCGGATGGGAATGTTCTGCAGATTCGGATCGTTGCTGGAGAGCCGACCCGTCACCGCCACCGCCTGCGCATAGTTGGTGTGCACGCGGCCGGTGGCGGGGTTGACCATCAGCGGCAGCTTGTCGGTGTAGGTGCTCTTGAGCTTGGCCAGGCCGCGGTATTCAAGAATCTTGGCCGGCAGCGGGTAGTCGGCCGCCAGCTTGTCCAGCACCTCTTCGTCGGTGGAGGGCGCGCCGGTGGCGGTCTTCTTCTGCACCGGCAGGCCCAGCTTGTTGAACAGGATCTCGCCGATCTGCTTGGGGCTGCCCATATTGAAGGGCTGGCCGGCGATGGTGTAGGCCTCCTGCTCGATCAGCACCAGGCGCTGCGCCAGCTCATGGCTTTGCGCCTGCAGGCGCGCGGCGTCGATCAGCACGCCGTTGCGCTCGATGCGCGCCAGCAGGGCCGAGACGGGCATCTCGATCTGCTCGTACACAAAGCTCAGCCCGGCGTCGGCCTGCAGCCTGGGGTAGAGCAGCTCATGCACCTGCAAGCACATGTCCGAGTCTTCGCTGCTGTATTCGGCGGCCTTGGCCACATCCACCTGGGCAAAGGGGATCTGGTGCACGCCCTTGCCGCACAGATCTTCGTAGCTCAGGCCGGCGCGGCCCAGCCAGCGCTCGCCCAGTGCACCCAGGCCATGGCTCTTGTGCGCCTCCAGCACATAACTTTCCAACATCGTGTCATGCACGCAACCGGCCACCGCGATGCCGTGGTTGGCCAGCACATGCGTGTCGTACTTGATGTTCTGGCCCAGCTTCTTCTTGCCGGCATCCTCGAACCAGGGCTTGAGCCGCGCCAGCACCTCGTCCAGCGGCAGCTGCGCGGGCGCATCCGGCCCGGCATGGCGCAAGGGGATGTAGCAGGCCTCGCCCGCCTTGACGCTGAACGAGAGACCGACGATGCGTGCCTGCATGCCGTCCAGGCTGTCGGTCTCGGTATCGAGCGCGGTGAGCGCGGCGCTGTCCAGCTTGGCCAGCCAGGCGTCGAACTGGGGCCAGCTCAGCACCGTCTCGTAGGCCTTGGCGGCAGTGGCCTCCTGCGGCACCGGGGCTTCGGCAAACATGTCCTCCGTAGCCTGTGTACGTGACGGCACCGGTTTGGCAGCCCCCCCCTCCAGCTCACGCAACCAGGTCTTGAAGCCGTTGCGGCGATAAAAATCCTGCAGCGCCGCTTGGTCCACCGCTTGCAGCGCCAGCGCGTCCAGCGCCGGCCAGCCGGGCACATGGCCGCTCAGATCGCAGTCCAGCAGCACGGTGACGAGCTTGCGGCCCAGCGGCAGCCAGTCCAGGGCCTTGCGCAGGTTCTCGCCGGCCACGCCCTTGATCTGGCCGGCGGCGGCGATCACGCCATCCAGCGAGCCGTACTCGGCAATCCATTTGGCGGCGGTCTTGGGGCCCACCTTCTCCACGCCGGGCACGTTGTCCACCGTGTCGCCCATCAGGCTGAGGTAGTCGATGATGCGGTCCGGCGCCACACCGAACTTGGCCAGCACGCCGGCCTCGTCCAGACGCTCGGGCGGCTTGCTCATGGTGTTGATGAGGCTGACGTCGGGGTTCACCAGCTGGGCCAGGTCCTTGTCGCCGGTGGCGATCACCACGCGGTGGCCGCTCGCCGCGCCCACGCGGGCGAGCGTACCGATGGCGTCGTCGGCCTCGATGCCGGGCACTTCCAGCACCGGCCAGCCCAGCAGCTTCACCACCTCGTGGATGGGCGCGATCTGCGCGCGCAAGGCATCCGGCATCGGTGCGCGCTGGGCCTTGTACTCGGGGTACCACTCGTCGCGAAAGGTCGGGCCCTTGGCATCGAAGACGCAGGCCGCATGCTCGGCGCCCATGTCCTCGCGCAGCTTCTTCATCATCGCCACCAGGCCGTGCACCGCCCCGGTGGGCTGGCCCTCGGGGCCGCGCAGATCGGGCATGGCGTGGTAGGCACGGTAGAGGAAGCTGGAACCGTCGACCAGCAGCAGGATGGGTTTGTCGCTCATAGGAGGCATTGTCACGCAGGCTCTAGAATCGCTGCATGAGCACCGCCCCTCAGCACAACACCGCCACGCGCCCCGACCACAGCCAGGGGTGGCACAGCGCAGCCCATCAGGCCTGCGTCGCGGTGTTAGCGGGCCTGCTGGCATTGCTGGGCGCTACCGCGCTGCATGCCGAGCCGGCCCCCGATGCCAAGGTCGAGCGCAGCGTCATCGAAGACGATGCGGTGCGCGTGGAAGAGCTGCGCGAGCGCGGCCAGACGCGCCAGGTCACGGTGCACAACAAGGGCAGCAAGGCCCCCGCCTACGAGATCCTGATGGGCGATGGCAGCCGCGATCTCTCGCAGGGCCCGGGCTCGACGCGCGGCGCCACCGGGCAGCGCGTCTGGCGCCTGCTGGACTTCTGAGCCGGCGCGCGCCGCGCGGCTCAAACCTATTTCTTTTTTCTCCTTCATGGCTGTATTCACCGAAGTCACGCATGCCGAGGCGCAAGCCCTGCTGAGCCGGCTGGACCTGGGCACCCTCACCTCGCTGCGTGGCATCAGTGCCGGCATCGAGAACACCAACTATTTCGTCAGCAGCGAGCGTGGCGACTATGTGCTGACGGTGTTCGAGCGCCTGTCCTTTGCGCAACTGCCCTTCTATCTGCGCCTGATGCAGCATCTGGCGCGCAAGGGCGTGATCGTGCCCGACCCGCAGGCCGACGCCGCGGGCGAGATCCTGCACAGCATCCAGGGCAAGCCCGCGGCGGTGGTGAACCGCCTGCGCGGCGGCCATCAACTGGCTCCCGACCTGTTCCATTGCGAGCAGGTGGGCGCGGCGCTGGCGCGCATGCATCTGGCAGGTCAGGACTTCCCGCTGCAGCAGGCCAATCTGCGCGGCCTGGCCTGGTGGCGCGAGACCGTGCCGGTGGTGCTGCCGTTTCTGGACGCCTCGCAGGCCGAGCTGATCAGCGTCGAGCTGGCCTTCCAGAACGCGCTGGCCGCCTCCGCCGACCATGCCGAGCTGCCGCGCGGCCCCATCCATGCCGACCTGTTCCGCGACAACGTCATGTTCGACGGCCTGCCCGGCCGCGAGCGCCTGAGCGGCTTCTTCGATTTCTACTTTGCCGGCGTCGACAGCTTTGCCTTCGACCTCTCGGTATGCATCAACGACTGGTGCATAGACCTGGCCAGCGGCCGCCTCGACACGCAGCGCGCCCAGGCCTTTGTGAACGCCTACGAGGGCGTGCGGCCGCTAAGCGGCGCCGAGCGCCGCCTGTTGCCGGGCATGCTGCGTGCCGCCGCGCTGCGCTTCTGGATCTCGCGGCTGTGGGACTTTTACCTGCCGCGCGATGCCGCCCTGCTCAAGCCCCATGACCCCACGCATTTCGAGCGGGTACTGCGCGCGCGCATTGCCGAACCCTGGCACGCCTTGAAGGATTGATGACCTTGAGTGCTTCCTCGTCCTCGATGATTCTGCATCTGCAGACCGTGCCGGCACGCAACGGCGCGCTATGGGTGCGGCATGGCCTGAAGGTGTTCCAGCGCAAGCCGCTCGCGCTCACCGGCCTGTTCGGCATCTTCATGTTCATGGGCTTTGCGCTGATGCTGATCCCGGCGCTGGGCCCGCTGCTGCTGCTGGCCACGCTGCCGCTGGTGTCGCTGGGCTTCATGCTGGCCACCCACCAGGTGCTGCAGGCGCAGACCCCCACCGTGGCGGTGTTTCTTGCGCCGCTGCAGCTCACGCCGGAACGCCGCCGCACCCAGCTTGCGCTGGGTCTTGCCTATGCACTGGCCACCGTGGCCATCATGTTCTTCAGCGACTGGGTCGACGGCGGCAGCTTCGCCGCCCTGCAGGAGTTGCTGGGCAAGGGCGGCGATGTGGACGAGAAGGCGCTGGAGGCCGCACTGGCCGAGCCGCGCCTGCTGTGGGGCGCGCTGACGCGCCTGGGCCTGGCCACCCTGCTTTCGATTCCCTTCTGGCACGCACCGGCCCTGGTGCACTGGGGCGGCCAGGGCGCGCTGCAGGCGCTGTTTTCCAGCACCCTGGGCGTGTGGCGCAACAAGAACGCGTTTGCGCTCAGCGCGGCCTGCTGGGGTGCCCTGGCGCTGGGCTTCAGCTCGCTGCTGACCCTGACGCTCTCGCTGCTGGGCCTGGGCAAGCTGCTGCCCATGCTGATGCTGCCGGCCGGCCTGATGCTCTCGACCATGTTCTACAGCTCGCTGTACTTCACCTTTGTCGACTGCTTCATGTTCGGCGCACCGCGCGATCTGCTCAGCGACAAGCAGCGCTGAGCCAGCCTGGCTTGCGCAACGGCCCCGGCAAGCCCGGGGCCGTTTCTTTTCATGGTGGGCGCCTTCATCGTCCTGACATACCGCCTTCCTACAGTCGCGCCGCGGCCGGAGCTCTGAGCTCCGGCATCCAAACGACTCCAGCATCGGAAAGCACGCCGACCATGTCCAAGCCCACCCATCCCACCCGCCGCCAGGCCCTGAAGTTCCTGGGCACCCCGTTGATGCTGCCGCTGGGCGGCATCACCGCCGCCAGCCTGAGCGCCTGCGGCGGTGGCGACGATGACGTCGCGCCCACGCCCACGCCGGCGCCGGTGATCTTCAGCTCGGCCAGTTTCACCGCCATGGCCGCGCCCAGCCTGGCTGTGCCGGCCGACATGGCCAAGACCCTGGTGGCCTCCAGCCTGGACGTGACGCTCAGCGACGGCAGCAAGCAGAGCTTCAAGCTGGCCTACCAGGCCTTCTTCCTGACCGGCGACCTGCTGCCGGACGGCAAGGGCGGCCAGATCCAGGCCGGCGCCTACTTCGACATCAACAACAAGCCCATCATCGACACCACGGTGGCCGGCAAGGAGCGCCAGTTCTTCTCCGACTCGCCCGACGGCACCTCGCTGCTGAGCCTGCCTAACGCCTCGGTGACGGGCATCAAGGGCAAGCCGGTGTTCGCCGTGGTGCAGTTCGAATACACCACCTGGGCGCAGGACGGCAAGACCGATATGTACGGCAAGCTGCCCTCGCCCATCGCCGTGCTGACGCTGGACCAGGACCCGGCCAGCGGCAAGCTGAGCCTGGTGAAATACCACAACGTCGACACCGCCCCGGCGCATGGCCTGTGGATCACCTGCGGCTCCAGCCTCTCGCCCTGGGGCACCCATCTCTCCAGCGAAGAGTACGAGCCCGACGCCTTCACGATCGCCGGCAACACGATGTTCAAGGCCTTCAGCAAAAACCTCTTCGGCGACGAGAGCAAGGCCAATCCCTACCACTACGGCCACCTGCCCGAAGTCAGCGTCAACCCTGACGGCAGCGGCACGATCAAGAAGCATTACTGCCTGGGCCGCATCTCGCACGAGTTGATCCAGGTGATGCCCGATATGCGCACCGCCATCATGGGCGACGACGCCACCAACGGCGGCTTCTTCATGTTCGTGGCCGACAAGGAAAAAGACCTTTCCGCCGGCAGCCTGTATGTGGCCAGGTTCGGCGCCGGCTTCTCCATCGACCCGGCCGCCGCCGGTGCGCCGCTCGCATGGATCAAGCTCGGCGCCGCCAGCAGCGCCGAGATCGAGAAGCTCGCCGACACGCTCAAGCCCAGCGACATCATGGAGGTCTCCACCAGCGACCCCAAGGACGCCAGCTTCAGCAAGATCTATCTGGGCGGCAAGCAGCAATGGGTCAAGCTCAAGCCCGGCATGGAAAAGGCCGCCGCCTTCCTGGAGACGCACCGCTACGCGGCCCTGATGGGTGGCACCATGGCCTTCACCAAGATGGAAGGCACGACGGTCAACATCAAGGACAAGATCGCCTACTCGGCGCTGCAGAACATGCAGAGCTCCATGGTCAAGGGCCATGCCGCCTGGAACGAGGCCTATGGCATCACGCTGGACAAGGCAGTCAACGCCGGCGGCGTGCTGGCCCACACGCTCAGCGCGGGCCAGAAGGACACGGCCGGCGCCGCCATCGCGAGCGAATGGGTGCCCTCACAGACCAAGACCCTGCTGGTGGGCGAGGACATCGCCGCCGACGCGCTGGGCAACCTGGCCCACCCCGACAAGATCGGCGCGCCCGACAACCTCAAGTTCTCGGAAAAGCTGCGCACCCTTTTCATCGGCGAGGACAGCAGCTACCACGTCAACAACTTCGTGTGGGCCTACAACGTCGACACCAAGACCCTGAGCCGCCTGGCCTCGATGCCCGCGGGCGCCGAGGCCACCGGCCTGGGCGTGGTGGACGATCTGAATGGCTGGACCTATATCACCAGCAACTTCCAGCATCCCGGCGACTGGATCGGCAGCCTGCATGGCAAGGTCCGGGACACCCTGGACCCGCTGGTGCGCGCCAATTACAAGGACCGCTTCGGCGCCGCCGTCGGCTACCTGACCGCCGAGGCCACCAGCGTGAAGCTGAACAAGCTCTAAGTAAGGCTTAGGCTGCCACATGACGCGAGCGGGCGCCCATAATGGGCGCCCCTTGTCATTCAAGTGTTCGTCGCCATGAAAAGCAGCCTCACGCTCGCCCTGCTCGCGCCCAGCCTCGCCGCATGCTTGGCATTGAGCGGCTGCGCCGTCGTCAGCGTGGCCGGCACGGTGGTGAGCACCACCGTCTCGGTGGCCTCCACCGTGGTCACCACCGGGGTCAAGGTCACCGGCAAGGTGGTAGAGAAGACGGTGGATGTGGTGACGGGGAGCGGGGCGGAGGCGGCGAAGTAGGTCGCCGACCAGGGCAGCGCCCGCGCTCGATCAAGCCGGCAAATACCCTCACTCTGGACGTCATGCCGGCGCGGCAATAATCCCCAGGCTGCCGGATGGGGCATGCCCCATCCGGCATGCACGATGGGCGTCGCATGGCTGGCTTCGTCCAGGCCCTTGCTACCCGGCGCCGATACTCAATAAACAAAACACAGATCCCCAGAGGATCCAGGGAGGCGCATTGAAGCGCAAACAACAGATGCTGCGGCTTGCGGCAATGATGGCGGCTGTCGCCGTAACGGCTTGCGGCGGTGGTGGTGGCGGTGGCGATGCACCGGCGCCGGTCAAGACACCGGATCCTCTGTTGGCGGCCTCCGCCTCCGACGCCTCGGCCTATGTGAACGATTTCGTCGCCTTCAATGCCGGCGCCAACGAGTCGGGCGTCAGCTATCGCTGGGAATTCAGCGACGGCCAGACCCTGAGCGGCAATGCCGTGGAGCGTCAATTCAGCAAGCCCGGCAGCTACACGGCTTCGATCACCGCGCAAAGCAGCCAGGGGACGGTCAGCAAGGGCAGCGTGGTCGTGCAGGTGCAGTCCGTACCGGCGGCAGTGCCTCGGCCTGACGGCCAACTCCTGGCCGACTGCAGCGGCGCGATCTGCGGCATCGACGCCAATGGCCGGTACAGCGGCAGCGGTATCGGCGTATGGCGCTACAGCAATGCGACGGCGCAAAGCGCCAGCGTCGATATCGACATCGCGGGCGTGCGCCCGGGTCAGGACGTCACGCTCACCTTCAGCAACGGCGGCAGCATCGACCAAGCAACGCCACCGCGGGCCGGTGTCGCCAACGCGTTGGCGAGCGCACATGCCGAAGCAGCCGCAGGCGGATCATCGCTGGCTCGTTTGGAAGACCGCGCCCACGCGCGCGCGCTGGCGGCCAATGCGCAAGCCATCTCCGACATGCGCCGGCTCCCCGAGCAGCCGCCCGGCGGCGAGCGCCGCCTGATTCAATCGGCACGCAGTGCGGCAGCGCTGCCGGTTGCGAACGGCACGACGCGCATTTGGAACGACCTTCACGACAGCGCCAGCGCGCCAACGCCCTATAGCACCAGGGCCTATGCCAGTTGCACCGTGGCCAAGGGGCGCCGCGTGGTGTTCTGGGTCGATGAGCAGCTCACCGGTCTCAGCGACAGCACCATGGCGCAGCTGCAAGACAGCTTCTGCGGCGACAACGGCACCATGTCGCGCACTGTCGCCCTGCTGGGCGACGTCTGGGGCAGCGCAGCCGATCGCAGGTGGTACTGGATCAAGGAGACAGCGGAGCAGTTGCAGGACGTGAACATGGTGATCCTGAACACGCCCAGCAGCAGCGACTGGGCGGGCTATTTCAGCCCCAGGAACAATATCCTGCGCGCGGCCGGTGGCAACTTCGCGAATTCCAATGAGGCGCTGGCCTTCTTCATCAAGGGCTCCGGGCTGATCAAGAACCCGCCCTACTATGTCTCGACCCTGGTGCATGAGCTGACTCATCTGATCAACTACTACCAGCGTTGGGTGAGCCGCGGCCTCGATCACGACAGCTGGCTGGAGGAAACCTCGGCCATGATGAGCGAGGACATCATGGCCACCACGGCCACGCCCGGTTATCACAAGATCACCCAGACTCGCTTGCCGAGCTACCTGGCCTCGGGTGCGGGCGTATCGCTGCTCAAGTGGACGGAGCTCGACGACGACCACTACAACCTGGGTGGCAGCTTCGGAGCCTTCCTGAACCGACGCTACGGCCTGGCCGTGGCCCAGCAGTTGATCACCGACTGCACGCCGACCCAGTCCAGCTACGCCTGCCTCGACGCCATCATTCGCAAAAACGGTGGCGGTGGCTTCGCCGACGAATTCGCACGCATGGGCGCCAGCGTCTTTGGCGGCATGCCCTCGCACGGTCAACCCTGGGGCTATGGTTTCCGCAAGGTCCAGGCCGGCGACTACCTGCTCAATGCCGTGGACACCGCCGCGCTGGGCGCCAAGCGCAGGAGCGAGGTGCTGGGGCAGCTGAGCAATTTCGGCATGACCAGCCATAGCTACCAAGCCGACACCGTGGCCCTGGGCGCCAGCCGCTATGTGCGCCGCGGCGTGCAGGTCCCGCCCGCTACGACGCTGACCGTGGTGGTGCGCTGATGCATTTGCGCGGCGCTGGCATGGCCGCCCTGCTGGTGCTGCTGCTGCTGGCCCAGCTGACGGCCTGCGCCGGCCAGACCGAGCCTTTGGCCGCGCACTCGGCGGCAAGCACCGGCTCGGGCCAGAACCTCTCGTCAAAATCGCTATTGCGGCTGCGCGGCCTGCTGAGCCGCAAGGGCCCCGCCGGTGACAGCTATTGGGCCATCACCGATGCCGAAGGCCTGATCTGGCGATGCGAGAGCCCGCAAGCGCAGTTGCTGGCGCAGTTGCAAGAGTTGCAGCAGCGCCAGGTGGAGGCGCTGGGCACGGTGGTCGCACTGGAACCCGAGCGGCGCTTCTCGCTGGAGCAGATTCGGCCCTCGCCCTGAACGGCGCCCGAACAAAGCCCGAATCAGGTCTTGGCTCGAGCGACTGCTTGTCAGGCGGTAGGCAAGCACGCCGGCGTCAAACACTTCCATTCCCTGCCCGCGGAGCGGACGGCTCATTGCGGACGATAGTACGGATCAGGTGGGTAGGGGTTCAGATTAAAGGCCTGACCCCGGGCCGTTCGGGCCGTTCCGTGACCCCGGGCCGTTCCTATCAGGCGGTAGGCAAGCACGCCGGCGTCAAACACTTCCATTCCCTGCTCGCGGAGCGGACGGCTCATTGCGGACGATAGTGCGGATCAGGTGGGTAGGGGTTCAGATTAAAGGCCTGACCCCGGGCCCGCCTCCGGGCCCGCCTGACCCCGGGCCCGCCGGGCCTTGCGTGACCCCGGGCCTTGCGCTGATGCACTTGCGCGGCGCCGGCATGGCCACCCTGCTGGTGCTGCTGCTGCTGGCCCAACTGACGGCTTGCGCCGGCCTCGTCTTCTCTCTTGAGGCCGCATTCTCCAGTTATGCGCTGTCTGTTTTCAGGGGAAGCTTACGCCGTGACCCCGAGTTCCCCGCTTGGCGGCTAGACCCAGGCAGGCGTATCCTGCCGCGACCGGCGCCAGTGCGGCGCGAGCGGGGTCGTCTATGCGGCAATTTCTTCGGCATCCGGTCGCCGTACCGGTGGAGCTTCATATCGAGCAGGATGCGGCCTGGGGCGCCAATGCCTGCCGTACTCGGGACATCAGCGCAGGCGGGCTTGCCCTGCATGTGGCCCAACCGGTGCTGCCTGGGCGGCAGGTGGCGCTGAGCATCGACTATCTGGCGCCGCGGCTGGAGGCGCAGGCCCGCGTGGCCTGGTGCCGTCCGGCGGACACCGCCGACGAAGGCTATGCGCTGGGCCTCAGCTTTGTCGAAGATGTCGAGTTGGGCTTGCTGGCGCAAATGGTTGAGCAACTGTGCCAGATCGAGGACTACCGATTCGCCACGCTGCGCAGCAGCGGGCGGCGGCTGTCGCACGAAGAGGCCGCCAACGAATGGCTGGCGCAATACACGGGCCCGGCCTTGCATTGAGCGGCGCGGCGCTCACCGAGAGCGTCAATCAATCGGCGTCAGCTTCGCCACCGCCAGCGCCAGCCACTTCATGCCGTGGCGGCCGAAGTTGACTTGGGCGCGCGCGTCCTGGCCGCTACCTTCCAGCGTCACCAGCACGCCCTCGCCGAATTTGTTGTGGAACACGCCCTTTCCGACGCGCAGGCCGCCGTACTCCTTGCCGACCTTCTGCGCCGCCGCCTGCTTCATGGTCTGCGGCACCGGCGGCACATAGGGCGCCCTGGCTGCCGTTGATGTCTCGACACGGCCCGCGCCCACCATGGACTTGAGGCCGGAGCCGCGCTCCCAGGCGCTCTGGTACTCGCGCGCAAAGCCCGAGCCGAAGCCCTGGTTGCGCGGCGTCAGCCACTTCAATGAGGCCTCGGGCAGCTCCTCCAGGAAGCGGCTCTTCACGTTGTAGCGCGTCTGCCCGTGCAGCATGCGGGTCTGGCTGAAGCTCAGGTACAAGCGCTGGCGCGCGCGCGTGATCGCCACATACATCAGGCGGCGCTCTTCCTCCAGGCCGTCGCCATCGGCCAGCGCGTTCTCATGCGGGAACAGGCCCTCTTCCAGGCCGGTGATGAAGACCGCGTCGAACTCCAGGCCTTTGGCCGAATGCACGGTCATCAGCTGGATCGCGTCCTGGCCGGCCTGGGCCTGGTTGTCGCCGGCCTCCAGCGAGGCATGGGTCAGGAAGGCCGCCAAGGGCGACATGATCTCGCCAGTCTCGGCATCCGGCGTCACCGCCGCGGCTGATGCCACCGCATTGGGCAAGCCCTCGGCGATCGCACCCGGCGCAAGCTCATCAACAGGCAAGGCAACGGCATCCTTGCCAAAGCCCTCCTGGGTCACAAAGGCCTCGGCGGCGTTGATCAGCTCGTCCAGGTTCTCCAGGCGCTCGGCGCCGTCCTTGTCGTTGCGGTAGAACTCGGCCAGGCCCGAGCTCTCTAACATCTGCGAGATGATCTCGCGCAGGGTCAGGCCTTGCGTGAGATTGCGCATGGACTCGACCAGGTTCACGAAGCCGGCCAGATTGCTGCCACCCTTACCCGCCACCGCACCCACGCTCTGGTAAAGGCTGCGGCCGCTCACACGCGCGGCGTCCTGCAGCAGTTCGATGGTGCGCGCGCCGATGCCGCGCGCCGGGAAGTTCACCACGCGCAGGAAGCTGGTGTCATCGTTGGCGTTCTCGATCAGGCGCAGATAGGCCAGCGCATGCTTGACCTCGGCACGCTCGAAGAAGCGCAGGCCGCCGTAGACGCGGTAGGGCACGCCGGCATTGAAGAGCGCCGACTCCAGCACGCGCGACTGCGCATTGCTGCGGTAGAGAATCGCGATCTCCTGGCGCGGCATGCCCTGGCGATGCAGGGCCTGGGCCTCCTCCAGCAGCCATTGCGCCTCGGCGAAATCGCTGGCCGATTCGTTCACCCGCACCGGCTCGCCGGGGCCGGCCTCGGTGCGCAGGTTCTTGCCCAGGCGGTGGCTGTTGCGGCTGATGAGCTCGTTGGCGGCGTCCAGGATGTTGCCGAAGCTGCGGTAGTTCTGCTCCAGCTTGACCACCTTCTTGACGCGGTACTCGCGCTCGAAATCGGCCATATTGCCGACGCGCGCGCCGCGGAAGGCATAGATGCTCTGGTCGTCGTCGCCCACCGCGAACACGCCCTGGCCCGCGCCTGGCGGCGCGAACATCTTCAGCCAGGCGTATTGCAGCTTGTTGGTGTCCTGGAACTCGTCCACCAGGATGTATTTGAAGCGCTGCTGGTAATGCGCGCGCAGCTCGGCGTGGTCGCGCAGCAGCTCGTAGGTGCGCAGCATCAGCTCGGCGAAGTCCACCACGCCCTCGCGCTCGCATTGGTCCTGGTAGGCCTGGTAGATCGTCACCATGGTGCGCGCTTGCTCGTCGCGCTGCTCGATGTCCTTGGGGCGCAGGCCGTCCTCCTTGGCACCGGCAATGAACCAGCTCACCTGCTTGGGCACGAAGCGCTCTTCGTCCAGCTTCATGGCCCTGATGACACGCTTGATGGCCGAGACCGTGTCGCTCGCGTCCAAGATCTGGAAGCCCTGCGGCAGGCCCGCCAGCTTCCAATGCGCGCGCAGAAAACGGTTGCACAAACCGTGGAAGGTGCCTATCCACATGCCGCGCACATTCACCGGCAGCATGGCGGTCAGGCGCGTCACCATCTCCTTGGCGGCCTTGTTGGTGAAGGTCACGGCCATCACCCCACCCGGCGCTACCAGGCCCTGGCTCATCAGCCAGGCGATGCGCGTGGTCAGCACCCGGGTCTTGCCCGAACCGGCGCCGGCCAGTATCAGCGCAGGCTCCTGGCCCAGGGTGACGGCGGCGTATTGCTCGGGGTTGAGGTTCTTCAGCAGGCCTGTGCTGGGCGGCGTGAACGCGGGATCATCTTCGAAGGGGGGCTGACTCATTGCGGCATTTTAGAGACTGGCATCATGCGGCCATGAAGAACGACGATTCTTGCCCCTGCGGCAGCGCCAAGCCCTACGCTGGCTGCTGCGGCGCCATCCACCTGCGTTTTGCGCAAAGCGGCGAGCTCAGCGCGCCCAGCGCCGAGGCCCTGATGCGCTCGCGTTACAGCGCCTATGTGCTGGAGCTGCGCGACTACCTGCTCGCCAGCTGGCATGCCAGCACCCGCCCGGCCAGCCTGCAGCCCAATGAGCAAGGCCTGAAATGGCTGGGGCTGGAAGTGCGGCGCCACCGGCAGCAGGACGCCGACCACGCCACGGTGGAGTTCGTGGCGCGCAGCAAGCTCGGCGGCCGCGCCCAGCGCCTGCATGAAACCAGCCGCTTCGTGCGCGAGCAGGGCGCCTGGTACTACCTCGACGGCGATCTCGGCTGACGATGGTGATGCTACTGCCCATCCTCTACGCCGACGAACAGCTGGTCGCCATCAACAAGCCCGCCGGCCTGCTGGTGCATCGCAGCGCCCTGGACGCGCGCGAGGAGGTATTTGCGCTGCAGCTGCTGCGCGACCAGCTCGGCCGCCATGTCTGGCCGCTGCACCGGCTCGACAAGGGCACCTCGGGCGTGCTGCTGTTCGCGCTGGACGCCGACAGCGCCAGCCTGCTGGGCCAGGCCTTCGAGCAGGGGCTGGCGAAGAAGCGCTACCAGGCCTTGGTGCGCGGCTGGCCCGCCGAGAACGCCGGCAGCATCACGCACGCGCTGGCCAAGGACCCCGAGCTGCCCTCGCAGGGTCAGGTCTTGCTGGAGGCGCGCACCGATTGGCGCTGCCTGCGCCGCCTGGAATGGCCCGTGCAGACCGACCCGCGCCACGCCAGCAGCCGCCTGGCGCTGCTGGAGGCAAGCCCGCTGACGGGCCGGCGCCACCAGATACGCCGCCACTTCAAGCACATCGCCCATCCCATCATCGGCGACGCCACCCATGGCAAGGGGCCGCTGAACCGTGCCGTGGCGGCCCACCTGGGCCTGCAGCGCCTGTGGCTGCACGCCATGGCGCTGGAGATCGCGCACCCGCTGACCGGCCGGCCGCTGCGCATCGAGGCGCCGCTGGGGCCCGAATGGGCGCTGCTGGAACTGCAGGCCGACGGTCAGACATAGAGCGCGCGTGGGCGCGCCGCCGAGAATGGTCATTGGCCATTGACCTTTGGCCAGCACGCCCCACCCGCCATGGGGACAATGCGGGCGATGCATCGCGATTCTTCCAAAGGCGTCATCTACGCCGCCCTGGCCTACGCGGCCTGGGGCCTGTTCCCGCTCTACTTCAAGCAACTGGCCGGCGTGCCCTCGCTGGAGGTGGTGGCGCACCGCACGGTCTGGTGCATGGTCTTCATGCTGCTCGTGCTGGCAGCGCTGAAACGCTGGGCCTGGCTGGGCCCGCTGCTGCGCCAGCCCAAGGTGCTGGGCGCGTTTGCGCTCTCGGCCCTGCTGCTCTCGGCCAACTGGCTCACCTATGTGTGGGCGGTGCAGCACGACCATGTGCTGGACGCCAGCCTGGGTTACTTCATCAACCCGCTGGTGAATGTGGCGCTGGGCTATGTGTTCCTGCACGAGCGGCCGCGCCGCCTGCAATGGCTGGCGGTGGCCCTGGCGGCGGCCGGCGTGCTGTGGCTGACCCTGCAGACCGGCCGCCTGCCCTGGGTGGCGCTGGTGCTGGCGGCCAGCTTCGGCGCCTACGGCCTGCTGCGCAAGGTGGCCAGCCTGGGCGCGCTGGAAGGCCTGGCCTTAGAGACCATGCTGCTGACGCCGGTGGCCGCGGCGGCGCTGGCTTGGTGGACCAGCCAGGGCAGCAGCGCGCTGGCGCAGGGCGACGCCGGCCTGATCACATGGCTGCTGTTCGCCGGCCCGCTCACCGCCCTGCCCCTGCTGCTGTTCGCCGCTGGCGCGCGCCGCATCCCGATGACGACGCTGGGCCTCTTGCAATACATCTCGCCCAGCATCCAGTTCATGCTGGGCGTGTGGCTGTACCACGAGCCCTTTGCCGCGGCCCGGGTGGTGGGCTTTGGGCTGATCTGGGCGGCCCTGCTGGTCTACAGCCTGGAGGGTTGGCTGAACGGCCGCGCCCGCTGATCCATCAGTTGCGCATCAGATGGTCAAAGGCGCCCAGCGCCGCCTTCGCGCCATCGCCAGCCGCGATGATGATCTGCTTGAAGGGCACGGTGGTGGCGTCGCCGGCGGCAAACACGCCCGGCACCGAGGTCTGGCCCCTGGCATCGACGATGATCTCGCCCTGCTTGGAGAGCTCGACCACACCGCGCAGCCATTCGGAATTGGGCACCAGGCCGATCTGCACGAACACGCCCTCCAACTCGATGTGGCGTGACTCGCCCGTGGCACGGTCGGTATAGCTCAGGCCGTTCAGCTTGTGGCCATCGCCGCTCAGCTCGGTGGTCTGGGCCTGGGTGTGGATGCTGACGTTGGGCAGGCTCTTGAGCTTGCTGACCAGCACCGCATCGGCACGCAGGGCCTCGCCGAACTCGATCAGGGTCACATGGGCCACGATGCCGGCCAGGTCTATGGCCGCCTCCACGCCGGAGTTGCCGCCGCCTATCACCGCCACGCGTTTGCCCTTGAAGAGCGGGCCGTCGCAATGCGGGCAGTAGGCCACGCCCTTGTTCTTGTATTCCTGCTCGCCGGGCACGTTCACATTGCGCCAGCGCGCGCCGGTGGAGAGGATCACGGTCTTGCTCCTGAGCGTGCCGCCATTGGCCAGGCGCAGCTCGATCAGGCCACCCGGCTCGGCGGCCGGGACCAAGGCCTCGCCACGCTGCAGATTCATCACCTCGACGCCATAGGTCTTCACATGGGCCTCCAGGCTCATCGCGAACTTGGGGCCGTCGGTCTCCAGCACCGAGATGTAGTTCTCGATCGCCAGGGTGTCGTTGACCTGGCCGCCGAAGCGCTCGGCCGCGATGCCCGTGCGTATGCCCTTGCGGGCCGCGTACACCGCCGCGGCAGCGCCGGCGGGGCCGCCACCCACCACCAGCACATCGAAAGGCGCCTTGGCCGAGAGCTTGGCGGCGTCCTTGTCCGCGGCGCCGGTGTCGAGCTTGGCGACGATTTCTTCCACCGTCATGCGACCCGAGCCAAAGGGCTGGCCGTTCAGGTAGACGCTGGGCACGGCCATGACCTCGCGGGCATTGACCTCGTCCTGGAACAGCGCGCCGTCGATGACGACGGTCTTGACCCTGGGGTTGAGCACGGACATCAGGCTCAAGGCCTGCACCACATCCGGGCAGTTATGGCAGCTGAGGGACATATAGACCTCGAAGCTGAACTCGCCGTCCAGGCCCAAGATCCGCTCGATCACCTCCTGCTCAACCTTGGGCGGATGGCCGCCGGTCCACAGCAGGGCCAGCACCAGCGAGGTGAACTCATGGCCCAGCGGGATGGCGGCAAATCGAAGGTTTGGCAGGCTTTGCTCGCTGCCATTGCGACGCAGGCTGAAGGACGGCTTGCGCGCATCCTGGCCGTCGGTCTTGAGGGTGATCTTGTCGGACATCGCGGCGATGTCCTGCAGCAGCGCCAGCAGTTCCCGAGCGCTGTCGCTGTCGTCCAGCGCGGCTTCGATCTCGAAGGGCTGGGTGACGCGCTCGAGATAGCTCTTGAGCTGGGATTTGAGGGTGTCGTCCAACATGGTGCTGCTTCCTTTGCGGTTCAGGCGTGGCGTGGTCAGCCACTCTGAGAGCACCCGTCGGAACAGACGCTCTCAGAGTCGCTTGCGCGGCTCTCTGGGGGATGCTGCAAACCCTCCCGGGCTTGCAGCAAGCTGGCTCATTGCTTAGATTTTTCCAACCAGATCCAGCGAGGGGGCGATGGTCTTGGCGCCTTCGTTCCACTTGGCCGGGCAGACCTGGCCAGGGTTCTTGGCGGTGTACTGGGCCGCCTTGAGCTTGCGCAGGGTTTCCTTGACGTCGCGGGCGATCTCATTGGAGTGGATCTCGGCCGTCTTGATCACGCCTTCCGGGTTGATCACGAAGGTGCCGCGCAGGGCCAGGCCTTCTTCGGGGATGTGCACGCCGAAGGCATTGGTCAGCTGGTGGGTCGGGTCGCCGACCAGGGGGAACTTGGCCTTGCTGACGGCCGGCGAGGTTTCGTGCCAGACCTTGTGCGCGAAATGCGTGTCGGTGGTGACGATGTAGACCTCGGTCTCGGCCTTCTGGAATTCGGCGTAATGGTCGGCCGCGTCTTCAACTTCGGTCGGGCAGTTGAAGGTAAAAGCGGCCGGCATGAAGATCAGCACGGACCACTTACCCTTCAGCGACTCTTCGGTGACGGTGATGAACTTGCCGTTGTGAAAAGCTTCGGTCTTGAAGGGCTGGACTTGGGTGTTGATCAAAGAGGACATCGGGGCTTCCTTGCTAGGGTGGTTGATGGAATGACCGAACTATATCGACACAAGCGTGCCGTTAGTTTTGGTTAATCAAATCACCCTTATTGGAATTCCCTATCAGCCTTCCTCCAGCGCCAGCAGCTCCTCGACCGTCTGGCGGCGGCGGATCAGGCGCGGCTCGGCCTTGCCATCGACCAGCACCTCGGCAATCAGGGGACGGCTGTTGTAGTTGCTGGACATCGAGGCGCCGTAGGCGCCGGTGTCGTGGATCACCAAGAGGTCGCCGACCTCGGCCGCCATCAGCTCGCGCGGCACCACCACGCCGCCGTCCTCCTGGGTGAACACATCGCCCGATTCGCACAGCGGCCCGGCCACCACGGTGGGGCGGCTGGGGCGTTGGCTACCGTCCTGCGGCAAGAGGCTCATCGCATGGAAGGCGCCATACATGGCCGGGCGCATCAACTCGTTGAAGCCGGCGTCGACCAGCACGAAATGGTTGCTGCCGGCATTCTTGGTGGCACGCACCTCGGCCAGCAGCAGGCCGGACTCGGCTACCAGGAAGCGGCCCGGCTCGATCTCCAGCTGCAGCCGGTGGCCCAGCAGCGCCTCGGCCTCCTTGCGGGCGGCATCCCAGAGGCCGAAGTAATGCGCGGTGTCTATGCTGGCTTCGCCCTCGCGGTAGGGGATGGAGAGGCCGCCGCCGGCCGAGATCGCCTGCAGGTCCATGCCGGCCGCCTTGACCTCGCGTACCAGGCCCACCATGGCGCCGCAGACCTGGCTCAGATGAGCATAGTCCACGCCCGAGCCGATGTGCATGTGCAGGCCCAGCAGTTGCAGGCCATGGGACTTGACGACGGCCAGCGCCTCGGCGAGCTCGCTGTGCCAGATGCCATGCTTGCTGTGCTCGCCGCCGGTATTGGTCTTGTTGCTGTGGCCATGGCCGAAACCGGGGTTGATGCGCAGCCAGACCTTGTGGCCCTTGGAAACGGCCGCGAGCTGGCGCAGCATGTCGATCGAGCCGGCATTCACCGGGATGCGATGCTCGACTACGGTGGCCAGGGTCTCGCGATCCAGCAGGTCGGCGGTGAAGACAATCTCGTCGCCACCCGCCTCATAGCCGGCCGCCAGCGCCCGCAGAATCTCGCCGCGCGAGACCGCATCGACCTTCACGCCCTGCTCGCGCATCAGGCGCAGGATATGGGTGTTGGAGCAGGCCTTCTGGGCAAAGCGCACCGTGTCGAAGGCCTGCAGCGCGGCGATGCGCGCGCGTATTACGGCGGCGTCGTAGACCCACAGCGGGGTGCCGAAGCGCTGCGCCAGCGAGCGCAGCGGGATTGAGGGGTTCGGTTCTTGTTGAGGCATGGCGGCATCGTGCCAGCCCTCCGGCATTCATTCAAATGCTTTTGTTTCGCCATGCAATCCACTTCTGATATGGTCTAAGCATGATCAGCCACCGCCATATCGAGGTGTTCCGCGCCGTCATGCATGCCGGCAGCGTGACCGAGGCCGCCCGCGCCTTGCACAGCTCCCAGCCCACCATCAGCCGCGAGCTGGCGCGCCTGGAGCAGTTGCTGGGCTATGCCCTGTTCGAGCGCCAGCGCGGAAGGCTCAAGGCCACGGCCCGCGCCCTGCAGCTGTTTGACGAGGTGCAGCGCTCCTTCCAGGGCCTGGAGCGCGTCATCGGCCGTGCCCACGAGCTGGGGCGCGCCGAGCAGGAAAGGCTCAACATCCTCTGTCTGCCGGCACTGGCCCATGCCCTGCTGCCGGCGGTGAGTGAAAACTTTCTGGCGCGCCATCCCGCGGCCCAACTGAGCATCACGCCACAGGAGTCGCCGCTGCTGGAGGAATGGATGAGCGCGCAGCGTTTCGACCTGGGCCTGAGCGAACAGCGCCAGGCAACGGCCGGCACGCGCCTGGAGCGGCTCGCCAGCCTGGACGAGGTATGCGTGCTGCCCGCCGGCCACGCCCTGCTGGCCAAGCCGGTGCTCAGCCCGGCGGACTTCGAGGGAGAGCGCTTCGTCAGCCTGGCGGCCGAGGACCCCTACCGCGTCGAGCTGGACCGCATCTTTGCCGAGGCGGGCGTGCAGCGCCGCCTGCAGCTGGAGACGCACAGCGCGGTGGCGGTATGCGCCATGGTCGAGGCGGGGCTGGGTCTGGCGATCGTGAACCCGCTCACCGCACTCGCCTGTGCGGGCGAGCGCCTGCAATGGCGGCGCTTTGCGGTGTCCCTGCCCTTCGAGCTGAATGCCTTGCTGCCGGAGCATCGGCCGGTGCAGGCGCTCACCGCGGACTACCTAGCGCTCGTGAAGCGCGAACTCAGCGGCATTGCCAAGAGGCTGGCCGCTGGCTGATCACGCACGCTCAATGCGGGCGTAAGCTGAATGGTTGTGTATGGATTCAAAGTTCTCCACATCCACCGTGTAGGCGCCAATGCGCGCGTCGGCATTCAGACGCAGCGCCACGTCGCGCACCAGGTCCTCGACGAACTTGGGGTTCTCGTAGGCGCGCTCGGTGATCCACTTTTCATCGCTGCGCTTGAGCAGGGGCCATATCTCGCTGGAGGCGCTTTCCTCGGCAAAGCGCACCAGCTCCTGCCAGCCCAGGGCATCGTCCTTCAGCTCGGCGCTGATGGTGACCAGCGAGCGCTGGTTGTGGGCGCCGTAGTCCGAGATTTCCTTGGAGCAGGGGCACAGGCTCTTCACCGGCACCGCCACCTCGGCGCGCACCGTGGTCTTGCCTGCACGCGTCTCGGAGATCAGCGCGCCCTGGTAGTCCAGCATGCTCTCGATGCCCGAGACCGGCGCGCGCTTGCGCACGAAGAAGGCAAAGCGCACCTCGATGCGCCCCTCCAGCGCCTCCAGCCTGGCGAGCATCTGGCCATGCAATGCGCGCAGGCCGGCCGCGTCCAGCGGTTCGTGCAAGGCATCCAGCCAGGCCACGAAGCGCGACATATGCGTGCCCTTTTTCTCCGCCGGCAGCGCCACGTCCAGGGTCCACTGGCCCACGGTCGGCTGCGCCTTGCCGGCGATGCGCAGCTGCAGGGGATAGCGCACATCCTTCACGCCGACACGCTGGATCACCAGATGACGCTCGTCGCGCTCGCTTTGGGTGTCGGGAATGTGCAGGGCGCTCGTCAATTGATTCATAGGGGGAGCATCGCACCAACCGAGGAACCTTGCCTCGGCCGGGGCTTACTGGTTTGCGGCGGCGCGCAGCAGGGCCGGACGGCCGCCAAAGCGCTTGAAGATGGATTGCTCGATGCCCGCGGCGTCCAGGCCGCATTGCGACATCAGCTTGGCCGGGTCGCCATGCTCGACGAACACATCGGGCAGGCCCAGCTGCAGCACCGGCAGGTTCAGGCCGGCGGCCTGCAAGGACTCCAGCACCGCGCTGCCGGCGCCGCCCATCACGCAGCCGTCTTCCACCGTCACCAGGGCGTCATGGGTGCGCGCCAGCTCGGCCACCAGGGCGTCGTCCAGCGGCTTCACGAAGCGCATATTCGCGACTGTGGCGTCGAGCTGCTCGGCCGCCTGCAGGCAGGGAAAGAGCAAGGTGCCGAAGGCCAGGATTGCGATGCGTGGCCCCTGGCCCTGCGCGCGGCCGCTTTCGCGCCGCAGCTCGCCCTTGCCCCATGGCAGGGCCGACATCTGCTTTTGCACTGGCACGCCCACGCCGGCACCGCGCGGATAGCGCACCGTGGCCGGGCCATCGTGCTGGAAGCCGGTGTAGAGCGCCTGGCGGCATTCGTTCTCGTCCGCCGGCGTCAGCACCGCCATGTTCGGAATGCAGCGGGTGTAGGCGATGTCGTAGTTGCCGGCATGGGTGGCGCCGTCGGCACCCACCAGGCCGGCGCGATCGAGCGCGAACAGCACCGGCAGGTTCTGGATCGCCACGTCGTGCACCATCTGGTCGTAGGCGCGCTGCAAGAAGGTGGAGTAGATCGCCACCACCGGCTTGAGGCCTTCGCAGGCCAGACCCGCGCCAAAGGTCACCGCATGCTGCTCGGCAATACCGACGTCGTGATAGCGGGTCGGGAAGCGCTTGTGGAAGTCCACCATGCCCGAGCCCTCGCGCATCGCGGGCGTGATGCCCACCAGGCGCGTGTCGGCCTCGGCCATATCGCACAGCCAGTCGCCGAAGATCTGGGTGAAGGTGGGCTTGGGCGGCGTGGCCGGCTTGACAAAGCCCACAGCCGGATCGAACTTGCCCGAGGCGGCGTGGTACTTGACCGGATCGGCCTCGGCCAGCTTGTAGCCCTGACCCTTCTTGGTCACCACATGCAGGAACTGCGGGCCCGAGCGGCTGCGTAGGTTCTCCAGCGTGGGGATCAGCGCGTCGAGGTCATGGCCGTCGATCGGGCCCACGTAGTTGAAGCCGAACTCCTCGAAGATCGTGCCGGGCACCACCATGCCCTTGGTGTGCTCCTCGAAGCGGCGCGCGAACTCGTACAGCGGCGTGTTCTTCAAGACGTTCTTGGCGCCCTCTCGCGCGGCGCCGTAGAACTTGCCGCTCATCAGACGCGCCAGATACTTGTTGAGCGCGCCCACCGGCGGGCTGATCGACATATCGTTGTCGTTCAGTATCACCAGCACATCGCCCATCAGGCCGCCATGCGAAACGCCGGCATTGTTGAGTGCCTCGAAGGCCATGCCTGCGGTCATCGCGCCGTCGCCGATGATGGCCACGGCCTTGCGGTGCTCGCCCTTGAGCTTGGCGGCCATGGCCATGCCATGCGCGGCCGAGATCGAGGTGGACGAATGGCCGGTGCCGAAGGTGTCGTACTCGCTCTCGTCGCGGCGCGGAAAACCGCTGATACCGCCCAGCTGGCGCAGGCCCGCCATGCCCTCGCGGCGGCCGGTCAGCACCTTGTGCGGATAGGTCTGGTGGCCCACGTCCCAGACCAGGCGGTCGTGCGGGGTGTTGAACACATAGTGCAGCGCCACCGTCAGTTCCACCGCGCCCAGGTTGGAGCCCAGGTGGCCGCCGGTCTTGGAGACACTCTCCAGCACATAGGCGCGCAGCTCGTCGGCCAGCTTGGCCAGATCGGTGCGCGGCAGCCGGCGCAGATCGGCCGGGCTGTTGATGGTGCGCAGGAGCGAGAAATTCATGTGCGATGCATTCCGAGCTGTCAGTTGTCCCGGTCCACCACGCGGTCGGCCAGCAGGCTGAGCCAGGCGGTGTTGGTGAGCCCCGAGCGTGCCAGCGCCGCATGGGCTTGCGCGCGCAGTTCGTCGGCGTAGCGGCGCGCGCCATCCAGGCCCATCAGGCTCACATAGGTGGGCTTGTTGGCCTCCTGGTCCTTGCCGGCGGTCTTGCCCAGCACGGCAGAGTCCTGGGTCACGTCCAGAATGTCGTCCACCACCTGGAAGGCCAGGCCGATGGCGGCGCCGTAGTCGGTCAGCGCGGCCCAGGTCGCGGGCGTGGTCTCGCCACAGGCCGCGCCCATCAGCACGCTGCCCTGCAGCAGCACGCCGGTCTTGCGGCGGTGCATGTCGCGCAGCGTGGCCTCGTCCAGGTCCTTGCCCACGCTGGCCAGATCGATGGCCTGGCCGCCGGCCATGCCGGCATGGCCCGAGGCGCGCGCCAGCAGCGCACACAGGCGCGCCTGCAGGGCCGGCGCGATGCCGGCCTCCGGCGTCAGCACCTCGAAGGCCAGGGCCTGCATGGCATCGCCCGCCAGCATGGCCTGGGCCTCGCCGAATTGCACATGCACGGTGGGCTTGCCACGGCGCAGCACATCGTTGTCCATGCAGGGCATGTCGTCATGGATCAGGGAGTAGGCATGGATCAGCTCCACTGCCGTGCCAGCACGCAGGGCAGCCGGGGCGTCGCCGTCCACCGCCTCGCAGGCCGCCAGCACCAACAGCGGACGCAGGCGCTTGCCGGCACCCAACACGCCATAGCGCATCGCCTCGCCCAGTCCGGCGGGCGCATCCGCAGGCACCCATTCGTCCAGCGCGCGCTCGTAAGCCAGCAGAGCGCGCTGCATCCATTGTTCAAATACGCCTGCATCCACGCTCAGGACTCCTCCCAGGTTTTCATCTCGCCGCCCTCCAGCACCTTGACCTGCTGCTCGACGGCCTGCAGGCGCGCGCGGCAAAAACCCAGCAGCTCCGCACCGCGGCGGTAGCTGTCCAGCAATTGGTCCAGCGGCAATGCCCCGGCCTCCATGGATGCGACCAAGCGCTCCAGCTCGTCGAGCGCAAGCTCGTAACTGGCCGGAACTGCCGCTGGTGGCGCGGCTTTGCTGGTGGGCATGGGAGGCTTGCTCATGTAGAAATGCGAAAGCGGGATTGTAGTCACCGGCGTAAGGCCGGGCTTAGAGCACCCACACCTTGTCACACACCCACCACATCCCCCGCAGGGAGGATGGCGATGACAGCCATTGCCAAGACCCTGCCCGGAAGACCGCGGCATGGGTACAATCCCGCCCTCGCTGCCCACCGCCCTTGCGACGCTGGTGCGGCGTTTGGGAGCCCGGCCTGGAAGCAACCTTCTGGCCGGGCTTTTTGACACAAACCCGGCTCCGCGCCCAGGCGTCAAGCTTTGTTGGCGCCCGACGGCAGCGGACTCGGGGGGTTGACATTGGTTTCTTGGAGACCCTCTTGGATCATGTCCGACCTGAGCATTCCTCTCTCGGCGCTTGAACGCAGCAACACGCAGCTGCCTGTCACTTCCTATTTCGATGAGGGCCTGTTCCGCAAGGAACAGGAACTGATCTTCCAGCCTGGGCCGCGCTACCTGGGGCACGCCCTGGCCGTGCCCGAGGTAGGCGACTTCTATGCACTGCCCCAGGAGGGCGAGGGCCGCGCCATCGTGCGCACGCCCACGGGTCTGGAGCTGATCTCCAATGTCTGCCGGCACCGCCAGGCGGTGATGCTGCGCGGCCGCGGCAACACCAAAAGCAATGTGGTGTGCCCGCTGCACCGATGGACCTACGACCTGAAGGGCCAATTGGTCGGCGCGCCGCATTTCGAGCAGGACCCCTGCCTGAACCTGAACCGCTACAAGCTCAGGGACTGGAACGGCCTGCTGTTCGAGGACAACGGGCGCGACATCGCAGCCGAACTGGCGGCCATGGGCCAGCGCGCCGAGCTGGACTTCAGCGGCTATGTGCTCGACAAGATCCATGTGCACGAGTGCGACTACAACTGGAAGACCTTTATCGAGGTCTATCTGGAGGACTACCACGTCGGCCCCTTCCACCCCGGACTGGGCAAGTTCGTCACCTGCGACGATCTGGCCTGGGAATTCGGAAAGCACCACTCGGTGCAGACCGTGGGCATCCACAAGGCGCTGCAAAAGCCCGGCTCCGAGGTCTACAGCAAGTGGCACCAGCAGGTGCTGCAGTTCCGCGGCGGCGAGCCGCCCAAGCAGGGCGCGATCTGGCTGACCTATTACCCGCACATCATGGTGGAGTGGTATCCGCATGTGCTGGTGGTGTCGACGCTGTTCCCCAAGGGCCCGCAGCAGACCACCAATGTGGTGGAGTTCTACTACCCCGAGGAGATCGCCGCCTTCGAGCGCGAGTTCGTCGAGGCCAACCAGGCCGCCTATATGGAGACCTGCATCGAGGACGACGAGATCGCACTGCGCATGGACTGGGGCCGCAAGGCCTTGATGGAGCGCGGCGACAACGAGGTCGGGCCCTACCAGAGCCCGATGGAGGACGGCATGCAGCATTTCCACGAGTGGTACCGCCGCGAGATGGGGCTCTGAGCAGCATGAGCAAGCCAATCTACCGCACCCTGATCGCCAGCCATGAACTGCGCGAGCTTGTGCAAGCGCGGGCTCCGGACTTGCTGATCGTCGATGCCGGCTTCGACCTGGCCGATACCGAAGCCGGCACGCGCGCCCATGCGCAGGGCCATCTGCCCGGCGCCCATTACCTGCACCTGGACCGCGACCTGAGCGGTGCCAAGACAGGAGCCAATGGCCGCCATCCCCTGCCCGAGCGCGGCGCCTTTGCCGCGCGCATGGCCGCGCTGGGCCTCTCGCCCAAGACCCAGGTGGTGGCCTACGACGCCCAGGGCGGCATGTATGCGGCGCGGCTCTGGTGGATGCTGCGCTGGCTGGGCCATGAGGCCGTGGCCGTGCTGGACGGCGGCCTGGCGGCATGGGTCGCGGCCGGCGGCAGCCTCGTCACCGAGCCCACACCCGCGCCCCGGCCCAGCGGCTTCGTGCCCGGTCCGACGCTGGCCCCCAGCCTCGACGCCGACGCCCTGCAGGCCCAGCTTGGGCGGGTGCGCCTGATCGACGCGCGCGCCGGCGAGCGCTTCCGCGGCGAGATCGAACCGCTGGACGCGCGGGCCGGCCATATTCCGGGCGCCAGCAACCGCTTCTTCAAGGACAACCTGCGGGCCGACGGCTGCTTCAAGAGCGCCGACACCCTGCGCGCCGAGTTCGCCCCCCTGCTGGCCCCCTATGCGGCCGAGGCCGTGGTGCATCAATGCGGCTCGGGTGTCACCGCCTGCCACAACCTGCTGGCGATGGAAGTAGCCGGGCTCGCGGGCTCGCAGCTCTACCCTGGCTCCTGGAGTGAGTGGTCGTCCGACCCGGCGCGGCCGGTGGCGCAGGGCTAGCCTTGACATAACACAAGGCAGGCGGAAGATCAGGGCGCCACACTGGGTGCATCAAAACCCCACCTGAGACTGGAGGATCGCCATGTTCAAACGCATCATCGTCCCGACCGACGGCTCGGACATCACCAGCAACGCCATCAGCACCGCCGTGGCACTGGCCAAGGTGCATGGCGCCAAGCTCTTTGCCGTGAGCGTCAAGGAGCCCTTCCCCTACAGCGCGGTGTCCGAGATGCAGCCGACGCCGCCGCAGGAGTTCTTCGACGCACAGGAGCGCATTGCCCAGAGCCGTCTGAAGAGTGTGCTGAGCGCGGCCGAAGCCGCCGGCGTGCCTTGCGAGGCGCACAGCATCGAAGCCCTGCACGCCTGGGAAGCCATCATCGAGCATGCCAAGCGCGTGGACGGCGACCTGGTGGTGATGGCCTCGCATGGCCGCCGCGGTGTGCAGGCCCTGCTGCTGGGCAGCGAGACCCAGAAGGTGCTGACGCACAGCAATATCCCGGTGCTGGTGGTTCGCTGAGTTCTCGCCGCTCCGCTACGGAACGCCCCGGCCGCAAGGCCGAGGGCGTTTTTTCTTGCGTCAATGGCGGCTGCCCACTGCCAGCACCACCACGCCCATGCCAACGCCCAGCCACAGCAGCTGCAGCGCGGTTTCGCGCCAGGGCAAGCGGCGTTGCAGCTGCGGGATCAGGTCGGCCACCGCCACGTAGACAAAGCTGCTCGATGCCGCCACCAGCAGGTAGGGGAACAGCTGTTCCCAGGGCCCCACCAGGAAGTAGCCCAGCACCCCGCCGGCCACCGCCGCCAGGCCCGAGATGGCATTGAACAGCAGCGCCTTGGCACGCGAGAAACCGGCGTTCAGCAGCACGATGTAGTCACCCACCTCCTGCGGGATTTCGTGCGCGATGATGGCCAGCGCGGTGATCCATCCCAGATGCTGATCGGCCAGAAAGGCCGCGGCAATGATGATGCCGTCGCAGAAGTTGTGGATACTGTCACCCACCAGCACCGCCAGGCCGCCGCGCCCGGCCTGCTCCTGGTCGAAATGATGGTGGTGCTGGTGACCGTCGCCCTCGTGGTGGTGGGTATGGCGGTAGAGCTCGGCCTTCTCCAGCAGGAAAAAAAACATCAGCCCGCCCAGCAGGGTCAGGAACAGGCTGTGCGGGCTGGCCTGGCTCTCGAAGGCCTCGGGCAGCACATGCAGCAGTGCGGTGGCCAGCAGCACGCCGGTCGACAGGCTCACCAGATGCTTGACCACACGACTCAGCAGCGCCACCGTCAGGCTGGCCGCGATGAGCACCGACAGCAGGCCGCCGGCCAGGGTCGCGAGCACGATATAGAGCAGGGTCATGGATGGCAAACAAAAGGCGCACACTATGGTGCGCCGGCAGCGAAGACTTGTTGGCTTTGATTCTCGCAGACCTGTCAAGTCCCGCCCCGCTGCGGCTTTTGTACAAGGAACCGACGCACAAAGCCGCGACAATCGCGGCCCATGACCGTGCCTCGTACCGCCCCCGCCGCCCTTGCCGCCATCGACATGGGCTCCAACAGCTTCAGGCTCGAGATTGCCCAGCTCAACCGCAGCAACTACCGCCGCCAGGAATACCTGAAGGAGACGGTGCGCCTGGGGGCAGGTCTTGACGCCAATGGCGAACTCACCGAAGCGGCCATGCAGCGCGGCCTGGATTGCCTGGCCCGTTTTGCCCAGCGCCTGCAGGGCTTCGAGCCCGGCCGGGTGCGCGCGGTGGCCACGCAGACCTTGCGCGAAGCGCGCAACCGCAATGCATTCCTGGCACGCGCCCAGGCGGTGCTGGGCCATCCCATCGAAGTGATCTCGGGCCGTGAGGAAGCGCGCCTGATCTTTGCCGGCGTGGCGCGCCTGCAGCCCTCGCAGACACCGCGCCTGGTGATCGACATCGGCGGCCGCTCCACCGAAATGATCCTGGGCCATGGCCGCGTGCCACTGAAGGCCGAGTCCTTCCAGGTCGGCAGCGTCAGCCTGTCGATGCGCTTCTTTCCCGAGGGCCGCTTCAGCGCCGAGGCCTTCCGTGCCGCCCAGGTGGCCGCGGGTGCCGAGCTGGAGGAGGCGCTGAGCCAGTTCTCGCGCCCGCTCGCCCAGCCCGCCTGGGTGGAGGCGCTAGGCTCCTCCGGCACGGTCGGCGCGGTGGCGCAGATCCTCGCCGCCACCGGCATCACCGATGGCAGCATCACCCCCGAGGCGCTGCGCTGGTGCATCGAGCAATGCATCGCGGTGGGCCATATGGACAAACTCAGCCTGCCAGGGCTGAAGGAGGACCGCCGCGCCGTGGTGGGCGGCGGCCTGTGCATCCTCTACACCCTGCTGACGCAGTTCGGCATCGAACGCCTTCAGCCCGCCAAGGGGGCGCTGCGCCAGGGCGTGATCTTCGACCTGGCCGAGCGCCTGGAGGCCGCGCAACTGGCCCAGGGCCGCGACATGCGCGACCAGTCGGTGGCCGAGCTGCAGCAGCGCTTTGGCGTGGACCGCGAGCAGGCCGCCCGCGTGCAAGACCTGGCCCTCGCGCTCTACCAGCAGCTGCAGCCGCGCGCGCCGCGCGAGCTGCAGCGCGAGCTGGGCTGGGCCGCCGCCCTGCACGAGCTGGGCATGATGGTTTCGCACCACGACCACCACCGCCACACCGCCTACCTGCTGGCCCATGTGGACGCCAGCGGCTTCTCGCAGAACCAGCTCAAGCGCCTCGGCGACCTGGCGCTGGGCCAGCGCGGCGGCCTGCGCAAGCTGGAGACTCAGCTCGGCGACGAGAGCCTGCTGTGGCAGGTGCTGGCGCTGCGCCTGGCCGTCATCCATTGTCACGCGCGCGGTGCCCTCGCCGACGGCCCGATGCGCCTGCAGCGCCAGGGCCGGCGCGTGCGCGTCGCCGTCGATCCGGACTGGGCCGCCGCCCAGCCGCGCGCGTCTTACCTGATGCAGGAAGAGCTGCAGGCCTGGGCCAAGCTCGGTCTGATTGGGCTCAGCGTGCAGGCCTGAGCGCGGCCACCGATCAGCCCGCGCTATAGCGGCGCATCAGCGCCTGCTGGGAGCTCACGCCGGTCTCCGCGACGCGCTGGCTGCGCCCGTCCGGGCCGAGCTGCCAGGCGTCCAGGCGGTCGTGCAGATAGGGCTGCAGCGCCTCGTCGATGACGCGCTGGCGCAGCGCCGGGTCGAGCACCGGCCAAGCCACCTCGATGCGGCGGAACATATTGCGGCTCATCCAGTCGGCGCTGGACAGGTACAGAACCTCGTCGCCTTCGGCGACGCCCCAGCGGAAGTAGCAGATGCGCGTGTGCTCCAGGAAGCGCCCCACCACCGAGCGCACCAGGATGTTGTCGGTCTGGCCGGGCAGGCCCGGCGGCAGCATGCAGGCGCCGCGCACGATCAGGTCGATCCTGGCGCCGGCCTGGCCGGCCGCGATCAGGCTTCCGATCAGCGCGGCATCGGTGAGCGCATTGATCTTCACCACCACACGCGCCGGCTTGCCCGCGCGCGCCGCCTCCGCTACCTGGGCCAGGTGCTCGAGCATGCGGCTGTGCATATTGAAGGGCGCCAGCAGCAGGCGCTTGGGCGCCTTGAACTTGGAGAGCGCGGCCAGCTCGCGGAACACCAGGTCGACATCGGCGGTGAGCTCGGGGTCGGCCGTCAGGTGGCCCAGATCGGTATAGAGCCGCGCGGTCTTGGGGTTGTAGTTGCCGGTGGAGAGATGCGCATAGCGGCGCAGCACGGGCTTGCCCAGCTTGCCGACTTCGCGCCGCGTCACCAGCAGCAGCTTGGCATGGGTCTTCATGCCAACGATGCCGTACACCACCTGCGCGCCCACCGCCTCCAGGCGTTCGGCCCAGTTGATATTGGCCTCTTCGTCGAAGCGCGCCTTCAGCTCCACCACCACCATCACTTCCTTGCCGCGCCGCGCCGCCTCGATCAGCAGGTCCATCAGCTCCGACTTGCTGCCGGTGCGGTAGACGGTCTGCTTGATGGCCAGCACGTCGGGGTCCTCGACCGCCTCGCGCAGAAACTGCACCACCGGCTCGAAGCTCTCGAAGGGATGGTGCAGCAGCACATCACCCTTGCGTAGGCGGTGGAAGATGGACTTCTGGCGCGGCAGCCGCCCCTGCGGCCAGACCGGTTCGTGCGGCGCAAAGCGCAGCCCGGGCGCGTCGCACTGGTCGATCAGTTCGTTCAGCCGCACCAGGTTCACCGGGCCGTTGACGTGGTAGAGCGCCGCCGCCGGCATGTCGAACTGCTCAAGCAGGAAGTTCGAGAGTTCGGCCGGGCAGGTGTTCACCACCTCCAGCCGCACCGCACGGCCGAAGTGGCGCGTGGTCAGGCCCGAGCGCAGCGCATGGCGCAGGTTCGCCACCTCCTCCTCGTCGACCTCCAGGTCGGAGTCGCGCGTGACGCGGAACTGCGAGAAGGCCTCCACATGGCGGCCCGGGAACAGCTCCTCCAGATGCGCGCGAATCACGCTGGTCAGCAGCACAAAGGCCTGCTGGCCCTCGCTGACCGTGGCCGGCAGCTTGATGACGCGCGGCAGCACGCGCGGCACCTTGACGATGGCGATGCGGTTGTCGCGCCCGAACGCGTCCTTGCCCGAAAGCCTGGCAATGAAATGCAGGGACTTGTTGGCTACCTGCGGAAAGGGATGGGCGGGATCCAGACCCACCGGCACCAGCAGCGGGCGCACCTCGCGCTCGAAGAACTTGGCCACCCAGTGGCGCTGTGCCTCGTTGCGATCGGCATGGTTGAGGATGACGATGCGCTCCCGGCGCAGCGCCGGCATCACCTGCTCATTGAAGATCGCATACTGCTCGTCGATCAGGTCGTGGGCGGCACGTGCCACCCGCTCCACGTCGCGCGAACTCACCGCATTCACCGGGTCTCGCGCGGCGTCCAGCATGTCGGCGAAACGCACCTCGAAGAACTCGTCGAGATTGGACGAGACGATGCAGATATAGCGCAGCCTCTCCAGCAGCGGCACATCGCTGCGTTCAGCCTGGGCCAGCACACGTTTGTTGAACTCGAGAATGGCCTGCTCGCGATTGAGCAAGGCAACGTCTGGCAGGGTCATACGCCGATTCTATGAACGCCTCGTGACGAATTCGTGACGGCTGCCCAGTCCAGGATTTTCAGCTCGCCATCGGCATGTTCGACCAGGGCGGTCAGGCTTTCCACCCAGTCGCCGTCGTTGCAGTAGAGGATGCCGTCGATCATGCGCAGCTCGGCATGGTGAATATGACCGCACACCACGCCCTGCACGCCGCGCTTGCGCGCCTCGCGCGCCACCGCCAGCTCGAAGTCCGACACATAGCTGACCGCGCGCTTGACCTTGAGCTTGAGGTATTTGGACAGGCTCCAATAGGGCAGGCCCAGGCGCGCGCGCAGCGAGTTGAGGTGGCGGTTCAGCTTGAGGGTGAATTCGTAGGCGCTGTCGCCCAGATGCGCGAGCCAGCGCGCGCACTGGATTACGCCGTCGAACAGGTCGCCATGGGTGATCCAGAGCTTGCGGCCATCCGCCGTCTCGTGGATCCAGTCCTCGGCCACCTCGATGCCACCAAAGCTGTGCTGCAGGTACTTGCGTGCGAATTCATCGTGATTGCCCGGGATGAAGATCACCCGGCAACCCTTGCGCGCCTTGCGCAAGAGCTTCTGCACCACATCGTTGTGCGTCTGCGGCCAGTACCAGCTGCGGCGCAGCTGCCAGCCGTCGATGATGTCGCCCACCAGAAAGAGCTGCTCGCATTCCACCGTGCGCAGGAACTCCAGCAGGGCGCCGGCCTGGCAGCCGGGCGTGCCCAGGTGCAGATCGGAAATCCAGACGCTGCGGTAGTGCAGCCGCCCCTCGTCCCCATCCGCATCGGGGGCGACGGCAGGAGGCTCGGCAATGAAGGCGCTGGGGCTGGCGACGCGCGCCATCACGTAGTCGGGCTGCATGGGGCTAGGGCCAGTCAACACGACGGCCAGATTGCCAAGCCGGCATGACGCGCCGGTGACGGCCCGGATAATGCCCCCATGCATTTGATGATTCCCTATGCCAGCGCCGTGAGCGACGAGGCGCGGCATTGCCTGCGTGAACTGGCCCTGCCCAATCTCTGCGCCCTGCTGGGGCGTCTGACGCCCGCGCCCGAGTTGCTGGGCGAGGACGAGTACAGCCCGCATACACCGCAGGAGCTCGCGCTGGCGCGGCTGCGCGGTCTGCCGGCAGGCACCTCGTTGCCCACCGCTGCCTGGCTGCGTGAGCAGACGAAGGCGCGCGACGCCCAGGCCTGGGCACTGCTGACGCCCCTGCATCTCTCGGTGGGTACCGACCAGGTCACCGCCCTGGGCCCGCGCCTTCTGGCCCTGGACGAGGCCGAGTCGCGCGCCTTTTTCGCGGCCCTGGCACCGCTGTTCCCCTCCGATGAGGGCTGGGCCTGCGAATTCCTGGCGCCCGATCAATGGCTGATCGCCCATCCCAGCCTCGACGCACTGCCATGCGCCAGCCTGGAGCGCGTGCTTGACCGCAGCGTCAGCCACTGGATGCCCGAGGCGCGCGCGCTGCGTCTCTTGCAAAACGAGATCCAGCTGATGCTGCACGGCCTGCCACTGAACGAGGCGCGCGAAGCGCGCGGCGCCCTGCCGCTGAACTCGGTCTGGATCAGCGGCTGCGGCGTCGGCCGGGGCCAGGTCTTGCCCGCCGAGCTGCAGCAGGAGTTCGGCCTGCGCGAGCCCCTGCTGACGGCCGACTGGTCGGCATGGATGGAGGCCTGGCGCGCGCTCGACGCCGGCCCGCTGGCGGCGCTGCTGCGCGCCTCGGCCACGCAGCCGCTGCGCCTCACGCTGTGCGGCGAACGTCATGCGCGCAGCTGGGCTGGCACGCCCGCCCGGGGCTGGCGCAAGCTCAGGCAGGCGCTGCTGCCGCCCAACGCAGACGCGGCTCTCACACTGGAGGCTTTATGAATCAGCCGCGCCTCGTCACCCGCGATGTGCCGCCCCGCGAGGCCTGGGCGCTGGAACAGGCCGGCATCTCGCCCTTGCTGGCACGCCTGTTCGCCGCGCGCGGCGTGCGCTCGGCCGATGAGCTGGACGACGGGCTCGCCAGGCTGCTGCCGCCCGAGGGCC
Organism: Paucibacter soli; assembly: GCF_037482845.1. Taxonomy (NCBI): domain Bacteria; kingdom Pseudomonadati; phylum Pseudomonadota; class Betaproteobacteria; order Burkholderiales; family Sphaerotilaceae; genus Roseateles; species Paucibacter soli. The sequence goes on from NZ_JBBHJW010000007.1 coordinate 49,234, forward strand.
TGAAGGGCATCGCCGAGGCCGCCGGCCTGCTGGCCGACAGCCTGCTCGCCGGCGAGCGCATCTGCATCGTGGCCGACTACGACTGCGACGGCGCCACCGCCTGCGCCGTGGCGCTGCGCGGCCTGGCACTCTTGGGGGCAAGACCCGACACCCTGCACTATGTGGTGCCGGACCGCGCCGTGCATGGCTATGGCCTCACGCCCACCATCGTCGAGCTGGCGCTGCCGCTGCGGCCGCAGCTGCTGATGACGGTGGACAACGGCATCGCCAGCCATGCCGGCGTGGCGCATGCGCGCGCGCTCGGGCTCAAGGTGCTGGTGACCGACCACCACCTGCCGGCCCTGGTGGACGGCGCGGTGCTGCTGCCCGACGCACACGCCATGCTCAACCCCAATCAGCCCGGCTGCGAGTTCGCGAGCAAGAACCTGGCGGGCGTGGGCGTGGCTTTCTATCTGCTGCTGGCCTTGCGCGGCGAACTGCGCAAGCGCGGCCGCTTCGATGCCAGCAAGCAACCCAAGCTGGATGGCCTGCTCGATCTGGTGGCCCTGGGCACGGTGGCCGATGTGGTCAAGCTCGATGCCAACAACCGCCGCCTGGTGGCACAGGGCCTGCGCCGCATGCGTGCCGGCCGCATGCAACCGGGCATCGCCGCGCTTTTCACCGCGGCGGGCCGCGATGCCGGCCGCGCCAATGCCTTTGATCTGGGCTTTGCGCTGGGCCCGCGCATCAATGCCGCCGGCCGTCTCTCGGACATGACGGTGGGCATCGAATGCCTGCTGTGCGATGACGCCACGCGCGCGCTGGAACTGGCCAAGCTGCTGGACGCCATCAACCGCGAGCGCCGCGAGATCGAGGCCGGCATGCGCGAGCAGGCCGAGGCCCAGCTGGAGGCGTTGATGCCGGCCGGCGATGCGCCCGCCGCGCTGGCCATCTTCGACCCCGCCTTCCACGAGGGCGTGGTGGGCATCGTCGCCTCACGCCTGAAGGACCGCGTGCACCGCCCAGCCTTTGTGTTCGCGCGCGGCGCCGATGGCCAGCTCAAGGGTTCGGGGCGTTCGATCCCGGGCTTTCATCTGCGCGACGCGCTGGACCTGATCAGCAAGCGCCATCCCGAGCTGCTGACCAAGTTCGGCGGGCATGCGATGGCGGCCGGCTGCACCCTGGCCGAGGGCACGTTCGAGCGCTTCAACAGCGCCTTCCAGCAGGTGGCGGCCGAGTGGCTGGACGAACAAGCCCTCACCCGCACCCTGCGCACCGACGGCCCGCTGGCGCCCGAGCTGTTCAACGCCGCCACGGTGCGCGAGCTCGACGCCCAGGTCTGGGGCCAGGCCTTCGAGGCACCGCTGTTCTGCGATCAGGTGCAGATCGTCTCGCAGCGCCTGGTGGGCGAGCGGCATATGAAGCTGCGCCTGCGCCAGGGCGGCCTGCTGCGCGATGCGATCTGGTTCGGCCGCAGTGAGCCGCTGCCCGACCAGGCACGCCTGGCCTACCGCCTGAGCCTGGACGAATACCAGGGTCAGGAGCGCATCCAAATGGTGGTCGAGGCCATGGTCTGAGGCCGGCTCCTAGAATCGGGCGGTGACTCCTATCCTGCATGCCTGTACCAACGCCGATCTGCACTGCCACTCGGTGGTGTCGGACGGCACCCTCAGCCCCGAACAGCTCGCCGCGCGCGCCAAGGCCAATGGCGTGGAGCTGTGGGCGCTGACCGATCACGACGAGCTGGGCGGCCAGGCGCGTGCCCGCGATGCCGCGCTGGCGCTGGGCCTGCCCTATCTGACCGGCACCGAGATCTCGGTGAGCTTTGCCGGACGTGTGGTGCACATCGTCGGCCTGGGTTTCGACCATGAGAACGCCGCCCTGGTGGCCGGCCTGCACACCACCCGCGGCGGCCGCGAGGCGCGTGCCCGCGACATGGCCGCCGGCCTGGCCCAGGTGGGCATCAAGGGCGCTTTCGAGGGCGCCAGCAAGTATGTGGGCAACCCCGAGCTGATCTCGCGCACCCATTTCGCGCGCTTCCTGGTCGACAGCGGTGTCTGCAGCGATGTCTCCGAGGTGTTCCGCCGCTTCCTCACCGAGGGCAAGCCCGGCTATGTGCCGCACCGCTGGGCCGCGCTGGGCGATGCGGTGCGCTGGATCACCGAGGCCGGGGGCCTGGCGGTAATCGCCCACCCGGGCCGCTACGACTTCACGCCCACCGAGGAATACGCCCTCATCACCGAGTTCATCGCCCATGGCGGGCGTGGCATCGAGGTGGTGACCGGCAGCCACACCGCGGCCGAGGCGCAGAAGTACACCGAGACGGCGCTGGAGTTCGGCCTGCTGGCCTCGCGGGGCTCGGACTTCCACAGCCCCAGCGAGAGCCATACCGATCTGGGCCGCCTGCCCGACCTGTCCGGCCGGCTCACCCCCGTGTGGCAGGCATTGGAGCAGCGTGTGCTGCGTCCGCTTGAACCACAATAAGCCATGGCGCAATTCTTCGAAGTCCACCCCGAAAACCCGCAGCAACGCTTCCTCAAGCAGGCCGCGCAAATCCTCCAGTCCGGCGGCGTCGGAGCCATCCCCACCGACTCCAGCTATGCCCTGGTATGCCGGCTGGACGACAAGGCCGCGGTCGACCAGCTGCGCCGCGTGCGCGGCGTGGACGACAAGCATCACCTGACGCTGCTGTGCCGCGACCTCAGCGAATTGGCCAATTTCGCGCGCGTCGACAACCGCCAGTACCGCCTGCTCAAGCTGGCAACACCTGGCCCCTTCACCTTCATCCTGGAAGCCACCAAGGAAGTGCCGCGACGCGTCTCGCACCCCTCGCGCCGCACCATTGGCCTGCGCGTGCCGGACCACAAGGTCAGCCAGGATCTGCTGGCCCTGATGGGCGAGCCGCTGCTGGCCACCACCCTGATTCCGCCCGGCGAGAGCGAGGCGCTGAATGACGCCGCCGAGATCAGCGCGCGCTTCGACCGGGTGCTGCAGGTGATCGTCGACGCCGGCGCCTGCCCGCTACAACCCACCACGGTGGTGGACCTCAGCGGCGACACCGCCCAGCTGATACGCCGCGGCCGCGGCGACCCGGCCACCCTGGGCCTTTCGCAGGAAGCGTGACTTTTGTCCTTAAGCCGCGCCGCCTCATGCCGATAGCCATCAGATCAGGGGTGAGCTGACACGGCACCCCTGCGCTGTACCAACAACAGTCGTCTGGAAACGAAGAAGCCTCCGAAAGGGCAGAGCATGAGTCTGTTGACCCGGCTGCGCATCAGCCAGCGCCTCGCATTGAGCTACGGTCTCCTGATCGTTCTGCTCGTCATCATCGGCAGCTACGGCGCCTACAGCGCCAACCGCCTCTCCAAGGACCTGGATCGCACCGCCAACCAAAGCCTAGTGAAGATCGCGGCGGCGAATTCACTGGAGGGCAATGTGAATGTGGTGGCGCGTGCCTCGCGCGACCTGCTCTTGCTCGATGAGGCGCGCCAGATCAAGAAACAGCAGGCCGCCATCGACGGCGCGCTGCAGGAGAGCGAGAAGCAGCTCGGCAGCCTGCAGGGCAGCATCGACGGCACCAAGGAAAGCGAGCTGCTGGCCCAGGTGAAGGAGCGCCAGGCCAAGTTCTTCGCCGCGGTGGAGAAGTTCCGCAAGGTGCAAAAGGACGGCAGCCCCGACGAGGCGCGCGAAAGCCTGATCACCGATGTGCGCCCGGCCCAGCAGTCCTACCAGGACGGCCTCAAGGGCCTGGTCGACCTGCAGTTCGAGAGCGCCCATGACCTGGCCGTCGCCGGCGGAGAGCTGGCACGCAACTCGGTGCTGGTGACGGTGCTGCTGGTGATCGCCGCGGTGGTGATCGGCGGCGTGGGCGGGCTGGCGATTGCACGCTCCATCGTGGCGCCGGTGAACAAGGCACGTTCGGCCGCCGAGGCGATCCGCGATGGCGACCTCACGCACGACATCAGCACCGAGGGCAGCGACGAACTGAGCCAGATGCTCACCGCGATGCGCGATATGCAGCAGGCGCTCGCTGGCGTGGTCAGCAGCGTCAGCACCGCCGCCAGCGATGTGGCGCAGAGCTCCAGCGCGATCGCGGGCGGCAACAACGACCTGTCGGATCGCACCGCGCGTTCGGCCTCCAGCCTGCAGACCACCGCCGCCTCGGTGGAAGAGATCGCCGCCAACCTCAGCGGCGCCAGCGAGCTGACCCGCAAGGCCGCAGGCATCGCCACCAAGGCGCGCCAGTCGGCCTCGGCCGGCGGCCAGGTGGTGGCCCAGGTGGTGCACACCATGCAGGAGATCAGCGCCAGTTCGCGCAAGATCGGCGACATCATCGGCGTGATCGACGGCATCGCCTTCCAGACCAATATCCTGGCGCTCAACGCCGCAGTGGAAGCGGCGCGCGCCGGCGAGCATGGCCGCGGCTTCGCGGTCGTGGCCTCCGAGGTGCGCGCGCTGGCCTCGCGCTCGGCCGCCGCCGCCAAGGAGATCAAGGTGCTGATCCAGGAATCCTCGGTCAAGGTCGAGAATGGCACCACCCAGGTCAACAACGCCGGCATCACCATCAACAGCGTGGTGGACGAGGTCAACAATATGGGCCAGCTGATCGAGGAGATCTCGCACTCGGCCCAGGAACAGGCAAGCGGCGTGGGCGTGGTGAACCAGGCCATGAACGAGCTGGACCGCAGCACCCAGCAGAACGCCAGCCTGGTCAGCGCGCTGACCCGCTCCACCGAGGAGCTGACCGGTAGCTCATCGCGCCTGCTGGAAGCCGTCGGCTTCTTCCGCACGCGTTGACGCCCCATACAAACCCAAACGAGTCGAAGGAGACCGCACCATGTTCAAGTTCTCGAGCGCCCCGCTGGCGCGCATGGCCCTGGGCCTGCTGGGCGCCCTGCTGATCGCCACGGCCGCGCAGGCGGCGCCCAAGGTGATCAAGAAGGTGCCGCCCGAGTTCCCGGCAGAAGCCTCGCGCAAGGGTGTCAACAAGGGCACGGTGAAGGCCAAGCTGACCATCGAGGGCGACGGCAAAGTCAGCGAGGTGGCCATCGTCGAGGCCGAGCCCAAGCGGGTATTCGACAAGGCCGTGATCAACGCGCTGATGGAGTGGAAGTTCGAAGGCACGGGCGAGAAGCAGAGCCACGAAGTGAAGCTGGTCTTCAGCAACGAAGATTGACTACTTGATTGGGGCTTGCTCCAGCGCCCTGAGCAACGCGGCCCGGTCCCAGCCAATCACCCGGGCACCCCGCACCACAAAGGTCGGCGTGCCGGGCGCCTGCAGCGCGGCATAGCGGTGCGCGCATGCCGCATCCTGCTCGATCAAACACATGCGGTAGGGCACCTGCTCGGCATCCAGCCAGCGCTTGGCGCGCTGGCAGTAGATGCAGCTGCGGCTGGCCAGCATGAGGATGTCGCCCGGCCGGGCCAGTTCGCGCAGTCGCTGCGCCAGCTCGGCCTCGTTCCACTGGCGCGCAGCCTGGCTCAGGCTCAGCAACAGCAGAACCAGCAGCACCAGACCGACAGGGCCCTGCATCAGGGCCGAAATGCGCGCGCTCATGCCGCCATGCTATGCCGGTCGGGCCCGGCGCGCAGCCTCAGACCGCCGCGGTAACGACGATCTCGACCTTCCACTCGGGCTTGGCCAGCTTGGCCTCGACGGTGGCACGCGGCGGTGTATGGCCGGCCGCGACCCAGGCATCCCAGGCCTTGTTCATGCCGGCGAATTCGGCGACGTCGGCGATATAGATCTGGGCGCGCAGGATCTTGGTCTTGTCGCTGCCGGCGAGCTTGAGCAGGCGGTCGATCTGGGCCAGCACATCCGCCGTCTGGCCGGTGATGTCCAGACTCGCGTCCGAGGCCACCTGGCCCGCCAGGTAGACCACGCCGTTGTGCACGGCCATCTCGGACATGCGCGCGCCGACTTCAAAACGTTCGATCATGATGATTTCCTGCCCTTCTTGGCAGCTCTGTGGGAATGCGATGCACCGTGATGGTGGGAATGGCCATGGGCCTGGTAGCCCTCGCCATGCGGGTGCTTCTTGCTGCTGCCCTCGGCAGGCTTGGGCGCGGCCGCCTTCTGGCCCAGCTTGCTCTCGGTGCCATTGAGCAGCTTCTTGATATTGGCCTCATGGCGCCACACCAGCAGCAGGCTCATCAGCGCAATGCTCAGCACCACCGGGCTCGAACCCCAGATCAGCATCTGGTAGAAGGGCGCGAACAGCGCGGCCACGATGGCGGCCAGCGATGAGTAGCGGAAGAAGTAGGCAATGATGAGCCAGGTCAGCAGCGTGGCGCCGCCCAGCCAGGGATTGAGCGCCAGCAGCACACCGGCCGCGGTGGCCACGCCCTTGCCACCCACGAAGCGGAAGAACAGCGGCCACAGATGCCCCAGGAAGGCCGCCAGGCCCACCAGCGCCATCGTGCCCTCGCCCAGGCCATAGCGCTCGCCCCACAAGGCCACCGCCAGCACCGGCAGATAGCCCTTCAGCGCATCGAACAGCAGGGTGAGGATGGCCGCGGCCTTGTTGCCCGAGCGCAGCACATTGGTGGCGCCGGGGTTGCCCGAGCCGTAGCTGCGCGGGTCCGACAGACCCATCAGGCGGCTGATGATGACGGCAAACGAGAGCGAGCCGATCAGATAGGCCAGCAACGTGGCCAGCAGGGAGGGAAGCAGTTCTTGCATGGGGCGCTATTCTGCACTGGCGCGCAGCGCGCATTCGACCGTGCGCGCCGCCAGCAGCCTAGGCAAAACCTGGGGGTCCAGGCCCACCAGATAGCCACGCCGCCCGCCGTTGATGCAGATCCTTGGCAAGGCCAGGATGCCGGCCTCGACGTACACCGGCATGGGCTTGCGCGTGCCGAAGGGCGAGGTGCCGCCCACCAAATAGCCGCTGTGGCGCTGTGCCACCTCGGGCTTGCAGGGCTCCACCTTCTTGCAGGGAATCTGGCGCGCCAACTCCTTCAGGCTGACCTGGCAATCGCCATGCATCAGCACGATCAGCGCTTGGGCGCGCTCGTCCTGCATCACCAGGGTCTTCACCACCTCATGCTCGGGCACACCCAGCTGGCGCGAGGATTCGGCGGTGCCGCCATGCTCGACATAGTCGTAGACATGCTCGGTGAAGGCCACGCCATGCGCGCGCAGGAATTGCGTGCCGGGGGTTTCGCTGACATGGGCTTGCTTCTTGGCCATGGGCGAGATTGTCGCCGCAGCCCACCCGTGTCGAAAGTTTTCTGCTTCACAAAAATATATTATTGTTTTACAGTAATTTCATTCCGTTCACACCGCCTTTCCATGCCCTACGCGACCTCGTCCTTTGCCGGCCTGCCGCGCATCCGCCGGCTGGCCTTCTGGCTGCGCCTGATGTGCGTGCTGGGCGCAGCCGCGGTGCTGCTGACGCCGCTGCTTCTGTGGACCAGCGACGACTGGCTGCTGCAGGTGGCGAGCCATCAATGGGAGGCCGGCCAGCAGCCGCTGAATCTGAACCCGCTCACGCGCGGCCTCGGCCTGGCCAGCGCGGCCCTGCCGGGCACGGCCGCGCTGCTGGCGCTGTGGCAGCTCTGGTCGCTGTTCGGCTGCTATGCGCGCGGCCGGATCTTCAGCGCCGAGCCGGTGCTGCGGCTGCGCCGCATGGGCCTGGCCCTGGTGGCGCTGGCACCCGCGCTGCCGCTCTCGCACACGCTCTCGGTGCTGGCGCTGACCTGGCAGAACCCGCCGGGCCAGCGTGTGCTGGTGGTGGCACTGGCCTTCCACCATTACCTGGCCCTGATGTTCGGCCTGGTGCTGCTGGCGATGGCCACGGTGATGGCCGAGGCCACGCGCGTGGCCGAGGAGAACGCGGAGTTCGTCTGATGGCCATCGTCGTGACCCTGGACCTGATGCTGGCCAAACGCAAGATGCGCTCCAAGGAGCTGGCCGAGCGCGTCGGCATCACCGAGGCCAATCTGTCGCTGCTCAAGAGCGGCAAGGTGCGCGGCGTGCGCTTCGACACGCTGGCGCGAATCTGCGAGGTACTGCAATGCCAGCCGGGCGATCTGCTCGGCTACGAGGCAGGCAGCGACGCATCCAATACGTCTTGAGGGAGTGAGCACATGAGAACAGTTAGCCGTGCGATTTGCACGCTGGGCCTGGCCCTGGTCGGCTGGCAGGCGCCCCGGGCCCAGGCCGCGGTGGAACAGCTTGAGCAGGTGGAGGTCAGGATCAGCCGTGCCGGCCAGCTGATGGACTACGAGCCCATCAATCGCGTGCTGCACGAGCTGCGCCGGCATGGTGAGGGGCTGTTCCGCGTCGACATGAAGCTGCTGGACAAGGACAGCCAGCAGCCCTTTCCGCAGGCCCGCCTGGCGATCGTCAGCGAGACCGTCTACCGGCCGTTTCAAGCGGCGCCGGACGGCACGCTGGAGCTGCCCGTGCTGCCGCTGGAGCAGGCCAAGGGCAGCTCGCTGAGCTCCAACCTGCCCAAGGGCCGCGCCCATGTGCAGGGCACCTTGGAACTCGCGGTGTCAGCTGCCGAACTCGACATGGCGACGGTGCGGCGCATCGTCGCGGTGGCGCAGCGCCTGCGCAGCGAGATGCTGCCCTGGTATATGCGCTGGGCCTTTCCGCAGATCGCCGGCGTGCGCATCTGCAGCGCCACCGCGCACTGGGAACTCGAATGGCGCGAACATGGTCAGCTGCTGGCGCTGCCGCTGGCCACCGACCACCGCGACCCGCAGGCCAAGGCCGGCACGGCCGCACGCCCCTGCACCACCCTGACTGGCCAGGAAGCCTGGCCCGACCATGCACGGCTGCTGGCCCCCGAGGACAGCAAGCTGGGCGTACGCATGCTGGGCAGCATGTTCGGCGGCTGAGATGCCGGCGCTCGCGCCCGTCCAGCGCCCGGCCTGGCTGTGGCCGCTGCTCTTGCTGCTGCACGCCGCGGCCCTGCTGATGCTCGGCCAGGCACAGGGGCCCAAGGCCGCGAAGCCGCTGCACCAACGGCTGACGGTCTGGCTGCTGCAACAGCCGCCGCCGAAGTCGCCGCCCGCCAAGCCAGCGCAAACCCGTTCCATGCCTCGGGCCGAGCCCGCCGCGGCGGCTCCCCCAGTCAGGGCGGTCCCGGAGCCGGTGCCCGCCGCAGCGCCGCGCGCCGCCGAGCCCGGGGAGCCGGCCCCCACGCCGCGCAGCAGCGTGGCGCCGCTGCTGCTGAGCCTGCCGGCCGGTCCGGCCGCGTCGCAAGCCTGGCGCAACCCGGCCCTCGGCGACGCGCGCAGCAACACGCGCCGGCCCAGCCTGGAAGACAAGCTGGCCCAGGCGATGGACAGCGAGGCCGACCGGCCCGACGAGATCATCGGCACGACCAAGCGCCGCGTCCGCTACCGCGGCGGCTGCTACGACATCGAGCAGCCACGCAACGCCCAGCTCGACGCCTTCAACGAAAGCATGCGGCAGTCGCCCGCGCTGACCAAACCCTGCAAGGGCTGGTGATCAGGCGAGCTGCAGCGCGCGCGAGCGCTGCTCCTCCTGCAGGCGCAGCACGCGGCGCTGCACCTTGCCGGTGGTGGTCATGGGCAGCGCCTCGATGAACTCGATGTCCTTGGGGTATTCGTAGGGCGCGAGGCGCCCGCGCACATGGGCCTGCAACGCCGCCACCAGCGCGGGGCTGCCCTGGTGGCCGGGCGCCAGCACCACATAGGCCTTCACCAGCGCGCCGCGCTCGGCATCGGGCTTGGGCACCACCGCGGCGTTCGCGACCGCCGCGTGCTTGACCAGGCAGTTCTCGATCTCGCTGGGGCCGATGCGGTAGCCGGCGGCCTTAAAGACATCGTCACTGCGGCCCTGGTACCAGAGATAGCCTTGCTCATCCATGATGGCGGTGTCGCCGGTGCGGCACCAGCTGTTGCCCGGATCGCCGGTGAACTTGGCCGCGCTGGCCTCGGGCTGCTTCCAGTAGCCCAGGAAGAACACCGGATCGGGGTCTCCATGCAGATCGCAGCGGTGCACCGCCACGTCGCCGGGCTCGCCGGGGGGGCAGATCTTGCCCTCCTCGTCGATCACCGCGACGCGGTGCCCCGGGTAGGCGCGCCCCATGCTGCCGGCTCGCGCCGGCCACAGCAGGCTGCAATTGCCAACCACGTAGTTGATCTCGGTCTGGCCGAACATCTCGTTGACGGTGATGCCCAGCTGCTGCTCGCACCAGCCGAACACCGCATCGCCCACCGCCTCGCCGGCGCTCATGATGGCCTGCAGCCTCAGGGCATAACGCTGACGCGGCGCGGGCACGGCCTTCATCATCGCCTTCAGCGCGGTAGGGAAGAGAAAGCTGTGCGTCACGCCATGCTGCTGCATCAGCTCGAAGGCGCGCTCGGGCGTGAAGCGGCCCTGGTAGGCCACGATGGGGCGGCCGAAGTAGAGCGTGGGCAGCAGCGCGTCCATCAGGCCGCCCGTCCACGCCCAGTCGGCCGGGCTCCAGAACACCGCATGCGTGCCGCGCTCCGGCGCGGCCGGGTCGAAGCCGAACCAGTTCTGGCTCGCCACGAAGCCGCTCAGATTGCCGATCAGCGCGCGCTGCGGAATCAGCGCGCCCTTGGCCGGGCCGGTGGTGCCGCTGGTATAGATCAGCACCGCGGCATCGTCGGCCTTGCGGCGCACGGCCGCGAAGCGGGCATCCTCGGCCTGCAGCGCGGCCATCCATTCCAGCTCATCGGCCGCGGCGCCCTCGCCCACCACCAGCAGCTGGCGCAGCGCCGGGCAGCGCGCGCGCACCTGGCGCAGCGCCGCGAGCGCGCCGCTCTCGACGATGGCCAGCACCGCCGCGCTGTCCTGCAGGCGGAACTCCAGCGCGTCTGGGCCGAACAGCATGGACAGCGGCATGGCCACCGCGCCCAGCTGGTTCACCGCAATCTGCGCCACCGCGGTCTCGAAGCGCTGTGGCAGCACGATGGCCACGCGGTCGCCGGCCTGCACGCCCAGGCGCTGCAAGGCGTTGGCGAGGCGGTTGGCGGCGCGCTGCAGCTGGCCGTAGCTGTACTGCGCGCGGCAGCCGCTGTCGCTCTCGAACAGGATGGCCGGGGCATTGGGCGTCTCGCGCGCCCAGCGTGCGCAGCAGACCTCGGCAATGCTGAACTCCTCAGGCACCTGCCAGCGGAAGGACTGATACAGGGCCGCGTACCCATCGGATCGGGCATCAGCTGGCAGCTCGGAACGCTTGGTCATGGCCCCACCTTCCTCATTCGCGGCAACGGAGGGCACATGCTAGCGAGGCTGGCCGTGACCGAAGTCATGGATTCCCCGTAGCTAAACTGCGCGCGAGTCCATCCCCAAAAACATCGATGTCGCTGCAGATTTACCACAACCCGCGCTGCTCCAAGTCCCGCGAGACCCTGGCCCTGCTCACCGAGCGCGGCCTGCGGCCCGAGGTGATCGAGTACCTGCAAACGCCGCCGGACCTGGCCATGCTGCAGCGCTTGCAAGCCTGGCTGGGCGTGCCCGCGCGCGAGCTGCTGCGCAGCGGCGAAGATGAATATGCGCAGCTGGGCCTGGCCGCTGCCAGCCTCAGCGACCAGGCGCTGCTGGAGGCGATTGCCCGGCATCCCAAGCTCTTGCAGCGCCCCATCGTGGTGAACGGCCAGCGCGCCGTGATCGCCCGGCCGCCCGAGCTGGCGCTCACGGTTCTTTAACGATAGGCCTGCAGCGCCGCACCGCTGAGCCGGCAAATGCGCCAGTCGGGCAACAGGCTGGCGCCCATCTTCTCGTAGAAGCGGATCGCGTTCTCGTTCCAGTCCAGCACGCTCCACTCGAAGCGGCCATAGTCGCGCTCGACGGCCACTTGCGCCAACCGGCTCAGCATGCGCTTGCCCAGGCCGCTACCGCGGTGCGCGGGACGCACATACAAATCCTCCAGGTACAGGCCCGGCTTGCCTAGGAAGGTGGAGAAGTTGGTGAAGAACAGCGCATAGCCCACCAGCTCGCCGCCCAGTTCGCCGACCAGGCCCTCCACCACCGGGCGTTCGCCAAACATATGGCGCTGCAAGTCGTGCGGGCGCAGTTCCAGCAGGTGGCTGAGTTGTTCGAACTCGGCGAGTTCGGCGATCAGGCCCACGATGGCGGCGATGTCGCGGGGCTCGGCCGGGCGCAGTTGATAGTCAGAGGTGTTCATGCCGCAATTTTCGCCTGCCGGGTCTTGTCCCGCGGCCGACAGCGCGCCGGGCTTGTGCGCGCTACATTGCCGCCATGCATGAAGCCACGCCCTACCTCGCCCGCCGGCCCCATCAAAGCCAGTTCCTCACCTTGCGGGGCTTGCGCCACCATGTGCTCAGCTGGGGCCAGCCGCAGCCCGGCCGGCCCAGCCTGGTGATGCTGCATGGCTGGATGGACGTGGGGGCCTCCTTCCAGTTCGTGGTGGACGCCCTAAGGCAGGATCGCCATGTGCTGGCGATGGACTGGCGCGGCTTCGGCCTGACGGACGCCAGCGGCGCCGACAGCTACTGGTTCCCCGACTACCTGGGCGATCTGGACGCCCTGCTGGACGCCGTCAGCCCCGCGGCGCCGGTGGACCTGCTGGGCCACAGCATGGGCGGCAATGTGGTGATGAGCTATGCCGGCGTGCGGCCGGCGCGCATCCACCGCCTCGTCAATCTGGAAGGCTTCGGCCTGCCCGAGACCGTCCCCGCGCAGGCGCCGGGCCGCCTGGCGCAATGGCTGGACGAGCTCAAGCAGCAGCCCCAGCTCAAGAGCTACGCCAGCCTGCAGGCGGTGGCCGAGCGCCTGATGAAGACCAACCCGCGCCTCTCGCCCGCCAAGGCCGCCTGGCTGGCGCCGCATTGGTCGCGCGAGGTCGACGGCGCTTGGCACATCCTGGGCGATGCCGCACACAAGCGCAGCAATCCGGTGCTCTACCGCAAGGCCGAGATCCTTGCCACCTGGGCGCGCATCCAGGCGCCCACGCTGTGGGTCGAGGGGGACAGCAGCGACATGACCAAATGGTGGGGCGATCGCTATCCGCGTGCAGATTTCGAGGCCCGCCTGGCAGTGGTGCCTGGCGTGCGGAGCGTCACGCTCAAGGACGCCGGCCATATGCTGCACCACGACCAACCGGAGGAACTGGCCGAGGCCCTAGAGGATTTCCTCCCCCTCGAATAAGTGGTGCCCCCTAGAAACGCCGAGGGACGCTTGTTGACGCAGCAAATGTCGAGCCCCTAATCTGAAGGCCCTGCCTTTCAACGGAGACTGAGATGAAACGCTTGTTCCTCGCCCTTGTCTCAATGGCCGCCACTGCAAGCGCCATGGCCCAGAACACCGCGCCGCCCAATCATGTGCCGGAACCTGAGTCCCTGCTGTTGGCTGGTCTGGGCCTTGCCCTGGCCATCGGCGTGACGATCAGGCGCAAGAAGTAAACCGGGCGCACCCGCCACAAGGCTGTCATCCGACAGCTTTTTTTTGGTTCATCGCCAATGTGCGGGGAAGCCTCGATCCGGGGGGGGCGGACTGCAAAGCCCTGGGCAGGTGGCCGCTGCGGCCCGGCTGCGCAGGCCCTCGCTGTGCTCGGGCTTCCCTGCGGTGCTCGGCCCTTGCGGCCAGGCGCACAACTCTCTTCGCTCACCTGCGGCTCGCTGCGTTCAAACAAGCTGCGCCAATCCAGTGCTTGAGGCGCGCGAGTACGCGCGCGGCCGCAAGGCCCTGTGCGCCTCGGCAGCGCAAAGGGCCTTCGCAACCACCCGCCCAGGGCTTTGCCAACACCGCTGCTCGCGCGCGCCCTCGTGCCACGGGCGTGCTTCGAGCGGCACAGGCTGGCAGGTGCGAGGCCCCTTTGGCGGTGCCGAGCCGCGCAGCCAAACCGGGTTGCGCATCGCTCCAGGCGATGCGTCGAGCGCAGCTTGTTTGAGCACCGAGCACAGTTGGCCGCCGCAGGCGGACAACGGCCCGCAGGGGTGCGAGGGCGAGTTCTGCGCGAGTCCCGGTTTGGTGAGCTGAGCCCGGACTTCGGAAGCCCCTGCGGGCTTCCGAATGCCTGGCGAAGGCCTTGCCGCATGCTTGCGGCAAGGCAGCGATGAGGGAAGCCTGAACGCAGTGAAGGCCTCCGCCGCTGGGGCCGAGTGCCTGCCGGCCTGGGCCGCGGCGCGACCGCACTTTATTGGCAAGGCCTCTGGTGTTTCCCCGCGCATCGGCGATGAACCTTTTTTTCGCCCGCCTCAGTCCAGTTCGCGCTGCGCCGCGTCGAGCCGCCGCATCGCCCAGGCGTAGTAGACGACGATGGCCAGATAGACCAGCAGCGCGCCCTGCGAGGCCACCCAGAAGCTGAAGGGCCAGCCGAAGAAGGTGAAGCTCAGAGAGCGCGCAAAGTAGATCAGGCCAAAGCTCACCCCGGCCCAGATCAGCAGCAGCCACAGCGTCAGGCGTCGCGTCCTGAGCCAGTAACTCTGCCGCTGCGCCTCGGCAAGACTGGGCCGGCTGGGGTCGGATTCAAGGTTCATGGACACCGATTCCGTGGCTGAATGAGCAGGGCTCCCAGTGTGCCCCATGCCGGCTCATGTAAAAATGCGCGGTTGCTCGCACCGAGCCGAAAGAACTGGAAACACCATGGATATCGAACGCATCAATGCCATCGGGTCCACCCTCGCCGATCTGACAGCGCGTACCGACGCGCTAAGGGGGTATCTTTGACTACGACCGCAAAGCACTGCGACTGAACGAGGTTAACGCCGCGCTGGAGAACCCCAACGTCTGGAACGAGCCCAAGCGGGCCCAGGAACTGGGCAAGGAAAAGCGCACGCTGGAAAACGTGGTCGAGACCATCAACCACCTCACCAGCAACCTCGCGGACAACAGCGAGTTGTACGAGATGTCCAAGGCCGATGAGGACTTCGCCGGCCTGGAGGCGATCGAGGCCGACGCGGCCAAGCTGCGCGAGATCGTCGAGCAGTTCGAGTTCCGCCGCATGTTCAACAACCCGGCCGACCCGAGCAACTGCTTCATCGACATCCAGGCCGGCGCCGGCGGCACCGAGGCCTGCGACTGGGCCGGCATGCTGCTGCGCCAGTACCTGAAGTATTGCGAACGCAAGGGCTTCAAGGCCACGCTGGAAGACGAGACGCCCGGCGACGTGGCCGGCATCAAGAGTGCCACCATCAAGGTGGAAGGCGAATACGCCTTCGGCCTGCTGCGCACCGAGACCGGCGTGCATCGCCTGGTGCGCAAGAGCCCGTTCGACTCCTCGGGCGGCCGCCACACCAGCTTTGCCTCGCTGTTCGTCTACCCGGAAATCGATGACTCGATCGAGATCGACATCAACCCGGCCGATGTGCGCACCGACACCTTCCGTGCCTCGGGCGCTGGCGGCCAGCACATCAACAAGACCGACTCGGCGGTGCGCCTGACCCACATCCCGACCGGCATCGTGGTGCAATGCCAGGATGGCCGCAGCCAGCACAGCAACCGCGACGTGGCCTGGAAGCGCCTGCGCTCGCGCCTGTACGACCACGAGATGCGCAAGCGCCAGGAAGAGCAGCAAAAGCTCGAGGACACCAAGACCGATGTGGGCTGGGGCCACCAGATCCGCAGCTATGTGCTGGACCAGAGCCGTATCAAGGACCTGCGCACCAACTACGAGACCTCGGCCACCCAGAAGGTGCTGGACGGCGATCTCGACCAGTTCATCTCCGAGAGCCTGAAGCAAGGCGTGTAGAGATTGGCCCACCCCCTACCGGCTGCGCCGGCCCCCTCAAGGGGGCGGCCCCGGCTGCCCGGCGAAGCCGGATCAGCGGGGCCCGCTGGGGAAGACGAGTGCTGCACGTTGCCTATTGAATACAGTCTCGGGATGCCCCGGGGCGTTGAACGACACACCAAAGGATGACCGCCATGATGCGTGAAGGCTCTGCCACCCTGATCCGCCGCGAAGACTATCTGGCCCCGGCCTTCTGGATTCGCACCGTTGACCTGACCTTCGATCTGGAGCCGGCCAAGACCCTGGTGACCAGCAAGATGCAGATCGAGCGCAATACCGCGGTGCCGCATGGTCCGCTGCGCCTGCACGGCGAGGAGCTGCAGCTGCTGCGCGTGCTCATCAATGGCGAGAGCGTGTCGTTCCGCCAGGAGGGCCATGAGCTGATCATCGAAGGCGCGCCGGACGCCGACTTCACGCTGGAGATCCGCAACAGCTGCGCCCCCGAGAAGAACACCGCCCTCTCCGGCCTCTACACCTCGGGCGGCAGCTTCTTCACGCAGTGCGAGGCCGAGGGCTTCCGCCGCATCACCTACTTCCTGGACCGCCCGGACGTGATGGCCGTCTACACGGTGCTGCTGCGCGCCGACAAGGCCAGGTTCCCGGTGCTGCTGTCCAACGGCAATCTGCTGGAAGCGGGCGAGCTGGATGAACCTGGCAACAAGGGCCGCCACTTCGCCAAGTGGCACGACCCCTTCCCCAAGCCTTCCTATCTGTTCGCCCTGGTGGCGGGCGATCTGGTGGCGCGCGAGCAGCGCATCCGCACCCGCGCCGGCAAGGATCATCTGCTGCAGGTGTTCGTGCGCCGCGGCGATCTGGAGAAGACCGAGCATGCGATGAACTCGCTGATCGCCTCCATCGTCTGGGACGAGGCGCGCTTTGCGCTGCCGCTGGATCTGGAGCGCTTCATGGTGGTCGGCGTGTCCGACTTCAATATGGGTGCGATGGAGAACAAGGGCCTGAACATCTTCAACACCAGCGCCCTGCTGGCCTCGCCCGCCACCGCCACCGATGCCGATTTCCACCGCATCGAAAGCATCGTCGCGCACGAATACTTCCACAACTGGACCGGCAACCGCGTGACCTGCCGCGACTGGTTCCAGCTCTCGCTCAAGGAAGGCCTGACGGTGTTCCGCGACCAGGAATTCAGCATGGACATGGCCGCCACGCCAAGCGCGCGCGCGGTCTGCCGCATCCAGGACGTGCGCCAGCTGCGCGCCATGCAGTTCCCCGAGGACTCGGGCGCGATGGCGCATCCGGTGCGCCCGGACTCGTATGTGGAGATCAACAACTTCTACACCGCCACCGTCTACGACAAGGGCTCGGAAGTGGTGCGCATGTACCAGACCCTGGTGGGCCGCGCCGGCTTCGAAGCCGGCATGAGGCTCTACTTCGAGCGCCACGATGGCCAGGCCGTGACCTGCGACGACTTTGCGGCCGCCATCGCCGACGCCAACCCCGGCTCGGCCTTGACGACGCGCCTGGACGCCTTCAAGCGCTGGTACTCGCAGGCCGGCACGCCGCATCTGTGCGCGCGCGGCGCCTACGACGCCGAGGCGCGCAGCTACACGCTCACGCTCAAGCAATCCACCCCCGCCACTCCGGGCCAGCCGCACAAACTGCCGCAGGTGATCCCGGTGGCGCTGGGCCTGCTGAGCCACGAGGGTCAGGTCTTGCCGCTGCAACTGCAGGGCGAGACCGCGGCCGGCGGCACCGAGCGCGTGCTGGTGCTGGACCAGGCCGAGCAGAGCTTCGTCTTCATCAACATCGACGCTGCGCCGGTGCCTTCGCTGCTGCGCGGCTTCTCGGCCCCGGTGGTGCTGGACGATGCCCTCAGCGATGCCGAGCTGCTGACCCTGCTCAAGCACGACAGCGATGCCTTCAACCGCTGGGAAGCCAGCCAGCGCCTGGCGCTCAACCGCATCCTGGCGGCGGTGCGCAGCGGCGAAAAACTGGTGCTGGACGCGGCCTATATC
The DNA here is from genome assembly GCF_037482845.1 of Paucibacter soli. NCBI lineage: Bacteria > Pseudomonadati > Pseudomonadota > Betaproteobacteria > Burkholderiales > Sphaerotilaceae > Roseateles > Paucibacter soli. The sequence goes on from NZ_JBBHJW010000007.1 coordinate 66,887, forward strand.
GACGCGATGCGCGCCGTGCTGCGCCATGCCGAGCTGGACGCCGCCTTCAAGGAGCTGGCCCTGACCCTGCCGGGCGAGGCCTATATCGCCGAACAGCTCGAGATCGTCGACCCGCAGGAGATCCACGCAGCGGTGGAAGCCGCGCGCCTGCAGCTGGCACAGGCGCTGGCCGCCGACTGGGCCGAGGCCTATGAGGCCCACCAGGTCAAGGGCGGTTATGCGCCCGATCCGGTGCAGTCGGGCCGGCGCGCGCTGGCCAATCTGGCGCTGTCCATGCTGGTGCTGAACGCCACACAGAGCGGCGACGGCGTATGGCCGGGCCGCGCCTACCAGCGCTTCAAGGATGCCGGCAATATGACCGACCGCATGGGCGCCCTCTCCGCCCTGGTGGCCGCCCATGCCGAACTGGCCGAGCCGGCACTGGCACGCTTCCACGCCCTCTTCAAGGGCGAGGAGCTGGTGATCGACAAGTGGTTCGCGCTGCAGGGCCGCACGCCCGAGCTGGACGGCAAGAGCTTTGCGCGCGTCAAGCAGCTGATGCAGCATCCGGACTTCACGCTCAAGAACCCGAACCGCGCGCGCAGCCTGATCTTCTCGCTGTGCATGTTCAACCCCGCCGCCTTCCACCGCAAGGACGCGGCCGGCTATGTGTTCTGGGCCGAACAGGTGCTGGCGCTGGACGCCATCAATCCGCAGATCGCCAGCCGCCTGGCGCGCGTGATGGACCGCTGGACCGTGCTGGCCGAGCCCTACCGCAGCGCCGCCCGCGAGGCCATCGCCCGCGTCGCCGCCAAGGCCGATCTGTCCAACGATGTGCGCGAGATCGTCGAGCGCGCCCTCGCCTCCGAGGCCCAGGGAGAGCAAGCATGACGCGCCGCATCAGCCTGACCCAGTACCTGATCGAGCAGCAGCGCCAGCATGGCCATATCCCGCAGGAGCTGCGGCTCCTGGTCGAGGTGGTGGCGCGCGCCTGCAAGCGCATCGCCATCAGCGTCAACAAGGGCGAGCTGGGCGATGTGCTGGGCACGGCGGGCAGCGAAAACGTGCAGGGCGAGGTGCAGAAGAAGCTCGACATCATCGCCAACGAGGTGCTGATCGAGGCCAACGAATGGGGCGGCCATCTGGCGGCGATGGCCTCGGAGGAGATGGAGGGCATCTACCTGGTGCCGAACCGCTTCCCGCAGGGCGAGTACCTCTTGATGTTCGACCCGCTGGATGGCTCGTCGAACATCGACGTGAACGTCTCCATCGGCACCATCTTCTCGGTGCTCAAGAAGCCCGAGGGCAGCAAGGGCGTCAGCGAGGACGACTTCCTGCAGCCCGGCTCTTCCCAGGCCGCGGCCGGCTACTGCGTCTACGGCCCGCAGACCACCCTGGTGCTGACGGTGGGCGACGGCGTGGCGATGTTCACGCTGGACCGCGAGCAGGGCAGCTTCGTGCTCACGCATGAGAACGTGAAGGTCCCCGAGGACACCAAGGAGTTCGCCATCAATATGTCGAACATGCGCCACTGGGACGCGCCGGTGAAGCGCTATATCGACGAATGCCTGGCTGGCGAAGAAGGCCCGCGCGGCAAGAATTTCAATATGCGCTGGATCGCCTCGATGGTGGCCGATGTGCACCGCATCCTCACCCGCGGAGGCGTTTTCATGTACCCCTGGGACAAGCGCGAACCCAACAAGGCCGGCAAGCTGCGCCTGATGTACGAGGCCAACCCGATGGCCTTCCTGGTGGAACAGGCCGGTGGCGCGGCCACCAATGCGCGCGAACGCATCATGGACCTCAAGCCGAGCAAGCTGCACGAGCGCGTGGCCGTGGTGTTGGGCTCCAAGAACGAGGTTGAGCGCATCACCAAATACCATCTTGATGGCGCCGCATAAACTCTGCTAGAATAGCAGGCTTAGTGCCGGTGTAGCTCAGTCGGTAGAGCAGCTCATTCGTAATGAGAAGGTCGGGTGTTCGATTCATCTCTCCGGCACCAAAAAATGAAGATGGCCCTTCCGCAAGGAAGGGCCATTTCTCATTATGGGTACGGATCAGTGCAACTGGCCAAGCAGTACCGTCATGCCGGCGAACAGGGCCCACTTGGGCGTATTGCGGTTGAGGCCGCCCGCCAGCCCGCCATCCAGCACCACACGCGGGCTCAGCGCATAGCTCACCGCGGCCAGCAGTTGGGCCGTGTCCGCAGCACCGCGCTGATGGGTGCCCGAGATGTCGGCGGCCAGCGTCCAGGCCGCGCCGACGCTGTGCGACAAGGCCATCGCCCAGGCCGACTGCAGGCGCCCCTGCCCCGTTTCGACCGCACCCATTCGGGTGGCGAGCAGGTTGCCGTCCAGATGCCAGCCCTCGGCGATGTCCAGACCGTAGATGCCCTTTATGCCGTAGTCGCGCTCGCCACTGCCCAGGCCGGTCGCGGCGGTGGGAATTTTGACGCTGGCCTCGACGCCATAGCCCGTGCCCCCGGGTGTGGCGCTGCCGCGCCATTTGAGCGTCAGCGCGGTATCGCCCATGCCGCTCAGCGTGGGCGCGCCCGCGGGCCGGCTGCTGATACGGGCGTCGCCGCCCAGCAAGAGCGCCCACTGCTCGTTGAACGAGTACTTCAGCAGATAGGGCAGGCTGCTGCGCCGATCGGCGCCATGCCCGCCCAGGCGCTGGCCACCCAGTTCCAACTCCAACCAGCCGGGCAGGGAAATCGCCGCGCCGCTGGTGACGGTGGGGCGGAAGGGAGTGGCGGCGGGTTCGCTCTCCTGCGCATGCGCGGATGTGCAGGTCAGCCAAGCGAGCAGCAGAAGAACTTGGGCGACCTGGTTCATGGGCCGCATTAAACCTCGGCGTATCGGCGTCATCAACGAGAATTCCGCCCTCAACAACATCGCAGGTTCCCGATGGATATCCTGTTCTCGCCCCGCTATAAGTACCGGTGGCGCGCACTGCTCGCCTTGCTGCTGCTGGTGATCAGCTGGCTGGCATTCAGCCCCAAGCCACCCGTAGGCATCGATACCGGTTGGGACAAGCTCAACCACCTGCTGGCATTTGCCACCCTGGCCGTGGTGAGCGCGCTGAGCCTGGCCGGCGCGAGGCGCGAACGCAAGGTGGTCCTGGGCCTGCTGGCCTACGGCATCTTCATCGAACTGGTGCAGACCCAGGTACCCGGCCGCAGCGCCGAGGTGGCCGATGTGCTGGCCGATATGGTGGGCGTGGCCTTGGGCCTGCTGCTGCTGGCCGGGCTGGAGCGCCTGCTCCTCATCAAGCGCTGACCAGGTGCTGTCGCAGGCCCAAGCTGGCCCACATGACTGGCCGGTGAAGCAGAACTTCAGCGCCGATCGGCGTCCATGGGCGGCAAGATAGGCTACCGTTGCAGCATGGAGGCCGTGGTGATGATAAGCAGCACAGCAGCGCAGACCTTGCGCCAGCGCTACCTGGCGGTGCGCGCCCATACCGAGGCCCTGGCCGCGCCGCTGTCGGCCGAAGACCAGTCGCTGCAGTCCATGCCCGACGCCAGCCCCAGCAAATGGCACCAGGCCCACACCAGCTGGTTCTTCGAAACCCTGCTGCTGGCGCCGCGCATGCCGGGCTACCGCTGCTTCGACCCCGCCTACGCCTACCTGTTCAATTCCTATTACGAGTCCCTGGGGCCGCGCCATCCGCGCCCGCAGCGCGGCCTGCTGAGCCGGCCCGGCCTGGCCGAGGTGCAGGCCTATCGCCGCCATGTCGACGCCGCCATGCTGGACCTGCTGGGCCAGGCCCTGGGGCAGCAAGACCTGGCCCTGGTCGAGCTGGGCCTGCAGCACGAGCAGCAGCACCAGGAGTTGCTGCTCACCGACATCCTGCACGCCTTTTCCTGCCATCCCCTGCTGCCCGCCTACCGGGCGCAGATCCCGCCGCCGGCTGCGGCCCTGCCGCTGCGCTGGCTGGCCCATGGCGGCGGCATGGTGGAAATAGGCCACGCGGGTGCAGGCTTTGCGTTCGACAACGAGTTGCCGCGCCATGCCCAGTTGCTGCGGCCCTTCGAGATCGCCAACCGGCTGGTGACTTGCGCCGACTATGCCGCCTTCATCGCCGACGGCGGCTACCGGCGCGCCTCGCTGTGGCTCTCGGACGGCTGGGCGCTGGTGCAGGCGCAGGGCTGGCAAGGCCCGGCCTATTGGCGTGAGCAGGACGGGCAGACCCAGGTGTTCGGCCTGGCCGGCCTGCGCCCGCTGGACCCGCAGGCGCCGGTGCTGCAGCTGAGCTTTTACGAGGCCGTCGCGTTCGCCGCATGGGCAGGTGCGCGCCTGCCCAGCGAATTTGAATGGGAGGCCGCCAGCGCCCTGCCCGGCTTCGCGCAGGCGGCCGATCAGGCCTGGCAATGGACCTACTCGGCCTACCACCCCTATCCGGGCTTCCGCCCGATGGCGGGGGCGGTGGGCGAGTACAACGGCAAGTTCATGGTGGGCCAGTTGGTGCTGCGTGGCGGCAGCCTGGCCACCCCGCCGGGCCATGCCCGGCCCAGCTACCGCAACTTCTTCCCGCCGGCCGCACGCTGGCAGTTCAGCGGCCTGCGGCTGGCGCGCGATGCCGGAGCCGGCGCATCATGAATCAGGCGGCCAGCGCCAGGCAGCGCTTTGCCAGCGACCTGCACCTGGCCCTGAGCCGGCGCCCGCGCAGCATCGCGCCCAAGTACTTCTACGACGAGATCGGCTCGCAGCTGTTCGAGCAGATCTGCGAGCTGCCCGAGTACTACCCCACCCGCATCGAGCTGGCGCTGCTGCAGGCCCATGGTGCCGAGATGGCCGCCTGCATGGGCCCGCGCGCGCAGCTGGTGGAATACGGCGCCGGTGCGCTGCGCAAGGTGCGGCATCTGATCGCGCATCTGGACGAGCCCCATGCCTTCGTGCCGGTGGATATCTCGGGCGCGCATCTGCTGGGCGCCTGCGCCGAGCTGCAGCAGGCCTACCCGACGCTCGCCATCAATCCGGTGGTGGCCGACTTCACCCAACCGCACGAGCTGCCACCGCGGCCCGCGCGCGGCCGCCGTGTGGGCTTCTTCCCGGGCTCCAGCATCGGCAACTTCTCGCCCGCGGAGACCCTGGCCTTCTTGCAGATGACGGCGCAGGAGCTGCGCGGCGGCGGCCTGCTGATCGGCATCGACCTCATCAAGGACCCCGCCGTGCTGCACGCTGCCTACAACGATGGCGCCGGCGTCACCGCGGCCTTCAACCTCAATCTGCTGGCGCGCGCGCGGCGCGAGCTGGGCGCCGAGTTCGACCCCGCGGGATTCCAGCACAGCGCCTTCTACAACGCGCCGCAGCAGCGCATCGAGATGCATTTGCTGAGCCTGCGCCAGCAGCTGTTCAGGCTGGACGGGGTCGATTACGAGTTTGCCGCTGGCGAGACCCTGCATACCGAGAACTCGCACAAGTACAGCGTCGCCGGCTTCCAGGTCCAGGCGGCGCGCGCCGGCTTTCGCGCCGGCCCGGTCTGGAGCGACGCGCGCGGCTGGTTCAGCCTGCTGTGGCTGGAGGCGCCGCGCTGAGCTGTGCGGTTGTGGTGCGGCGGCATCGTGTTACGTTTTTTAAGCTTGGCCGCGGCGGGCGCTCTCATGGGAGAAACGCCTGCCGGCCCGCCCTGCCCTGCGAAACTCCCAATCGCCAGTGCTGGGCAGCCGCTCGCAGAATTGTCATAAGCGCTGCGAGGGACGCTGCCCGTGACTCACACAACATCACCAAACTCCAACAAAAACAAAGCCGGCACAGCGAGGCCCACGGGCAAGATGCGGTCCATGCTTGCACTTGCCCTGCTGCCGCTCGGATGGATGGCCGCGGCCCTGGCCGCGCCGCCACCCGCGCCCAGCCCGGCGGCGGAGCTGAACGTGCTGCACTGGTGGACCTCGGCCAGCGAGCGCGCCGCGGCCGACCATGTGGCCGCACGCATGGCCGAGATCGGCCTGCGCTGGGTGGATGGCGCGGTGGCCGGCGGTGGCGGCGGCGCCGCCATCAAGGTGCTGAACGAACGCACCCTGCGCCGCATGGCGCCCAAGGTGGCACAGCTGAACGGCCAATCGATGAGCGAATGGGCCGATATGGGCCTGCTGCTGGAACTCGACGGCGTGGCCCAACGCCGCAACTGGGCGCGCACCATGTTCCCGCAGGTGATGGCGCAGCTCACCGTGCACGATCATGTGGTGGCCGCGCCGCTGGGCATCCACCGCATCAACAACCTCTATCTCAACAAGGCGCTGTTCCGCGCGCACAAGATCGAGCTGCCCAATGACTGGGACGGCCTTGAGCGCGCCGCGCAGCGCCTGCGCGCCGCCGGCGTCACGCCGGTGGCCTTCAGCGACGAGCCCTGGCAGGTGGCCACCGTGTTCGAGGCCATGCTGCTCAGCGAGGCCGGCCCGGCGCTCTACAAGCGCATGCTGGTGCAGCGCGACCTCGCCTCCTTCGACGACCCGGCACTGGAGCGCGCTTTCAAGCGCCTGCGCGCCTGGCGCAATCTGTCGCAGCCCGCGCCCGGCGAACGCCCCTGGACCGAGCTGGTGGCCGACTTTGCCGCCGAGCGCTCGGCCATGCTCATCATGGGCGACTGGGCGCGCGGCGAGCTCGGCAGCCTGGGCCTGGAGGGCGGCCGGGATTTCGAATGCAAGGCGGTGCCGGGCACGGCCCAGGTGCATCTGTTCAGCATCGACACCCTGGCCATGCTGGCCGGCAATTCCCAGCCCGAGCAGGAGAAGATGGCCGAGCTGTTGGGCAGCGCCACCCTGCAGCTGGGCTACAACCGCATCAAGGGCTCGGTGCCGGTGCGCCGCGATGTGCCGGTGGACGAGCTGGACCCCTGCGCCCAGCAGTCCTTCCAGCTCTTCGCCAACCCGGCCACGCCGCGCGTGCCCAGCCTGGTACACCGCATGGCCTTCGGCGAGGTGGGCAAGAACGCCATCATCGAAACCGTGCACCGCTTTGCCCTCGACCCGAGCCAGACGCCCGCCGCTGCGCAGCGCAAGCTGCAGGGCCTGCTGCGCGCGCTCAGCCCCAAGATCGCCAATCACAACGCCGCCACGAAAGCTGTTCAATGACCCGCACCATCCTGATCGTCGACGACGACCAGAAGATCCGCACCCTGCTCAAGACCTATCTGGAGAAGAACCAGTACGAGGTTCTGCTGGCGCATGACGGCGCCAGCTTCATGGCCGAGTTCGAGCGCCATCGCGACGACATCAGCCTGTGCATTCTCGACGTCATGCTGCCCGACACCGAGGGCTTTGCGCTGTGCCAGGCGGTGCGCCGGCGCTCCGAGGTGCCGGTCATCATGCTCACCGCCAGCGCCGAGGAGACCGACCGCATCATCGGCCTGGAGCTGGGTGCCGACGACTACCTGGGCAAGCCCTTCAACCCGCGCGAGCTGCTGGCACGCATCAAGGCGATCGGCCGGCGCACCGGCCAGGAGCGCGGCCAGCCGCCGCGCTACTACCGTTTCAACGGCTATGTGCTGGACGTGCTGGAACGCACCCTGCTGGATCCCGACGGCGCGGTGAGCGCGCTCTCGGGCATGGACTTCCAGCTGCTCAAGCTGCTGGTGGAACACCCCGGCGAGGTGCTGGACCGCAGCCGCCTGGCCGAGGTCACGCGCGGCCGTGACCTCGGGCCGCTGGACCGCTCGCTGGACGTGCAGGTGAGCCGCCTGCGCCAACGCCTGCAGGACGATGGCAAACAGCCCGCGCTCATCAAGACGGTGCGCGGTTCGGGCTACGTGTTCTCCACCACCGTGACGGCCGGGCATGCGCCCTGAGCCGGGCCGCACGCAGAGCTGGACCGGCGGTGGCCGCTGGCCGGGCCGCTGGCTGGGCCGCTGGTTGGGAAGGTTCGGCAGCTTTCTCTTCGACAGCCTGCAGGGCCGCTTCGTGCTGGCCATGCTGGGCGGCCTGGCCCTGGTGCAGCTGCTCATCAACCTGCTCTGGTACAGCCAGATCGAGCAGCGCACCAAGCGTCAGACCGAGCTCGCCGCCCACCATGTGGCCAGCGGCGCGCTGGGCGCGCTGCGCGCCTTGCGCGAGCTGCCCAGCGCCTACCGGCCGTTGCTGATCGAGCAGTTGCGCACCATGGGCGGCACGCGCTTCCTGGTGTTCTTCAACAACGCCGAGGTGCCAATCAAGCCGCTGCCCGAGCAGGCCCTGGCGCGCCTGCTGGAGGCCAAGGTGGCGCAGGAGCTGCGCGCCCAGCTGGCCGCCAGCACCCAGACCCGCGTCACCCTGGCCTCGCCCCTCGGCCTGCAGGTGGCGCCCGGCGGCGCCCTGCTGGCGGATCTGCCCGAGAGCTGGGTCGACCCCTCCCTGCTGGCGCCGGAGCGGCCCGCGCCTTTTCTGGTGATCCAGGTGGAGACCGAGCCGGGCCAGTGGCTCTACCTCAGCAGCGCCCTGCCCGACCCCTACTTCCTCGAGCAGCTGGAATTCTTCACCTGGCAACGCCTGACCCCTCAGCTGCTGACACTGGGCCTGGCCCTCTTGCTGACACTGATCGCCGCGCGCGCCCTCACGCGCCCGCTGGCGGGCCTGAGCCGCGCCGCCGCGCGTGTGGGCCGCAGGGCCACGCCCAAGCCGCTGCGCGTCAGTGGCACCTCGGAAGTGCGCCGCGCCATCCAGGCCTTCAACGAGATGCAGGAGCGCATCCGCCGCTACCTGAACGACCGCGAGCGCCTGTTCGCCTCGATCTCGCACGATCTGCGCACCCCCATCACGCGGCTGCGCCTGCGCAGTGAGCTGCTCGACGACCTGGCGGTGCAGGACGAGTTCCATGAGGACCTGGACGAGCTCGACATGATGGTCAAGACCGCGCTGCAGATCGTCAAGGACACCGACATCCACGAGAACCGTGTGCCGGTGCGCGTGGACCTGGTGCTGCAGAAAATGGTGCGCGACGCCCGCATGGCCGGCCAGCAGGTGGAGTTGCAGGACCGCCCGCTCACCGTGCTGGGCAAGCCGCTGGCGCTCAAGCGAGCGCTGGGCAATCTGCTCGACAACGCCATGTTCTACGGCGCCAGCGCCGACCCCCAGGCGGCCAGCCAGCGCCTGGCCGAGGTGCAGATGAACGAGGGCGAACCCGGCAGCGCCGAGGAGGGTCAGGTCTTGCTGACGGTGCGCGACCATGGCCCGGGCGTGCCCGACAGCGCCCTGGCCAAGCTGGGCCAGCCCTACACCCGGCTGGCGCATGGTGCCCGGCTACGCAAGGAAGGCCTGGGCCTGGGCCTGTCCATCGTGCGCGACATCGTGGCCGACCATGGCGGCACGCTGCGCTTTCGCAACCATCCGCAGGGCGGCTTCGAGGTGCGCCTGGCGCTGCCCGCCTGCGCACCGGCGACAGCATGAAACACCTTGTGATGGTCGGCGCGGCAGCGCCGGCTGGATGAAGGCCACGCTGCTGATGCAGCGCTGGCGGCCGCGCACATGGCCGCTTCTCCGCCCGGCCCGCCGGCATCCTGGAGGTGTAGGACCCGGGCGGCGATTTCGGGGCCGAGCTGAGCCGCCACGGCGAGGCGCTGCTGCACGTCTAGGCCGTTTTGAGACCGGCCGTCGCAGAGGGCCAGGCACGCAGACGGTAACCCACCAGCGCATACAGTAGGATCAGCACATAGCAGGGCAGCATCAACCAGTAGGCGCCCTGGGCGCCGCCGCCATCGGCCAGCCGGCCATAGACCATGGGCAGCAGCGCGCCGCCGGCAATGCCCATGATCAGCAGGGCCGAGCCGGCCGCGGTGTACCGGCCCAGGCCATCCAGCGCCAGCGGCCAGAGCGAGGGCCACACCAGGGCATTGGAGAGGCCCAGCATGGCCAGGCACAGCACCGTGTTGGGCACGGCCGGCACGCCGGCCCAGCTCAGCAGGGCCTGCGAGATGCCGCTATCGCTGGGCGAAGCCAGCACCACGCCGGCGGCAAACAGCATGCCGCTGCCGGCCGAGAACAACAGGGCGGCGCGCTGCGACATCAGCCTGGGGATGCTCACCACGCCCAGCAGATAGCCCAGCACCATGAAGCCCATGGTGTAGCTGGTGAGCACCGCGTAATGCGGCACACCGAGGTTGCGTCCGTACAGACCGATGGTGTCGCCCGCGATCACCTCCACGCCCACATAGGCGAACAGCGCCAGCGCGCCAAGCACCACCTGCGGAAACTGGAACACACCCAGCGCCTTGACGGGCTGCCCGGCGCCTTGCACGGCCGGGTCGGCATCCAGCTCGGGCTCCGAGAGCCGGGCGAAATGGATGATGGCCATGAAGACCAGCAGCCCGCCCGCCATCACCGCATAGGGATAGATCAGGCGCCCCGCCAGCTCGCTGCGCAGCGCCGCACGCCCGGCCACATCCAGCGCCGCCAGCGCCGCGTCCGAGTACTGCTCCACCCCGGAGAGGATCAGGGCCGAGAACACCAGCGGCACCACGATGCCGGCGCCCTTGTTGAACAGGCCCATGATGCTGATGCGCATGGCCGCGCTCTCGCGCGCGCCGATGCAGACGATGTAGGGGTTGATGGCGGTCTGCATCAACGTCATGCCGCTGGCCAGGGTGAAGAGCGCCAGCAGGAACAGGCCATAACGCCCGCTTTGCGCGGCCGGGATGAAGAGCAGTGCGCCCAGCGCCATCACGCCCAGGCTCAGCGTCATGCCGCGCTTGTAGCCGGTGCGCGCGAGGATCGCGGCCGATGGCAGGGCCATCACCGTGTAGGCGATGTAGAAGGCAAAGGTGACCCACAGGGCCTGGAAGTTGTTGAGCTCGCAGACGATCTTGAGAAAGGGGATCAGCGAGCCATTCAGCCAGGTGACGAAGCCCAGGATGAAGAACATCAGGCCGATGAAGAGCATGGCCAGCACCACGGGCGGTGCCGCACCGACGGGCAGTTTGGTAGAGGTAGTCATGAGGAAGAATCCGGCAGGCAGGGACGAACAGAGGCCAGGGCGCGGCAGCCTCCCCTGGCCTCATCGGGTCATCAGAACTTGGCGCGCAGGCCGATGCTGTAGCGGGCGCCGTTCTCGTACACGCCGATCGGTACGCCGTCGCTGGTGTTCTGCTTCACCACCGAGTTCGTCAGGTTCACGGCCGAGCCGAACAGCGCCAGCTTGGGCGTGATGTCCCAGTTGGCGCTGGCGTCCCACTGGCCGTAGGCGCTGTTGACCACCTGGCCGCCGTCCTGCAGGCCGCCGTAGGACTTGTCGCGGTAGTTGTACGAGACGCGCAGGCTGATGCCAGCCTTTTCGTAGTACAGCGCGGCATTGAGCTGGTTGCGCGAGTTGCCCACCACCTTCAGGCGCTGGCCATTGGGGGTGTTGCCGGCGGTGGCGTCCGTCAGGGTGTAGTTCATCAAGGTACCGAAGCCGGTCTTGCCGAAGGACTGCTGCCATTGCAGCTCCAGGCCCTTGATGTCGGCGCCGTTGTCGGCGTTGTGCGGGCGTGATACCTGCAGCTTGGCGCCGTTCACGGTTTCGGTCTCGCTGGTGGTGTAGACGAAGGTGTCGAGCTTCTTCACGAACACCGTCGCGGACAGCAGCGAGGCCTCGGCGAAGTACCACTCCACGCCCAGCTCGCCCTGGTTGGCATGCACCGGCTTGAGCAGCGGGTTGCCGGCGGTGGCCGAATTGCCCGTGCCGTTGATCTCCACGGTGGCGCTGAGGTCGCTGTAGGTCTGGCGTGCCATCACCCGCGACAAGGCGCCGCGCAGATAGAGCTGGCGATTCAGCTCGTACACGCCATTGAAGCTGGGCAGCACATCGGTGTAGTTGTGCGAAATGCTGCCGATGCCATAGCCCGGCGTGCCGGCCACGCCCTGGTAGGCATCGGAGGTCTGCTTGGTCTTGACCAGGCGCAGGCCGAAGTCGCCACGCAGCGCGCCGCTGGCGTAGTCGGCCTTGGCATAGGCCGCATTCACCTTCTCGTTGATCTTGTAGTACTCGGAGGTCTTTTCCTTGTAGACCATGCCCTTGTCGTACATGTCGAAGACCTTCTGCACCATGGCATCGTCGACCCAGGCGTACTGGGTGAGCGAGCCGCCGGTGGCCGCCGCCTGGCTGAGCAGGGGCGAGGGGCCGCTGGACACGTCGGCCAGCGAGAAGGGCTGCCAGGCCGCCTTGCTGGTATCGAAGGTGCCGATGACGCGCTTGTTCTGCACCGTGTTGTCGCGCATCTTCACGCCCACCTTGAGGTCGGTGATGAAGGCGCCGTCGACGCTGTAGCTGAAGTCGGCCTGGGCGTAGTTTTCCTTGCTCTTCATCGTGCGCACCCAGTCGCGCGCGCCGCCCAGCGGGTTGCTCAGGGTCAGGCTGAGGGCCTTGGGGTCCAGCGGGTTGATGTCCAGGTACTTCCACTCGTAGGTGTCGGGGCCGAGATTGATGGCCACGCGCGAGTTGCCGCCGAAGGGCAGGTTGCGGTCATGCGCGCTGCCGCCCTCGGCCTGCGTCGAACCCGCCTGGCCGTGCAGCTTCCAGCGATCACCGGCGTAAGTGCCGTCCAGGTCCAGCACCTTGGAGCGGATGTAGGACTCGCGGAAGATGGGCTCGAAGGCCACCGCGCCGGGGCCCAGGGTGCCGCCCACCAGTTCCTTGCCGCCGTCCGAGGTGCCGATGAACTTGGGGTTCAGCGCATTCAGCTTGCCCGTGCCCGGGATGTCGTCCAGACCGCCGCCCATCCACAGGTAGTTCTGGTTGCTGTTGTTCATATGCATGTCCGAATTGAGGTAATTCAAGGACAGATCGGTCTGCTGGTTGGGCCGGAACTGCAGCCCCAGGTTGGTGGTGGTGCGCTCGCGGTCCTGGCGGAAGATGGCCGAGCCACCGCCCCAGGCCACATAGGTCTTGGGCGTGACGGCGCCGCTGCTCTGGTCGACGATGTCGTACTGGCAGTTGCAGGCGAAGTTCTCCAGGCCATCGCGGCGCATGGTGCGCTTTTGCTTGCTCAGCGAGAGCAGCGCGGCGAAGGTCTTGTCCTCGTTCTTCCAGTTGATCAGGCCGTTGAGCTGCGGATCGGTCTTGCCCGGCAGCTTGCTGTAGGTGGCCTCCACCGAGGCTTGGGCCGTGAGCTGGTCCTTGAAGCTGAGCGGCTTGCGCGTCTTCACATTCACCAGGCCGCCGATGCTGCCTTCGTCCAGGTCGGCCGAGGGGCTCTTGTAGACATCCAGGCTGCCGATGATCTCCGAAGGCAGGATGTCGTAGTTGAAGCCGCGGCTCTGCTTGTCGTTCTTCCACCAATAGGCCGAGGCCACGCCCTGGCCGTTCAGCTGGGTCATGTTGAGGTTCTTGTCGGTGCCGCGCACGAAGATGTCGCGCCCCTCGCCCCAGCTGCGGTCCACCGAGATGCCGGGAACGCGCTGCAAGGAGTCGGCCACGTTCTTGTCGGGGAACTTGCCGACGTCTTCGGCATTGATGCTGTCCACGATGTTCTGCGACTCGCGCTTTTCGTTGAGGCTCTTCATCAACGTGGCACGCACGCCGGTCACTTCCACCAGGTCGAGCTTGGCGCTGTCGCCCTTCTTGCCGGCCGCCGGCTCGGCATCCTGTGCCCAGCCCGCCGAGCATGCGGCCGAGCTCAGCAGCAGCGTGATCAGATGGGGCAGAAGTTTCTTCTGGAATTGAGGCTTGGCCACGGGGATGCTCCTAGTTTGTCATTGGATGAGACGGTCCACGAACGGCCGCTGGCCGCTCGGTGCACGCAATCTAGCGGCCCCGGCCGCCTTTGGAGCGGCACGTTGCGCTTTGATGGACTTCATTGCAGCCAAGTTACACAGGCACAAGCTGCGCAAGCAAAAAGAAAGCGCCCACCCCGGCCTTGCAGCCGGGGTGGGCGCATTGCAAATCGAGGCTTATCGCTGAGGCGCCGGCGTGACCGTGCCCGTGCAATCGCCAAAGCCGATGCGGCGCGCGCCATCCCTGAGGGCGTAGCCGCGCAGCGTCACCGCATCGCCGTCGAGCAGGAAGGTCCGGCTCTCGCCGTTGGGCAGGGTGATGGCCTGCTTGCCGCCCAGCGAGAGCTCCAGCAGCGAGCCGCCCTCCTCGGCCGCCGGGCCCGACTGCGTGCCGGTGCCCAGCAGGTCGCCGGGCTGCAGATTGCAGCCGTTGCTGGCGTGGTGGGTGAGCATCTGCGCCAGCGTCCAGTAGGCGTGCTTGAAGTTGCTGCGCATCAGCCTTGTGGGGGCCAGGTCTTGCGCGCGCATCGACTCGGTCTGCAGCCACACCTCCAGCTCGATCTCGTAGCCGCCCTCGGCGCGATTCGCCGGCGAGTCCAGATAGGGCAGCGGCTGCGGGTCGCTCGCGGGGTGGGCGAAGGGGATGCGGAAGGGCTCCAGCGCCTCCATCGTGACGATCCAGGGCGAGATCGTGGTGGCGAAGTTCTTGGCCAGGAAGGGGCCCAGGGGCTGGTACTCCCAGCCCTGCATATCGCGCGCCGACCAGTCGTTCAGCAGGGTCACGCCGAACATATGCTGCTCGACCTCGGCCATGGGAATGGGCTCGCCCAGTTCGTTGCCGCCGGCCACGAACAGACCCAGCTCCAGCTCATAGTCCAGGCGCTTGCTGGCGGCCTGCACCGGGGCCTCGGCACCGGGCGCCATCAGCTGGCCCAAGGGGCGGCGCACCGTGGCGCCGCTCACGCCGATGGAGGAGCTGCGGCCGTGGTAGCCGATAGGCACCCATTTGTAGTTGGGCAGCAGCGGGTTGTCGGGCCGGAACAGCTTGCCCACCGTGGTGGCGTGGTGGATGCCGGTATAGAAATCGGTGTAGTCGCCGATGCGGCAGGGCAGCGCCATCTGCGCGGCGGCCTGCGCCAACAGGCAGGGGCGCAGCGCCGCCTCCTGCTTGCTGCCGGCCTGCAGAGCCAGGAACAGGGCCTGGCGCAGGGCACGGCGTTGCGCCTGCGGCTGCGCCATGAAGCTGTTCAGATCGCCGTCGGCCAGCGCTTGCAGCAGCACCTGCTCGGCGCTGCTCCAACGGCCCGCGGCCGCGGCCAGCCGCAGGTCCAGGATCTGGTCGCCGATGGCCACGCCGACGCGGGCAGCCGCGTCGCTGCCGGCGCGCCGGAACAGGCCATAGGGCAGGTTCTGAATCGGGAAGTCGGTGTCGGCCGTATTGGCGCTGGCCACCCAGCTCTGTGCGGCCGGGTCATGGGTGAAGTCGAGTTGGCTCATGGGCTCGTAGTTGTCAGTTCAAGGTATTGCTGCGCGCCAGCGCCAGGGCCTCGGCCAGCACGGCGC
Organism: Paucibacter soli; assembly: GCF_037482845.1. Classification (NCBI taxonomy): domain Bacteria; kingdom Pseudomonadati; phylum Pseudomonadota; class Betaproteobacteria; order Burkholderiales; family Sphaerotilaceae; genus Roseateles; species Paucibacter soli. Next base: position 82,086 of record NZ_JBBHJW010000007.1, read on the forward strand.
GGTCGCCCACCTGGTTGGCCAGGATCAGCACCAGCTTGGCCAGCAGCATCTCGGCCTGCTCGTCGCTGAGATCGCGCTGGGCATGGATCAGTTGCTCGTAGAAGCCGTCGGGGTCGGGGATATTGGGAGAGCGGATCAGTTGGTTCATCGTCGTCACTCCGGCGTTCAGTGAATGGCGAGGGCGCGGCGCAGCGCGGCCTGCAGCTTGGCGGCGTCGAAACCACGCCAGCGCGCGGCCACATGCTGGTCGGGGCGTATCAGGTAGAGCGTGCCGGGCCGGCCATCGTAGCGCTGGGCCAGCACGCCCTCGCTGTCGATCAGGTCGCGGCCGATCTCCAGCACGCTCAGTCCCTCGACGGCCGGCGCCGGCCCGAAGCTCAGCAGCACAAAGCCATGACCCAGGTGCTTGAGCAGCCAGTCCGGCTGGCCGGCACGGTTGTGCACCGGCGCGTCGGCGCATGGGCTGCCGGGCTTCATGCGGCCATGGAACAGCTCCTCGTCAGGCGTGTTGAGCGAGGAGTTCAGGTAGGGCGTGGGCGTGGAGAGCCGGCCGCTGTTGACCAGCGGGCGCGCGAACGCCTCGGTGCGCGCCAGTTCCAGCACCGCGTTGCGCAGGCGCAGCGAGCTGCGGCTCTTGGGCGTGATGAAGTCGGTGGCGCGGGTGGAGTTCAGGAGGTTGTCGTCGGCCGCAAAGGCGCGCTCCTCGTGGTAGCTGTCCAGCAGATGCTCGGGCGCGCGGCCGCTCAGCACCGCTTGCAGCTTCCAGGCCAGGTTGTCGGCATCCTGCACGCCGGTGTTGGCACCGCGCGCGCCGAAGGGCGAGACCTGGTGCGCGGCATCGCCGGCAAACAGCACGCGGCCATGGCGGAAGCGGTCGATGCGCCGGCAGGCGAACTGGTAGACCGAGACCCACTCCAGCTCGAACTCGACCTGCGGCCCCAGCATGGCCTGGATGCGCGGGATCACCTTCTCGGGCTTCTTCTCCTCGTTGGGATCGGCGCCCCAGCCGAGCTGGAAGTCGATGCGCCAGACCCCATCGCATTGCTTGTGCAGCAGCACCGACTGACCGCGATGGAAGGGCGGGTCGAACCAGAACCAGCGCTCGGTGGGGAAGTTGGCGTCCTTGATGATCACATCGGCGATCAGGAAGCGATCCTGAAAGGCCTGGCCGGTGAACTCGGCACCAACCATACGGCGCGTGTCGCTGTTCGCGCCGTCGCAGGCCACCACCCAGTCGGCCATGCTGTGGAACACGCCGTCGGGCGTCTCGATGGTGAGGCGCACGCCCTCGGTATCCTGCTCCAGGCTCAAGAGGCGATGCTTCCAGCGCAGCTCGATCAGCGGCGAGGCTTCGCAGGCCGCCACCAGCTTTTCCTCCAGGTGGTACTGCTGCAGATTGATCATGGCCGGCATCTGGTGTTTCGCCTCGGGCAGCAGGTCGAACTGGTAGGCCAGCTCGTCGCGGAAGAACACCTTGCCGACCTGCCAGCGCACGCCCTGCTCCACCAGGCCGGCACCCACGCCCAGGCGGTCCCAGATTTCGAGCGGGCGCTTGGCGTAGCAGACCGCGCGCGAGCCGATGCTGACGCTGTTGTTGTCGTCCAGCAGCACGCAGCGCAGGCCGCGCGCGGCGCAGTCCAGCGCCAGGGTCAGGCCGATGGGCCCGGCGCCGACGATCAGCACCGCATGGCGCTGCGGCTCGCCGCTGCGCTGCTCATCGCTCTGGCGGTAGGCGTACTCGGGATAGGTATAGGTCTTCATCAGCATGGCCGTCTCCTGCCCTTTCTGTCAGTCAGTCACTCACTCAACGGGGTTGCGCGAATTCCTTGTCGTGCATCCAGGCTGCATGCTTGGGCGCCTTCTTGGTGGCGGCCCATTCGTTGAGCATGTCCCATTTGCAGGCGTCCAGCGCCTGGTACATCGCCGGCGTGCCCACATCGGCCGCCAGTTCGACGCGGTGGCCGTTGGGATCGAAGAAGTAGATGCTCTTGAAGATGGTGTGGTCGGTGATGCCTATCACCTCGATGCCCTCGGCCTGCAGGCGTGCCTTGGCCTCTTCCAGCTCGGCCACGCTGCCCACCTTGAAGGCGATGTGCTGCACCCATTCGGGCGTGTTGCTGTCGCGACCCATCTCGGGCGAGTTGGGCAGCTCGAAGAAGGCCAGGATGTTGCCATTGCCCGCATCCATGAAGAGATGCATATAGGGGTCGGGCGCGTGGGTCGAGGGCACCTTGTCCTCGGCGATGGCGAGCACGAACTCCATGCCCAGGTGCTTGCGGTACCACTCGACGGTGGTCTTGGCGTCCTTGCAGCGGTAGGCGACGTGGTGAATGCGTTCGATCTTTGTCATGGCTCAGTTCCCTTCTAATGCTTGCCACATGGCGATATCGCGCTCGGCGGTCCAGATCCGTGGGTCCGGATACTGGGTGGCCTCGTCGTAGGCGCGGGTGACGTCAAACGGCATGCAGTGGGCAAAGATCACCCACTGGCCGTACTTGGGTGCGAGACGCTCATAGGTTTCGCGGTACACGCTCTTGAGGTCACGGCCTGCGCTGGCGCCGGCCTTGACGCTTTCATAGAGTTCGCTCACGAAGGCGCGCGTTCCGGCCAGTCCGGCGGCCACCTGCGCGGGGTTTTGCAGCGCGGCACCGCGGCCGGGCACGAGCTTTTCGGGCCTGAGCGCGGCGATCCTGTCCAGGGTCTGCGGCCAGTCCTGAAAATAGGCGTCGCCCGCATAGGGCGTGGCGTCGAACTCGACCAGATCGCCCGAGAACAGCACCTTGTCCTGCGGCAGCCAGACCACCGTGTCGCCCTTGGTATGGCCGCGGCCGAGTTGCAGGATCTGCACCTCCAGCTTGCCCAGCCACAGCGTCATCTTGTTTTGGAAGGTGAGCGTGGGCCAGGTCATGCCCGGCGGCACCGATTCGACATTCTGGAACAGGCGCGGGAAGCGGCCGATCTCGCTGGCCTTGTCCTGCTCGCCGCGCTCGACGATGAGGTCGTAGGTGTCCTGGCTGGCGATGATGTGTTCCGGCTGGTAGGCCGAGGCCCCCAGCACCCGCACCGCGTGGTAGTGGCTCAAGAGCACGTACTTGATGGGCTTGTCGGTCACCTCGCGGATGCGCCGAATCACGTCCTGGGCCATCACCGGGGTTGCCTGCGTGTCGATCACCATCACCGCGTCGTCACCGATCACGATGCCGGTGTTGGGATCTCCCTCGGCCGTGTAGGCATAGGCATGGTCGGAGAGGCGATCAAAGCTGACACGCTTCACTTCCAGATCGGCCTGGGAGGCAAAGGTCTTGGTACTCATGAGACTGGCTTTCCTCAAATGGGGCGGCTACATTTCGTCATACGCAAATGCATTCACCTATGACAAACAACAGGGCTTGATCTTAGTTAGGCCGTTTGTTAATGTCTAATTGATTGTTTTAGGTATAAACCCGCATGCCCGATAGCCAGAGCCTTGACGAAGACGCCCCCGCCGCCGAGCGCGGCCCGCGTGGCATCCAAAGCGTGGAGGTCGGCGGCGCGCTCTTGATTGCCCTGGCCCATCTGGGCCGGCCCCTGGCGCTGAAGGACCTGGCGCGCGAGGCCGGCATGCCGCCGGCCAAGGCCCATCCCTATTTGGTGAGCTTCATCAAGCTGGGCCTGGTCGAGCAGGAGGCCGGCAGCGGCCGCTACGGCCTGGGGCCGCTGGCGCTGCAGCTGGGCCTGATCAGCCTGCAGCAATACGACCCGGTGCGCCTGGCCACGCCGCGCGTGGAAGAGCTGGCCCAGGCGTTGGATGTGACGGTGGCGATCGCCGTGTGGGGCAACCGCGGCCCCACCATCGTGCGCGTGGCCGAGGCACCCAGCCCGGTGCATGTGAGCATGCGCCATGGCACGGTGATGAGCATGCGCGGCACCGCCTCGGGTCGGCTGTTCGCGGCCTTTCTGCCGCGCGAGCAGGTGCTGGAGGCGCTGGCCCGCGAGGGCGGGCCAGCGAAGTTCGATCCCGAACTGCAGTCCCACCTGGACCGGGCGCGCGCACTGGGCATCGCCAGCTCACGCGACGGCGTGGTGGCGGGCGTCTCGGCCCTGGCTGCGCCGGTGTTCGACGATCAGGGCCGCATGGTGCTGAGCATCACCGCGATCGGGCCCAGCAGCGGGTTTGAGTTGGCGGAGAACGGTGCGATGGCTCAGGCGCTCAAGCGCACCGGCGGCGAGCTGTCGCGCCAGCTGGGCTGGCGCGGCTGACGCGCCTCACTCCTCGTCCCAGCTCCAGACCGCGCGCAGCACCTCGGCCTCTTCGGCCATGGGCATGAAGTAGGGGTAGAGATTGCGCGAGAGCCGCACCATCTCGGGCCGGCCGCCATACAGCATGATCTGCGCCTGCACATAGTCCAGGTCCAGGCTCAGCAGGGTTGCCGGGGCATCCACCACATCGTGGTGCCGCACCCCGCCGTGCTCGACAAAACCCAGCATGCGCTTGTAGAACGAAACATGGCGTGGGTTGACCTCGATCACCAGATGGTCGGCCTGAAAACGCGCCTTGGCCAGCAGGTAGACCACATGGAACAAGCTGGCCAGCACGGGCCGCGCCGGTGCGTCGCGCTCCACCGCGAGGCGCGTCACCTCGCACAGGGTCCAGCCCTTGTCGCGCATGATCTCGAGTTCGTCGCTGAAGGCCAGGTCGGCGGTCAGGCCCTCCAGGCTGTCCGGGCGCACACCGACGGTGCCCACCACCTGGCGCTCCATGATGGTCTGTACCGTACACACCACACCGCGGTGCGCCCATTGGGCAGCACTCAGGTCATAACCGCTGTCGGCATAGCGGCGCCGCACCAGATGACCGGCCTGATGCTCGGTCGTGCTGCCATCGCCGGCCAGCACGCGAATCACACCGGCCTCGGTTTCGCGCGTCAGCAGGGGGCGGAACGCCTGCTGCTGCTGCTGCTGACGCTCGCGCGGCCCGTCGTCGCGCGCCACTTGCGACAACCCCGCCAATATGTCCACGCCCTCAGCCGCCATACACAAACTCCAACAGATCAGGCCCAAGTCTATTCGACCTGTCGTGACAATATTCACGCCACGCCGGTCGTCACACAAAACAGGCTCATCTATTGCAAAGACTTACACGCGCGTTGCAAGTCGTCAAGCCTTGGGGCCGTCCATCAGCGCCAGCCATTGCGCGCGCGCCTGCAGCAGGGCGGCTTGCACGCGCTCGTCGGCATGCTGGGCCGCCGCATGCACATCGAACACCGCCTCGAGCCGCGCCGGCGCGATGCCGGCCGCCAGCTCGGGGTCGGCGGCCACGGCGGCGCGTGCCAGCACGCGCAAGGGCGCCTCGCCCTGCCGCACCCGCGCCACCAGCGCGTCCACGCAACGCCGGGCGCGCGCGCCGCCAAGCACGGGTGCCAGCAGCATGCCCAGGCCATCGGCAAAGATGAGGTCGCGCTGCGCGTCGATGTTCTCGAGCATGCGCGCGCCCTGCGGCTGCAGGCCTTCGGCGCATTCGGCCAGCGCCTTCACCGCACCATGCGTGCACAGCAGCAGCCCGCAGCATTCGGCCCATTCGGCCGGCCAGTTGCCCAGGCCACCCTCCTGTTGCTGCGGCATGCAGCCCAGCAGGGCCGCGACGCGCTGAGGTGCACGCTGGGCCGCCGCCAGGGCCTGCTGGCAGGCCACCGGCCCGCTCAGTTCGCCCAGCTCATCCTGCCCCAGCAGCGCCAAGTCGAGGGCCAGCTTGCCCAGCGAGCCGCACAGCACGCCCAGCTCGGCCGCCAGCCGCGCCAGCCGGTCGCGCTGGGTCGGCCAGGGCATTGCCGGCAGCGGCAGCTGCAGCTCCTGCCCCATCAAGACGCTCACTTGTGCAGATAGACCAAGCGCGCCGGCATCCAGTTGCAGCAGCAGCGACTCGTCCACACGCTCACGCAGCGCCTGCGCCGAACGCAGCAAGGGGCTCGCCCAGGCCAGCAGCTTGTGGCGCAGGCTGGTCACCTGCACCGGCTGCAGCTGGCGGCGGGCCAGCAGGGCGGTGCGGGCATGGCGCTCGGCCAGATCCAGCAATTGCCCGCACAGGCTGAGCAAATCGTGCTCGATCAGCCGCAGGGCCTTGCGTGTCTGCAAGACCATGGCGGTGTCCAGCAGGTCCTGGTGGCTACTGCCCCAGTGCACGAAGCCGGCGGCCAGCGGGTCGAACAGGGCCACCGTCTCGCTGAGCTTGCGCACCACCGGCAACGCCAGGCTGCCGGCGCGAGCGCTGGCGGCCAGCATCGCCGCCACATCGTAGAGTTCGGCTCGGCAGAGGCTGGCAATGGCCTGCGCAGCGCCCGCCGGTATCGTGCCCGCCTTGGCCTGGGCGCGCGCCAGCGCCGCCTCGAAATCCATCATCGCCTGCACGACAGCGGTCTCGTCAAAGACCTCCACCATCTCGGGCGTCGACAAAAATCCCTCAAATACCAACACTGACATCACCGCGTCCCAAAGGATCTTTGTTCGGCGGGATGCTAGCGAGGCCTGCGCCCGGCAAGCGTCGCGACAAACCCGGGTCGGGTTTGTCACGAGGCTGCATGCACTCAGGCGGCGTTATGCAGGCCCGCCAGGCGGCTCATATGGCCCAGCGAGAGGCGGTGCATTTCAAGCAGCGCCAGCAGGCCGTTGCGGTGCAGCTCGCCCACGGTGGCATCGTCCAGCGCCGCGTACTTCTCTTCGTCCAGGGCCAGGAAGCCCTCGACGTCGATCTTCTCGCCATTCGTCAGCGTGGCCTCGAAGCGCATGTCGCGCAGCAGCTCCAACTGCACCAGGCGATCGCAGGCCAGGCGGGTGCGCTCGGCCTCGCGTTCGAAGCTTTCCAGGAAGTTCTTGGCGTTGACCGTGAACTCGGTCGGCTGGCCATCCTCGGAGAACAGCTGGGTGCCCTCGGTCTCGGAGAAGCCCTTCCAGTCGGCGTCGTAGCAGACCGCCATGTCCTCGCTCTCGTTGATGCGGGCCATGGCGAAAGGATAACGGCGCAGATAGGCGGGCATGTACTGACCCTGCCATTCGCCGTTCTTGATGAACAGATTGCTGCCCGCCTTCAGGCCGAACACGGCCAGCGGCGCCACCGCCACCTTGCCGCCGTTGGCATTGGCCGGATCGCCGACGCGCACGAACACGATCGGAAACTCCTTGCAGGCGTCGGCGAATTCCACCACGGCCAGGAACAGCGAGTTCATGCCGGCCACGCGGTCCACACTGCTCAGCTCGGTCTGCAGGCGCAGCTTCTTGTGCTGCTCACGGTCCAGCGGCACCAGGTTGCCATACATCGGGGGGTTGCTCATTTCTCAGTTTCTCCATCAGCGGCCAGTCTCGAGACCAGCACCTTGTCCACACGCTTGCCATCGAGGTCCACGACCTCGAATCTCCAGGCGTTCCACTCCACCACATCGGCCGTACGCGGCAAGCGCCCCAGCAGCAGCATCACCATGCCGGCCAGGGTGTTGTAGCGCCCACGGTCCTCTTCGGGCAGTTCCTTCAAGTCCAGGCGGTCCTTCAGCTCGGGCACGGGTATCAGGCCATCCATCAGCCAGCTGCCGTCCTCGCGTTGCACCGCCCAGGCATCACCATCGCTGGGCGCGTTGAACTCGCCCGCGATCGCTTCCAGCACGTCGCGCACAGAGATCACCCCCTGCACCTCGCCGTATTCATCCACCACAAACACCAGCGGCGCATCGGCCGCGCGGAAGTGTTCCAGCAACTCCATGCCCGAGAGCGTCTCGGGCACGAACACCGGCGCCTCCAGGCCTTCGCTCAGGGCCAGGTCTTGCCCCGCCAGCACGCGCGCCAGCAGGCCCTGGGTGCTGGCCACCCCCAGCACGTCGCTCAGGCCGCCGCGGCAGACCGGATAGCGGCTGTAACCATGGGCCTGCAGCATCTTCAGCACCTGCTCGGGCGCATCGCTCGCGTCCAGCCAGGCGATCTCGGCACGCGGGATCATCATGGAGCCGATCTGGCGCTCGTCCAGGCGAAACACATTGCGCACCATCTGGTGCTCATGCTCCTCGATCACGCCGGCATCCAGGCCCTCCTCCAGGCTGGCGGCAATTTCTTCTTCGGTGACGCTGCGCTGCGTCTTGCCGCGCAAGCCCATCAGGCCCAGCGTGGCCTCGGTGGCGAAGCTCAGGCCCTTCACCAGCGGGCGTGCCACCAGAGAGAGGAATTCCATCGGCGGCGCCACCATGCGCGCCACCGTCTCGGGATAGATCTGGCCCAGGCGCTTGGGCACCAACTCGCCGAAGATGATGGTCACCACCGTAATGATCACCACCACCAGGGCGGTGGCGGCGATGTCCACCGCATTGCCGTGCAGACCAAAGGTCTGGCTGAGCCAGCGCGACAGCGGCGCCGAAAAGGCGGCATCACCCACGATGCCGTTCAGCACCCCGATCGAGGTGATGCCGATCTGCACCGTGGAGAGGAATTTGGTCGGGTTGTCGTGCAGGTCCATGGCGGCCTGGGCACCCGCCTCACCCGCCTCCACCAGCACCTGCAGGCGCGCCTTGCGACTGGCCGAGAGGGCCATTTCAGACATCGCAAAAAAGGCGTTCAGCAACAACAGGAAGAGAAGTAAGGCGGTATCCATTGAGCGCGCCGCCTGATCCGGGTTTACCCGCGACGCGGCGCTGTGGGTTCGAAGAAGCCGGCAAGAGTAGCAGAAGCCCGTGACGATTCCGACAGCACAATCCCGGTATGAACTACCTGATCGGCGACCTGCAAGGATGCTGCGATGCGCTCGAGCGCCTGCTGCAGAAGATCGACTTCTCGCCCTCGCGCGACCGCATTTACCTGCTGGGTGACCTGGTGAACCGCGGCCCGGCCTCGCTGCCGACCCTGCGCCGCCTGCAGGGCCTGGGTGCGGCCGCCACCTGCCTGCTGGGCAACCACGACCTGCACCTGCTGGCCGCCGCCCAGGGCACGCGCAAGCCCAGCCGCAGCGACACCCTGCACGAGATCCTCGAAGCACCTGACCGCGAGGCCCTGCTCGACTGGCTGCGCCAGCAGCGCATGGCCTGCTTCGAGCAGGGCTGGCTGATGGTGCATGCGGGCGTGGTGCCGCAATGGGACCTGGCCCAGACCCTGACCCTGGCCGGCGAGGTGGAGGCGCTGCTGCGCAGCCCGGAACTGGCCGAATTCCTGGGCCAGATGTACGGCAACGAGCCGGCGCGCTGGGACGAACACCTGAGCGGCGCGGCACGCCTGCGCTTCATCGTCAATGTGCTGACGCGGCTGCGCTTTTGCGCCGCCGACGGCACGCTGGACTTCAAGACCAAGGACGGGGCCGGCAGCGCGCCCGAGGGCTTCATGCCCTGGTTTGACGTGCCGGGTCGGCGCAGCGCCGACACCCCCATCGCCTTCGGCCATTGGTCCACCCTGGGCCTGCTGCAGCGCCCCGGCCTGCTGGCGCTGGACACCGGCTGCGTCTGGGGCGGCAGCCTGAGCGCGGCGCGCGTGGAGGATGGCCACACGCTGGAACTGATACAGGTGCGCTGCGCGCAGGGCCAGAAGCCTGGGGAATAGCGGCTAGAATTCCGCCTCCTGACGGAGGAGGCTTGGGGGAGCGGTTTAACCCAACAGTCTTGAAAACTGTCGACGGGCAACCGTCCGTGAGTTCGAATCTCACAGCCTCCGCCACCCGAGTTTCCGCCAGGCAGCGCACCGCGTGATGCTTGCGACGACTGCCTTGCCGCGCAAACCTGCCCGGCTGGATCAGAATGGCAGCACCCCCGCCCCTGGGTCCGAATACTTGTCGACGCAGCAAGCCACCCCATTCCTCCTCAAGACCAGTCGCGTCTTGATGCCCTTGCTATGTCTGGCAGGAAGCGCGTGCATGGCCCAGCGCATCACCGTCGAGTACCGCGACAAGCCCCCCTACAGCTTCACCGACCGCGGCCAGCCCGCCGGCTTCCTGCTCAAGCGCACCATCGAGATCATGAAGCTGGCCGGGCTCGAGGCCCGCTATGTCGAGATGCCGCTCAAGCGCATCGTGAACGACATCCAGGCCAACCAGGAGGCGCTGTGCTCGCCGAGCTGGTACAAGCTGCCGGAGCGCGAGAAGTTCGCGCGCTTCTCGCTGGCCATCCATCAGGACAAGCCGCATGTGGTGCTGGCCAGCGGCGCGGTCGCGGCGGCCCTGCGCGCCCATGCCAGCATGGCCGCCCTGATGGCGGACACCCGCCTCAGCCTGGGCGTGGTCGAGGGCGTCTCCTACGGGCCCGAGCTCGACAGGGCAATCGCCGCGCTGCCCCGGCCGCCGATACGCGCGGTGACCTCGCCGGTGCAGCTTGCCAAGATGGTGGCAGTGCGGCGCGCCGACTACATGCTGATCGACCAGGAAGACCTCAACTGGATCGACACCAAGGGCGAGATCAACGCGCTGAATCTGGTGCGCATCAACTATCCGGACGCACCTCTTGGGCTCAAGCGCTACCTGATGTGCTCCAGGCAGGTGGACCCGCGCACCATGGAGCGCATCGACCAGGCGATCCGGCAGTTGCTGCCCGAGCTGGCACCCTGAGCTGATCAAGGTCATGCGGCCAACACGGCGGCCCGCCTAGACTCGGCGCCCATGGACAAACACTATCTTGCGCCGCTGTTCACGCCCAGCTCCATCGTGGTGTTCGCAGGCCAGGCGGAGGTGCCCGAGGGTCTCAGCCCCCAGGCGCTGAACCTGCACGCCGCGCTGCGCGGCCAGCGCTATAGCGGCACGCTGCAGTTCCTGGATGTACAAACCAGCGGCACGCTGGCCGACCTGGCCCAGGCGCGCGCCGATCTGGCCATCATCGCCCTGCCGCCCGCCGAGCTGGCCGCCGCGCTCGAGATTGCCGGCCGCATGAACTGCCGCGCCGCCCTGCTGCTGAGCAGCGGCATAGGCGCCGAGCAGGCTGCGGAGTTGAAGAAGATCGCGCGCCGCGAGGGCGTCTACCTGCTCGGCCCCAACAGCCTGGGCCTGCAGCGCCCCGCCCTGCAGCTGAATGCCAGCGTGGCCGGGCCGCTGGCCGCGGCGGGCTCGCTGGCCCTGGTGTCGCAGTCGGGGGCGCTGACCGCCGCAATGCTGGACTGGGCCAGCAAGAATGCGGTGGGCTTTTCCAGCGTGGTCTCGCTGGGCCCGCACACCGGCGTGGACATCGCCGAGGTGCTGGATTTCCTGGCACATGACGCGCAGACGCAAAGCATCATCGTCTACTTGGAGGGCATCGCCAGCGCGCGCCGCTTCATGAGCGCGCTGCGCTCGGCCGCCATCGCCAAGCCGGTGGTGGTGTTGAAGGCGGGCCGCAAGCCCGCCGGCAACGAGGCTGCGCACACCCACAGCGCCAGCATCATAGGCAGCGACGAGGTGTTCGACGCCGCGCTGCGCCGCGCCGGTGCGGTGCGCGTGCGCTCCTTCGTCGAGCTGTTCTCGGCCGCAAAATGTCTGGCCTCGCGCTACCGCCCGGTGGGTCGGCGCATGGCCATCGTCACCAACGGCGGCGGCCCCGGCGTGCTGGCAGCCGACTGGGTCAACGAGCTGGGCCTGCAACTTGGCAAACTGGCAAGCGAGACGGCGGCGGCGCTGCGGCCGCAGCTGCCGGCGCTGGCCTCGCTGAGCGATCTGGTCGACCTCTCCGAGGAGGCCGGTCCGGCGCATTTCCGCGCCGCCGTCGAGGCCGCGGCGCGAGATGCCCAGATCGACGGCGTGCTGGCCATCTGCTCGCCCAAGCCCGGCGGCGATGCCGAGGCGGTGGCGGCGGCCCTGGCCGAACTCAAACCCACGCTGAGCAAGCCGCTGCTGGCCTGCTGGATGGGCGACGCCTCGGTGGGCGCGGCGCGCAGCCTGCTCAACCGCGCCGGTATCCCGAGCTTTCGCACCCCCGAGGCGGCGGTGGGGGCCTTCGACAACATCGCGTCCTATTACCAGAACCAGCGCCTCCTGCAACAGACGCCGCCGCCGCAAAGCACCCTGGCCAGGGCCGACATAGAGTCGGCACGCCTGGTGATCGAGAGCGTGCTGGCCGAACGCCGCAAGGTGCTGACCGAGCTGGAGTCCAAGACCCTGCTGTCGGCCTTCCACATCCCGGTCACGCAGACCATGCTGGCGCGCAGCGCCACCGAGGCGATGATGATCGCCACCCAGCTGGGTTTCCCGGTGGCGCTCAAGATCGACTCGCCCGACATCAGCCACAAGTCCGATGTCGAGGGTGTGGCCCTGAACGTGATGAGCGGCGCCGCCGCACGCGACACCTATACCGAGATGGTCGAGCGCGTGGCCCGCCTGCAGCCGCAGGCGCGCATCAATGGCGTGACGGTGCAGAAGATGGCAAGGGCGCGGCGCGGCCGCGAGATCTATGTGGGCCTGGTCACCGACGACCCCTTCGGCCCGGTGATCGTGTTCGGCGCCGGCGGCACCCGCATCGAGCTGATGGACGACCGCGCCATGGAGCTGCCGCCGCTCAACCAGTTTCTGGCGCGCCGTCTGATCGAGCGCGCGCGCGTCGCCGAAACCCTGGGCGAATGGCGCGGCGCGCCGGCCGTGCAGATGGAAGCGCTGGAGCAACTGCTGCTGCGCGTCTCGGAAATGGTGTGCGAGCTACCCCAGCTGCGCGAGATGGACATCAACCCCATCATCATCGACGCCGATGGCGCGGTGGCGGTGGACGCGCGCATCGTGGTCGAGCATGCCACACCCGCCGGCGCGGGCGCATCCAGCTATGCGCATCTCGCCATCCTGCCCTACCCGGCACGCTACGAGCGCGTGCTGCCGCTGCGCGGCGGCGGCGAATACCTCTTGCGACCCATCCATCCCGACGACGCACAGATGCTGCAGGTGCTGGTGCAGCAGCTCTCGCCGGAGAGCCGCTACTTCCGTTTCGTCTCGCACATGAGCGAGCTACCGGCCTCGATGCTGGCACGCTTCACCCTGATCGATTACGACCGCGAGATGGCCCTGGTGGCGGTGGTGAAGGAGCGCCGCGCCGATGGCGATGGCGTGGTGGAGAGCGAGCGCATCGTCGGCGTGTCGCGCTACATCACCAACCCCGATCGCAGCAGCTGCGAGTTCGCGCTGGTGGTGGCCGATGACTTCAACGGCCGTGGCCTGGGCTCACGGCTGATGGAGTCCATCATGGACGTGGCGCGCGACAAGGGCCTGGCCGAGATCGACGGCCTGGTACTGGCCAACAACGCCGGCATGCTCAAGCTGATGCGCAGCCTGGGCTTTGCCGTCAAGCCCTTCCCCGAGGACCCCGACTTCAGGCTCTGCACGCATGCGCTGTAGCGCTTGCGCGTGAAGGAATTCACACCCCAACCCCCACGGAACAAGGGTGCCTACCAGCCCCGGCGCGGCGGGCCGGCGCGGACAATCGGCAGCCATACAGACACCGGGGCCCGCCATGCAAAGCGCACGCCGCTTCTTCAGCTTTCTTTCCGGCATCGCGCTCTACACCAGCGCGATGGTGGCGTCCAATGTGCTGGCCACCATCTCCTTGCCGCGCAGCTGGGTGCTGGTGTCCGGGCGCAGCGACACCATGATGGCCCAGGCCTGGAAGGCCTGCCTGCTGGCCCTGCCCCTGGTGGTGCTGGCCGCCATCTGGGTCAACATCACGTTGCGCGCGCGCCAGCGCAGCCGCAAGCATGTGGTGGCCTGGCTGTTCGGTGGCCTGGTGGCCGGCTGGCTGGGCTGGCTGATGTATGGCTTCATCGTCTTCGCCGTGCAGACCGGCGAACGCACCTGGCCAGTCTCGGCCATGCTGTTTTCCTCCAACATTCCGCCCCTGTGGGGCCTGATGAATACCGCCGGCATCTTCCTGGGCGCCTTGATCGGCCTCTGGACCGTGCCCGAGCGCATCTCGACCCGCCAGCAACGTGCCGCCCTGGCAGCAGCGGCCGCCGCCGCAAACGCCGACACGCCGGCCGCGCCGAGCCGGGGACCCCGCATTCCGCGCCTGAGTAACTGGCGCAAGCCGGCCGCGCCCGCCGTCGAGGCGGCCACCAGAGAGCCCCGCGAGAAAGCCCTTAGCGAGCAACCATAGGCCAGCCGCAGCGGCCCGGCTAGCATAGGCAGCAGCACCACAGCCCAAAGGCGCCGCCCATGAGCCTAGCCCGCCACTTCCACCAGATGGCCTACAACAATGCCTGGGCGAACCACCGCCTGCTTGGGGCCTGCGCGAAGTTGCAGCCGGGTGAGTTCGAGGCCGCACGCAGCGGCTTCTTTCCCTCGCTGCGCGCCACGCTGAACCACAACCTCACGGTCGACTGGTTCTATATCGATGCGCTGGAGCGCGAATTGCACGGCGCGCCACCCAACCCGGATTGCTACCAGTTCTTTGCGCAGGACGAGCCCTGCCAGAGCCTGGAACAGCTGCGCCAGGAGCAGCGCCAATCCGACCGCCGCCTGCTGGCCTATTGCGCGCAACTGATGGACAGCGAGCTGGAGCGGCTGGTGACCATAGACCGCCCCGGCCGGCAGCAACAGGACACGCGCGCCCGCCTGCTGGCGCATCTGCTGCAGCACCAGATCCACCACCGCGGCCAGGCGCATTGCATGCTCTCCAGCAGCTCGGTCAAACCGCCGCAGCTGGACGAGTTCTTCTGCGCCGGCGAGGCCCATCTGCGCGCCGCCGAGTTTGCCGAACTGGGCTTTACCGAAGCGATGATCTGGGACTGAGTCGGGACCGAGGCAAGGCCCTGCGGCCTTGCCGACGCCCGACGAAGGACTTGGCGCATGCAGGCGCCAAGGCTGAGGCACCCGCAAGAAGAAACCCGCCAGCTCCTTCGAACTGGCGGGTCAGGTGAAGGCCCCAGGACGCAGCGGTTTCACGGCCCGTCCAGCCTGAGGATGCTGCCTTCACCACGTCTGATGTCGGGGACATCAGCCTGTTTCCCCTTCGCGGGGAATCCTCAGTCTCGTGGCGCCACCGTCTGCTCTCATTGCTACCGGCTTTGCCACAGTGCAAATCTAGTCGCTGCCGGGCCGGGCGCTTTGCGCTGGCTCAACAGCCTGCAGCGCCGGCTACTCGCCCAGCTCGGCGCGTGCCTTTTGCTGGCCGCGCAGGCGGCCGATGCGGTCTTCCAGCTGGCGCCGCATATTGTCGAAAGCGTCGCGCAGCGCCACATAGGCATCCTCGTTCTGCACATGGCTGACGCTCAACTCATGGCCAGGGAAGGTCAGGTCGATACGCACGACGAAGGGGCGGCCCTGCTGGCTGTGCTTGTGGTCCAGTTCGATGCAGACGCGGCAGCTGGTCAGGTCGGCACAGAATTGCTCCAGCTTGAGCGCACGCTCCTCGGCGGCGGCGCGCAGGGCGGCGGATTCTTCCATACCTTGGAAGCGAACATGCAGTGCTTGCCTCATGAGAGTCTTCTCCTCGTTGTTGCCGGCGGCCGCGCCCCGATGGTCGCGAATCCCGCTTGGCATGTCACTACGATGCCTGAGCCGCGCCGAGCAGTCTTGACGTAACGCAAGGCTGGGCCGGACGGCGCTAGCGCTGCCACTGCGGGAAGTAACCCAGCAAGTCCTGCACCGCGCTGTCATGCGCCGGCACCACCACCAGGGCCGGCTCGGCGGCCATCAGCGCACGCACCTGGGCCTGACTGTCCAGGGTCTGCTGCGCATGGCCGTCCACCAGCAGGCTGGCGGCCCAGAATTTGGGGGCGCCGGCGCGCAGCGCAGCCAGGGTCCAGGCCACGTCGCCAATGAAGAAGAACTCGCGCCCCGAGTCCACCTTGACGAACAGCCCCATCGAGCCGGGCGTGTGGCCGGGCATGGGCACCAGCACCACCGTGCCGTCGCCAAACAGATCCAGGCTTTGCGCATAGCCGCGATGCGGCCGGGCCTGGAACTGCAGCGCCTCCCAGCGCATGCCGGGCGCACCGAGCTGCGAGGCCCAGCTGCCGCCAGGGCCGCGGCTGGGCTGCCGGATCCGCGGCAGCTCGGCCGCGGCCACGCCGATGCGCGCGGCCGGAAAGTCCAGCAAGCCGCCGGCATGGTCCCAATGGCTGTGGCTCAGCAGCAGCAAGCCGGGCGGCGCCAGGCCGGCCTCGTCGAGCTGCTGGCGCGCCGGCCGCACCGGCGCCTCGTACCTGAAGAAGGGCCGCCACCAGGCCGGCATGTCCTGCCGGTACTGGCCCTCGATCTGGCTACCCATGCCGGTATCGAAGAGCAGCAGCTCCTCGCCATGGCGCACCAGAAAGGCTGAAAAATTGGAGTCGATGCGCTTGCTGAAGCTGCCGCCGGGCACCAGCAGGCCCTCGGCCACGGCCACGCGGGCGGTCTTGATGATGGCCAGCTGCACCGACGGTGCAGCTGCAGCGCCATGGCTGAGCGCCAGGCTCAGGGCGAGGAATGGAAGGATTCGTTTGAGCATGGGCGCAGCCTAAACATGGGTCTATGCTCCAAGGTCAAGCCCCCTGCCCGGTTTTTTTGCGCCTCCTCATGAACATCAGCCAGTTGGCCAAGGCCAGTCAGATCTCCACCGACACCCTGCGTTACTACGAGAAGCAGGGCCTGCTGCAGGCCGAAGGCCGCCAGGCCAATGGCTATCGCCGCTACGGGCCGGCGCAGCTGGAGCGGCTGCGTTTCATACGCGGTGCGCAGGCGCTGGGTTTCTCGCTCAAGGAGATCGCGGCCATCCTGCCGCAGCTGGCCGAGGGCCAGTTCGGGCGTGCCGAGATCGAGCACAAGCTGCGGGCCAAGATGGCCGAGATCGACGCTCAGATCGGCCAGCTGCAGCAGCTCAGGGCCGAGCTGGCGGCCACCTTTGCATCCCTGCGCTGCGCGCCGCAGGCCACGCTCGACACGCGCGACAGCACCGCGCCCGACAGTGGCAGCGGCGCCGGTGTGGCGGTGCGCAAGCGCAGCTTTGGCCGCCCAACTCGCGGCGCGGCCTGATCCCCCGTTCAAAGTGTCGCCGCTCGGCTGCCGCGGCGGCATACTTGGGGCTCAGGGGAGCTAGCAGGGCGGTGGCGGTAGGCGCCGCCCGCGGGTCCGGCAGGGCTCGCTATCCGGAACGGCTTGCACGATGTCCGAGGTCCTGCAGGGCTTTGCCCCCAACTTTCTCTCCGCCCAGCCGGCAGGCCGGCTGGAACAGCGCCTGGCCCAGATCGTGATGCTGGCCTCGGCGCTGACCCTGGTCGCGCTGCTGCCCTTTGCGCAGCGGCAACTGCCGCAGGTCTGGGCCTTCATTCCGATCTATGAGTCGGCACTGATTCTCAGCGACATCGTCACCGCCGCCCTCTTGATCGGCCAGTTCATGATCAGCCGCTCGCGCGCCATGCGCGTGCTGGTCGGCGGCTACCTGTTCACCGGCCTGATGGCCAGCGCTCACATGCTGAGTTTTCCGGGCCTGTTTGCCGAGCAGGGCCTGCTCGGCGGCGACAAGCAGACCACCGCCTGGCTCTATATGTTCTGGCATGCCGGCTTTCCGCTCTGTGTGATTGCCTATTGCGGACTGCGCGGCGAAGTGAGCGGCGGCACGCGCCGTGCCCTGCTGCAGGGCATGTGCTGGGTCGTCGGCGCGGTGCTGGCCCTGGTGCTGCTGGCCACCCGCGGCATCACGGCGCTGCCCGCCATCATGGTCGGCAACCATTACAGCCCGGCCATGCTGGTGGTGGTCTCCAGCGTCTGGTTGCTCAGCATGCTGGCCCTGTTGGTGCTGTGGCGCCGGCGCATGCGTTCGGTGCTCGATCTCTGGCTGGTGGTGGTGATGGGCGCCTGGCTCAGCGACATCGCGCTCTCGGCGGTGTTCAACGCCGGACGCTTCGATCTGGGCTTTTATGCCGGGCGCATTTATGGCCTGCTGGCCGCCAGCATGGTGTTGCTGATCCTGCTGGTGGAAAACGGCTGGCTCTATGCGCGCCTGCTGCAAACCACCGCAGAGCTGCAGCGACTGATGAGCGCCGATGCCCTCACCGGCATCGCCAACCGGCGCGCCTTTGACGAGGCGCTGGCGCGCGAATGGCGCCGCGCCCAGCGTCGCGACAGCGCGCTGAGCCTGCTGATGCTGGACGTCGACCATTTCAAGCTCTACAACGACCGCTACGGCCATGTCGCCGGCGACGCCTGCCTGCGCGCGGTGGCGGCGGTGCTGGCGCATGCGGCGCAACGGGCCGGCGAGATCGCGGCCCGCTACGGTGGTGAGGAATTCGCCATCCTGCTGCCCGAGCTTGACGCCCAGGCCGCGCTGCAACTGGGGCAGCGCATTTGCCAGGGCGTCGCTAACCTGGGCATCGCGCATGCGGCCTCGCCGACGGCCGGCCATGTCACCGTCAGCCTGGGCGTGGCCAGCCTGCATCCGCACATGCAGGCCGCCACACTGGTGCAGCGCGCCGACGCCGCGCTTTACGCGGCCAAGCTGGCGGGGCGCAACCGGGTCTGGCTGGCCGACGACGAGCAGCGGCCCGGCGAAAAGGGCAGCGCCGCGGCATGTGCAGGCCTGCACACGCAGCGCGCCTAATCTTGTGCCTCAGCGCTGCGTGAAACCCTGCAGCGGCACCGCCTCGGCCAGGGCCCGGTAGCCGGCATCGTTGAGGTGCAGGTGGTCGCCGCTGTCATAGGCGGGCCGCAGCCGCGCGGGTCGCGCGGGATCGCGCAGCACTGCGTCCGCATCGGCCATGGCATCGAACTCATGCGCATGGGCCCTCAGCCAGCGGTTGAAGCTGCGCCGCTGCCCATCCTTGGCGGGGCTGTAATAGCCCGGCGCGATGTCGGCCGCCGCGAAGGGCGGGATGGTGCTGGCGATCACGCGCAGGCCCTGCTGGCGCGCACGCGCGGCGAGCGCCTGGTAGCCCTGGATCAGCGCCGCCACGCGCACCGGCGCCTCTGGCCTGGCCAGCGAGCCGGGGAAAGCAATGTCGTTGGTGCCGATGCGCAGCAACACGGCGCGCACGCCGGATTGCTGCAGCACATCGCGCTCGAAGCGCGCCGCGGCCGACTCGCCAAGCGCCGCGCCGGCCGGGTTGCTGGGCTGGCGCGGCGCATCGCGCAGGAGCCGGTTGCCGATCAGGCCCTGGTTCAGCACCGCCCAGCCATGCGGCTGCAGGCGCTGCGCCAGCGCATCGGTGAGGCGACCGTTGGCGTCTTCGGTGGAGCCATCGCCATCCACCGAAGAGTCACCGAACACCACCAAGGCCTGCGCCGCTGCGCCCTCGTGCTGCACGTCAAGGCCCACCACAAAGGGCCAGGCGTTTATGGTCTTGGCCTCGGGCCAGGCGGCGGCGCCGGTCTGGTCGCCGGCCGCCACATAGCTGGTCTGCATGGCCAGAAAATGCGAGGTACTGCCCAGCGTGGGCTGCGGCAGGTAGAGGCTCAGCGCCAGCTCGGCGAAGGCCGGCACCGGCAGCTCGATGGCATCGCTCCAGATCTCGGCATGGGGCGCCAGGGTCACGCCGGGCAGCCCGCCAAAGCTGAGCGCCCTGTCGCTGCCGGCGTCGATGCCGGCGCCCGTCTGGCGCAGGGCCAGGCGGGCCTTGCCCAGCACCAGCGGTTGCTCGCCATAGCGGTTCGACAGCTTTACGCGCAGCCGCTCGCCGCCCAGGCTGGGGCGCAGGATCAGGCGCAGGCTCTGGTCCGCGTAGGCCGCCGGCTTGCCGGCCATGGCGGCCTGCGGCGAGGCCGACCAACTGCCCACCCAGGACGGCGCGGCGTTGGCCATCGACAGGCCCGCCAGCAGGGTAAACCCGGCAACAAGGTAGCGAATGCGTTCGAGCATCAAAAGCCCCGGATTGGCAAAGCGGCGAGTATCAGCGTCGCGTTGCCGGCAGGCATTCGTCATGCAGCGGCGTGCTCCGCGTAGGCGCGCCGGTAGGCCTGCGGCGTCATGCCGGTGGCCTGCTTGAACATGCGGTGCAGCGCGCCCTCGCTGCTGAAGCCCAGCTGTTCGGCAATCGTCTTCACCGGCTGGCCTCCGCGCATCAGCTGCTCGCCCGCCTGGCGCAGCTTCACCAGGCGCAGCCAGCGCGCGGCGGGCAGGCCGGTGGCGGCCCGCACATGGCGGCACAGGCTGCGGGGCGAGCGCGCCAGCGCCGCCGCGGCCACGTCCAGGGTCAAGGCCGTGGCGGGTATCTGCTGGGCCTTGAGCAGCAGCTCGCGCAGCCAGGGCTGCTGCAGGGCCAGCAGTTCCACGCTGGCAAAAGCCGCGTGGCGCACGCGCGGCTGCGGCAGCATCAGCACCTCCTGCACCTCGCGCAGCGCGGCCGGCTCCATGCGGCTTGCCAGCTGCGCCAGCATCAGCGGCAGGTAGCCGCTGGCACCCGCCGCGGTGACGCAACGTGCGGCGCTCACCAGCGGCGCGTCGAAACGCCATTGCACCTTGGGGAACAGGGACTGCAGCGGCGCGGCCATCCACCAGGTGGCGGTGGCGGGCTGGCCGTTCAGGCGTCCACTGGCCGCCAGCAGCGGCACGCCCGCGCAATAGCTCCACAGTTGGCAGCGCGCCGGCAGCCCGCGCAAGGCCTGCACCAGCGGCGCCTGGGCCTGCAGCGCGGCACGCAGCCCCGGCTCGGAGATCACCCACAGGCCGGGCAGCAGCAGTGCATCGCAGGCCAGCTCGGCCAGCGCCGCCTCGGCCGGCAGCGCCAGGCCATGGGCGCTGGCCACCGGCAGGCCATCCAGGCTGAGCCAGCGCAGGCGCAGCAGTTCGCGGCCGGCACGCAGATTAGCGGCGGCCACCAGATCGGCCACCGCGAACAGGCCTGCCGGCATGCAGCCCTCGAACAGCAGCAGGCCTAACGTGGTGGGCAGGCGGTTTGGCATGAAACGCTAGAAGATTTTCGTTTTTTGCCATTCTGCGCCGGCACCGCAATTCCAACAATGGCTGCACCCCAAGACTTGGAGCCCGAGCTCATGCTGATCACCCAATTGCGCAACGCCACCCTGGTGCTCGAGTTCCAGGCCGAGGGCCAGGACTTCGTGATCCTGGTCGACCCCATGCTGGCGCCGCAAGGCGCCCTGCCCAGCCTCAAATACCTGGGCGGCCAGCGCCGCCGCAATCCGCTGGTGGCGCTGCCCGATGCGGCCGAGGCGCTGTTGGCGCGCGTCACGCATTGCCTCATCACGCATTGCCAGCGCGGCCATTTCGACCACCTGGACCGCGCCGGCAAGCGCTGGTTGCGCGAGCGCCAGATCCCGGTGATCTGCATGCCGCGCGATGCCGACTATTTGCGCCAGCGCGGCATGCAGGTCTGGCCCCTGCTGGGTGCCGAGCGCCAGCCCTTCCTGGGCGGCGGCCACATCACCCCGGTGCCCTGCGTGCATGGCCATGGCCTGGTGGGCCGGCTGATGGAACATGGCCACGGCTATCTGCTCGAAACGCCCGGCGAGCCCAGCGTCTACCTGGCCGGCGACACCGTGCTGTGCGCGCCGCTGCGGCATTGCCTGCAGGCGCTGCGCCCCGATCTGGCGGTGCTGCCGGCCGGCGGTGCGCGCTTCGACATCGGCGGCGAGGTCATCCTCGCGCCCGCCGATGTGGCCAGCGCCGCCGCCCTGCTGCCGCAAGGCACCATCATCGCCAACCACCTGGAAGCGCTGGACCATTGCCCGGGCAGCCGTGCCGGCATGCGCGCGCTGGCCGGCGCCCAGGGCTGGCTGGAACGCCTGTGGGTGCCCGAAGACGGCGAGGCCAGGCGGTTCGAAGCGCGCCCGGCCTGATCCGCTGCCGCTATCATCGGCGCGGTGGCAAGGCCTGACCCCGGCCACCTCACTGACGCGAGAGGACGAGACATCATGCATGCTGTCGGACTGGTGGCCGCATTGGCGCTGTTGCAATACCTGGTGTTCGCTGCCCTGGTGGGGCGCGCACGCGAGCGCTACGGCGTGCGCGGGCCCGCCGTCACGGGGCATGAGATGTTCGAGCGCTACTACCGCGTGCAGATGAACACGCTGGAGTTGCTGGTCGTGCTGCTGCCCTCGCTGTGGCTGGCCTCGCAATACTGGTGGCCGCGCGGCATGGCCGCGGTGGGCGGCATCTACCTGATCGGCCGCCTGGTCTATGCGCGCGCCTACCTGCGCGAGCCGCGCAGCCGCAACTTCGGCTTCATGCTCAGCATGATCCCCACCGCCGTGCTGCTGGGCGCGGGGCTGGCCGGCGCGGGGCTGGAGGTGCTGCGCGTGGCGGGCCTGCTGCCACGCTAGGCAAGCTGCCTCAGGTCAGCGCCGCGGCCATCATCGCCAGACCCACCACGCCCACGCCCCACACCAGGGTGCGCAGATAGGGAATGCCCAGGTAGTAGACGGCGATGAACACCAGGCGCGACCAGAAGAACAGCTCGGCACCTTGGACGATGCGTGGCGACTGCGCGCCCGACACCTGGGCCACCAGGGCCAGCACCGCGAACAGCAGGAAGTTCTCCAGCGTGTTGCGGGCGGTGCGCTCGGCGCGCCCGGCAAACGCCGTCGCCGCGGGCGGCTGATCGCGGTTGCCCATCGCGTAGCGCATGCCCGCGGGGGTCCAGGCCTTGGCACGTATCAGGCTGGCCGCCAGCAACAGCAACCAGCTGATGCCGGCCATACAGACCACGAGGCTGAGCAAATGAGTCATCTTGTGCACTCCGGGGCTGGTGAAGACCTGCCATTATTCCGGGAACCTCGATACACCAACAGGCCTTTAACGGGCGTCACGCCGCGCCGCCTGGCGCCATACTGGATGGAAACTGCGACGCTACCGGCACCGGGGCGGGGCGATGCGCCGGCCTGTGCAGGAGAATGCTGACCAGACAATCTTGACTCTTCCCATGCACCTTCCTTGCAGCGCCATGGTACGCACGCTGTTTCTCTGCCTTGCCTGCATCGCATTGATACAGCCCCTGCGGGCACAAACCACCGGACTTGCCAAGGACGCACCGAGCTTCGTGTTCGGTCTCTCCTCGCCCCCCGATTCGCCGCTGGGCCAATGGCAGCGCCGCGTCTACTCCGAGGCGCTCAGGCGCCTTGGGTTGCGCCTTGTCGTCGCCGAGGTGCCGCTGGCCAGGCTGTCCATGCTGGCGAGCCAAGGCGGCATCGACGGCGATATAGCGCGTGCCGCGCCCTATGCCGCGGAGCACCCCGACATGGTCCGGGTGGAGATGTCCATCATCACCGCGGTGTTCAATGTCTACTCCGGCCGCCCCATGCCGGACATCAACCGCCTGGAGCAGTTGCGTGACAGTGCGTTGGTCGCGGCTTACCACCGTGGCGTGGTGGGCTGTGAGAAAACGCTCAAGGAGTTGCTGCCACCCGCACGCCTGAACGGGGTGAGCAAGACCGCCCAGGCCTTGCGCATGCTGGAGCGTGGGCATGTGCAGCTGTTCTGCGAGGTCAACACCGAGATGATCAACGAGCCGCTGGCGCAGGACATGCTGGACGGCGGGCGCCTGCACAAGCTGTTCAGCATCGGCGCACCGATGCCCCTGCATGCCTATCTGCAGCGCAGGCACGCGGAACTGGCGGTCAAGCTTGCCAACACGCTCCGGCAGATGAAGGACGAAGGTCTGCTTGATCGTTACTGGAGCGCCGGCCAGTAGGGGCAGCATTGAGCGTCGGATTTCAGCGCGGCTTTGACGCCAGGTTTGCGCAGCACCGCGGCGTCCGACAGGGGGATACTTGCGGCTTTCACAGCGCAAGGGCATGGCGATGGCCGCTATCTTGAAGCACTCCATTCCAAGCAGCGCCCTGCGTTTGAGCCTGCAAGCCTCGGCCATCGCCGCCCTGGGTGCCTGTGCGTTGTTGCCCTTTACCCCCGACCGCCACGCCACCGCGCCGCTGCTGGACGGCTTTGGCACGGTGGCCCTGACGCCCAGCCATGCCAACGCCGCGGCGCGCCGCCTGTTCGCCCAGGGCATGGCGCAGGCCTATGCCTTCAACGAGCACGAGGCGGTGCGCTCCTTCAAGGCCGCGCTCGCCCATGACCCCGGCTGCGCCTTGTGCGCCTGGGGGGTGGCCTACCAGCTGGGCCCCAATATCAACAACACCACGCGCGGCGACCTCAAGGAGGCGCTGCGCCATGTCGAGCATGCGCTCAAGCACGGTGCCGCTGCCACGCCGCTGGAGCGCGCGCTGATCGAATCGCTGGCGCTGCGCTACGGCCATGGCAGCGAGGCCCGGAATCTCGCGCCGCTGCAGGCCGCCGTCTGCGGGCCGGCGGCCTCCGACCAGGCGGAGGACAGGGCCGACCCGCTGGACCTTGCCTATGCCGAGCGCATGCGCGAGCTGGCCGATCGCTTCGCCGGCGATGCAGATGTGCTGGCGATCTATGCCGAGGCCGAGCTGGTGGCCACGCGCGGCGACTGGTGGGACCCGGCGAGCGGCCAGCCCGCCGGCCGCATCGGCGAGCTGGCCGAGCGGCTTGAGGCCGGCCTGGCCAGGCAGCCGGAGCACACCGGCCTCAACCACTACCTGATCCATACCGTGGATGCGCCGCAGGTAGCGCAGCGCGCCGAGGCCGCCGCCGACCGCCTGGGCGCGCTGGCGCCCAAGTCGCCGCATCTGCTGCACATGCCGGCCCACACCTATGCGCAGATCGGCCGTTATGCCGACGCCACGCGCGTCAACCAGCAGGCCAATGCGGCCGACCTGGCGCTGATGGCCGAGCTGAAGGCGCAGAACTTCAGCGTCAGCAAGGACTGGCGCCAGCACAACACGCACTTCCAGTGGTATGGCGCGCTGATGGAGGGCCGCGGCGAGCTGGCGCTGTCATCCGCGCGCGCCGCCGCTGCGCTGGCCAGCGGCGACTACAGCTATGCCGAGTACCAGCGCAGCCTGCCGATGCTGACCCTGCTGCGCCTGCAGCGCTGGGACGAGCTGCTCAAGGAGCCGCTGCCCGGCGGCGAGCTGGGCGTGGCCGCCCTGCTGGGCCAGCTGGCGCGCGGCACGGCGCTGGCGCGCAGCGGCCAGACCGCCGAGGCCGCCCAGGCCCTGGCCAAGCTGGAGCCGGCCGCCGCCGCGCTGCTGAGGAAATTTGCCGGCACGAGCGAGTTCCACAAGATGCTGCGCAGCCTGGCGCAGAGTTCGCAGGCCCAGCTGCGCGCCGAGCTGGCATGGGCCGAGCGGCGCGTCGATGCGGCCCTGGCCCTGCAAGCCGAAGCGGTGAATGCCGCCGCCGCGGCCGACCGCAGCGAGCCGCCCATGCTGGCCGGTGGCGCAGGCCTGCAGCTGGGCGCCATGCAGCTGCAGGCAAATCGTTATGCCGAGGCCGAGGCCAGCTACCGCGCCAGCCTGGCCGCGCATCCGCACAGCGGCTGGGCCCTGCAGGGCCTGCGCCGCGCCCTGTTGGCGCAGGGCAAGCAGGCCGAGGCCGAGCGACTCCTGCCCGCGCTGGAGCGCAGCTGGAAGCTGGCCGACGCCGCCCTGCGCGGCGCCTGAGTCGCGCTCTCTTGCTTACTTGAGTTTGAGCTCCTGCAGCTCCATGCCGCCGGCCAGCTTGCGCATCACCTTGCGCTCGCCGCCGGCCTGGTCCATCTTGCGCTGGTCCATCGCCATGAAGGCCTCGTACTTCTTCTGCAGCGCCAGCTGGTCGGCGTTGCTCATGTAGTCCTTGGCTTCGATCGCCAGGATCAGGTCGGGCTCGCCCTCGCGCGGGTTGTTCACCGAGAACACATGGTAGGAGACCACATTGCCCTCCTTCATGCCGAACTCATTGGATTTCTTCCAGGTCTTGGCCAGGAAGTCCATGTAGTTCTCGAACTGCCCGGGTTCGATCTTGATATGCGAGAAGGTCCAGACCGTGCCGGGCGTGTAGCTGGAACTCTGGGCGCTGGCCGCGCTGCCCAGCATGAGTGTGGCGGAGGCGAAGAGCGAGGCGATCGCGATTCTGGTGAGACTCATGGCAAGGACTCCTACACCAAGAAGGCGCTGGTGTTGGCGCTTGCGCACAGCTGCGCGAGGCCACTATGCGATGCGTCAACGCCCGCCATGACGCGGTTTTCCCGCCTGTATGTTTAGCCATCTGGCCCGGACTGAGGCAGCTGCAGGCGCAGCAGGCGGGCGCCGGCGCCGCGCCTGTCCCGTCTTCAGGTTTCAGCCGGCTTAGGCTCAGGCGTACTGCGCGAGCCCATGGCCGAAGGACCAGTTTTCCTTCGCCACCTCCACGAGGTTGATGAACACATCGTCGGGCCGCACGCCCGGGCCTTCGCCCAGCAGCTCCACGATGCGCCGGAACAGCGCCTGCTTCTGCGCCAGGCCACGGGTGTTGCTGACGGTGAGCTGGATGAACAGCAACTCGTCGCTGCGCGCCATGCCCATGTACGAGGCGTTGTAGCAAAAGTTCGCCGCCTCATGCTCGGTGATGAGCATGAACTGATCGTCTTCGGGCACCTTGAAGGTCTCGCGCATGGCGCGGTAGATGCCGTCAAGAATCGCCTGGCGGTAGTCCGCCGGCTTGCCGGCGCGCATGGAGAGGTGGAGCAGAGGCATGCTGATGGGTCCTGTTGGTTCACTGAGGGCTCGACGGTACGGCCCAGCCGATCATTTCAGCAAGCCCATGAATTGCATATCAACGATAATCATCTGAAATGATTGATCGCCCCCTCGACCTGGATACGGTGCAAACCTTTGTGCGCATTGCCGAGCTTGGCAGCTTCACGCGCGCAGCCGAGGCGCTGCAGACCACCCAGGCCGCGGTGAGCCTGAAGCTCAAGCGGCTGGAGGCGCGGCTGGGCTGCCGGCTGCTGGAGCGCACGCCGCGCTATGTGCAGCTCTCGGCCCAGGGCGCGGCATTTCTTGACCGGGCGCGCGCACTCTTGGAGGCCCATGAGCGCGCGCTCGCCGTGTTTGTCGAGGCCCGGCAGCGGCTCACCATCGGCATCAGCGACCATGTGGCGGGGCCGGACCTGCCCGCGCTGATCGCGCGCATGAATGCCCAGGATCCGCAGCTGCTGATCGAGATCCGCATCGCGTCGTCGCGCGAGCTGCTGCAAAGCTACGACCGCCGCGAGCTCGACACCGTGATCGTCCGCCAGCAACTGGGGCGCCGGAGCGGCACGCTGATTGCCGAGGAACAGTTCGGCTGGTTCGCCGCGCCGGGCTGGCAGCACCGCGCCGGCGAGCCCCTGCCGCTGGCCACCCTGGCCGAGCCCTGTGGCGTGCGTGCAATGGCCTGCCAACTGCTTGACGCGGCGGGTCAGCCCTGGAAGGAGATCTTCTGCGGCGGCGGTGTCGCGGCGGTCAGCGCGGCCGTGATGGCCGGGCTGGGCGTTGCGGCCTTGGCGCCGCGCATGCTGCCCTTCGGTGCCGTGGACGTCGGCCGCCGGCTCGGCCTGCCCGCGCTGCCGCGCCTGCCGGTGCTGCTGCATTCACGCCTCAAGAGCGGCCGGCCGCACGCGGCGCTGGGGGCGTTGGCGGCGGCGTTCCGGAGCGCGGTGCGAGGCTGAAGCCTCAGAGCGCCCCGTCGCTCATCGTCGCCGCCACCTGGCGCGTGATGCGCGGCGGACGCGCCCCTTGCAGCGGCGCATGGCGGAGCAAAAAGCGCGATGCGAACGCTCATTCCACACGGCTACCGTTGAATCGCAAATCGTAGACCACCGCCCCAGCATCATCTTCAATGCGCTCCCGGCCCTCGAAGCCGTCGAGCGTGCCGCTGATCTCACAGGCGTAGCTGAGGCCAGCCCGCCCGTACTCGGCCGGCCCACGCAGGGGCAAGGCCGCCGGCGCGGCCAGCAGGGCCTGGCGCAAGAGTGCATAGATGGGGCCGGCCGCGCCCCGGACCGCGCCGCAGTTGGAAGCTTGCCGACGCCGGGGGTCAGCGGCCGGGCACTTCGCCAAAGGCGTGCAGCAGCAGGCCCGTCAGGCGCTTGGGCGTGATGCTGTCCACCATCAGATAGCGCGGCAGGGCAAACACAGGATCGTCCAAGGTGCATGCGCGCCCGCCCAGCGCGAAGGCGGCCTCGTAGCCAGCCTGCCGTGCCAGCTCGCACAGGCCCGCGTCATAGAGCCCGAAGGGCCAGGCCAGCAGCGACACCACTGCGCCGAGCCGTGCTTCCAGAGTCTCCTTGGCGCGTCTCAACTGCACGCTGGCAAAGTCCTGGTAATCAGCCGGCGTGCGCAGGCGCCGTTCGCGCAGCAGATGGGCGTGCCAGTAGGTATGCGACTGCACGCTGAACAGGCCCGTGTCCGCCAGCGTGCGCAACTGCTCCCAGCGCAGCGCATAGCGGGCATTGGAGATCGCCGAGGGGTAGATGAAGAGTGTGACTGGCCAGCGCCTCGCCAGCAGCAGCGGTGCCATCGCCTCGTGCACCGAGCGATGGCCATCGTCGATGCTTAGCGCCAGCGCGCGCGGCGGCAGGCTGGCCAGCCGACCCAAGCGATACGCCACCACATCGGCCAGCGGCACAAGCCGGCAGCCCAGCCCCTCGATGCTGCTGAGTTGTGCGGCGAAGTTGGCGCTGCGCAGCGTCATGCCGTCGGCTTCGGTGGCCGCCACGCGGTGGTAGCAGAGCACCGGCACACGCTGCGATGCCGGCTGCGCCCATGACCGGTCAGCGCCGAACCCTGCCGCCAGCCAGGCTCGACGGCTCAAGCCATGCGCATGCAGGGTGGTCGCGGCGTCGGACATGCCCCGATCTTGCGCCACCGGGACGGCCGCGGGCTCAGTCGCGGCGCCGGCGCAGCCAGCCCAGCAGGCCGAGGCCGCCCAGCCACAGCGCGGCGCTGGCGGGTTCGGGCACCGCGGCGGCCAGGGTGAAGCCGACCGCGTCTAGCGCGACGATCTCCACGCCCAGGTCGGCAAAGCTGCCGCGCGTGCCGAAGGCATCCTGCACATGCACCGGATGCGGGCCGGCGCCCCAGTAGTCGCCATAGTCGCCCGCCGGGTTCTGGTTGTAGCGCACCAGCATGTTGATACCGTCGATGGAGAAATAGGCGTCGTCGCCGACGGTGGTGAAACTGCGCGCGCCGGCGGCGCTGTAGCGGTAGAGGTCCACCGGAAAGATGAAGCCGCCGCCCACGCCGGAGATGGTGCCCAGCACCTCGTCGATCTCGTGCGAGGCAACGGTCTGCAGATCGTACTTGTCGGGGTCGATGCTGCTGCGCGTGTAGTTCATCAGACCGAGATTGAGGCCTATGGTGCTGTCCAGACCATCGACCGGCGCCGGCACATTGAAGCCCACCGCATTGGCGGTGGCACGCGTCAGTATCACGCTGGCACCGCCGTTCACCGGATTCGGCCCCAGCGGGATATGGGCCATCGCGAGCGCATCGACCGGGCTGCTGGCATCGGCGCGCAGCTTGTCCATAAAGCCGGCGTAGGGCAGCTGGTAGATATTGGTGTTGCTCTGCCCCAGGCCCGTGTTCATGTTCTCGAAGCGGATGCCGATGGTGACGCTGTCGCTGAACAGCGCCTGGTAGCCGTCGATGGTGGAAAGGATGACGGCCTGGGCCGCCGCATCCACACCGGGGCCGAAGCTGGCATTGATCACCAGGGCCTGCGTCGGCGCGGCCACCGCACACGCGACAAGCAGGGCCGAGAGGCGCGCGCTGCGGCGCAACAAGGCTTGGGGCATGGGGCACCTCATCGGTCAAAACGACAGGCGCCGACTCTACGCCCCGAGCACCGCCCTAGCCAGCCCCTAACTACAGCGACCGCAACATGGCTGCGGCCCGGCAGGACGGCCTACCTGGCGCCCGCCATGCTCACCCAGGAGAGCTCCAGCCAGTTGTCGGCGCGATGCACCACATTGACCCCGGCGCGCGCCGCCCAGGGGATCACCTGACGGTGCAGCGGTATCAGCTGGATCTGCTCGCGGTATTCGGCCAGCGCCGCCTTGATCAGGGCCTCGCGCTTGCCGGCGTCGGGTTCCCTGCTGCTCTGCGCCGCCAGGCTGTCGAACCTGTCGTTGCGCGAACGACCGTAGTTGTAGGACCCCACGCCCTGCTCGCCCGGATTGCGCAGCACCGCGGTCAGCAAGGTCTCGGCATCGGTGATGGCGCCGCCCCAGCCGAGCATGTACATGCTGGTGTCGTACTTCTCGATCTTGGGGAAGTAGCTGACGCGCGGCATCGCGTTGACCCTGACCTTGACCTTGATCTGCGCCCACATGCTGGCCAGCGCCAGGCAGATGGACTCGTCGTTGACATAGCGGTTGTTGGGGCAGTCCAGCGTGACCTCGAAGCCCTCCGGATAGCCGGCCTCATGCATCAGCCGGCGTGCCGCCGCCAGGTCCAGCGGCAGACGGGTTTCCAGCGCCGGATCGTTGTAGGCGCCCAGGGTGGAGGCGGTGATGCCGCCGGTGGGTGCCGAGAGCCCGTTCATCAGCTTGCTGCGGATGGCCTCGACGTCCACCGCCTGGTAGAGGGCGCGGCGCACGCGCAGGTCCTTGAACGGATTCCTGCCGTCGGGCACCTTGGCGTACTGCAGCTGCTCGCGCTGCTGGTCCATGCCGATGAAGACGATGCGGTTCTCCACCCCCTCGATCACCTTCAGCCCCGGCGTGGCGCGCAGGCGCGACACATCGCGCGGCGCGGGGTCGAGCACGAAGTCGATCTCGCCCGACACCAGCGCCGCCAGCCGCGTGGCATCGTTGCTGATGGGCGTGTAGATCATCTCCTGCACATTGCCCTCGTGCCGGTCCCACCAGGCGGGGTTGCGCTGCAGCACCGTCTTGATACCGGGCTGCCGCGTCACCAGGCGGTAAGGCCCGGTGCCATTGGCGTGCATGCCGGCGTAGGACTCCTCGCGGTTCTTGAAGTCCAGCGGCCGCGTGACCTTGTGCTTCTCGCACCAGCTCTTGCTCATGATCCACAGCGTGTCCAGGTGCTGCAGAAAGATCGGGTTAAAGCTGGCGAGCTGGAACTCCACCGTCAGCTCGTCGAGCTTGCGCGGCATGCCCACCGCATTGGCGTAGACGGCGATCTGCGAGCTCTGCTCCTTGGCGCGATTCACCGAGAACACCACGTCGTCGGCGCCGAAGGGCGTGCCATCGTGGAACTTCACGCCCGGCCTCAGCTTGACGCGCCACAGCAGCGGCGCGATCTGGGTCCATTCGGTGGCCAGGCTGGGGGCAAGCTGCAGCTGCTTGTCGCGACGGGTCAGGCGCTCGTAGATCTGCCCGTTCATATTGTTGGTCATGCTCTCGTTCTGAGAGTGGGGATCCATGGTCTGCGGATCACCCTGGCTGGCCCAGCGCAGGGTTTGCGCCGCGGTGCCCGCACTGGCCACCGCACCCAGCAGCGCCACCAAGGCCCAAGCGCCCACCATCAGCACGCGATGCTTCATGCCCAGCCCCCCGAACGACGTCGTTGCGGCCGAGTGTAGGGAGTGCCTGCGCGCCGGCGCAGCGGGGCGACCCTAATGCGCAGCGGGGCGCGACCAGAGCTCTTCGATATGCGTAAAGCCCCAGTCGACCGGATTCTCGCGGCCGGTGATGCGATCGCTGCAGCCGGCTTGGGCCAGGTCCAGCAACTGCACAGGGATGGGCATCTGCGATTTGGTGGAGAAGAACACGCGCACCGTGGGCGTGGTCAGCGATGTCGGGCATTGGTCTATCACCACCGCCAGCCGGCCCGACTGCAGCCGCACCAGCGTGCCCACCGGGTAGATGCCCACACTGCGGATGAAGGCCTGGAACACCTTGGCGTCGAAATGTCCGGTCCATTGCGCCATGCGCGCGAGCGAATCGGCCGCGCCCCAGGCGGCTTTGTAGGGGCGCGTCGAGGTGATGGCGTCGTAGACATCGCACACCGCGCCCATGCGCGCCAGCAGGCTGATCTCATCGCCCTTGAGCTTGCCCGGGTAGCCGCTGCCGTCGATCTTCTCGTGGTGGCGCAGGCAGACGTCCAGGGCCGCTTCGGGCACCATGCCGCCGGCCTTGAGCGCCTCGTAGCCACGCTGCGGGTGCGAGCGCATCACGTCGAACTCGGCGTCGGTGAGTGCGCCGGGCTTGTTGAGCACCGCCAACGGCATCATCATCTTGCCCACATCGTGCAGCAGGCCGGCCAGGCCCGCTTCGCGGGTCTGCGCCTCGCCGAAGCCCAGCTGGCGCGCCAGCGAGACCATCAGCGCGCACACCGCCACCGAATGCATATAGGTGTAGTCGTCCTTGGTCTTGAGGCGCGCCAGGCTGATCAAGGCGGAGGGGTTGCGTGCCACCGAGTTGGCGACCTCTTCGACCAGGGGCAGGCATTGCTCGGCATCGATGGCACGGCCCAGGCGCGCTTCGCCGAACAGCGACATTACCGCCTGCTTGGAGCGGTTCACCAGCAGGGCGGCGCGCTCCAGTTCGCCGCTCATGCTGACGCGTGCCGCTGGTGCTGGTGCTGGTGCTGGTGCTGGTGCTGGTGCTGGTGCTGGTGCTGGTGCTGGTGCTGTTGCCGATGCCGGCGCGGGCGCCGTCTCGACATCCAGGCCCTGCGACACGTCGATCACGCAGAACGTCACCTCGCTGCGCAGCAAGGCGTCCAGATCGCCCTGTTCGCGCAGCACGAATTTGGTCTTCCAGAAGGGGTGGGAGAACCACGAGCCCTCCAGCGACTGCACGAACATCCCGAGCTTGAGCTGGCTGATCGGTATCTTCTTGAGCATGACGCGGATGTCTGCGTTGGCGTACCGACCAGTATGCGACGCCACGCCGCCAGCGTTCGCGCATTCAGACACAAAAAAGCCGCCTGATTCGGCGGCTTGATGCAAAAAAGTTTGCCGGGCCTCTCAACCAGGCAAGCACGGCTCAGCGCATCTTGCTCTGCGGCACCGTGCGCAGTTCGCCCTGCAACGAGGCCAGGTACTTGGCGAGGGTCTTCAGCTCGTTGTGACTGAACTGCTTGACCTGCCCACCCATGATGGCGTTGCCACGGCCCACCACCGCACTGCCTTCGGTCTGGTAGGACTTCAACGCCACATAGAGGTAGTCGGCATGCTGGCCGGCGAGCTTGGGATAGGCGCCATCGACAGGCTTGCTGAAGTTGCCGCCGTGGCAGGAGGCGCAAGCGCCCTTGTCCAGCAGGGCCTTGACCTCGTCGCTGGGCGTGTTGATGGTCAGCGGCGCTTCGGGCGCCTTGGCCTGTTGCTCGTAGAAGGCCGAGATATCGGCGATGTCCGCATCGCTGAGCGACTGGGCAATGCCACGCATGGTGGGATGCTTGCGCTCGCCCTTGGCATAGGCCGTCAGCGCGCTAGCGATGTACTTGGCGTTCTGGCCCGCGATCATCGGCACCTTGTGCACTTCGGGGAAGCTGGCCTGATAGCCGGGAATGCCATGGCAGCCAATGCACATGGCGACCTTCGTCTCACCGGCCTTCACGTCTTGAGCTTGCGCCAGACCAGCGGCGCAGGTGGTGGCGAGGGCGAGGGCAATATGCAGAAGTTTGTTCATGATCCCGAAAGTCTTGTTCTGACACCGGGGCGCATTATAGGCACCACCTTATACTGGCCCGCCGCCTCTTTGGGTTTGATCTACACCATGAAGTTTCAAGGTTCGGACCAGTACGTTGCCACCGCTGATTTGATGCTGGCGGTAAACGCCGCCATCGCGCTGCAGCGCCCGCTGTTGGTGAAGGGCGAGCCCGGCACCGGCAAGACCATGCTGGCCGAGGAGGTGGCCACGGCGCTGGACCTGCCGCTGCTGCAGTGGCACATCAAGAGCACCACCAAGGCCCAGCAGGGCCTGTACGAATACGATGCGGTGAGCCGGCTGCGCGACAGTCAGCTGGCCTCCATCGAGGGCTCGGACAAGGTCCGCAATATCGAGAACTACATCGTCAAGGGCGTGCTCTGGCAGGCCTTCACGGCCGACCAGCCGGTGGCGCTCTTGATCGACGAGATCGACAAGGCCGACATCGAGTTCCCCAACGACCTGCTGCGCGAACTCGACCGCATGGAGTTCTACGTCTACGAGACGCGG
This sequence comes from Paucibacter soli, assembly GCF_037482845.1. NCBI lineage: Bacteria > Pseudomonadati > Pseudomonadota > Betaproteobacteria > Burkholderiales > Sphaerotilaceae > Roseateles > Paucibacter soli. The sequence goes on from NZ_JBBHJW010000007.1 coordinate 115,878, forward strand.
CAACTCGTCAAGGCGAAGCACCGGCCGCTGGTCTTCATCACCTCCAACAACGAGAAGGAACTGCCCGACGCCTTCCTGCGTCGCTGCTTCTTCCACTACATCAAGTTCCCCGACGCGCCGACCATGCAGCGCATCGTCGACGTGCATTTCCCCGGCATCAAGAAGGAGCTGCTCGCGGCGGCCATGAAGACCTTCTTCGACGTGCGCAACCTGCCGGGCCTGAAGAAGAAGCCCAGCACCTCCGAACTGCTGGACTGGCTCAAGCTGCTGGTGGCCGAGGACATCCCCACCGAGGCGCTGCAGAGCCAGGACGACAAGGTCGCGATCCCGCCGCTGGTGGGCGCCCTTCTCAAGAACGAGCAAGACCTGACCCTGTTCGAGAAGCTCGTCTTCATGCAACGCCACAACCGCTGATGGGCAGCAAGCAAACCGAAGCCGCGCTGCGCGAGGGCCTGGCCGATGGCATAGGCTTTGTCGTCGGTGCCCTGGGCGGCTGGCTGCTGGGCCGGCAGTTCGGCCTGGATTTCGTCAACACCCCAGGCTATGGCCTGCCGCAGATCGCCAGCCTGCTGCTGATCGTGGCCGGCTCGGGCCTGGGCCGCTGGCTGCTGCGCCGGCTGCTCATCAAGAAGGACGCATGAAGCCCTTGCCCGACATCACCCCGGCCATCACGGATTGGGTCACCCTGCAGGGCCAGCATGCCCGCCTGGAGCCCTTGCACAGCTCGCATGCCGAGGGGCTGGCCGAAGCCGCCGCCGATGGCGGCGTGCACCAACTCTGGTACACCGCGGTGCCGCATCCGGACAAGGTGGCGGCCGAGATCGAACGGCGCCTGGCCCTGCACGCGGCCGGCAGCATGCTGCCCTTCACGGTATTCGACGCCGCCGGCCGCATCGCCGGCATGACTACCTTGATGCACATCGACCACGCCAGCCGGCGCGTCGAGATCGGCTCCACCTGGTACGCGCCGCGCGTGCAACGCACCGGCCTCAATACCCAGTGCAAGCTGATGCTGCTGACGCATGCCTTCGAGACCTTGGACTGCATCGCGGTGGAATTCCGCACGCATCGCCTCAACACGCAGAGCCGGCGCGCCATCGAGCGCCTGGGCGCGCAACTGGACGGCATCCTGCGCTCGCACCTGCGCACCGCCGACGGCAATCTGCGCGACACCTGCGTCTACAGCATCATCGCGCCCGAGTGGCCGACCATCAAAACCCATCTGCAGTGGCAATTGGCGCGACCGCGCTGACGCAACAACCCTTTGAAAGCCGCGACGATGGCAAGCAAGAAGAAAAAAGACCTGTTCGACGTGGACGCCCTCTGGCAGCTGGAGCGCCTGGGCGCGCCCAGCCTCTCGCCCGATGGCGCACAGGCGGTCGTCAGCCTGGCCCGCTACGACATGGAGAAGAACAAGGGCAGCTCGACGCTGAGCCTGCTCTCGACCCTGGGCGGCGAGCCGCGCACCCTCACCAGCTGCGGCGAGAAGGACGGCGCGCCGCTGTGGAGCCCCAGGGGCGATCTGATCGCCTTCATGGCGCGCCGCGAACAGGAGGGCGCCAAGGACGAAGAGACCCAGCTCTATGTGATCCCGCCCGATGGCGGCGAGGCGCGGCGCGTCTCCAGCATTGCCACCGGCGTCGAGGCCTTCAAGTGGTTCCCCGACGGCCGCCGCATCGCCTTCATCTCCTGGGTCTGGCCCGGGCTGAAGGGCGCGGCCGCGCAGGCCAAGGCCCTGAAGGCTTTCAAGGATCGCAAGACCAGCGGCTATGTGACCTCGGAGGCGCTCTATCGCTACTGGGACCACCACATCCCGATGGGCCGGGTGGCGCATCTGCATGTGCTGGACATTGCCAGCGGCCGCACCCGCGACCTGTTCGAGGGCAGCGACTTCGAGCTCACGCGCGCCGAGCAGAGCGCCAACAGCTTCGACATCTCGCCCGACGGCAAGCGCATCGTCTTCAGCTACGACCCGCATCCCGAGCAGCGCCTGGACCACTGCAACGCGCTGGCCGAGGTGGACCTGCGCAGCGGCGCGATCCGCACCCTGCTGCAGGACGAGGCCTGGGATTTCACGGCGCCGGTCTACAGCCACGCCGGCCAGCATCTGGCCTTTCTGGCCAGCCACCAGGGCCTCAAGCACACCATGCCCAAACAGCTGGCGGTGCTGGACACGGCCGGCCACTGGGCCGTGCTGTCCGAGCATTGGGACCATGAGCCGGCCGCCCCGCTGCTGTGGGACGAGGACGATCTGGGTCTGCTGTTCTGCGCCGAGGACCGCGGCCGCCGCCATCTCTGGCGCTTCGACGTCAAGACCGGTGGTGCCTTCGTGCTGTTCCGCGGCGGCCATGCGGCCAGCTTCGCGCTGGAGGCCGGCACCATCGTCGTCAACCACGACGGCGTTCAACATCCCGCGCGCGTCTCGGTGCTCGAGGGCGAGGGCGACGAAGAAGGCCTGGGCGCCGTCTGGCGGCGCATCGAGAGCGTCAACGACAAGTTGCTGGCGCAGTACGCCTTCGGCAAGGAAGAGGAAGTCTGGTTCAAGGGCGCGAACGACGAGCAGGTGCAGATGTGGCTGATCTATCCGCCCGGCTTCAATCCGCGCCGCAAATACCCGCTGATGCATGTGATCCACGGCGGCCCGCACACCGCCTTTGGTGACAGCTGGCATTGGCGCTGGAACCACCAGGCCTTTGCCGCCCAGGGCTATGTGGTGGCCTGCGTGAACTACCACGGTTCGTCGAGCTTCGGCCATGGCTTCCTCGATTCGATCACGCAGCGCTGGGGCGAGCTGGAGTTGCAGGACATCGAGGCCGCCACCACCCTGCTGCTCAAGAAGCCCTGGGCCGACAAGCAGCGCGTGTTCGCCACCGGCGGCAGCTATGGCGGCTATATGGTCGCGTGGATGAACGGCCATGTGAAGCCGGGGCGCTACCAGGCCTATGTCTGCCATGCCGGCTGCTACGACTGGCAGGCCATGTTTGCCGACGACGCCTACACCTGGCATGCCAAGGAGCTGGGCGCCTGGTACTGGGACGACCCGGCCCGCGTGGCCTCGCAAAGCCCACATGCCTTTGCCCAGCATATGCGGACGCCCACCCTGGTGATCCACGGCGCGCTGGACTACCGCGTGCCCGATGCCCAGGGCCTGGCCTACTACAACACGCTCAAGGCGCGCGGCGTCGATGCCCGCCTGCTGTGGTTCCCGGACGAGAACCATTGGGTGCTGAAGCCGCGCAACAGCAAGCAGTGGTACGGCGAATTCTTTGGCTGGCTGCAGCAGTACGACCGCAAGCGCTGAGTCGCAGCCTCAATCCGGCTCGCCCTGCGCCCAGCCCACGTCGCCGCAAAGCACGCGCAGCCGCCCTTCCTGCCAATAGGCCAGCGAGACGGTCACGCACATGCGCGCGCCGTGCAGGCTGAGGTAGGGGCGCGTCACCTGCACCTCGCCTGGCGCCGAGATGGCGCGGCGGAAATAGGGGCGGCGCGCCCAGCGCGCGTCGCCGGCGCGCTCCAACGGTCCGAAGCGTTGGTCATGCGCCTGCTCCAGGCCCAGCGGTGCCACGCGCGCACCCATCTCACGCCCTTGTTCGTCGAGCAAATAGCAGAGCTGGGCGCCAGGCAGGTGCAAAAAGGCATCGCAGGCCTCGCGCAGCCCGCGCCCCTGCTGCAGCGGCTGCAGGGCCTGGGCCATGGCGCTTTGGTAGGGCGCCACGCGCTCTTGGTAAGCGGTGCGACCGAGCAGCTGGCGGCCGTCGAACAAGGCCCAGATGTCCTCCAGCTCCGCCGAGACGGCGCCGTCCGAGATCAGCTCGGGCTGCGGCCGGCCAAAGGCATAGCCCTGCACCAGGTCGATGTCGGCATCCAGCGCCAGATGCGCCTCGTCGCGCGTTTCCACGCCCTCCAGCAGCACCAGCGCACCGCACTCGTGCAGCAGCGAGACCATCTGCATCAGCACGCGCTCGATGCGCTTGGAGCCCATGGCACGCTGCAGCAGGCTGCGGTCCAGCTTGACGATCTCGGGCCGGATGCGCCAGATGCGATCGAAGTTGGAATGGCCGGCGCCGAAATCGTCCAGCGCCAGCAGGCAGCCGGTGGCGCGCGCGCTCTCTACCGCAGCCTCGAAGGCGGCGTCCTGCGCCATCACATCCTCGGTGACCTCGAACACCAGGCGCTGCATGGGCAGTCCCAGCTGGTGCACCACCTCCACCGCCTTGGCCAGCATCTCGGCCTGGCTGGCGGCGTGCACGAACACGGCCGGGTGGATGTTGAGGAAAAGCCAGCAGTCCGGCACCTTCTGCTCGACGAAGTTGTGCACATGCAGCAGGCGGCACAGGCGGTCGAGCCTGACCTGCTCGTCGAAGCTGGCGACGCGCTCGAAGGCGCTGATCGGTGAAAGCGGCTGTCCGGCCGCGTCGCTCACGCGTATCAAGCCCTCGTAGCCCACCGGCCGGCGGTGCGGGAAGCTGTAGATGGGCTGGAAGCTGCTGCGCAGCAGCAGTTCGCCCAGCCGCGCCACCCAACGGCCCTGCTCGTCTTCCGAGATCGCGCCATACAGGGCCTGGAGCATCTGTTCGACTTCGATATTCATCGCACATGCCTATGGCTGGGGTGCCTCATGCTACCCCGCTCGGGCGGCGGTGCGCATGGATAATGAAGCGAAGCCCCCGAGCGCCGCCACACCATGCTGATCAAGTTCTTCTACACCCTGCGCGCTGCCAAGCTGCCGGTATCGGTCAAGGAGTTCCTCACCCTGCTGGAGGCGCTCAAGGCCGGCGTGATCGACGATGAGGGCGGCCCCACGGTGGACAAGTTCTACTTCCTGGCGCGCACCAGCCTGATCAAGGACGAGGCGCATTTCGACAAGTTCGACCGTGCCTTCGCCGCCTACTTCAAGGGCGTGGAAATGCTCGCCGACTTCAGCAAGGAGCTGCCGCTGGAATGGTTGCGCCAGCATCTGGAGCTGGAACTCTCGCCCGAGCAGAAGGCGGCTGTCGAGAAGATGGGCTGGGACGAGCTCATGGAAACGCTCAAGAAGCGCTTCGAGGAGCAGAAGGAGCGCCACGAGGGCGGCAACAAGTGGATAGGCACAGGCGGCACCAGCCCCTTCGGCAACAGTGGCTACAACCCGCAGGGCATACGCATAGGCGGCGCCGGCAGGAACAAGAGCGCGGTGAAGGTCTGGGAGCAGCGCGCCTACAAGGACTACGACGACAACCTCGAACTCGGCACCCGCAATATCAAGGTGGCGCTGCGCCGCCTGCGCCGCTTCGCGCGCGAGGGCTCGGAGCTTGAGCTCAACCTCGACGACACCATCCACAAGACCGCCGCCAATGCCGGCATGCTGGACATCCGCATGCAGCCCGAGCGCCACAACAAGGTCAAGGTGCTGCTGCTGATGGACGTGGGCGGCACCATGGACGAGCATGTCCACCGCGTGGAGGAGCTGTTCTCGGCGGTGAAGAGCGAATTCAAGCACCTGGAGTTCTTCTACTTCCACAACTGCGTCTACGACTTCGTGTGGAAGAACAATCGCCGCCGCTTTGCCGAGAAGACGCCCACCTGGGACATTATTCGCAAGTACAACAAGGACTACAAGCTGATCTTCGTGGGCGACGCCACCATGAGCCCCTACGAGATCCTGCAGCCCGGCGGCAGCGTCGAGTACAACAACGAGGAGGCCGGCGCCGAATGGATCCAGCGCCTCACCCACGCCTTCCCGAAGAACGCCTGGATCAACCCCGAGCCGCAGGGCGTGTGGCAGTACCGGCAGAGCATCGCGCTGATCCAGCAGCTGCTGCACCAGCGCATGTTCCCGCTTTCGCTCAACGGCCTGGAAGCTGCGATGCGCTTGCTGAGCAAATGAGCGGCTTGCGGATCGCGGCCCTGCTGATGGTCGCGCTGGGCCTGGGCGGCTGCGCCAGCTTCCAGGGTTTGAGCGATGCCCTCAGCCGCAGACCCGCCGTCGCCAAGGACGGCGCGCCCGCCCGCCTGGTGGCCGCCTACGAACTCGAGATCGACGCGCCCGCGGCCCTGCGGACCCTGCTCTACGAGCACCTGGACCTGGCACGCTTTCGCAACACCGCCGAGGACGAGCGCCTCAGCCCGGTGGAGCTGGACCGCCTCAGCGCCGCCGCCCCCGAGCAGGCGCGCGAGCTGCTGGAAACGGCCGGCTACTTCAATGCCAAGGTTGCGATGCAGCGCCAGGGCGATGCGCAGCTGCAGCGCCTGCGCATGACGGTCGATACCGGCCCGCAGGTGCAGGTAAGCGCCGTGCAGCTGGACTTTGCCGGGGCGCTGGCGGAGCCCGCCGGCGCGGCGCTGCGCCAGCGGCTGGCGTCGAGTTGGACGCTGCCGGTTGGCGCGGCCTATCAGCAGGCAGCCTGGAGCGAGGCCAAGAACGGCCTGCTCAATCTGGCGCGCACCGAAGGCTATGCGCTTGCGCGTTGGGCCAGCAGCCGCGCGCTGGTGCGCACCGAGACGAACGCCGCCGAGCTGGCGCTGACGCTGGAGAGCGGCCCGCTGCTGCGCCTTGGCGCGCTCAGCATCGAGGGGCTCAAGCACCAGCCCGCCTCCAGCATCGAACGCCTCGCCGGCTACCGCGAGGGCGACCCCTATAGCGCCAAGGCTCTGCTGGACTTCCAGGAACGCCTCATCAAGACCGGGCTGTTCGACAGCATCGCGGTGGAGATCAAGCCGGAGGCCGAGACGGCCGCGGCCACCCCGGTGCTGGTGACGGTGCGCGAGGCGGCGCGCCAGCAGGCCACCGCCAGCCTGGGCTACCACAGCAGCCATGGCCCGCGCGTGGGTCTCGAGCATCTGCACCGCCGCCCCTTCGACCTGGACCTGCGCGCGCGCAGCAAGATCGAGCTGGGGCGCGACCGCAGCGCGCTGGAACTGGAGCTGACCTCGCACCCGCAGACCGATATGGAGCGCAATCTGGCCGCCTTCGCGGTCGAGCGCGACCAGCTGATCGCCAATCAGACCAAGCTCAACTGGCGCGCTCGCCTGGGCCGCCAGCGCGAGACCGAGAACAACGATCGCAGCCATTACCTCGAATGGCTGCGCAGCGACGAGCGCTTTCCCGGCAACGAGGTGCATGGCAGCGCCATCTCGCTCAATCTGGACCGCCGTTGGCGCCAGGTGGACAGCATCGTCGTGCCCACCCAGGGTCTCACCGCGCAATGGCTGCTGGGCCTGGGCCGCGCAGACAACTCGGTAGCCCGGAACGGCTGGTTCGGCAAGCTGCATGCCAAGGTCTTCTGGTACCAGCGCCTGGGCGCCAACTGGACCAGCACCCTGCGCACCGAACTGGGCCAGCTGCTGGCCGGCGACGCCGTCGGCCTGCCCGATGCACTGCGCTTCCGCGCCGGCGGTGACGATTCGGTGCGCGGTTATGCGCCCGAGCATCTGGGGCCGCAGGATGCGCTGGGCAACCAGGTCGGCGGGCGCGTGCTCTGGACCGGCAGCGCCGAGCTGGCGCACCCGCTCAGCCAGCAGTTGCCCAGCCTGCTGGGCGCGGTGTTCGTGGACGCCGGCCAGGCCGCGATGCACTGGAACGAACTCAGGCCCACGCTGGGCTACGGCCTCGGCCTGCGCCTGCGCAGCCCGGTGGGGGTGTTGCGCGTGGACCTGGCGCGCGCCCAGGCCTTGGGCAGCTGGCGCCTGCACTTTAGCGTTGGGATCGCGTTGTGATGAAGCGCAATCCCGGCCGCGGCCTGCTGCTGGGCGCCCTGCTACTGCCCTGCGCACTGGCCGGCGGCGGCCTGGCGCTGTGGTGGGGCCTGGCCACCGAGCCTGGCAGCGCCTGGCTGCTGCGCCAGGTGCCGGGGCTTGAGCTGGAAGGCGCCCAGGGCAGCGTGCTGGGGGATTTCTCGGCGCGCCGCCTGCGCTACCGCTTTCCCGGCGGCGCCGACACGCTCACCATCCGGGGCCTGCGGGCCCATGGCACCGCGCTCGGCTGGCATCGCTCGCCTCAACTCTGGGGTCGGCTGCTGCTCGAAAGCGTCAGCGCCGAGCGCGTCGAGCTCAGCCTTGCGCCGAGCGCCGAGGCCACGGCCGCACCGCAGAACCTGCGGCTGCCCTTCGCGCTCGATGTCGCCAGCCTGAGCGTTGCCGAACTGCGCATCCCTTCGCTGAGCGATCAGCCGCTGCAGACCCTGCAAGCCAGCCTTTCGCTGGGCGCCGACGGCGGCGCCATGCACCGCGCGCGCATCGCCGCACTGCGCTGGGACCAGCGCGAGCTGAGCGGCGAGGCCAGCGTCGAGAGCGGCGGCAAGATGCGCGTACAGGCCCAGCTGCTGGTGCGTCAGCCCGCCGCAGCCAAGCTCGGCGCCGCGCAGCTGCCGGCCTGGACGGCGCGGCTGCAGGCCGACGGGCCGCTCCTGCACCTGCCGGTGCAGGCGCAGTTGGACAGCCCTGGCTACACCTCCGAGCCAAGCAGCCCGCAGACACTCAAGGCCAGCGCCACGCTGGCGCCCTTCGAGGCCTGGCCGCTGCAAGCCCTGGACCTGCAGACCCAGGGTCTGGATCTGGCGCAGCTGCAGCGCGGCGCGCCACGCACCAGCCTGGTGGGCAGTGTCAGCCTGCGTGCCGCGCAGGCCCAGGCGCCGCTGCGCATCAGCGCCGCGTTGCGCAATGGCATGGCCGGCCGCTTCGACGCGCAGGCCCTGCCGCTGCGCCAACTCGCGCTGGAGCTGGAACTCAAGCCCTGGGACCCGGCCAGCCTGCACCTGCAGCAACTGGACCTGCAGCTGGGCACACAGACGCAAGCCGCCGGCCGGCTGCATGCCCTTGGCAACCTTGGCAGCAGCGCCGGCCAGGCGGGCTCCCAGCTCCGCATCGACATCGAAGGCCTGCGCAGCGAGCTGCTGGACAACCGGCTCGCACCCGCCCTGGCCTCGGGCCAGTTGCGCCTGCAGACCCAGGCGGGCCTGCAGGCGCTGGCCGCCTGGCCGCCGGTGGCGCTTTCGCTGGACCTCAAGGGCCGACTCGCGCCCGAGCTGCAGGCCGCCGAGTTCAGCCTGCAGGCCGAAGCTGCGCTGAGCCCGGCCGGGCTGAGCTTGCAGCAATGGCGTCTGCTGTCGGGTGGCGGCCGCCTCGAGGCGCAAGGGGCGCTCACGCTGCAGCAGGCCGGCCACTGGAGTCGCGGCTGGCATGCCCAGCTGCAGGCACGCATGAGCGCCTTGGATCTGCGGCACTTCTGGCGCGGCGCGGCTGGCGGCACTTGGCGCAGCGGCAGCCAGAGCCTGAACGCCAGCCTCGACGCCAGGCTGAGCCGGGGCCCGACAGTGGTGGGAACGGCGCCCTGGCGCCACGCGCCGCAGGGCCAGGCCCTGCTGCAGATCCAGCCCAGCCAGCTGGCGGGCCTGCCGCTCACCGGCGAGCTGCGCTACACCCGCGAGGGCGAGGCCGCACCGCAGGCCCAGCTCGCGCTCAAGTTGGCGGGCAACCAGCTGCAGGCCAGCCTGGCCGCCGACGCGAGCGAGCGCCTGCGCCTGGCGAGCGACTGGCAAGCTCCTCAGCTGGCGGCCCTGCAGCCCTGGCTGAGCGGCCTGCTGCCAGGCCTGAACCTGCAGGGCGAACTGACCGGCACGCTGGCCCTGGCATTGACGCCCGCCCCCAAGGGCCAGGACGCCGCGCCGCCCTGGCAGTTGAGCAGCGAGGCGCAGCTGCAGATCAAGGCGCTGCGCGTGAGCGCCAAACAGCTGCCGGCGCTGCAAATCAAGCAGGCGCAGTTGCAGGCCTCCCTGGGTGGCGGCGAGGACGCCCCGCTGCGCTTGCAGGCCGGCATCCAGCAGCTCGATGCCGGCAGCACCCTGCACCTGCGCGAGCTGGCGCTGGCGCTCGACGGGCCCTGGTCCAGGCACCAGCTCACGCTCAGCGCCCAGGGCGACTACCGCCTGCCCGGTTGGTTGAACGGCACAGCGCAGGGCCCCCTGCAGAGCGGCGGGCTCAGGCTGAGCCTGGAAGGAGGCTGGTCACAGCCACCCGCACGTGCCTGGCGCGAAGGCGCGCGCTGGCAGGTTCGCCAGCTCGAGCTGCTGGCACGGCCGGACAAGCCCGCCCTGCCGGCCTGGCTGGCGGCCTCCCAGCTGGCCCTGCAGCTGGAGTTCGGCGCACAGGGCCGCCTCGATGCCCTGCAGGCAGCGCCGGGGCGGCTCGAGCTGCTGGGGGCAGGATTTGCCTGGCGCCAGTTCCAGCTCGATGCGCTGACCGCGGCCGCCCCCCAGCTGGAACTCGAGCTGGCGATGGAGCCGCTGGCGGTGGCACCACTGCTGGCACGCTGGCAGCCCGGCTTCGGCTGGGGCGGCAATCTGGTGATGGGCGGTGCGGCGCGCGTCAGCAGCGGCGTCCGCAATCTCAAGGTGGACGTGGCACTGCAGCGCAGCGCCGGCGACCTCAGCGTGACCGATGAACGCGGCACCCAGGCGCTGGGCCTCACCGAGCTGCGCTTCGGGCTGCTGGCCGACCAGGGCGTGTGGCATCTCACGCAGGCGATCGCCGGCCAGAACCTCGGCGCGCTGGGCGGCGCCCTCACCGCGCATGCGGCCGCGCCGCAGCAGCTGCCGGACCGCAACGCGCCGCTGGAGGGCGTGCTGGAGGCGCGCGTAGCGAATCTGGGCACCTGGGGCGCCTGGGTGCCGACGGGCTGGCGCCTGGGTGGCAGCCTGTTCGCCAGCCTCAGCCTGGGCGGCACGCTGGGCGCGCCACAGATCACCGGCCAGGCCGGCGGCCAGGGGCTCTCGCTGCGCAACCCGCTCGATGGTGTGGACCTGCAGCAGGGCGAGTTCGGCCTGCGCCTGAGCGGCGAAAGTGCCCGCCTCGAGCATCTCAGCGCGCGCGGCGGCGAGGGCATGCTGCGAGCCGAGGGTCAGGTCTTGCTGGGCGCCGAACCCAGCGCCGAGTTCAGGCTCAGCGCCGAGCGCTTCGCGCTGCTGCGCCGCGTCGACCGGCGCCTGGTGCTGAGCGGCGAAAGCCTGGTCAAGCTCAGCCGCCAGGGCCTGGACGTGGGCGGCAAGCTGCGCGCCGACGAGGGCCTGTTCGACTTCACACGCGGCAACGCACCGCAGTTGGACGAGGATGTGCTGGTGCTGCGCCCGGAGGACGGCCAGCTAGACCGCAGCGAGGCCGCCAACGGAGCCAGCAAGCTGCCGGTGCATGTGCAGCTGGAGCTGGACCTGGGCCGCCAGCTGCGCCTGCGCGGCCGTGGCCTGGACACCTTGCTGGCGGGCCAGCTCAAGCTCACGCACAGCCATGGCAAGCCGGCCCTGCATGGCGTGGTCTCGGCGGTGGGTGGCAGCTTCGATGCCTATGCGCAAAAACTCGAGATCGAGCGCGGCCAGATCAGCTTCGCCGGCGCGGCCGACAACCCGCGCCTGGACGTGCTGGCGATACGGCCCGGCCTGGACGATGCGCGGGTGGGCGTGACCGTCACCGGCACGGCGCTGAACCCGCGCATCAAGCTCTATTCGGAACCCGAGATGCGCGACAGCGACAAGCTCTCCTGGCTGGTGCTGGGCCGAGCCCCCGAAAGTCTGGGGCGCGCTGACACCGCCCTGCTGCAGCGTGCCGCCATGGCCCTGCTGAGCGGCGAAGGCGAAAGCGCCAGCGGCAAGCTGATGCGCAACCTGGGCCTGGACGAGCTTTCGGTGCACCAGGATGCCGACGAGGCCAAGGGCACGGTGGTGCGCCTGGGCAAGCAGCTCAGCCGGCGCGTCTACGTGGGCTACGAGCGCGGGCTCAACGCCACCGCCGGCAGCTGGCAGCTGGTCTACCGCATCGCCCAGCGCTTCACCCTGCGCGCGCAATCGGGCGACGACAACGCGCTGGACTTCATCTGGCAATGGAAGTGGGAATGAACGGCGGCGGGGCGAAGGAAAATCTCATGCGACAATCCGCGCCGCTTGGCCATCAGGCCCTGTCTCGCCGTAGTTCAATGGATAGAACGGCCGCCTCCTAAGCGGCAAATACAGGTTCGATTCCTGTCGGCGGGACCATTTGCCTACCGCAAGTCCCTGCGGACTTGCGGTAGGCAAATGGCACCGAGCGCATGCTTGCGCGAGGTGTTGCCGCTTCTATCGCTTGCTCGGCAACAACACCTGCGTATCCGCAAAGCCATCGCCCGGGGCCGGCTTGCGCGGCGCCGTGCCGCCCACCGGCAGCATCATCTCGGGCCCCGACGGGGCGGGCGGATTGATATGCACCTTGTGCTGCGCCGCATGCCGCAGTTCGCCCAACTCATGCTGCAGCGACTCGATCTGCTTGCGCGCCTGGGTGGTCTGGGTGGCGGCGAACTGGCGCGCCTTTTCGGTCTTGTCGAGCCGCGCGGCGGCCTGCTTGAGCATTCGGCCAAACCACCATACCGCGCCGCCCCAGGCGGCGGCGGCGCCGAGCGCCAGGCCTGCGATGGCCATCAGCCATTGGTTGCTATCCATTTCGGCCTCAAGCTCCTGTGCGACTCATGGTGCGGGCCAGTATCAAAGCGCCAGCTGGTGGCGGTCAAGTCCCAGGTTTCTTGCGCATGGCGCGTGAAAGCATCAGCACCGGCACCAGACCTACCAAGACGATGGCCAGCGAAGGCAGGGCCGCCTCGCCCAGGCGCTCGTCGCGTGCCAGCTGGTAGGCCACCACCGCCAGGGTGTCGCTGTTGAAGGGGCGCAGCACCAGGGTGGCGGGCAGCTCCTTCATCACGTCCACGAACACCAGCAGGGCGGCCGCCAATGCCGAGCGCGCCAGCAGCGGCGCATGCAGCTCCAGGAACAGGCGGCGGCGCGAGGCGCCCAACATGCGCGCGGTCTCGTCCACGGTGGTGGAGATGCGCGCGTAGCCGGCCTCCACCGATTGCAGGGCCACGCCCGAGAAACGCACCAGGTAGGCATAGATCAGGCCGGCGATGCTGCCGGTCATCAAGGCCGTCAGGCCCAGCTGCGGCGCGTGGCTCTGCAACCAGCCCAGCGGCAGCAAGATGCCCACCGCCAGCACCGCGCCTGGCACGGCGTAGCCCAACGAGACAATGCGGTTCGAGACGCTCAGCAGCGCCGCCAGCACGGGCGAGGCGCTGCGCACCCGGGTCGCATACGCCAGCACCAGGGCCAGCGAGACCGCCAGCAGCGCCGCCAGACCGGCGAGTTGCAGGCTGGTCCAGGCCCATTGCGCAAAGCGCGCCAGCGGCAGGCCCATCTCGCCATGCATGGCCTCCTGCCATAGCAGCTGCAGCAACACCAGCACCGGCAGCACAAAACCCAGCAGCACCGGCAGCGCGCAGAGCAGGAAGGCGCCCAGGGCCGCCGGCCCCTTCAGGGGCAGCGGCCTGGCCTCGGCGGCATGCAGGGCGCCACTGCGGCTGCCGGTGAAACGCAGCCTGGCTTGGGCGCGCCGCTCCAGCCACAGCAACAGGCCCACAGCCAGCAGCAGTACCGACGCCAGCTGGGCGGCGGCGATGCGGTCGTTCATCACCAGCCAGGCCTTGTAAATGCCGGTGGTCAGCGTGGCCAGACCGAAATAGGCGCCCACGCCGTAGTCGGCCAGGGTCTCCATCAGCGCCAGCGCAACGCCTGCCGCCAGCGCCGGGCGCGCCAGCGGCAGCGCCACCTCGCGCACGCGCCGCCAGGTGCCGGCGCCCAGCATGCGCGCCGCCTCCATCAGCGCCACGCCGCGCTCGGCCAGGGCGGTGCGGGTGAGCAGATAGACGTAGGGGTAGAGGCAGAGCACGAACAGCAGCACCGCACCGGGCAGGCTGCGCGGATCCGGCCACAGCGCGCCCTGCGCGCCCGTCCATTGGCGCAGCGTGCTCTGCAGCGCGCCGCTGTACTGCAACACATCGGTATAGGCATAGGCGGCCACATAGGCCGGCATCGCCATCGGCAGCAGCAAGGCCCATTCGAACCAGCGCCGGCCCGGGAACTCGAACAGGCTCACCGCGGCGGCCGTGGCCCCGCCCAGCAGCGCCACGCCCACGGCCACGCTCGCCGCAAGCAGCAGCGAGGACCAGGCATATTCGGGCAGCACAGTCTGCCACTGGTGTTGCAGGATGGCCCAGGCCTGGGCATCGAGGGACAGCCAAGAACCCAGCACGCCCAGCACGGGCACGGCCAGGAGCAGGCAGACGAGGATGATGAGACGCAACATTCGGTTTGACGAAGATCAAATGCGAATAATGCGCATTCGAGAAACAGACCCGGGCCGGTATCATAGGACCATGTTTCTTGCCCTCGACCAGGTCGGTCTGCGCTACCCGAGTTCCCATGGCCGCCGTGCCGCGGTCGATGCCGTCACCCTGGCGCTGGCGCGTGGGCAGATCGGCGTGTTGATCGGCCCCTCGGGCTGCGGCAAGACTTCGCTGCTGCGCAGCATCGCCGGGCTGGAGAGGCTGCAGGCCGGCCGCATCCGCATCGACGGCGAGACCCTGGCCGATGCCAGCAGCGGCCTGCATCTGCCGCCCGAGGCGCGCCGCATCGGCATGGTGTTCCAGGACTACGCACTGTTCCCCCACCTCAGCATCGCGCAGAACATCGGCTTCGGCCTGCAGGGACTGCCGCGCGCGCAGCGCGAACGCCGCGTCACCGAGATGCTGGAGCTGGTGGGCCTGGCCCATGCCGCCAAGCGCGCGCCGCACCAGCTCTCGGGCGGCCAGCAGCAGCGCGTGGCGCTGGCGCGCGCGCTCGCGCCGGCACCGCGCCTGATGCTGCTGGACGAACCCTTCTCCAGCCTGGACGTGGACCTGCGCGAGCATCTCTCGCAGGAGTTGCGCGCCATCCTGCATGCCAGTGGCACCACCGCCCTGTTCGTCACGCACGACCAGGCCGAGGCCTTCGCGATCGGCGACGTGGTGGGCGTGATGCACCAGGGCAGGCTGGAACAATGGGACGAGGCCTACACCGTCTACCACCGGCCGGCCACGCGCTTCGTGGCCGACTTCATCGGCCATGGCGTGTTCACGCCGGCGCGCATCGTCGCTGGGCCGGACGGGCCGCTGGTACGCACCGCGGTGGGCGAACTGACCGACGCCGGCGAATGCCCGTTGCCGACCGCCTATCCGAACGGCGCTTGCGAGGTGCTGCTGCGCGCCGACGACATCGTGCACGACGACCTGGCGCCGGTGAAGGCACAGATCGAGCGCAAGATCTTCCGCGGCGCCGAGTTCCTCTACACCCTGCGGCTGGCCACGGGCGAACGCCTGATGGCCCATGTGCCCTCGCACCACGACCACCAGCTGGGCGAATGGATAGGCATACGCGCCCATGTCGACCATGTCGTGACCTTCGGCATACCCGCCGGCCTGGCAGCCGATTGAGGCTTGCTCACCGGCCGACCCGGTTTCGTCCATTTGTTCACTGCGATCCCCGGAATTGGTGCCCCAATGCGGGCTCACACGCAAGCATTCGGCGCGGGGCTGCGCATATACTGGTTTTGCACAGGGTCCGTCAGTCCCCCAAGAGGGCGCGGACTGCAGTTTTGCTGGATCTCACCGATAGGAAACACTCGCATCATGGGTGCCAAACTGAAAGTCGCAGGCTGGGTAGCGTTGGGCGCCGTGGCCGGGGCGCTGACCACGATGCAGTTGCAGGCAAACGCCCGCAGCAGCCTCACCCCGCTGCCCCTGGAAGAGATGCAGCAGCTGGCGGCGGTATTCGGGCTCGTGAAAGCCGAATACGTCGAACCGGTGGATGAGAAGAAGCTCATCAACGACGCCATCTCGGGCATGGTCTCGGGGCTGGATCCGCACTCGCAGTTCTTCGACCAGAAGAGCTTCAAGGAATTCCGCGAAGGCACGACCGGCAAGTTCGTCGGTGTGGGCATCGAGATCGGCATGGAAGATGGTCTGGTGAAGATCGTCTCGCCGATCGAAGGCTCGCCCGCCTTCCGCGCCGGCCTCAAGAGCGGCGACCTGATCAGCAGGATCGACGACACGGCGGTCAAGGGCCTCTCGCTGGACCAGGCCGTCAAGCGTATGCGCGGCGAGCCCAATACCAAGGTCTCGCTGACGATTTACCGCAAGAGCGAAAGCCGCAGCTTCCCCATCACCATCACGCGTGAGGAAATTCGCGTGCAGAGCGTACGCTCGAAGGTGGTCGAGCCCGGCTACGCCTGGCTGCGCGTGAGCCAGTTCCAGGACCGCACGGTGGAAGACTTCGCGCGCAAGCTGGAAGAGATCTACAAGGCCGAGCCGAATCTGAAGGGCCTGGTGCTGGACCTGCGCAACGACCCGGGCGGCCTGCTGGAGGCCTCGGTGGCGATCTCCGCCGCCTTCCTGCAACAAGGCGTGGAGGTGGTTAGCACGAATGGCCAGATCGCCGAGTCCAAGGCCAGCTTCAAGGCCAGCCCCGATTTCTACCAGCGCCGCGGCGGCAGCGACCCCCTGCGCAAGCTGCCGGCCGCGCTGAAGAACGTGCCCCTGGTGGTGCTGGTCAACGAAGGTTCGGCCTCGGCCAGCGAGATCGTCGCCGGTGCCCTGCAGGACCACAAGCGTGCCATCGTGATGGGCGCCCAGACCTTCGGCAAGGGCTCGGTGCAGACGGTGCGCCAACTTGGCCCCGAGACCGCGCTGAAGATCACCACCGCGCGCTACTACACCCCCAGCGGCCGCTCGATCCAGGCCAAGGGCATCGTGCCCGACGTGCTGCTGGACGAAACCGCCGAGGGCAATGTGTTCGCGGCGCTGCGCATGCGCGAGGCCGATCTCGAGAAGCACCTCAACAACGGCGCCGAGGAGAAGGATGCGGCGCGCGAAAAGGCACGCGAGGAGGCACGCCAGAAGCTCGAGGCCGACTTCGCCAAGAAGAACGAAGCGCCCAAGCCGCTGCCCGAATTCGGTTCGACCGAGGACTTCCCGCTGCAGCAGGCGCTGAACCAGCTCAAGGGCAGGCCGGTGGCCGCATCCAAGACCGCGGTGGAGCGCAAGGCCGAGGCCAAGTCGGGCGAATAAACGCCGCTTCCCCGTACTCAAACGGCCCGTTCGTCGACGGGCCGTTTTGCTTGGCGCCGCAGTATGCTCGCCCCATGAATGACGAACAATTGCTGCGCTATTCGCGGCATATCCTGCTGGACGAAATCGGCGTGGAAGGCCAGCAAAAGCTCACCGACTCGCATGCCCTGGTGATCGGTGCCGGCGGCCTGGGCTCACCGGTGGCGCTCTACCTGGCCACCGCCGGCGTCGGCCGTCTGACCCTGGTGGACCACGACAGCGTGGACCTGACCAATCTGCAGCGCCAGATCGTGCACCGGCTCGACGCCGTGGGCACACCCAAGGTGGCCTCGGCCGCACGCACCTTGGCCCAACTCAACCCCGAGGTGCAGGTCCGGGCCCTGCAGCTGCGCGCCAATGCCGCCCAACTCGATGAGTTGGTGGCCACGGCCGACGTGGTGCTGGACTGCTCGGACAACTTCGCCACCCGCCATGCGGTGAACGCCGCCTGCGTGCGCCATGCCAGGCCGCTGGTGGCGGGCGCGGCGATCGGTTTCGACGGCCAGATCAGCGTCTACGACAGCCGCGACCGCCGGCAGCCCTGCTATGCCTGCCTGTTCCCGCCGGACGCCGCCTACGAGGAGGTGCGTTGCGCCACCATGGGCGTGTTCGCCCCCCTGGTGGGCATCATCGGCAGCATGCAGGCGGCCGAGGCACTCAAGCTGCTGATGGGCCTGCCCGGCGGCCTGGCTGGCCGGCTGCAGATGCTGGATGCGCGGCGCATGGAATGGAGCGAGATCCAGGTGCAGCGCGACCCCGGCTGCAGCTGTTGCGGTACTCAATCTTTGACCGTGAATTCGCCAAATTAAGAAACAACATTTCCTATCGGACGATTTACAGTCCTCGCCAGACCCATACGCCATGTCAAAGCACAACAAACTGCACGCACGCAACTTCCCCACTGCCAAGGAAGAAGCCAAGCGCCTCAAACCGTCGCCGAACTACGAGGGCGTAGACAGTGCCTACCGCCTCGCCTTCACGGACACCGAGTTCCTGCTGCGCGAGGATCTGCGGCCGGTGCGCATGCAGCTGGAGCTGCTCAAGCCCGAGCTGGTGCAGCAGGAGCTGGGCATCCACTCCACCATCGTGATGTTCGGCAGCGCCCGCATCCTCGACCGCGAAGCCGCGCTGGTGGCGATGCAGCTGGCCAAGGCCGGCGGCGACGCCGCGGCCATCAAGCGCGCAGAGATGCAGCTGTCCATGAGCCACTTCTACGAAGAGGCGCGCCGCTTTGCCTCGCTCGTCACCAAGGCCTCCAGCGACCGGCACAACCCCATCTATGTGGTCACCGGAGGCGGCCCCGGCATCATGGAGGCGGGCAACCGCGGTGCGCACGAGGTTGGTGGCAAGAGCATAGGCCTGAACATCGTGCTGCCGCACGAGCAGCTGCCCAACCCCTACATCACGCCGGAGCTGTGCTTTCGCTTCCACTACTTCGCGCTGCGCAAGATGCACTTCCTGATGCGCTCGGTGGCGTTGGTGTGCTTCCCGGGCGGCTTCGGCACGCTGGACGAATTGTTCGAGACCATGACGCTGGTGCAGACAGGCAAGTGCCGGCGCCGCCCCATCCTGATGTTCGGGCGCGAGTTCTGGAGCAAGCTGATCAACTTCGACCATCTGATCGAGACCGGCATGATCAGCCCGGGTGACGAGCAACTATTTCATTATGTCGAGAGCGCCGAAGAGGCCTGGGCACTGCTGGAGCGCGAGTACGACATGAACCCCAGCCACGACCACAACGATTAAGCAGCCATCATGACCATCCTCCGATCCGTCTCCCTCATCGGCGCCCCGACCGACATCGGCGCCGGCGCGCGCGGTGCCAGCATGGGCCCCGAGGCCATGCGCGTGGCCAATCTGGCCCAGACGCTGGAGAGCCACGGCGTCGAGGTAGTCGACCGCGGCAACCTCAGCGGCCCCTACAACCCCTGGCAGCCGCCGGTGCAGGGCTACCGCCACCTGCCCGAGGTGACGGCCTGGAACCGCGCCGTGCACGAGGCCGTCTATGCCGAGCTGCGCTTAGGCCGCCTGCCCATCCTCTTGGGCGGCGACCATTGCCTGGGCCTGGGCTCGATCAGCGCGGTGGCACGCCATTGCCGCGAGGCCGGCAAGAAGCTGCGCGTGCTGTGGCTGGATGCCCATGCCGACTTCAACACCAGCGCCCTCACGCCCAGCGGCAATATCCACGGCATGCCGGTGGCCTGCCTGTGCGGCTTCGGGCCGAAGGAGCTGATCGAGATCGGCGGTCATGTGCCGGCCATCAGTCCCAAATGGGTGCGCCAGATCGGCATCCGAAGCGTCGACGAGGGCGAGAAGCGCTTTGTGCACGAGCAGGACCTGGAGGTCTTCGACATGCGCTACATCGACGAGATGGGCATGCGCCACACCATGGAGCTGGCACTCGCCACGCTGGACGCCAACACCCATCTGCATGTGAGCTTCGACGTCGACTTCCTCGACCCCGAGATCGCTCCCGGCGTGGGCACCACCATCCCCGGCGGCCCCACTTACCGCGAGGCCCAACTGTGCATGGAGATGATTGCCGACACCGGCCGCATGGCCTCGCTGGACGTGATGGAACTCAACCCCGCGCTGGACGTGCGCAACAAGACGGCGCTGCTGGCGGTGGACCTGATCGAATCTCTGTTTGGCAAATCCACCTTGATGAGGAAGTAAGTTTGCCCTGCCTGCGGCAGACGGTAAGTCAACCCTGATGCGCAAGTAGGCGCGCAAGGGCTACGCAGTCACGATCCAACCCTCCAGCGGATCGATCCGCGCGGGCAGGCCGTAGCCCGGCTGGGTGCTGCCCCAGGCCGCCTGCAACAGGCACAGCACGGCATCCAGCTTGTCGCCGCTGGCGTCCGCCACCAGCACGTCGCGCTGCGCATGGCTGAGCTTCAAGCGCAGGCCCAGCCGGCTGCGGCCCTGCTCCAGGGCTTCGATCAGGTCCTTGCGGGCGATCAGGCGATCCTCGGTCTGCTTGGCACGTTCGTCGCTCTTGTAGCTGCGCCGACCCAGCAGTTCGCGCGCCAGCAGCCCCGGGTAGGCCTCCAGCGCCACTCGTTGCTCGTCCCCGGCATGCAGGCCCGGCAGCTGCGCGCCGGCCTGCAGCAGCAGCGGCACGCCGGCATGCAGCATGAAAGCCACCGGCGGATTGACCCATTTCATGCTGGGCGAGGAACCCGCCGGGCCGTCGCAGGCGCGGTGCGCGAACTTGCCGCCGACCGGGCGCGCCGCGCAGAAGGCGGCGAACTGCGCACGGATCTGCGCGCGCGGCAGGGCGCAGAAATGCTGCATCAGCGGCAACCAATCGGTAGGCCAGCCCAACGCCAGCACCAGCTCGCGTGGCAGGCCGAAGGGGAAGTCGAAGCCGCCGACCCAGGGTTCGGGGCGCGCCAGATGGTCGCCCAGCCCCTGCAGGGTCTCGAAACTCAGCAGCCCTTGCAGCAGCAAGACCTGGCCCTGGCGCCGGCCGCGGGCCAGCACCACGGGCTTGCGAGGGCTGGGGGCGCTGCTGAAGTCGACGCCGATCAGCGGCGCACCGCTGCTTTGGGCGCTAGAGTGCATGGCAGCCACTTTAGCCGCCCCGACCACCATGCCCACCAACGACCAAGCCACCGACACCAAGCTCAGCGACAAGCCCGCCCCGGTGGAGCGCATCGTCAACACCGAGCACAAGCTGCAGATCGGCAAGAAGACGCTGGAATACACCGCCAGCTGCGGCACGCTGCTGCTGCGCGAACCCGACGCGGGCGATACCAAGTCCGGCGACGGCAAGGAGGCCTACAAGGGCGAGAAGGCGCGCGCCACGGTGTTCTTCATCGCCTACACGCTCAAAAGGAACGGCAAGAAGGACGCGGCACGCCCGCTGACCTTCAGCTTCAACGGCGGGCCCGGCTCCAGCAGCGTCTGGCTGCACCTGGGGCTGCTGGGGCCGCAGCGCGTGCCCTGCGACGACAAGGGCCACTGCGGCGCGCCGCCGCACCAGCTCACCGACAACGAATACAGCCTGCTCAGCGACTCCGACCTGGTCTTCATCGACCCGGTCGGCACCGGCCATTCGCGCGTTGCCGAGGGCGAGAAGCCGGCCGAGTTCCACGACTACCAGCGCGACCTGGACTCGGTGGGCGAATTCATCCGCCTCTACCTGACGCGCAACGAGCGCTGGGGCTCGCCCAAATACCTGATCGGCGAGAGCTACGGCACCACACGCGCCGCCGGCCTGGCGCGCCATCTGCAGGAGCAGCACGACATCTACCTGAACGGGCTGATGCTGGTCTCGCTGGCGATGGACTTCCAGACCCTCAGCTTCGACCATGGCAACGACCTGCCCTACCCGCTCTACCTGCCCACCTACGCGGCCACCGCCTGGTACCACCAGGCGCTGCGGCCGACGCTGCAGAACAAGCCCTTGAAAGAGGTGGTGGCGGCGGCCGAGGCCTTTGCCAATGGCGACTACACGCTGGCCCTGATGCAGGGTTCGCGCCTGCCCGAGGCCGAGCGCCAGCACATCGCCGAGCAGCTGGCGATGTACAGCGGCCTCAGCACCGAGTTCGTGCTGCGCTGCCGGTTGCGCGTGGATGAGTTCCGTTTCTTCAAGGAGCTGCTGCGCGCACGCGGCCAGACCGTGGGCCGGCTGGACGCGCGCTTCCTCGGCCTGGACAAGGACGACGCCGGCGAGCACCCGGAGGAAGACGCCAGCATGAACCAGCTGATCGGCGCCTATGCCGCCGGCATCAACCGCCTGCTGGTGGAAAAACTCGACTACCGCAGCGACAGCCCCTATCTGGTGCATGCGCCGCTGTGGAAGACCTGGTCCTGGAAGGGCTTCGAGAACAAATACATCGCCGCCGGCG
Source organism: Paucibacter soli (assembly GCF_037482845.1). Classification (NCBI taxonomy): domain Bacteria; kingdom Pseudomonadati; phylum Pseudomonadota; class Betaproteobacteria; order Burkholderiales; family Sphaerotilaceae; genus Roseateles; species Paucibacter soli. The sequence goes on from NZ_JBBHJW010000007.1 coordinate 137,700, forward strand.
ACAGCCTGCGCCGCGCCCTGCATGCCAACCCCGATATGCGCGTCTATGTGGCCAGCGGCTATTACGACCTCGCCACCCCGCATGCCGCGGGCGACTACACGCTCAGCCACCTGGGCCTGCACCACAGCCTGCAGGACCGCATCCAGGTCAGCTATTTCGAGGCCGGCCACATGATGTACATCCACCAGCCTTCGCTGGCCCGCATGGCCGGCGAACTGCGCGCCTTCGTCGCCCAGGGCTGAAGGCAGGGCCGAAGGCGAATCCAAGGTTTACCCGGGCTTGACGCTGCCCGTCCGTGGGTGGAAGCTGATCCGGTCCAGGCGCAGATCCGGGCAAGGGGGTTGGCGGCGTGGAGTCGATGAGCAGTACAGCAAAGGTCGGCATGGCCACGGCCGACGCCATGATCGCCGCGGGTCAGCATGCCCGGGCCGTCGCCCTGCTGGAAGACCTGCTGGCAGAACTCGCCCCCGAGCACCCGCGCCTGCGCGGCCAGTTGCTGAACCGCCTGGCCAGCAGTTACCCCTGCCTGGGCCAGAGCCAGCAGGGGCTGCGTGCGGCACACGAAGCCGTACAGCTGTTCAAGCGCCTGCCCAGCGGGCTGGCCGGCCTGTCGACGGCACATGGCGCGCTCGCCTTCTGCTATGCGATGCTGCGCATGGGCCAGGAGGCCCTGCAGGCCGGGCTGCGCGCCCTGCACAGCGCGCGCGAGGCCGGCAATGCGGAGCTGGAGGCCTGGGCACTGAACCGCATCGGCCTCGCCTACGAGGCCCTCGGAGACTTGCAGCAGGCCCAAACCTCGACCACCCAGTCGCTCGAGATCGCGCAGCGCCAGGAGCTGGCCGAGCCGCACTTCGCGGCCATCAACAACCTCTGCGGCTTTGCCAGCCTGGCCGAGCATGAGGCCTTGCTGGAACGTCAGGACGCACGCGCCCAGGGCCACGCGCTGCGCGCCCTGCAGCTGACCGAGCAGGCCTGCCAGCTGGCGCGCGCCTCCGGCAACGCCCACTGGCTGGCGGCGGCACTGGCCAATCGCGTCGACGCCCTGCTCTCGGCCACCGAACTGGAGCAGGCCGCGGCCCTGATCGACGAGTACCTGCCGCTTGCACAGGCGCAGCAGTTCGCCTGGCTGGTGCTGCAGGCCCAGCTGCAGCGCGCCCGGCTGCTGCAGCTGGGCGACCAGGCGGGGCGTGCGATCGCCATCCTGCGCAGCCTGCTGGCGGCCGATCTGGATCGCCTACCGCCCAAGCTCAAGCGCCGCGCCGTGCACATGCTGGTCGGCTTGCACAAGCAGCGTGGCGAGTACTACGAGGCCCTGCAGAGCCTGGAACAACTGGCCGAGCTGGATCGCCGTTGGGCCCAAGACAAGCTGGCCCTGCACAGCAAGGCCCTGCTGATCCGCGAAGAGGTGGCGTTGGCCCAGGCACGCGCCGAACTCGCCAGCCGCGACGCCGAGCGCGAGCGCGAACGCGCCGAGCGCCTCTTGCATGAGCACGAGGCCCTCAGCAGCCAGGCCGCCGAGCTTGGCCGCATTGCCGTGGAAGATGTACTCACCGGCCTCTACAACCGCCGCCACGCCGACCAGGTACTGCCCCTGCTGAGCCAGCGCGCCCTCAGCCAGGGCCAGCCGCTGAGCGTCGCCATGCTGGACCTCGATCACTTCAAGCAGATCAACGACGGCTACGGCCACGCCATGGGCGACCAGGTCTTGCGCGCCGTGGCCCAGCATCTGCGCACCAGCGTGCGCAGCGCCGACCTGATGGCGCGCATCGGCGGTGAGGAATTCGTCGTCGCGCTATTGGGAGCACCCCTGGCCAAGGCGCGCGAGATCTGCGAGCGCATGCGCGGTGCGATTGCCGCGCACGACTGGGAGGCACTGGCGCCCGAGCTGAAGGTGAGCGTCAGCATCGGACTGGCCTGCGCCCAGACCGCCGACGAGCATGGCCAGTTGCTGGAGCGCGCCGACCAGGCCCTCTACGCCGCCAAGCACGCCGGGCGCAACCAGGTACGCGTGAGTCTGGCCGATGCCGGGCCGGCGGGTCGCGAAGTCCCCACAGCGGCTTGACGCGCGCAGGCCGCTGCCCGATGCTGAGCAACAGCAGCCTGCGCCGACATGGGACCCCACCGCCAAACCAGCCAACCGGACTTTGATGCCTTGATCGGCGCCGCCGCGCAGCATGCCTTGCGCGGCGACTATGTCGATGCCGTCGCCGCGCTGCAGCAGGCCTTGCCCATCTGCCATGACGACACCGCGCGTGCGCGCGTGCTCGCGCTGCTGGCACACCATTACCCGCGCCTGGGTAATCTGCAGGACAGCGTGCGCTGTGCCAGCGAAGCGGTGGCTCTTTGCCAGCACCTGGACGAGCCCAGGCTGGTGGCCGAGGCGCAGACCTCGCTGTCCTATGTCTATGCCCAGCTGCTGATGGGGCGCGATGCGCTGGATGCGGCCCTGCATGCCCTCAAGGCGGCACGCCGTGCCGGTGACCGCGTGCAGGAGGCTTGGGCACTGAATCGCCTGGGCGTGGCCTATGGCAGCATGGACAACATCCTGCAAGCGCGCGAGAGCACCCAGCAGGCGCTCGAGGTGGCAATGCCCCTGGACAACGGCGAGCTGAGCTTTTCCTGCCTCAACAACCTCGCCTACTTCTGGCTGCAACTCGCCGCCGAGGCGCGCACCGGCAGCAGCGATGTCAAGCTGCTGCCCGAGGCCCTGGGCCAGGCGCGTGCGCTTGCCGAGCAGGCCAGCGCGCAGGCGCGCGCCTCTTGCAGCGAGTTCCAGGTCGCGGTGGCCCTGTCCAATCTGGTCGAGGCCATGCTGGGCATGGCCGATCATGAGGACGGCGTGGCCCTGATCGACGAGTACCAGGCCCTCGCCCACCGCCATGGCTATCTGGCGCTGGAACTGCAAGCCCAGATGCAGCGCGCCTGGTTGCTGATGCTGCACGGCCAGCACCAGGCCTGCGTGGCCAGCCTGATGCTGATACTGGCGCAGCGGCGCGAGCATCTGCCGCCCGCGCTGCGCCGCAAGCTCATCCATGCGCTCTACGAGGCCAGCAAGGCGGGGCGCGATTTCGAGGCCGCGCTGTCCTATCTGGAGCAGCATGCCGAGCTGGAGCGCCAGATCGCCCGCGAGACCATGGCGCTGCAGACCGAGGTGATGCTGATACGCCAGGATGTCGAGCAGGCGCATGCGCGCGCTGAGCACGCGCTGGTGGACGCGCGGCGCGAGCGCGAGCGCGCCACCCGGCTGGAGCGCGAGCAGGAGCGGCTGCGCCACCAGGCCGCCGAATGGGGCCGCGCCGCCCATGAGGACGTGCTGACCGGCCTGCACAACCGCCGCCATGCCGAATTCGCGCTGCCGGTGCTGCTGGAGCGCGCCCGCCAGGAACATGCCGAGATCTGCCTGGCGATGCTGGACGTCGATCACTTCAAGCACATCAACGACCGCCACGGCCATGGCGTGGGCGACGAGGTGCTGCGCCAGCTCGCCGGCGTGCTGCGCAACAACACGCGCAGCGCCGACCTGCTGGCGCGCGTGGGCGGTGAGGAATTCATGATCGCCCTGGTGGGCATCGCCCTGCCGCAGGCCCAGGACATCTGCGAGCGCCTGCGCGTGGCGATCTCGGCGCATTCCTGGCAAGACCTGGCACCGGACCTGGCGGTCACGATCAGCCTGGGCCTGACCGGCGGCCCAGCGCCCGACGAGGTCAAGCTGCTGGTGGACCGTGCCGACCATGCCCTCTACGCGGCCAAGCGCGCCGGCCGCAATCGCGTGGAAGTTCTCTGATTCGCGCCCTCAGGCCAGCTTGAACACCGCCACCGTCTGCGCCAGCTCGTCGGCCTGCTGCTGCAGGCTCTGCGCCGCCGCCGCCGATTGCTCCACCAGCGCGGCGTTCTGCTGCGTCATCTGATCGAGCTGGCTGATCGCCATGCCGATCTGGTTGATGCCCGAGCTCTGCTCGGCGGTGGCATGGCTGATCTCGCCGACGATATGGCTGACGCGGCCGATCGAGTTCATGATGTCCTGCATGGTCTCGCCGGCACGCGCCACCAGGGCCGCACCGGCCTCCACGCTCTCGGTACTGCTGGTGATCAGGCCCTTGATCTCCTTGGCCGCCTCGGCGCTGCGCTGCGCCAGGCTGCGCACCTCGCTGGCCACCACCGCAAAACCGCGCCCCTGCTCGCCCGCGCGCGCCGCCTCCACCGCGGCGTTGAGCGCCAGGATATTGGTCTGGAAGGCAATGCCGTCGATCACCGAGATGATGTCGCTGATCTTGCGCGAGGAGGCACTGATGCGATCCATCGTGGCCACCACGTCGTTCACCACCGCGCCGCCACGCTGCGCCACCTCGGCCGCCTCATTGGCCAGTTGATCCGCCTGGCGCGCGGAGTCGGCGTTGTGCTTCACGCTGGCGGTGAGCTGCTCCATCGCCGAGGCGGTTTCCTCCAGATTGGAGGCTGCCTGCTCGGTGCGGTGGCTCAGATCATGGCTGCCGGTGGCGACCTCGGCCGAGGCGGTGGCAATGCTGTCGGTGGCGCTACGCACCCCCGTGACCACCTCGCGTATCGCCGTCTGCATGCCTTGCACGCCACGCATCATGGCCGCGGTCTCGTCGCGGCCCTGGATCTGGATGGCTTGGCTCAGATCCTGGTGCGCCATGCGCTCCGAGCTCTCAACCGCATTGGCCAGGGGTTGCAGAATGGAGCGGATGTTGAAGAAGGTGTAGATGGCTATCGCCAGCACGCCCACCAGCATCACGGCGGTGAGCGAGAGCCGGATGGTGTGCTCCTTGGCATCCAGCCGCTTGACCTCCTCGGTGCCATGCTGATCGATCAGCTTGGTCATCTCGGCCAACTGCGTGTCCATCGCGCGTACCGGCGCCTTGATCGGCTCCATGGCGCGGTTGGCGCTGGCCGTATCGGGAAACTCGCCCTTCTGCACGCGCTCGATGACGCCCTGCAGGCCGGTGCGGTAGGCGGCCAGCGACTTGCGCAACTCGGGCGGCATCTTCTTGGCCTCGGGCGCGATGTTCAGCTGCTCGATCGCATCCAGCCCCTTGACGACCTTCTCGTAGGTGTGCTGCCACTCGGCCTGGTACTTTTCCACCGCCTTGGTGTCGATCAGGTTGATCAGCAGATCCTTCTCGTAGCGCCGCAGATTGCCGACCCCGGCGCGCACCGTGGCCAGCTGCGCCAGCGATTCGACGTCGTTGTCCACATAATGGGTGAAGTCGGCGCGCGCCTGGGCCAGGCTGTAAAGCCCGTTGCCGCCGATGATGAGCATGGTGACGATGGCCAGGCCGGCCAGCAGGTACAGACGGGCCCGGATCGTGTAGTTGCGCAGGTCCAGCATGGCATACCCCCAAGCGACTTGTGCGCCAAGCGTAACAGCGAAACCCCTGCCCCTGCCAGCGGTTTTAGGGGGTCAGTCCTTGCCCCAGAGTTCCTTCATGCTGGTCTCGAAAGCCGCCGCCACGCTGGCCTGGGCCGGATGCTGGCCCTCGCGCAGCCGGCATTCGCCCGCCACATAGACCTCGCGCAAGGCCTCGCCCTGGCTGGCGAACACCAGCGCGTCCAGCCTTGCCGCGGCCGGCACGCCCAAGAGGCCCGAGCAGCGCGTGTCCAGCACCAGGAAGTCGGCGCGCGCGCCTTGCTCCAGCCCCCATTGTTTGAAACCGGCCGGGGCGGCGCTGCCGCGCACGCAGGCCTCGAACAGACGTGCCGCGGTGGCGCTCTGACCGCGGCCCGGCGCGGCCGCCACATTGCGTTGCTGCAGGCCGAGGCGCTGGCCATATTCCAGCCAGCGCAACTCCTCGACCCAGGCGCGCGTGACATGGCTGTCCGAGCCCATGCTGATCGGCACGCCGGCGTCCAGCCAGCCGCGCAGATCGCACAGGCCATCGCCCAGATTGCCCTCGGTGCCGGGGCAGATGACCGCGCTGGCGCCGCTCGCGGCCACCTGGGCAATCTCCGCGGGCGTGCTGTGGGTGGCATGCACCAGGTGCCAGCGCGCATCGGGCTTGAATTCATTGCACAGCCACTCCATGGGGCGCTGGCCGGTGGCCGCCAGGCAGTCGCGTACCTCCTGCTGCTGCTCGCTGATATGAATGTGGATGGGCAGATCGGCATCGCCCACCAGGGCCTGCAGCGCGTGGATGTCCTCGGTGTTGGCGGCGCGCAGCGAATGCAGGGCCACGCCGGCCGTCAACAGCGGCCGGCCGGCCGAGCGCACGCGCTGGCTGGCGCGCCAGACCCAGGCCGCGTCGGTGGTAAAGCGGCGCTGGTCGGCGCGCAGGCCCGGCTGGCCGAAGCCGGCGCGCGCATACAGCACCGGCAGCAGGGTCAGGCCCAGGCCCACCTGCTCGGCCGCGTCGGCCAGGGCCCAGCTCATCGCCAGCTCATCGGCATAGGGCGAGCCGTCGCCCTGGTGCTGCAGATAGTGGAACTCGCAGACCTGGGTATAACCGCCGCGCAGCAGCTCCAGATAGAGCTGGGCGGCGATGGCCTGCAATTGCACCGGGTTCAGCTGCAGGGCCAGGCCGTACATGCGGTCGCGCCAGGACCAGAAATCGTCTTCACCCGCCTCGCGGCGTTCGGCCAGGCCGGCCATGGCGCGCTGGAAGGCATGGCTGTGCGCATCCACCAGGCTGGGTATCACAGGGCCGGGCAGTTCCTCGGCCGCCACCGGCTTCATCTGCCCCGGCAGGATCTCGGCCCAATGGCCGCGCCCATCCACCTTCAACAGCACATCGCGCTGCCAGCCGCCGCTGACCCAGGCCTGGCGGGCAAAGTAGAGCCGGCTCATGCTGCAGGCTCCCATGCCAAGAGGCGCTGCAGCAGCGCGCGCAGCAGCGGCTGCACCTCGGCGGCCAGCGCCGGCGCGTAGTCGTACGGCGGCTGCTCGCTCATATAGCAGCATTGGCACATCTCCAACTGCACCGCATGCCAGCCCTGCTGCGGCTGGCCATAGTGGCGCGTGATGAAGCCACCCTTGAAACGGCCGTTCACCACCTGGCTGTAGCTACTTTGCGAGGCGAGCAGATCACTTAAGCCCGCGGTGATGGCGGGGTCGCAGGATCGGCCCTCGGCCGTGCCCAGGTTCAGATCGGGCAGCCGGCCCTCGAACAGCCAGGGCAGCTCGGAGCGGATGCTGTGCGCGTCGAACAGCAATGCATGGCCATACAGGCTCTTGAGCCGGTTCATCTCGGCCGTGAGGGCGCGGTGGTAAGGCAACCAGTACTGCTCGCGGCGGCGCTGCTTCTCGGCCAGATCGGGTTCCTGGCCCTCGAGATAGAGCGGCTCGCCGGTGAAGAAGCGCGTCGGGCAGAGCTCGGTATTGGCCGCGCCCGGGTACATGGGCGTGTCCTCGGGCGGGCGGTTCAGGTCGATCAGGTAGCGCGAGTAATGCGGGACGATCAGGCTGGCACCCAGCGCTTGCGCAATCTCGCCGTACAGACGCTCCAGATGCCAGTCGGTGTCCTCGCTGGCCAGCGCGCGCGGCTGGTAGCGCTGCCGCTGGTCTTCGGGGATGGCGCTGCCCACATGGGGCATGCTGATCAGCAGCGGCGTGCGGCCCTGCTGAAGTCGAAAGACAGAGCTCATCTTGTTCAGTTCCGTGTCTGTCCACCACGCACCACATGGCGCAGGGGATTGCGGCCGAAGTAATAGGCCAGTTCGTTGGGGTGTTCGATGTCCCAGATGCAGAAATCGGCGCGCTGCCCCGCCACCAACTGGCCGCGGTCGCGCAGGCCCAGGGCGCGTGCCGCATGCTGGGTCACGCCGCGCAGCGCCTCCTCGGGCGTGAGGCGGAACAGCGTGCAGGCCATGTTCAGCATCAGGAGCAGCGAGAGCGTGGGCGAGGTGCCGGGGTTGTGGTCGGTGGCGATCGCGATCGGCACGCCGGCGGCGCGCAGCTCCGCCACCGGCGGCAATTTGCTCTCGCGCAGGAAATAGAAGGCGCCGGGCAGCAGCACCGCCACCGTGCCGCTCGCCTGCATGGCCTGGATGCCGGCCGCACTGAGGTATTCGAGGTGGTCGCAGGAGAGCGCACCGAACTCGCAGGCCAGCTGGGTGCCGCCCTGGTCGCTGAGCTGCTCGGCATGCAGCTTCAGGGGCAGGCCCAGGGCGCGGGCGGCCTCGAAGACCTGACGCGTCTGCGCCGGCGTGAAGCCTATGCCCTCGCAAAAGGCATCCACCGCGTCCACCAGGCCCTCGCGCTTGAGCTCGGGCAGCCAGTCGCACAACGCCTTCACATAGGCGTCCTGGCGGCCCTGGTATTCGGGCGGCAGGGCATGGGCGCCCAGATAGGTGCTGCGCACATCGACGCCTAGGCCGGCCAGGCGCCGCGCCACGCGCAGCATCTTGGCCTCGGCGGCCTGCGACAGGCCATAGCCCGACTTGACCTCGATGGTGGTCACGCCCTCGGCCAGCAGCGGCTGCAGGCGCTGTGCCGCCAGCGCATAGAGCTCATGCTCGCTGGCCGCACGCGTGGCCGCCACCGAGGAGCGGATGCCGCCACCGGCGCGCGCGATGGCCTCGTAGCTGGCGCCGGCCAGGCGCAGTTCGAACTCATGCGCGCGCGAACCGCCATAGACCAGATGGGTGTGGCAGTCGATCAGCCCCGGCGTCACCACCGCGCCACCCAGGTCGTGGCGCTGCGCGATGCTGGCGCTCAGCTCGGGTGAGAGTTGCGAGGCCTCGCCGACCCAGACGATCTGCTCGCCCTCGGTGATCAGCGCACCCTGCGGCAGCCAGCCCCAGGCTTCATCGCCGGCCAGGGTGGCCAGGCGCGCGTTGTGCCAGAGGATGCGTTTGCTGCTGCCGCTGCTATTCATGCTTCGCTCCATGTCATCCACCAGGCCGCACCCTCGCCGCTGAACACGCAGGACTGCGCCGCGGGCGTCTCGCACCAGGCCAGGCTCAGGGGCCGCAAGGGCATGGCGCGCGCGCCATGTTCAAGCAGGCCGCCCTGGACGCTGAACAGGCCGACCCAGCGCGCCTGCGGCACCAAGGCATGACGGGCCGGCTGCACCTGCATGCGACCGCGGCCGCGCCGGTGCATCAGATTGAAATCGCGCGTCATGCCGCCGAGCAAGTCGCAGTCGGGCGCCAGCGCGCCATCGAAATGCAAGAGCTCGTCGCCCACGCGCAGCTCGTAGTCGTAAAGCCGCACGCCATCGCCCTGCAGCACCGCGAACCAGCGGTCCACGCCCTCGAATTTCGAGAACGGGCCGCTGGCCTCGATATCCGCCACGCTGATGCGCAGCGCCCAGTCGTTGCTGTGCGGCCAGGCCAGCAACTCGCGCGTCTGGCCACCGCCGTTGCGCCAGGGCTGAGGCGTGACCTCGTCCGCGCTGATGATGCTCCAACTCATGCCTGAAAACTCCCTTGCAAGAGGTAGCGTGAACCGGGATGGGTCAAGCGCACCGTCGTTACTGTCTGCCCATGGCTGTAGGTGGTGCGCTTGACCACCAGGCAGGGATCGCGCCGCGCGATGCCCAACAGCCTGGCCTCCGCCTCACCCGGCAACGTCGCTTCAATCGTATAGCGCGCCTCCGACAGGGGCGCCACCTGCAGCAGGTAATTCGTGGGGGTGGTGCTGGCGAAGTCCAACGTCAGATAGTCGGGCGCACAGGCCGGATTGACCAGCCGGTCCTCGCACTGGATCGCCACGCCATTCTCCAGGTGCACGATGACGCTGTGGAATAGCGGCGCGCCGGCCCGCAATCCGAACTCGGCCGCCTGCTCGGGCGTGGCCTTGGTCTTTTCCAGCAGCTGCACGCGGGCCTCATGCCGGTGGCCGCGCTCGGCAATCTCGTCGTGTACATCGCGCACCGTCAGCGTCGACGAGATGCGGTGCAGCTGGGCCACAAAGGTCCCCACGCCCTGCACCCGCTCGACCAGGCCTTCCTGCGTCAGCTCGCGCAGCGCGCGGTTCACCGTCATGCGACTGAGCTCGAACTGCCCGCCCAGCTCGGCCTCCGAGGGCAGCAGATCGCCCGCCACCCAGCGGCCACTGCTGATGCCTTCGCGCAGGAAATTCTTGACCTTGAGGTACTGCGGCTCGGGGCCGGCCGGGGCTTTTCTGGACATGCGTGAATGGTAGTTGACTTTACTTGTATAGACAACTAGAGTTCGCCTCATTCCTTATGCAACCGCCTGGAGTTCCCCATGTCCGCACAGCCTCGCGTCGTCCGCGCCCCCACCGGCAGCACCCTGACCTGCAAGAACTGGCTCACCGAAGCCGCCTACCGCATGATCCAGAACAATCTGGACCCGGTGGTGGCCGAGAACCCGGCCGAGCTGGTGGTATATGGCGGCATCGGCAAGGCCGCGCGCAACTGGGAATGTTTCGACGCCATCCTGGACGCGCTGAAGAAGCTCAATGAGGACGAGACCCTCTTGGTGCAGTCCGGCAAGCCGGTGGGCGTGTTCAAGACCCATGCCGATGCGCCGCGCGTGCTGATCGCCAACAGCAATCTGGTGCCGCATTGGGCCAACTGGGAACATTTCAACGAGCTCGACCGCAAGGGCCTGATGATGTACGGCCAGATGACCGCCGGCAGCTGGATCTACATCGGCTCGCAGGGCATTGTGCAAGGCACTTACGAGACCTTTGCCGAGGCCGGCCGCCAGCATTACGGCGGTTCGCTGAAGGGCCGCTGGATCCTCACCGCCGGGCTGGGCGGCATGGGCGGCGCCCAGCCGCTCGCCGCCACCTTTGCCGGCGCCTGCTCGCTGAACATCGAATGCCAGCAGTCGCGCATCGACTTCCGCCTCAAGACCCGCTATGTGGACGAGCAGGCGGCCGATCTGGACGACGCGCTGGCCCGCATCGCCAAGTACACCGCCGAGGGCAAGGCAGTCTCGATCGCCCTCTTGGGCAATGCCGCGCGCATCCTGCCGGCGCTGGCCGAGCGCTGCAAGGCCGGCACGGCGATCAAGCCCGACCTGGTGACCGACCAGACCTCGGCGCACGACCTCATCAACGGCTACCTGCCGGCCGGCTGGAGCGTGGAGCAATGGAAGGCCGCCGCCGCGGACCCGGCCCAGCATGCCGAGCTCAAGGCCGCCGCCGCCCAGAGCTGCGCCGAGCACGTGAAGGCCATGCTGCTGTTCCAGGCCATGGGCATCCCCACCGTCGACTACGGCAACAACATCCGCCAGGTGGCGCTGGAGCAGGGCGTGAAGAACGCCTTCGACTTCCCCGGTTTCGTGCCCGCCTATGTGCGCCCGCAGTTCTGCGAGGGCCGCGGCCCCTTCCGCTGGGTGGCGCTCTCGGGCGACCCCGAGGACATCTACAAGACCGACGCCAAGATCAAGGAGCTCTTCCCCCACCACGAGGGCGTGCACCGCTGGCTGGACATGGCCCGCGAGCGCATCAGCTTCCAGGGCCTGCCGGCGCGCATCTGCTGGCTGGGCCTGGGCGAGCGCCATCTGGCCGGCCTGGCCTTCAATGAAATGGTGCGCAAGGGCGAGCTGAAGGCGCCGATCGTGATCGGCCGCGACCATCTGGACAGCGGCTCGGTGGCCAGCCCGAATCGCGAGACCGAGAGCATGAAGGACGGCTCCGACGCCGTGTCCGACTGGCCGCTGCTGAACGCCCTGCTGAACACCGCCGGCGGCGCCACCTGGGTCTCGCTGCACCATGGCGGCGGCGTGGGCATGGGCTTCTCCCAGCACAGCGGCGTGGTGATCGTCTGCGACGGCAGCGAGGCCGCCGACAAGCGCATCGCCCGCGTGCTGGTGAACGACCCGGGCACCGGCGTGATGCGCCATGCCGACGCCGGCTACGACATCGCCGTCCAGTGCGCCAAGGAGCGCGGCCTCCATCTGCCCATGATCACCGGCTGACTTTCAGAAAGACAAGAACAATGACCCACATCGAAATCACCCCCGGCCAGCTGACCCTGGACCAGCTGCGCAGCATTCGTGAGGGCGGCGTCAAGCTGGGCCTGCATGCCAGCGCCGCCGAGATCATCCGCCGCAGCGCCGCCGTGGTGCAGGCCGCCGCCGCCGGCGATGCGCCGGTCTACGGCGTCAACACCGGCTTCGGCAAGCTGGCCTCCAAGCGCATCAGCAAGGAAGAACTGGCGACCCTGCAGTTCAACCTGATCCGCTCGCATTGCGTGGGCGTGGGCGAACCGCTGCAGCCCTCGGTGGTGCGCCTGATGCTGGCCACCAAGGCGGCCTCGCTGGCGCGCGGCCATTCGGGCGTGCGCGAGGCGGTGGTTCAGTCGCTGCTGGACGTCTTCAACGCCGGCCTCGTGCCCTATGTGCCGGCCAAGGGTTCGGTGGGCGCCTCGGGCGATCTGGCCCCGCTCTCGCACATGACCCTGGCGCTCTTGGGCGAAGGCGAGATGCTGGTGGATGGCCAACGCGTGCCCGCCCTGCCCGAGCTGAAGAAGCATGGCATCGCCCCCCTGGTGCTGCAGGCCAAGGAAGGCCTGGCGCTGATCAACGGCACCCAGACCAGCACCGCGCTGGCGCTGGAGGGCCTGCTGCGCTTCGAGCAGGTCTATGCCTCGGCCATCGTCAGCGGCGCATTGAGCCTGGACGCGGCGCGCGGCAGCGACGGCCCGTTTGATCCGCGCATCCATGCGGTGCGCGGCCAGCCCGGCCAGATCGAGGCGGCCGCCGCCTACCGGCAGATCCTCGCCGGCAGCGCCATCCGCGCCTCGCACCAGGAGGGCGACGAGCGCGTGCAGGATCCCTATTGCCTGCGCTGCCAGCCCCAGGTGATGGGCGCCTGCCTGGACCAGGCGCGTTATGTGCGTGACGTGCTCTTGCGCGAGGCCAATGCGGTGACCGACAACCCGCTGGTGTTCGCCAACCAGGACGGCAGCAGCTATATGGTTTCGGGTGGCAACTTCCACGCCGAGCCGGTGGCCCTGGCCGCCGACGCGCTGGCCTGCGCCATCGCCGAGGTGGGCGCGATTGCCGAGCGCCGCATCGCCATGCTGATCGACGCCAGCGTGTCGCGTCTGCCGCCCTTCCTGACCGCCAACGCCGGCCTCAACTCGGGCTTCATGATCGCCCATGTGACCGCCGCGGCCCTGGCCAGCGAGAACAAGAGCCTGGCGCATCCCGCCAGCGTCGACAGCCTGCCCACCAGCGCCAACCAGGAAGACCATGTCTCGATGGCCACCTATGGTGCACGGCGGCTGGGCCAGATGCTGGACAACACCGGCCACATCATCGGCATCGAGCTGCTGGCCGCCGCACAGGGCATCGAGTTCCTGCGGCCTCTCACCAGCTCAAGGGCGCTGGAAGAGGTGCATGCCCTGGTGCGCAAAAACTGCCCGCCCATGCCCACCGACCATTACCTGGCGCCCGATATCGAGCATGCCAGTGCCTTGGTCGAGGATGGCGCGCTGCACGCGCTGCTGCAGCGCGAGAGCGGCTTCAGGCCTCTGGCCTGATGGCCTGCGTGGGCTGCGCCGCCGCCTCGGCACGCGCGACGTCTTGCGCCAGGCCCTCGGCCAGCAGCTCGATGAGGTGAAAACCGAAATCCGGATGCTGGTAGTAGAGCTGGCGCACCGTGCTCTCGTGGATCTGCAGCACCGTGCAGGCCGTCAGCGCCTGCACGGTGCGGGTGCGCCGGTGCTCGGGCGAGAACAGCGCGATCTCGCCGAAGATGCGCCCCTGCGGCAGCGGCTGGCCGATATCGGCCAGCGTCATCTGCCCCTGCGCCAGCAGGTAAAGATGCTCGGCTCGATCGCCCTTGTTGAACAGCACCTGGCCGGCCTTGAGCTTGCGCACCTTCATATGCGGTTTGAGCCAATGCCCGACATGATCGGCCGCGGCAGCCGCGCCGCGCACCTGGCGCGTCAGCCGCGTCACTTCGATGGCGCGGTAGACGTTGATGGGCAGCAGCAGCAGCGACGCCGCCAGCGTGCTCATCGAGGGGCTCAAGGCCCCATAGACCAACAGGGCCAGGCAGCTGGCCACCGTCAGCCAGCGCAGGGGCAGCATGGTGCGCACCAGCGAGCCGCCGACCTGTAGCCCCACGCCCAGCACGGCGCAGCCCAGCGCGAAGATCTGCAGCGGTGTGGCCAGGCTGTCCAGGAAGCTGCTCTGTATCGCCTCCAGCAGCGTCTGCCACATCATCATCGATCACCCAGCACGACATACACCTCGACGGCGGCGGCCTTGCCCTTGAGCAGCACCGGGCCGAGTGCCTCCGTCGCGACCTGTCCCTGCAACGCCACATGGGTGGCGGCGTCGATCAGGATGGCGCGGCCCGCCTCCTTGGTATGGGCCTCCAGGCGCGCCGCCAGGTTCACCGTATCGCCCACGCAGGTGTAGGTGGCGCGTTGCTGCGTGCCGGTGTAGCCGGCCACCATGTCGCCGCTGGCAATGCCGATGCCGATGCGCAGCGGCGGCAGGCCGGCGGCCAGTTGCTCGCGGCTGAACTGCTCCATCATCGCCACCATCTCCAGCGCCGCGGCCACCGCGCAACTGGAGGGCTCGGCCAGCGGCATGGGCGCGCCGAAGATCGCCATCAGGCCATCGCCGATGATCTGGTTCACCACCCCGCCCAGGCCGCTGATGGCGTCGAACATCAGGGTGTAGTAGGTGTTGAGTAGGTCGATCACCTGCTCGGGCGTGAGCGTCTCCACCAGGCCGGTGAAGCCGCGGATATCGCAAAACAGCACGGCCCCATGCACACGCCGCCCGCCAAGCGTGAAGCCCGAGCGCTCCAGATCCTGGGCCACCTCCAGCGTGGCAAAGCGGCTCACCAGCTCGCGCTGCGCGTCGCGCAAGCGCTTCTTCTCCAGGCTGGCATTGATGCGGGCCTTGAGCAGCACCTGGTTGACCGGTTTTGAAAGATAGTCCTCAGCGCCGAGCTCGATGCAGCGCACCACATTGTCCAGACCCTCAAGCGCCGAGGTCACGATCACCGGCAGCTCGCGCAGCTCAGGGTCCTCCAGCATGCGGCCCAGCACCTCGAAGCCATCCATTTCCGGCATCTCGATGTCCAGTATCAGCAGGTCGTAGCGGCGTTCGCGCAGCATGCGCAGGGCCTCGCGGCCATTCTCGGCCAGCTCGGTCAGGTGGCCCAGCTGGCTGAGCTGGCGCGCCAGCAAGAGGCGGTTGACGCGGTTGTCATCCACCAGCAGCAGCCGGGCAGCATCGTCACGCATGGCTGATGCCCTGCAGCGCCTTGGCCGTGTGCTCGTAGGCCGTCTCCAGGGCCTGCAGGCGCGCCCGCAACTCGGCGTCGCCGGGCGCCAAGGGCTGCTGCGCGCGCTGCTCCAGCTCACGTGCCAGCTCCGCCAGGCCCAGCGCACCGAAGGTATTGCCGTTCGACTTGAGCGTGTGGGCGGCGCGCCGGAAGGCCGCTGCGTCGGCGTCAGCCAAGGCCTGGCGCAAGGCCTGCAGCAGGCTCGGCGCGTCCTCCAGAAAGGTCTGCACCAGCTCGCCGACGAAGTCGGCCCCCGCGCTGTCCTGCAACTCGGTGAAGATCTGATGATCGATCGCGTTCATTTCAGCCCCCGGGTACTGCATAGCTGCCCAGCAAGGCCTGTACCAGGGCCTCGGTGCGTATCGGTTTGGTCACGTAGTCGTCCATGCCCGCGGCCAGGCAGGCCTCGCGGTCGCCCTGCATGGCGTTGGCGGTCATCGCCACCAGGCGCGGTCGGCCGCCGGCCGGCCAGCGACGGCAGATCTCGCGCGCCGCCTCCAACCCGTCCATCTCGGGCATCTGCACATCCATCAACACCAGGTCGTAGGGCTGGCGCTGCACGCTCTCCACCGCCTCGATGCCGTTGCTGGCCAGGTCGGCACGGTAGCCCATCTGGGCCAACAGGCGCAAGGCCAGTTTCTGGTTCACCGCGTTGTCCTCGGCCAGCAGGATGCGCAGCGGGTGGCGCTCGGCCAGGCCGGGGTCGATACCCGGCCTGTCCGGCGCCGGCGGGCGCGGCGCCAGCGCCTCGCCGGAGAGGCCCACCAGGGCGTCGAAGAGCTGGCTCTGGCGCAGCGGCTTGTGCAGATAGGCCTGGAACAGGCCGTCCTCGGCGCCGGCCTCCTGGCGCCCCAGCGAGCTGAACATCACCAGCGGCAGCTGGGGCCAGGTCTTGCGGATGCGGCGCGCCAGCGTCAGGCCGTCCATGCCGGGCATGTGCATGTCCAGCACCGCGAGGTCGAAGCGACTGCCCTGCTCCAGCAGCTGCAGCGCCTCCTCGCCCGAGGCGCAGTCGTGCGGCAGCATGCCCCATTTGGCGGTCTGCAGCGCCAGCACGCGGCGATTCGTGGCGTTGTCGTCGACCACCAGCAATTGCTTGGCGCGCAGCGCCGGCTGCTGGCCGATGAACTCGCGCCGCGCGCTGGCGGGCAGTTCGGCGGCCGCGGCGCGGATGCAGACATGGAAGCTGCTGCCGCAGCCCGGGCCGGCGCTCTCGGCCCACATGCGCCCGCCCATCAGCTCGGATAACTTCTTGCTGATCGCCAGGCCCAGGCCGGTGCCGCCGTATTTGCGCGTGGTCGAGCTGTCGGCCTGGCTGAAGCTCTGGAACAGCCGGCTCATGTGTTCTTCGCTGAGGCCGATGCCGGTATCGCGCACGCTGAACTGCCATTCGTCGCCGCCCAGCGCCTTGACGTTAAGCACCACCTCGCCATGCTCGGTGAACTTGACGGCGTTGGACAGCAGGTTGAGCAGGATCTGGCGCAAGCGCGTGACGTCGCCCAGCAGCGCCACCGGCAGCTCGCCCTCGAACAGATAGGCCAGGTCCAGCCCCTTCTCGGCGGCGCGCGCCGCCACCAGCTCCAGCGCCGACTCCACGCAATCGCGCAGTTCGAAGGGGTGGCGCTCGATGTCCATGCGCCCGGCCTCGATCTTGGAGAAGTCCAGGATGTCGTTGATGATGGTTAAGAGGGTCTCGCCGGAGTCGCGTATGGTGCCCGCGTAATCGCGCTGTTCGGCGTCCAGCCGCGTGTCCAGCATCAGCCCGCTCATGCCGATGATGGCGTTCAGCGGCGTGCGGATCTCGTGGCTGACGGTGGCAAGGAATTCAGACTTGTGCTGGCTGGCGACCTCCAGGGCGCGCGTGCGCTCGCGCACCTTCTGCTCGGTGAGGGCCTCGTTGAGGCGCTCGTTCTCGAAGCGCATGCGCATCGCCTGCAGCAGCGCCAGGCCATGCTGGTGCGCGAACACCAGCACGATGACGCTGAGCCAGAACATGGTGGCGGCCGCCAGCAGCGCCACCGTGCTGCCCTCGCGCAGCGTCCACAGCACCACCGGCAGCACCAGGGGCAGGCAGAAGGCCAGCACGCTGGGCCGGTGGATGGCCACCGCCGAAGCCACCGCCAGCACATTGGCGAGCAGCGTCACCATCACCACCACCAGGCGCAGCGGTTCGGGCGCGAAATAGCGCACGCAGGCCCAGGCCCAGAGGCTGCCCAGCAGCACATGGAAGAGCTGGATCAGCCGGGCCGCCTGCGCAAACTCCTCGCGTGCCAGCATGCGCTGCTGCCAGGGTGCCAGCAGCAGCAGGTACAGCAGCGTGACGGCCGCCTGCACGCCCAGCCATTGCGCCAGCCCAGGGCTAGTGCCGGTCTGGCCCAGTGCCCAGGCGAACAGCGCCAGGCCCACCGGCGCCACATACATGCCCAGGCGCATGCTGCGCGCCAGATAGGCGTGGCGTGCGCCTTCCATCTGCCTGGCAATCGCCGCCGTCTCCTCAGCCCTCATGGCGCGCCTCGGCATTCAGCAGCGCCTGCACCAGCGCCTCCACGCGTATCGGCTTGGCCAGGTAGTCGTCCATGCCGGCGGCCAGGCAGTCTTCGCGGTCGCCCTGCATGGCGTTGGCGGTCATCGCGACGATGCGCGGCCGCGCCCCGGCCGGCCAGCGCGCGCTGATGCGCCGGCTCGCCTCCAGGCCGTCCATCTCGGGCATCTGCACATCCATCAGCACCAGGTCGTAGGGCTGGCGCTCGACGCTCTCCACCGCCTCCAGGCCGTTGCTGGCCAGATCGGCGCGATAGCCCATCTGGGCCAGCAGGCGCAGCGCCAGCTTCTGGTTCACCGCGTTGTCCTCGGCCAAGAGGATGCGCAGCGGGTGGCGCTCGGCCAGGCCGGCATGCTGGCTGGGGCTGGCGGGCTCCAGCAGGCGCGGCGCATGGCGCTCGCCCAGCAGATTCATCAAGGTGTCGAACAGCTGGCTTTGCCGCAGAGGCTTGTGCAGATAGGCCGCGAACACGCCCTCCTCCACCCCCGCCTCCTTGCGCCCCAGCGAGCTGAACAGCACCAGGGGCAGCTGGGGTCGGGTCTTGCGCAGCAGGCGCGCCAGCGTCACGCCGTCCATGCCCGGCATATGCATGTCCAGCAGAGCCAGATCGCAGGCGCCGCCCGCGTCCACCCAGGCCAGGGCCTGCTCGGCGCTGGCGCAGTCCTGCGGCAGCATGCCCCATTTGGCGGTCTGCAGAGCCAGCACGCGGCGATTGGTGGCGTTGTCGTCCACCACCAGCAGGCGCTTGCCATGCAGCGCCGGCTGCGGGCCCACCAGCCCGCTGCGCAACGCCGGCGCCGCCACCGCCGGCAGCGCGAGCGTGAAGTGGAAGCTCGCGCCGGCGCCCACGCCGGCGCTCTCGGCCCACATGCGCCCGCCCATCAGTTCCACCAGGCGCCGGCTGATCGCCAGGCCCAGGCCGGTGCCGCCGTATTTGCGCGTGGTCGAGCTGTCGGCCTGGCTGAAGCTCTGGAACAGCCGGCCCATGCCCTGCGGGCTCAGGCCGATGCCGGTGTCGCGCACGCAGAAGTGCAGCTGCCCCTGCGCCTGCATGGCCAGGCTCAGCACCACCTCGCCGGCGTCGGTGAACTTGACCGCATTGCTGAGCAGGTTCAAGAGCACCTGGCGCAGCCGCGTCACGTCGCCGTTCACGACGGCCGGCAGCTCGTCCTCGAACACATAGGCCAGGTCGAGCTGCTTTTCGGCGGCGCGCGTGCCCACCAGGTCCAGCGCCGATTCCACGCAGTCGCGCAGGTCGAAGGGGTGCGCCTCGATGTCCATGCGCCCGGCCTCGATCTTGGAGAAGTCCAGGATGTCGTTGATGATGCTCAGCAGGGCATCGCCGCTGTCGCGTATGGTGGACGCGTAGTCGCGCTGTTCGGCATTCAGCGGCGTGTCCAGCAGCAGGCCGCTCATGCCTATGACCGCATTCATGGGCGTGCGGATCTCGTGGCTCATGGTCGCCAGGAAGGCACTCTTGGCCTCGTTGGCGCCCTCGGCCGCGGCCCGCGCCTCGCGCGCCTCGGCAAACAGCTGGGCATTGCGGATCGCCACCCCCACGCCCGCGGCCATGGTGGCCAGCAGGTTCTGGTCGGCCGCGCTGAAGCGCCCCTCGCGCTGGGTGCTCTGCACGCTGATCACGCCGATGGCCCGGCCGCGCACCTTGATCGGCACGCCCAGGTAGGACAGGCTCTGCACCCCGACCTGGGTCGCCCCCAGCGCATCCACCGCCGCGTCCACCGCCTCGTTGATGAGCAGCGCCTCGCCGGTCTCGATGATCTTGCCGGTCAGGCCCTCGCCCAGCGCCAACGGCGTCATCTCGTCGCCAAAGGCATAGGGAAAGCGGATCAGCTGTGCCGCCTCGTCCAGCAGGGCCACATAGACGATGTCGGCGCGGAAGGTCTCGCGCATCTTCTCGCCCACCGTGTGGATCAGCTCGTCCAGGTCGATCTTGCTCGACAGCGCCTGGCCCAGCGCGTTCACCGTGGCGAGCTCGTTGGCGCGCTGGGTGGTCTGCTCGAACAGGCGCGCGCTCTCCAGCGCCACGCTCATGCTGCCGGCCAGGGTGGTGAGCAGGCGCACATCGGCGGCGCTGAAGGCGTTCTCGCGGTCGACGTTGTCCAGGCCTATCACGCCCACCACGCGCGCGCCCGAGAGGATGGGCACGCGCACCAGGCTGAGCGTCTCGGCGGTGCCCGGCAGGGTGCTGCTGACGATGCCCAGCTCGGCCAGGCGCGCGGTCTTGTGCTCGTTGATCAAGAGCGGCTGTGCGGTCGCCAGCAGGTGCCGGCCCAGCGCCGAGATAGTCCCGTCGGGCACCTCGAAGCGCCGGCCGCGCTCCAGCATGTAGTGGTAATGGCGGCGATCCGCCTGCTCATCCAGGCTGGCAATGCTGATGCTTTGCGAATCGAACAGCTCGCGCAGCTTCTCGCCCACCAGCTCGTAGATCGAGTCGGCATCGAGCTTGTTGGCCAGGCCCTGCTGCACGCCGTTGATCACCGCCAGCTCGGCGGCGCGGTCGTCGGTTTCCTTCAAGAGGCGCTGGGTCTCGCCGAACAGGCGCGCGTTCTCCAGCGCCACGCCCATCGACGAGGCCACCGTCTGCAACAGCCGCACCTCGGCCTCGCCGAAGGCCTGCTCGCGCTCATGGTGCTCCAGCAGGATGGTGCCCAGCACGCGGTCGCTGCCGACAATCTGCACGCTCACCGAGGAGATGGCCTGGTCGGTGCCAGGCAGCACCTGCACACCCGCGGCCAATTGCTCGCTCACGCTGCCATACACCAGCGGCGGCCGGCGCGTCAGGTGGCGCGGCTGCAGCGGCTGCGGCGCCACGTCCAGGCGCACGCCATGCTCGTACTCGTAGAGGAAGCGCACCACCCCGGCCTCATGGTCGTTCCAGCGTATGCCGATGTCGTCGGTCCTGAGCACCTCGCGCAGCTTGTGGCCCACCAGCTCGACGATGCCCTGGAAGTCCAGCGAGCCCGCCATGCCCTGCTGGATGGAATTGATCACCGCCAGCTCGGCGTTGCGCTGCTCGGTTTCCTTCAAGAGACGCTGGGTCTGGTCGAAGCGCTGCGCGCTCTGCAAGGCCACACCCAGGGCAGCGGCGATGGTCTGAAGCAGCCGCAGCTCAGCCGGGCCATAGGCATGCTCGCGTTCATGGTCCTCGGTCACGATGCTTCCCAGGGCCAGGTCGCCACTGATGATGGGCACCTTGGCGATGGATTTCGCCTGATCGGTGCCCGGTATCGCAGCGGTGCCTGCCGCGACTTGCTCCGCCACCGAGCCGTAGACCACCGGTTCACGCTGCTCGACCTGCTTGCGCCACAGCTCGGGTTCATGGGCCAGTTCGCGCGGCGGCAGCGTCAGGCGCTGGCCATGCTCGGTCTCGTACAGGTGCAGCACGGCACGCCGCTCATGGTCGAACCAGCGCACGCCGACACTCGGGCAGGCCAGGATCTCGCCGAGCTTGACGCCCACCAGCTCGACGATGCCCTGGAAGTCCAGCGAGCCGGCAATGCCGCGCTGGATGCTGTTGATAACCGCCAGCTCGGCATTGCGCTGCTCGGTTTCCTTCAAGAGGCGCTGGGTCTCGTCGAACAGGCGCGCATTCTCCAGCGCCACGCTCATGCTGTTGGCCAGGGTCTGCAGCAGGCGCACATCGGAGTCGCTGAAGGCGTTCTCATGCTCCAGGTCCGAGAGCGACAAGGCCCCGCACACCTGGTCGCTGCAGATCAAGGGCACAAACACGATGGCCTTCTCGCTCTGCGTGCCCGGCGTGGTGGTGGATCCGTAGCGGCGGTCGGCCTCCTCGATGTTCTCGTTGATGACCAGGGTTTCCCGCGTGCGCAGCACATGGGCGAAGTAGCCGGCGCTGGCCAGCGGCATCGGATCCAGGTTCAGACGTTCGCCCCCCTCCACCACATAGACCCAGTGAATCTGGCGCGTCGCGGGTTCGAAGATGCGGATGCTGAGGTCGCGCCCGCCGAAAATGGCGCGGATCTGTTCGCCCACCGCATCGTAGATGCCCTGCAGGCTGAGCTCGGCCGCCAGCGCTGCCTGCACGCTGTTGATGATGGATAACTCGCAGGCGCGCTGCTCGGCCTGGGCCTTGGCGGCCGCCAGGGCCGCGGTGCGCTCGGCCACCTTGGCCTCCAGGTCAGCGCCCCAGCGCGCGTTGTCCAGCGCCACCGCGGCCTGGGCGGCGAGCAGGGCCAGCAGGTCGCGGTCGGCATCGGCAAAGCGCCCGAAGACACCCTCGATATCGGCATAGACATGGCCCAGCACGCGGCGTTGCGCCACCAGCGGCGCCACCAGGCAGCTGCGCTGCGCCAGCGGCGCGGCGCCGGGCGGGCCATGGCGCAGGCTGACGTTGCGGCTGCGGCGCGCCTCGCGCAGCCAGGGCGTCACCGCCTGCAGCAGCTCCGCCGCCGACTCGCCGCGCGGCAACATCGCGCCGGCGATCTCCAGCGTGCCGCTGCTCTCCAGCACCAGCATCACGCGCTCGGCGCCGGTCAGCTGGGTCAGCTCGTTGATGAGGAACTCCTGCAGCTCGGCCGCGCTGCGCAGCTCGTTGAGGCGCAGGCCGCTGTCCACCAGGCGCTTGAAGGGCTCCACCGGCAGGCTGGGCAGGCGCAGATAGCCCTCGCGCTCGGCCTCGGCCAGGCCGCGTTGCCGGGCCTCGGCCAGCCAGGCGCGCACCAGCTCGCGGTTGCCGGGCACCTTGTTGAGGTAGCTGCGGCGCAGCCCCTCGTCGCGCAGCTCGCGCACGCCGTCGAGCAGGAACACATAGGCCTGCCGCAGCGCGGCCCAGGCCGCCTCGCCACGGCCCAGCGCGGCCAGCGCCTGGCTGTGATGCCACCACAGATGCTGGCGCTGCACGAAGTCGATCTTGCTCAAGCCCTGGCCACGGTGCAGGGCGATGCCGCGACTGCTGGCACGCAGCGCGGCCGCGTACTGGCCATCGGCCAGCAAGGCCCTGGCCAGGCCGTCGTAGGCCGCCATCTGCATGGCCGGATCGCTGCCCGCCAGGGCGGCCCGCTGAGCGGCACGGAACTCGCGCACCGCCAAGGCGCCATGGCCCTGTGCCAGCGCCAGCTCGCCGCCCAGGTTGGCCGCCATATAGGCACCGATCGGGTCGGCATATTGCTGCAGCAGCGCCACATAGTCGGCGCGCGCGGCCTCGGCGGCGGCGTAGTCGCCCAGCTGGATGGCGATATCGCCCAGCGATGCCAGGGTGTTGGCCAGGCCGGCCAGCGCACCCAGTTCGCGCTGCAGGCGCGCATTCGCCTGGCGCAGCTGCAGAGCATGGCGGTACAGGCCCAGCTCCACATAGGCATTGGCGATATTCGAGCGCACCAGGGCGCAGCGCTCCACATGGCCCGCGCGCTGGAAGGCTGCCTCGGCCTGTCGGAATCCCTGCAGCACCGCCGACAGATCGGCCTGCATAAAGGCCAGCAGGTTGAGCGCATTGCCGAGCGCGAATTCGTCGCCGCTCTGACGCGCCAGCGCCAGCGCCCGCTCGGCCGCCTCGCGCGCCTCGGCCGGGTGGCCCAGATTCATCTGCGCATTGGCGACGATCCAGAGCGCGCGCGCCTGGCCCGAGGCATCGCCCAGGCGCGCATAGAGCGCCGCCGCCTGCTCGGCGCTGGGCACGCCCATCTGGCCCTGGCGCAGGCGGAACTGCGCCTCGCCCAGACGCGCGAGCGCCAGCGCGCGCAGCGCCGGCTGGCCGCAGCGATCGGCGCGCTCGAGCGCCAGCGTGGCCAGCGCCAGCGCTTCCTGCAGGCGGCCGCGCCGCATCAGCGCCATGGCCATTGCCGCATAGCCCTGCGCCTGCTCGGCCGCCTGCGCGGCGTCTGGCACCAGGGTCAGCAGGGCCTCGGCGTCGCTGAGCGCCGCATCGAAGCGCCCCAGCGCCACCGCCGATTCGCTGCGCAGCGCCAGCAGGGCCACGCGCTGTGCCAGCGGCAGCCGGGCATCCGCCAATGCCTCGCCGCAGGCGGCGCGAGCCTCCTCGTGGCGCCCGCTCCAGGCCAGCTCGGCGGCGTTGCTCCATGCCGCCGGCATGGCAGCGCCGCGACGGCTGGGCCGGGCGGGCTTGCTGCGGGCGCTGGCTGGCAGGGCTGCGGACATCGTGGACGGCGCTCCGGTCGCGACGATTGAGGCCCGAGTCTAGGCCCGCTCCCGCAAGCAGGGCGCCGGGCTATCCCGGGGTCAGGGCAAAACCTGACACCTGTTGTGGTGACAGCCGCCATCATGTGGCTTTCGACCCGGAGGACTTTTCTTCATGCCCAACAAGAAACTGCTGCTGGCCCTGGTGGCCGGCGCCTGCTGCATGCTGGCCCAGGCCCAGGACACCAAGGTGGCCGTGGGCATCTCGGGCTGGACCGGCTTCGCCCCGCTGACCCTGGCCAAGGAGGCCGGCATCTTCAAGAAGCTGGGCCTGGACGTCAGCATCAAGAAGATCCCGCAGAAGGACCGCCACCTGGCGATCGCCTCGGGCGATGTGCAATGCGCCGCCACCACGGTCGAGACCTGGCTGGTCTGGAACGCCGCCGGCGTGGCCACCACGCAGATCTTCCAGCTCGACAAGAGCTACGGCGCCGACGGCATGGTGGTGAAGCCAGGCATCGCCAGGATCGCCGACCTCAAGGGCAAGACCGTGGCCGCCAGCGCGCCCGGCACCGCGCCCTACTTCACGCTGGCCTGGATGCTCAAACAGAACGGCCTGTCGGTGAAGGATGTGAAGGTGGTGAACCTGGAACCCCAGGCCGCCGCCAATGCCTTCATCGCCGGCAATGCCGACATCGACGCCGGCATGACGTACGAGCCCTATCTGAGCGGTGTGCGTGCCAAGCCCGAGGCCGGCAAGATCATCGCCACGACGCTGGACTACCCGGTGGTAATGGACACCTTTGGCTGCACGCCCAAATTCCTGGCCGACAACCCCAAGGCCGCGCAGGCCCTGGCCGACGGCTATTTCGAGGCCCTGGCGCTGATCAAGGCCGATCCCAAGAAGAGTTACGAGATCATGGGCGCCGACGTCAAGCAAAGCGGCGAGGCCTTCGAGAAGAGCGCCGGCTTCCTGCGCTGGCAGGACAAGGCGGCGAACCAGAAGTTCTTTGCCGAGGAGCACCTGCGCTTCAGCAAGGAGGCGGCGGTGCTGCTGATGGAGCTGGGCATCATCAAGACCATGCCCGACCTTGCCAAACTGGCCGACACGCGCTTCATCGTCAGCAAATGAAACCCTTGGTGCCCGTGAGCCCCGGCAGCAGGGTCGCGCTGGGGCTGGCCTTCTTCGTGCTGTTCACCGCCGTCTGGGCCGCCGCCACCTTCGGCGGCCTGGTCTCCAAGACCTTTCTGGCCGACCCGCTGACCATGCTGCTCTCGGGCTGGACCCTGCTGACGCAGATGGGCTTTGCCACCGATATAGGCATGACCATCTGGCGCGTGCTGGGCGGCTTCCTGCTGGCCACCGCGCTGGCCTTGCCGCTGGGCGTGCTGATGGGCAGCTACAAGCCGGTGGAGGCCTTCTTCGAGCCCTTTGTCTCCTTCGCCCGCTACCTGCCGGCCTCGGCCTTCATCCCGCTGCTGATACTCTGGGCCGGCATCGGCGAGGCGCAGAAGCTGGCGGTGATCTTCATCGGCAGCTTCTTCCAGCTCACGCTGATGATTGCGGTGACGGTGGGCAACACCCGGCGCGACCTGGTGGAGGCGGCCTATACCCTGGGGGTGGGCGATGCCGGCCTGATACGCCGCGTGCTGATCCCCGGCGCCGCGCCCGAGATTGCGGAGACCCTGCGCATGGTGCTGGGCTGGGCCTGGACCTATGTGATCGTGGCCGAGCTGATCGGTGCCTCCAGCGGCATCGGCCACATGATCACCGACAGCCAGGCCCTCTTGGCCACCGACCAGATCATCTTCGGCATCATCGTGATCGGCCTGATCGGCCTGGTCAGCGACTTCGCCTTCAAGGCCATCAATCGCGCCCTATTCCCCTGGGCAAGGCTATGAGCCCCTCGTCCAAGGCGTACCTTGGCCGGTCCCCCGAGGGGACGACGATGCTTGCCGGATTGACCGGCAAGCACATCGCCAACGCGGGCCGGCTTGGCGAGCTGGAGTCGGACACAAGCAGTCCCTGCGGACTGCTTGTGCCTACGCAAGGCCATTGGCCTCTGGCCAATGGCGGCCCGGCGCTCGGCCCGAAGCTTTCGCGGAGCCACTGACGTGAACATACTTTCGATACACGGCGTTTCACGCACCTTTGTCACCACCGGCAGCCAGCACACCCTGGCGCTGCAGGCCACCGACCTGGCCGTGGCGGAGAACGATTTCCTCACCATCCTGGGCCCCTCGGGCTGCGGCAAGAGCACGCTCTTGCGCATCGTCGCCGGCCTGGATGTGGCCAGCCAGGGTCAGGTCTTGCTGGACGGCCGGCCGGTAACCGGCCCCGGCGCCGACCGCGGCATGGTGTTCCAGAGCTACACCCTGTTCCCCTGGCTGACGGTGCTGGACAACGTGGCCTTCGGCCTGCGCGAGCGCGGCCTGCCGCGCAGCCAGCAGGTCGAGCAGGCCCAGGCCTGGCTGGCCAAGGTGGGGCTGCAGAAGTTTGCGAATCACTACCCCAAGCAACTCAGCGGCGGCATGCAGCAGCGCACCGCGCTGGCGCGCGCGCTCGCCAACGAACCACGCATGCTTTTGATGGACGAACCCTTTGGCGCGCTGGACCACCAGACCCGCGAGCTGATGCAGGAGCTGCTGCTGGGCATCTGGGAACGCGAGAAGAAGACCGTGCTGTTCGTGACCCACGACATCGACGAGGCCATCTTCATGGGCTCGCGCGTGGCGGTGATGAGCGCGCGGCCGGGCCGCATCAAGCTGGAGCTGCCGGTCGATCTGCCGCACCCGCGCCATTACGACATCAAGACCAGCACGGCTTTCTCGGCGCTCAAGCGCGAACTGACCGAGGCCTTGCGCAGCGAGGTACTGGCAGCGGCGCTGCTCTGAGGCGGACAATGGGCTGATCATGCCGCGCCGCCTGCTTGCCCTGCTCCTCCTGCTCTGCTGCTCCCAGCAGACCGCGGCGCTCAGCATCGCCTTCATCAACCCCGGCCGCAGCGATGAGGCCTTCTGGGTGGCGGCGTCACAGGCCATGCAGGGCGCGGCGCAAAGCCTGCGCCTGCAGCTGGAGGTGCTGTACGCCGAACGCGAGCCCACGCGCGCCCTGCAACTGGCGCGCGAGATCGCCGCAAGACCGGCCCTGGCGCGGCCGGACTATGTGATCCTGGTGAACGAAAAAGGTACGTTGGTGGCGAATGCGCAGACGCTGGGCGCTGCCGGCATCCCGAGCTTTGCGGCCTTCAGCGGACTGCTGCCGCAGGAACGCTCGCAATGGGCGCCGCGCCAGGGTCTGCCGCTGCTGCTGGGCAGCCTGGAGCCGGGTGCCAGGGATGCCGGCTACATGACCGCCAAGGCCCTGGTCATGCAGGGACTCAGGCAGGGCAAGCGCGGTGGCGATGGACGCGTGCACCTGCTGGCGATTGCCGGCGACCGCTCCACCCCGGTCTCGATCCAGCGCAACGAGGGCATGCGCCAAGCGGTGGCCGAGTTCCCCATGGCGGCCTTGGACGAGATGGTCTATGCCGACTGGAAACGCCCACAGGCGGCCGAGTTGATGCGCGGCCTGCTGCAGCGTCATCCGCAAGCCCGGCTGGTCTGGGCCGGCAGCGACCAGATGGCCTTCGGCGCCATGGAGGCGCTAGAGCAGGACGGCCGCGAGCCCGGCAAGCAGCTGCTGTTCTCCGCCATCAACACCTCCAACGAGGCGATGCAGGCCATCATCAGCGGCCGCCTCACGGCGCTGGCCGGCGGCCATTTCATGAGCGGGGCCTGGGCCATCGTCATGCTGTACGACCATTACCACGGGCGCGATTTCGCCGATGAGGGCCTGGAGCTGGAGCGCCCCATGTTCATGCTGTTCGACAAGCCCGGCGCCCAGCGCTACCTCGAGCGCTTCGGCGCCGGCATCAAGGGCCTGGATTTCCGGCCCTACAGCAAGTATCTGAACCCAAAGCTGCAGCGCTACCCCTTCAGCCTGGACGGTTTGCTGCGCTAGGGCCTGTCAGCCCGGCCCTAACGCGGCCTGATCCTGGCGCCGTCCTGCAGCTCCTGCGGCGGGTAGCTAACCACCTGATTACCCGCACGCAGGCCTTCGGCCACCCAGGCCACCTGGTTGTTGCGGGCCAGCAGCCGCACCTCGGTGAGGCGGGCGCGCCCCGCCTCGACGCGGAACACCGCATGGCGGCCGGCCGCTGCGTGCGGCAGCGGGAATACCGCGCTCACCGGCACCAGCAGGGCGCCCTCGGCGCTGCGCGTGAGTATGGTCACGCCCACGCGGTAGCCGTCGCCGAGCTGGCGGCGCTCGGCCGCCGGGCTCAGCAGCTCGATGCGCACGCGCACGCGCTGCTCCTCCACGCCCAGGGCCGAGACCTTGGTGAAGGCACCCGGCTCGACCCGCAAGACCCGGCCCCGGAGCATGGCGGGGCCGCCCCAGCGCTCGATCTGCACCGGCTGGCCCGGCTGCACCGCCAGCGCGTCGCTGCTGAGCAGCTCGGCCACCACCTCCAGCTGCGCCGTGTCGCCCAGCTCCAGCAGCGGTGTGCCCAGTGCCACCACGCCCTCGCTGGGCTGCAGCACGCGCAAGACCTGAGCCGCCACCGGCGCGCGCAGCGCGAAGCCCGCGCCAGCAGGGCTGCCATACACGCCCAGCGCGGCGCGCGCCTGCGCCGCCTCATGCTGGGCCATCCGGAGCTCGGATTGCGCCGCTTTCAGCTGCTGCTGTGCCGCCTGCAGCGCCAGGGCATCGCTGTCGCGCCGGGCGGCGCTCAGATAGCCCTGGCCTGCCAGTGCCTCGCTGCGCCCAGCCTCCTGCCGGGCCTGGTCCACGGCGATGCCGGCGGCCGCCAGGCGCGCCGAGGCCGCCTGCACCGCCGCGCCGGCGGCCTCGGCGCGCGCCGCCAGTTCGGCACGGCTGCGCGCGTCGGTGAGCGCCGCCAGCGTCGGCTGCAATATGCCCAGCAGCGCGTCGGCCTGCACTGCGTCGCCCTCCTTGAGCTGCGGGCGCGGCCAGCGGCCGGCCAGCGGCGCCGAGACCAGGTAGCGCTCCTGCACGCGCGTCCTGGCGTCTTCCTCGATGCCTTGCTCGAAACGGCCGGTCTGCGCGCTGGCGATCTCCACCGCCTGCGGGCGCGGCGCAAAGGCCCAGACCAGCGCCAGCACCAGCGCCGCCACCCCACCAGCCATCAGCCATTTGTTCTTGGTTTGCATCGCACTCATTCCCTTGTCTTCAGGGCCGCCACCATGTCCAACCGGTCGATACGGCGGCGCACCACCAGCGCGCTCGCCACGGCCGCCAGCAGCACGGCCAGGCAGGCCAGCGCATAGCTGCGCGGCTGTATCACCACCGGGAACAGGAACTGGTCGTTCTTCAGCGCCTCCACCAGGCCATGGCAGAGCAGCCAGCCCAGGCCCATGCCCAGCGGCAGGGCCAGCGCCATGCTCAGGCCCATCTCGCCCAGCAGCAGGCCCGAGACCTCGGCGCGCGTGAAGCCCAGCACGCGCAGCGAGGCCAGCTCCCAGGCACGCTCGGCCAGCGCGATGCGGGCATTGTTGTAGACCACGCCCACCGCGATGACGCTGGCGAACAGGGTCAGGATGCTGCTCATGATGCGCACATTGCGCGCGCTGATGTCCTGCATATTGCGCAGCAGGCTGGCCTTGCTGAAGGCGCCCACCACACGCGGCAGGGCGCGCAGCGCCTTGAGGGTCTCGGCCTCGCGGCCGCGCTCGACGATGAGCGAAAACTGCGAGCTCATGTCGCCCTCGCCCAGCAGATGGTTGAGCGCGCGCCGCTCGATATAGGCGTTCAACCCCATCATCTCGCGCACCGTGGTCTCCAGCGGCAGCGCCAGGCGGCGCGGCCGCCCCTCCAGCAGCTCCACCAGCACCGGGTCGCCGGGACGCAGGCCCAGCTTTTCGGCCAGGCGGTCGGTCATCACCAGCCCGCTCTCGCTGGGCAGGCTGGCGCGGCCGTCCACGTCGACGATGCGGCGCGCCTGCGGTACGGCGGCCAGGCCCTGCAGCGCGCCGCGCTCGCTGCGCGCGCCGTGCATGAAGCGCACCGCCACATCGCGGCCGGACTCCACCGCCAGCACGCCCGGCAGGCGCTGCAGCTCCAGGCGCGCGGCATCGGGGCCGGCCTCGCTCATCCAGACGATCACATCGCTGCGCAGGCTGGCGTTGAACTGCGAGTCGACGATGAAGTCGATCGCATCGCGGAAGAAGTTGCCCAGCACCACGATGCCCACCGCCACCGCCACGCCGACAATGGCGAGCAGGCTGCGCCAGGGGCGGCGCTCCATCTGGCGCAGGATCATGCGCAGCACGATGTTGTGGGCTGGGCCCGCGCGCAGCCAGGGCAGGCGCTCGATGATGGCGGGCCGGTAGCGCCCCGGCGCGGCCGGCCGCATTGCCTCGGCCGGCGCCAGGCGCACCGTGGCGGCAATCGCGTTGAGCGTGCCCAGCACCGCCATCAGCAGCGAGATGCCGCCGCTCCACAGCACAAGGCGCGCATCCAGCACATGCCGGAAATGGCGGAACTTGAAGAACTCGACATACAGGCCGGTGAGCATGCTGCCCAGCCAGTTGCCCAGCAAGACGCCCAGCGCCAGGCCCAGCAGCGCGATCGCCAGCACCAGCTTGAGGTAATGCGCGGCGATGCTGCGGTTGGGGTAGCCCAGGGCCTTGAGCGCCGCCACCTGCTCGCGCTGCGTGCTCACCAGGCGCGACACCACCACGTTCAGCAGAAAAGCCGCCACGCCCAGAAAGATCACCGGCGCCACCGTGCCGAGCACGCGCTGCTCCTTGATCTCGTTGGCAAGCATGGCGTGCGAACTCTGGTCCTCGCGGCCATAGGCCTCGCGACCGCCATAGGGCGCCAGCGCCGCTTGCAGCGCCGTCATCGTCACCGCCAGCTCGGCGCCGGGTGCGAGCTTGAGCGCCACGCGGTTGAAGGCACCGCGCATATCGTAGGCCGAGGCCAGCAGCTCGTGGTCCATCCAGACGATGCCGAAGCCGCGCATGTCCGGCATGCCGCCCAGGCCGGCGAAGATGAACTCGGGGCTGAGCGCCGTGCCCACCACCAGCAGCTCGCGCTGCCGGCCGTTCACCAGCGCCGACAGGCGCGCACCCGGCGCCAGGCCGCGCGCCTCGGCAAAGGCGGCAGAGAGCGCCACCTCGATGAGCGGGCCGCCGCCGGCGTCGGCCGAGGGCAGGCGCCCGCTCTTGACGAACACACGGTTGAGCGGCGCCGGCCGGCGCGCGTCCAGGCCGACCAACTGGCCCAGCACCGGGTCCACCACGCCGGGCAGCGCCAGCCGCACGAGCTGATCCACGCGCGTGTCGACCTGGGCCACACCGGGCAGCGCCGCCAGGCGTTCCCGCAGCGCCAGCGGCGCGCGCTTGAGGCTGGCGAACACATCGGCAAAACGGCCCTCGGCATAGAAGTCATCGCGTGCCAGCGCCAGCGAGTCCACCGCCGAGAGGCAGGCGATGAAGCCGCCCATGCCGCTGGCCACCACCAGGGCGATGGTGAGCACCTGGCTCCAGAGGCCGCGCAGGTCGCGCAGCAGCTTGCGGTCCAGCGCTCTCATCACCACTGCAGCTCCGAGGGCGTGAGCTTGTGCGCGTTCGCGGTGATGCGCTGGATCGCCCCGTCGCTCAGCACGATGACCCGATCCGCCATGCCGGCGATGGCGGCGTTGTGGGTGATGACGATGGCGGTGGTGCCGAGCTCCTGGTTGATGCGCGCGATCACCTCCAGCACCAGCTTGCCGGTCTGGTAGTCGAGCGCGCCGGTGGGCTCGTCGCACAGCAGCACGTCCGGGCGCTTGACGATGGCACGCGCGATCGCCACGCGCTGCTGCTCGCCACCCGAGAGCTGTGCCGGGAAGTGGTCGGCGCGTGGCAGCAGGCCCACCAGGCTGATGGCCTCGTCCACTGGCATGGGATTGGCGGCGATGTCGGTCACCAGGGCCACGTTCTCGCGCACCGTCAGGCTGGGAATGAGGTTGTAGAACTGGAACACAAAGCCCACATGCTCGCGCCGGTAGCGCGTCAGCTCGGCCTCGCTGGCGCCGCTGAGCTGGTGCTCGGCAAAGCGCAGCGTGCCGCCGCTGGGCACGTCCAGGCCGCCGAGGATGTTCAAGAGCGTGCTCTTGCCGCTGCCCGAGGCGCCCAGCAACACGATGAACTCGCCGCGCCGCACCGCCAGATCCACGCCGCGCAAGGCGTGCACGGCGGTCTCGCCCTCGCCATAGGTCTTGCTGAGGGCGTGGGCCTCGAACACCGGGGCGGCTGTTTCACTCATGCCTGCTAGCCTCGCGCCAGCTTGCATACGCGGCATTGATCGACATCAAGCCTCGGACGCTGTTCGACCGGTCGCCCTTTTTTTAATAGCGGCCGGTCGCACCGGCCACGCGCAGGTAGACGTAGGCCACCCAGGCCACCAGGCCGCGGCGCAGCATGCCGCGCAGGCCGGTGTCGTCGGCCGCGGCAACCTGGCGCGAGTCGGCCAGCGCGGCCTCGAACTCCCGCGCCACGCTGCGCGCGAACTCGGCATCGGCGACGATCACATTCGCCTCCAGGTTCAGGAGCAGCGAGAGCGGATCGATATTGGAGCTGCCCACGGTGGCCCACTGCTGGTCCACCACGCATACCTTGGCATGCAAAAAGGCCGGCAGGTATTCGTACAGCTGCACGCCCTGGCCCAGCAGCTCGGCATAGAGGGCATGCGCGGCCATCGCGGCGATGCGGTAGTCCACCTTGCCCTGCAGCAGCAGGCGCACGCGCACGCCGCGCTTGGCCGCGTCGCGCAGCGCACGGCGAAAGGCATGGCCGGGGTAGAAATAGGGCGTGATCAGGTCCACGCTCTCGCTGGCGCTGCGGATCGCCTCCACATAGGCGCGCTCGATGGTGCGACGCTGGCGCAGGTTGTCGCGCAGCACGAAGGCGGCGCACACCGGGGGCAGGTCTTGCAGGGTCTGTTCGCCACGGCGCAGCCGCGGCATGCGCAGGCGGTTCACCAGGCGGCGCAGGCGCGCCACCGGCATCGGGCTGCGCACCAGGGCCAGCAGCTCCTCGCCGAAATCGCGCCCCAGCCAGGCGCGCGTCCAGACCGCGCGCAGCGCCTGCTCCATGGGCTGCACCAGCGGGCCGCGCAGGCCCACCGCGTAGTCCAGGCGTGGCTGCTCGGTGGCGCCATGGTTGAGGTCCATGCGGTCGTCGATGATGTTGATGCCGCCGACGAAGCCGACCTCGCCATCCACCACGCAGAGCTTCTGGTGCAGGCGGCGCAGCTGACCGGGCTGGAACCAGCGCCACCAGCGGTCGATGGGGCGGAACACCGCCAGCGCCACATGCGAGCCCGCCAGCTCGCGCTGCAACCAGGGCAGGCTGGCCTTGGAGCCGAAGCCGTCGACCACCACGCGCACGCGTACACCGCGCGCGGCCGCCGCCTTCAGCTGCGCCAGCAGGGTCTGGCCGGCGCTGTCGTGGTGAAAGATATAGGTGCCCAGCCAGATCTCGTGGTGCGCCGCGGCGATCGCGGCGGCCTGGGCCGGGAACAGTTCGTCGCCGCCGCGCAGCAGGCGCACCTCGTTGCCGCCCACGTAGTCGGGCCTGGGCACGCGGTGCCAGGAAAGCAGGTGCGGCAGGGTTTCGGCGTGTTCAGCCAAGTTCGAACTCCGCCACCAGGGGCAGATGGTCGGACATGCGCGCCCAGGCGTTGCCGCGCGGCACCTGCATGCTCACGCAGTCCAGCCCCCGGGTATAGACACGGTCCAGTGCGAATACCGGCACCAGCGACGGGAAGGTGGCGGGTCTGGCCTTGCCGCGGGGCGGCGCGGCGCGCGTCAGGCCGCAGTCGCGCATCGGCGCATCCAGGCGCTCGCCCCAGTCGTTGAAATCGCCCGCCACCGCCAGGCGCGCGCCGGGCGGCACATGGGCGGCGATGAACTCGGCCAGGCGCTGCACCTGGCGCACCCGGCTGCTGTGCATGAGCCCGAGGTGCGCCACCACCGTGTGGATCTCATGCCCCTGCCAGCTCACCGGCACATGCAGGAGGCCGCGCTGCTCGAAGCGATGGTCCGAGACATCGTGGTGGCCCACGTCGCCGATCGGCCAGCGCGACAGCAGAGCATTGCCATGCTCGCCATGCTTGGTGACGGCATTGGTGCGGTAGGCCACCTCATAGCCCTCGGGGGCCAGGAATTCGGCCTGGCCCTGCTCGGGCCAGCCGAACCAGGTGCGCTCGAACTGGCGCGCCTCGCGGTGGTGGAAGTGACGCACCTCCTGCAGGAACACCAGATCGGCGTCCAGCGCCTCGATGCCCAGGCCCAGGTTGTGGATCTCCAGGCGCTTGCCGGGGCCCACGCCGCGCACGCCCTTGTGGATGTTGTAGGTGGCGATGCGCAGCGGCCGTGCCATCAAGGTGCTGGACGCAAACTGGCTGCTGCTGCGCGGCCCCAGCGTCGAGCTGCGAAAACCCGCCCTCATGGCCCCTGCTCCGTCAGGAAGCGCGGCAGCTGCAGCACCGCCTCGGCGTTGGAGGGCGAGAAGCACAGATCCGCCGCCTCGCGCCAGGGCAGCCAGCGGTATTGCAGATGCTCGCGCGGCGCCAGCCGCACCTGGGTGCCGGCCGGCACCGTGAGGCCGAACACATGCTCGGTGTTGTGCGTCACCCCCGGCGCATAGCGGTGCCGCCAGACCGGGTAGATCTCGTAGACATTGGCCAGGCCCCAGTCGCGCAGCGCGCCGTCGCGAATGCCGGTCTCCTCCTCGACCTCGCGCCGCGCGGTCTGGGCCAGGGGCTCGTCGGGCGCATCCAGGGAGCCGGTCACGCATTGCCAGTAACCGGGCCGGTCGGCGCGCTCCATCATCAGCACCTGCAGTTCGGGCGTGTGTATCACCACCAGCACCGATTCGGGGATCTTGTAAGGCTTGACGGAGGGCTCAAGGGCTTGCATGCCCCCAAGCATAGCGAGCTTCAACGACGCTGCGTTCGCAGCGCCCGCATCCATATGAGATTGATCAGCATCAGCGCCGCCAGCGTGCCGCCGCACACCCACAACGCGATGCTCACGCCCCAGACTTGCACCAGCGCGCCCGCCAGCACGCCCGAGGCCGCCGGCACCACCTGCGAGATGATGGTGTACATGCTCAGCACCCGCCCTCGCAACGCCGCGGGCGCCTCGGCCTGGATGCCGGCCACGATCAGGCTCAAGCCCATGCCGCCCAGCATGCCCACCGCGGCCAGCAGGGCCAGGGCCGGGCCCACGGCATGCGTGCTGCCCAGCGCGGCCAGGGCCAGGCCCGCACCCAGGGTCGTCACGAAGATCGCCGGCCCATGCAGCAGGCGCGGGCCTATCAGCATCGCCAGCACCCCGCCGAGTATCAGCGCGAGCGCCAGGCTGCCCAGCAGCAGGCCGCGCTGCAGCTCGGCCAGACCCAGCTGGGCGCTGGCCAGCTTGGGCAGCAGCACCTGCATCGGCCCCATCGCCAGATAGCCGGCCATCGCCACCAGCATCAGCTGCAGCAAGAGCGGCCGGCTGCGCACCGCCCGCAGGCCTTCGCCCACCTCGGTGGCGAGCGATTGACGGTGCGCCGTTTCCATGCCGGCGCGCTGAGTGCGCACCGGCAAGAGCAGCAGCGATGCCAGCGCCACCAGCACCACGATGCCCTGCACCACCAGCGGCCAGCCGCCCGCGCGCTTGAGCAGCGCGATCATCAGCGGCCCGAGGCCGAAACCCAGCATCACGAACACATTGAACAGCACCGAGCTGCGCTTGAGCTGCGCCGCCGGCACGATCTGCGCCAGCGCTGCCATGCGCGCCGGCGAGGCAAAGCTCCAGGCCACGCCGGCGCAGGCGGCGGCCAGCAGCAGGCTGGGCGCACCCGTGGCACCGCGCTGCTGGCTGAACCAGAGCGCCGCCGCCGCCAGCGCGAACCAGATCTGCGCGGCCTGGATCACGCGCCCGGGCGCAAGCCGGTCGCACAGCACGCCGGCAAACCAGCCCAGCAGCAGGGGCGGGCCGAAACACAGGCCCAGGCCCAGGCCCGAGAGCCAGGCCGAGCCCAGCATGTCCTGCGCCATCAGGATCACGCTGTAGTTGATCATGTGCCCGGCCGTGAAGGCAGCGAGGCAGGAGGCGAGGAACCAGGGGCGCGGGTTGACGCTGACACTCATCGCGGCTGCAGATGGATCAGCGTGGGCTGGCCATCCTCCACATGCCAGCTCGGGAAGCTGGAGGTCGAGGTGTAGACGCTGCCATCCGGCGCGATCTCGACATCGCGAGTGAAGGCCACGCGGCGCGGCAGCGGGTACTGGGTCCAGCGGCCGCTGGCGATCTCCAGCGCATAGAGCGAATCGGACTGGTTGCCGTTCACCCACACCACGCCGCGCACCTTGTCGACGTTCAGCGAATACGGCGTGTCGCTGCCCTTGGGCTTCACCGGCAGGTCATAGCGCGTGAAGCGGCCGCTGGCGGGGTCATAGCAGACCACCGCCGACTCGGGGAAGGCGGCGATCCACAAGCGGCCCTGGGCATCGGCGCGCAGGCGGCGCGGGCCCTTGAAGGGGGTGGCGATCATGCGCACCTCGTCCGTGCGGGGATCGATCACGCCGATCTCGTCGGTGTGCAGGCGCGCGATCCAGACGCGGCCGTCGGGCGTGATGTCGATGCCATAGGGCAAGGGCGTGCCGGTGCCGGCGCGATCGACCTTGAGCCAGTTGGTGAGCGGAACGCCCTGGCGCATCAGCCAGTAGAGCGCGCCGATATAGCGCGTGGTCATGCGCTCGCCGAAGCTGCGCGCCGGCAGGTCGTAGAGCTTGAAGCGCCCGCTCGTGCGGTCCAGCATGCCGACCTGGTTGGACAGCGCCAGCGTGAACCAGACGCGGTCCTGCGCGTCGATGCGTATGGTGTGCGGGTAGAAGCCGCCACCGATCTCGTGCAGGCGGAACTCGGCCTTGGCAGGATCGAATTCGACGATGCGGCGCTGCGCCGAGGGGGTGATGAAGATATGGCCGTCGCGCGCCGACTCGGCCAGCGAATGCGCGTTGGAGGTCGAATCGTGGCGCGGGAACTCGCGCAGGCGTGCGCTCAAGAGGCCCCCCGGCTCGTCGCCGGGCAGGTGCGGGATCTTGTGCACCGTCATGCGGCCGCTCCTGGGGTCCAGGGCCCAGAGCCGGTCCTGGATGTTGTCGGCCACATAGAGGGTGCCATCGCGCGCCAGCAGCACGTCGTGGGCCTGCGACATCGCGTCGCCCACCGGCCACTCGCTGATGCGCGCCTGCGCCAGCTCGCTCGCCCAGGGCGCCGTCTCGCCCACGCGCTCGGGATGCTCGCGCAGCGCCTGATAACCCTTGGCCAGGATCGCCGGCAGGGCCTGCTGGTCCTCGCTGGAAAGGCGCGCGCCGTAGCGCAGCATGCGCTGGATCGCCTCGCTCCACTCCTGTTCGCTGCGCTCGCGGCGCAGCGCGGCATTGCCCTGCTGGTGGCAGAAGGTGCACTGGGTCTGGAAGTGCAGGCGGCGCGCGGGGTCGCCCAGTTCCAGCGCGCCCAGCCAGGCGTTCGCAGGCTTGGCCTCGGCCAGGCGCAGCGGGTCGGTCTCGCGTTTGAGGCGCAGCGGGCCCTTTACCGCGGCCAGCGGCAGGGTCAGGTCTTGATAGCCGGGCTTGCGCAGGCGCAGCTGCTGCTGGGGCGCGCTGGCCGGCTGATCGGGCAGCTCGGCGCGGCCTTCGGCATCGCTGAACACGCTGTGCTCGCGCCAGACGTCGAAGGGCTTGCCGGGCGGCGGGTAGCCGCCGTCGCTGCTGGGCAGGGCCGGGGCCTTGAGCGGGAAGACGCGCAGCATCACCATGGGCAAGGGCCGGCCGCTGGCATCGTCCATCACCTGCAGCGTCGCCGCAGCGGCCGGCGCCAGCGCCAGCAGCAGGGTCAGGGACATGAGGGTGTTTTTCATCGCTGATCCTCGGCAAATTCGGCGCCCACGCGGCGGCGCATCAGGGTCTCGTAAAGCGCCGGCGCCAGCCGGCTCAGCAGGTAGGCGGCGCGCGCGGTGGCGCTGGGCAGCAGCAGGCGCTGGCGCCGCGCCGCGGCACGCAGGATTTGCGCGGCCACCTCGTCCGGCGTGGCCAGGCGGCCGCTCACATCGCGCCGGCGCGCCAGCGGCCTGCCGTCGCCGCCCAGCGCCGCGGCCTCGATGCCGGTGGCGATGAAGCTGGGGCAGACCAGGGTCACCGCAACGCCGGCCTCGTGCAGCTCGCTGCGCAGGCTGTCGAAATAGCCGTGCAGCGCATGCTTGCTGGCGGCATAGGCGCTGCGGCCGATCAGCGGCGCAAAACCCGCCACGCTGCTGATCACGACGATGCGGCCGCGCGCGGCCAGCAGCGAGGGCAGCGCCGCCGCGGTGCAATGCACCGCGCCGAAATAGTTCACCGCCATCACGCGCCGCACCACCTCGGCGCGGCAATCGCGCGCCAAAGCGCGCGCGGCGATGCCGGCGTTGTTGATCAGCAGCGTCACCGCGCCCCACTGCCCTTCCAGCTGGGCGAACACCTGCTGCACCTGGGCGGCATCGCTGATGTCGCAGCCCCAGGCCAGCGCCTGGCAGCCGCTGCCGCGCAACTCGACGGCCAGCTTTTCGGCGGCGGCACCGTCACGGTCCAGCAGGGCCACGCGCGCGCCCGCAGCGGCCAGGCGCCGGGCCAGCGCCGCGCCCAGGCCGCCCGCCGCGCCGGTGACCACGGCCACCTGCCCGTGCCAGAGGGCCCTCATGGCCGCGTCTGCGCTGCGCGCTGGCGGCTCGCCCACCAGAGCTCGAACACCTCGGCCGAGCTCTTGCGCGGCCGATAGCCCAGCTCGGTCTTGAGGCGCTGGTTGTCCAGCACCGGGCGGTAGCGCAGAAAGCGCAGTTGCTCGGGGCCGTAGCGCGTCAGCCCCAGCTTGTGGCCGATCGCCAGCGCGATCTGCAAGAGCAGCGGCGGCAGCACCAGGCAGGGCTTGCCCATGCGCACGGCCAGCTCGCGCAGGCCCAGCGCGCCATCGCCGGCCACATTGAATATGCCGGCCCGGCCGCTGCGCAGCGCATGCTGGATGATGGCCACCACGTCCTGGTCCCAGATGAAGACAAAAGGGCTCGCCGCGCCGCGCAGCACCAGGATGCGCTTTTTCTCGAACAGCGCGGTGATCTGGTTGTCGACCTGCTCGCCCAGGATGGTGCCCACGCGCAATATGGTCTGCTTGAGCATGGGATGACGCTGCCGGTAGTCGGCCAGCAGCTCCTCCACCAGGCGCTTGTGCCAGGCATAGGCGAATTCCTCGTTGCCGCGCAGCGGGTCGCTCTCCTTGAGCCAGGCCGGGTTGTCGGCGTGATAGCCATAGGCCGCGCCCGAGGACGAGATCAGCACCTGGGCCACACCGCTGGCCACGCAGGCCTCCAAGAGGCGCCGCGTGCCGAGCACATCGACCTCGTACTCCAGCTGCCGGTCGCTGCCCTTGGGCGGTGTGACGATGGCGGCCAGATGCACCACCTGCTGGATGCGGTGTTGCATCATCAGCGCCTGCAGATCGGCGCTGCGGATATCGCCCTGGGCATAGACCACGCCGGTCAGGCGCTGCGCGGGCGGCGGCTCGCGCAGGTCCATGGCCACGAGCAGCTCGGGCCGCTCGCTGGAGGCCGCCAGCGCCTCCACCAGCTGCCGGCCCAGATAGCCACCGCTGCCGGTGACAAGCACTCTCGACGTCATGCTGCCACCCCCTTGCGGCCATCGCGCCAGAGCCAGAAGCTCGACAGCCCCATGCCCGCGGCGATATGCCAGATGCCCCACCAGGCGGTGATGATGGCCATGCCACCCAGGCCGCCGAAGAAATTGAAGATCAGCACCAGGCCCAGGCCCGAGTTCTGGATGCCGGTCTCGAAGGCCACGGCGCGGCAATCGCGCTCGGGCAGGCGCGCCAGCCGGCCGAAGCCATAGCCGCCGGCCAGGGCCATGGCGTTGTGCGCCAGCACCAGCAGCACCACATAGCGCCCCCATTCCATGAAGATGGCCCAGTTGAGCGCCAGTGCGCCCACCACAAAGGCCAGGAACACCAGCATCGAAAAGCGCTTCATCGGCCCGTGCAGGCGCTGCGCCAGTG
Source organism: Paucibacter soli (assembly GCF_037482845.1). NCBI lineage: Bacteria > Pseudomonadati > Pseudomonadota > Betaproteobacteria > Burkholderiales > Sphaerotilaceae > Roseateles > Paucibacter soli. The sequence continues at coordinate 177,682 of NZ_JBBHJW010000007.1, forward strand.
CGGGCGAGCGCGCCTTGACGCCCAAGCCGGCCGCCAGCGGCAGGCCCAGGAGCAGGCCCACCTCCAGCAGCATGCGCAAGGGATCGAGCGAGAAGCTGCGCAAGAGCGCCGCCAGCGCCGGGTCCTGCGAGGCCCAGAACGTCACATTGAGCGGCGTCATCACGATCGCGCCCAGGGTCGAGAGCGTGCTGATCGAGACCGACAGCGCCGCATTGCCGCGCGCCCGGTGGGTGAAGAAGTTGGAGATATGGCCGGCCGGGCAGGATGAAACCAAGAGCATGCCCAGGCCTATGGAGGGCGCCGGCTGCAGCAGCTGGATCATCGCGAAGGTGGCCGCCGGGAACAGCAGGTGGTGGCTGAGCATGCCGATCACGAGCGCGCGCGGCCTGGCCAGCGCCTGCTTGAAGTCGTCCAGATGCAGGTCCAGCGCGATGCCGAACATCACCAGCGCCAGCACCAGGCTGAGTGCCAGCTGGGCCTGCGGGTTGAAGTTCAGCCGCACCAGGTCGATGGCTTGCGGGTTGGCAGCGAGCATGCGCGTTGTCTCCGACGCTGAGGTGAGCCGGGCCCTCTGCGGAGCCCGTGCGGTGCAGCGATTGTTGACGGCCGGCCCGCGTCTGCCGAGGTTGCAAACGCCACAAACAGGTGAATTTCGGACAGGACCGCTACACTGCCCCGCCATGGCCAGCGACTTTGCCCAGCTCGACGAACGCATCCACCGCCCGCACAAGCTGCAGGCGCTGGTGGAGATACTGCTGGGCCTGGGCGTGCCCGCCGATGCGGCCCTGGCCGGCACCGGCCTGCAGCGCGAGGCGCTGCCGCGGCCCGACACCCGCATCAGCGCCCAGCAGCTGCTGACGGTGTGCGCAAATGCGCTGCGCCTCTCGCCGCAGGCCGATGTGGCGCTGCGCGCCGGCCTGGCCGCCCGCATCACCCAGTTCGGCCTGTATGGCTATGCGCTCTTGAGCAGCCCGACGGCGCGCGAGGCCGTGGCCATGGCCGTGAAGTACCGCGCCCTCAGCGCGCCGCTGCTGGACATGGACTTTGCCGAGCGCGGGCCCTGGGTGGCCTGGGAATTCGGCGACGCCTACCAGCTGGGCGAGCAGACACCGCTCTACCGCTTTGTGCTGGAGTGGCAGCTGGGCACCCAGCTGGCCCTGCACCGCGATGTGCTGGGAACGGCAGCGCTCACGCCGCTCGCCATCTGCCTGCCCTATTCGGCGCCCGCGCATGCGGCGCGCTATGCCGAGCTGCTGGGCTGCCCGGCCGAATTCTCCAGCGGGCGCTGCGAGCTGCGCTTTGACGCCAGCTGGCTGGCGCATGTGCCGGCCCAGGGCAACCCGGCCACCGCCCAGGTGGCGCGCGAAACCTGCGAGCGCCTGCTGGCCGAATTCCAGCAGGCGCGCGGACTCAGCAGTCGCCTGATCGCCCTGCTGCTGCGCGAGCCGGGGCGTTTTCCCGGCATCGAGGAAGTGGCGGCGGCATGGCAGATCAGCTCGCGCACCTTGCGCCGCCAGCTCGCCGAGGAGGGCAGCAGCTATCAGCAACTGCTGGACAAGGTGCGCTGCCGGCTCGCCACCGACTATCTGCGCCATACCAGGCTCAGCAACGAGGAGATCGCCGCCAGCCTGGGCTTCAGCGAGGCCGCCAATTTCCGCGCCGCCTTCAAACGCTGGACCGGCATGACGCCCAGCGCGGCCAGGCGAGGCTAACGCCTGCGCGGCTTGCGCGCCGGCTTGGCGGCCTGCAGCGGCAGGTCGATCTCCAGCCCCCAGGGCTCGGCCCGCAGCGTGCCACCCAGGCGGCGCAGCTGCAGCGTCAGCATGTCCAGCCCGCTCTTGGGCGCGGCCAGCCCATCGCGGTATTGCAGCTTCAGCATGGCGCCCTCGGCGGCAGCCTCGGCTGCCAGGCTCAGCCGCCGCGCGCCGCGCGCCAATGCCAGCATCAGCAACTCGACCAGCAAGCGCAGGCACGGGGCCGGCGCCTGGCAGAGCACGAGTTCAGGCGCCAATACCCAATCAAGCTCGCAGCCGCCCGCCCGCAGCAGCGGCGCATAGACGGTCTTGAGCCGGGCCAGTTCCTCGGCCAGCAGCAGTTCGCGCGGCTGATGGTCCTGTGCGCCGCGGCGGAACTCGGCCAGCGCCTGCATCTGCTCAGCTAACGACTCCAGTGCTGCGCCGCCCTGCTCCAGCTGGGCACGCCAACTCTCCAGCTGCGCGGCCAGCAGGCGGTCCAGGCCCTGCAGTTCGGCATGCTCGGCGGCCTGCGTCTCGGCACGCTGCAGGCTCTGCTCCAGGCGCGCCAGCAGCCCTTCCAGCCAGGCCGCCAGGCGCTGCGCGCGCCGGCCATCGGCGCGCGACCAGCTCGCGCCCGCGGGCCGGCACAGCAGCAGCCGGCCCACCGGGCGGCCCTGCAGGCACAGCTCAAGCGCGAGACGCGCGTCCTGCGGCGCTCCCGCCTCGGGCCGCGTGCCCAGGCGCTGCCATTGCAGGCCCACCGCGCTCAGGCCCAGCGCCTCCACCAGGCGCGGCTGCAGCGCCTGCCATTGGCGCTCGAACTCGGCCATGTCATCCAGCGGCCAGGCCTGGCCGGCCAGGGCGAGCAACAAGGCGTCTGCGCCATGCGGGTCGGTGTCGAAGCGGGCCAGGGCCTCCAGCTGCGTCGGCAGCTGGCCCTGATCCAGCGTGGATTCGAGGCGCTGGCGCTGCTGCTGGTGATGCCAGCTGGGGCCCAGCTCGCCCTGCTCGCGCATCAGCTCGGCCAGGCGACCATGGGCCGCGGCCTGCAGATGGCGCGATTGCAGGGCCTCGGCCAGTGCCAGGGCCTGGCCGGCCCAGCCGACGGCAGCCTCGCCACTGCTGAGCTCGCACAGCAACAGCGCGGCCTGGGCATGCAGCCAGCGGTAGCCGCAGCGCTGCGCCGAGGCCAGGGTCAGCTGGGCCAGCCTGAGCGCCTGCGCGGCGTCGCCGCTGTCCTTGGCGCAACGCGCCTGGTGCCACAGGGCCTCGGCCTGGTAGTCGGCATGGCCGGCCTCGCGGGCGGCCGCCAGGGCCTCGTCCAGCACGGCGCGCGCCGCCTGCGGGCCCTGGGTGGCGCGCAGCGAGGCGGCGCGGTTGAGCGCGATCTTGGCGCGCAGATAGGGATCTTGCGCCAGGCCCGCATAGTGCAGCTCGGCCTGGTCCAGCACGCGGCCACCGCGCGCCCAGTCGCCCAGCGCGTAGCAGAGGTGGGCCAGGCCTATGCGCGCCAGGCAGGCGGGGCGTGAATCGTCCTCGGCCCAGTCCAGCGTTTCGCTCCAGGCCTGGCAGGCCTGTACATAGTCGCCGCGCTGGTAATGCAGGCGGCCCAGCGCCTCGCTGAGTTCGGCCGCCTCGCTGAGCGAGCGCTGGCGCTCGACCTCTCGCCTCAAGGTCTGCAGCGCGGCCTGCAGCTCGCCCTGCAGCTCGGCGGCGCGGCCCCAGCGCTCCAGCACGAAGAAGGCGCCCAGCAGGGCGGCGTGAGACGGTCCGGATTCGGACGAGGCCATGCCAGCCCGCAAATGCGGCAAGGCCAGCCTCGGATGGCGCATCACGATGCGCTCCCAGCGTTGCTTGTCAGCCGCTCCCAGGGTCATGTCTTGCGTCTCGCCATGCTGTCAGAAAGTTCGCAAGCATAGCGGCAGGCGTCGTCAGGGTGAGATCTTGCGCTTGAGCGCGCGCGCCATGGCGGGCGGCAGGCCGGGGATGGCGCGCAGCAGCCAGGGCAGCACGCGGCGCTTGGCAGCGCCGAGCGACTCGGGCACCAGGGCCTCGATCAGATGCGGGCCCGGATGGGCGAGCGCGTATTCCAGCGCCGTGCAGAAGTCTTCGGCGCTGCCGGCCCGCACCGCGTGCACCCCCATGCCCTGGGCCAGGCGAGCGAAGTCCAGCACCGGGCCATTCAGCTCGAACTGCGCGCGCGCCTTGGGGCCGCTCTCGGCCGCACCGACCCGCTCCAGCTCGACCTTGAGCACCGAGTAGGCGGCGTTGTTGAAGATGATCGTGGTGACGTTGAGCCGCTCGCGCGCCATGGTCCAGAGCGCCTGGATGGTGTACATGGCCGAGCCGTCGCCCACCAGGGCCAGCACCGGGCGATCCGGGCAGGCCACCGCCGCGCCTACCGCGTTGGGCAGGCCCTGGCCGATGGCGCCGCCGGTCAGGGTGATGAGGTCGTGGCGCGGCGCGCCGGCCGTCATCAGCGCAAGCATCAGGCCCGAGGTGATGGCCTCGTCCACGATGATGGCGCGCTCCGGCAGCAGCTGGCCCACCGCCTTGCAGACCTTGGCGGCGTTGAGCCGGCCGCGCGGCCGGCCGGGCCGATGCGCGGCTTGCAGCCGGGGCTCGGCCTGGCCGGCGCCCAGGGCCAGGGCCAGCGCTTCCAGGCTGGCGGCGGCGTCCTGCGCGGGCGTGGCCAGGGTATGCACATGGCAGCCGGCGGGCACCAGATCGCTGGGCTTGCCCGGGTAGGCGAAGAAGGACACCGGCGACTTGGCGTCCACCAGGATCAGCTGTTGCACATCGGCCAGCTGCACGCTGGCCAGCTCGGCCAGGTAGGCGATGCGTTCCACCGCCGGCAGGCCGGCGCCGCGCTCCATGCGCGTGGGAAAGACCTCGGCCAGCAGGCGCACGCCGCCCTGCGCCGCGGCGATGCGTGCCGCCGCCAGCAGGGCCGGCTCGCGCAGGGCACGCCCGCCCAGCAGCAAGGCGCAGCGCTGGCCGGAGCGCAGCAGTTCGGCGATGGCCGCCACCGTGGCCGCGTCGGCCGCAGCAGGCACAGGCAGCGGCGGCGGCGGCGCGGGCGTGGCGCCCTCGCCCCAGGACACATCGGCCGGCAGGATCAGCGTCGCCACCTGGCCCGGCAGGCCGCGCGCGGCGCTGATCGCCGCGGCCGCGTCACGGCAGAGTTCGGCGCTGCTCTGCGAGGTGCGCACAAAGCCCGGCGAGACATTGCGCGCCACGGTCTCGATATCGGACTGCAGCTGGGCGTCGTAGCGGGTATGCGTGGTGGCATGGTCGCCGACGATATTGAGCACCGGCACCTTGCCCTTGCGCGCGTTGTGCAGATTGGCCAGGCCGTTGCCCAGGCCGCAACCCAGGTGCAGCAGGGTGGCGGCGGGCTTGTCGGCCATGCGCGCGTAGCCGTCGGCCGCACCGGTGGCCACGCCCTCGAACAGGGTCAGCACGGCACGCATGCGGGGCTCGCTGTCCAGTGCGGCCACGAAGTGCATCTCGCTGGTGCCGGGGTTGCTGAAGCAGACCTCGATGCCGGCATCCACCAGGGTCTTCATCAGGGCTTGTGCGCCATTGGGCATGGCTGTCTCCTTATGGTTTGGCTGGGGCCTAATCGTTTAACGGCCCGCGACGATGGACCGCACGGCGGCGCGCGCGGTGAGTATGCAGCCGGGCAGGAAGGTGCCTTCGAGCGAGCGCCTGCCACAGGCGCCGCCGCCGCCGAAGCCAGCCGCCTCGCCCACGCCGTAGAGGCCGCTGATCGGCCGGCCTGCGGCGTCGAGCACGCGGCTTTGCAGATCGGTCTGCAGGCCGCCCAGGCTCTTGCGCGTGATCAACTGCATCTGGATCGCGATGAAGGGCCCGGCACCCCGCAGTTGCAGTGGCGCGGGCTTGCAGGTGCGCAGCTTGTCGGGCCCCCATTGGCGCGCATGCAGGATGCGGCGCAATTGGTCGTCGTTGTGCAGGCTGGCACCGCGGGCGAAGTTGGCGTCGAAGGCATCGGCGCTGGCCTGCAGCACGGCGGCGTCGACATCGTGCGAAGCGGTCAGCGCGTTCATCTTGGCGGCCAGGCCGGCCAGCGTGGCGTCGACCAGGAAATGCGGGCTCTCGCGCTGCATCTGGCGCAGCAGGCGGTGGTTGCCCAGCAGGGTCTCCTTGAGGAACTGCGGGAACTGCTGGTCGCGGATGCGCTGGTTGTGTTCGGCGCCGGAAATGGCGAACTCCTTGGCGCCGATGCGCCAGTTCAGCAGATGCCAGGTCCAGGGCTTCGCCTGTTGGGCCACGCGCTCGCACAGCCAATGCGTGTCGAAGCCGGTGACCAGGGGCTGGGGGCCGATGCGCCGGCCGCTGTGGTCCAGCCACAGCGCCGATTTGCAGGGGATGGTGGAGAGGCCGTGGCCAGCAAAATGCGGATAGGGATGGGGAAAGCCGGCCGCGTAGTTCCACATCTCGCCGGCATGGGTGATCTGCCCGCCCAGATGCTCGTCCACCCACTGGTGCAAGCGTCCATCGGCAAAGGGATGGGCGCCGTTGAGCATGCTGGCCGGCAGCGGCCGCTGCGCCGGCCAGTTGGCGCGCACCTGGGCATGGCTGCCGTTGATGCCGCCCATGGCCAGCACCACCACCGGCGCGCGCAGGCGCCGCTCGGCGCCGCTGCGTTCATCCAAGGCGATGGCGCCCGTGATCGCAGCGCCCTCGCGCTCCAGCGCCGTGACGCGGTGGCCGTGCAGCAGGGTGAGGCGGCCGCCCCCACCCCCACCCCCACCAGCGGCGGCGCGCAGCGCGGCGATCAGCGTCAGCGTGAGCGCGCGCGCCGTGCCCCAGACGATGTGATAGCGCGGCAGGCTGTTGCCATCGCCGTGCAGGCCGCGCTCCACCCAGTTCACCGCGGGCATGAACTTGATGCCCTCGGCGATCAGCCAGTCGTAGACCTCGGCACGCGAGCGCTCCACGTAATGGCGCGCCCATTGCAGGCGCGGGCTGTCGGCGGGCTCGGCCTCCAACTCGCCAAAGCGCAGCCAGTCGCGATAGGCGCGTTCGGGGCTGTCGGGGATCTTCATGCGCGCCTGCAGCGGCGTGCCCACCAGGGCCATGCCGCCAAAGGCCCAGAGCGCCAGGCCACCCAGGCGCTCGGGCGTGTCGCGATCCACCAGGCACACGGACTGGCCGGCGCGCAGGGCCTGCAGCGCGGTGACGATGCCGGCCAGGCCACCGCCGACCACCACCAGATCGCAGGCATGCTGCTGCTGTTGCGCTTGCTGTTCCATCGGCCGCTCTCCTCGGGCATGCATGAGTGCAGACGCGTGCAGCTTAGCGGCCTATGATGCCGCCTCGATTGACCTTGGAGGACAGGCAGCTTGACCCTGCAGGCCACCGTCTCGCTGGATTGGGTGCACACCGTGTTGGCCGCCGCCGCCCGGCTGGGGGTGCCGTCCGAGGCCGTGCTGGCGGCCGCGCGCATTCCGGCGGCGGAGCTGGCGGCTCAGCAGCGCTGGCCCATCGACCAGGTGACGAGGCTGTGGCGCGCCGCCGTGCAGTGCACACAGGATCCCGGCTTCGGCCTCAAGGCCGGCGCGCAGGTGGGGCCGGCCAGCTTTGCGGTACTGGGCGAGGCCCTGCGCGCCTCGGCCAGCTTGCGCGAGGCCATCGCCCTGGTGCAGAAATACCAGCGCCTGATCAGCGACGGCGCGCGCCTGCAGATCATTGCCGGCGGGCAGTCCAGCTGGGTGGTCTACCACCCACGCCAGGGCACGCTGGCCTACAGCCCGCATCAGATCGAGGCCGTGCTGGCCGCCGTGGTCAGCTTTGCGCGCGCCGTCACCGGCCGCCAGGGCGGGCGGACGCTGCTGCGCCCGCTGAAGCTGCAATTCAACCAGCCCGCCATCGGCCCCCTGGCCGCTTACCAGCAGCTGTTCCGTTGCCCGGTGGCCTTCGACCAGGCCTTCAGTGGCGTGCTGTTCGACAACGCCCTGCTCGACGCGCCCCTGCCCCAGGCCGACGCACAGCAGTCGCATGCCCAGCGCCGGCTCGCCGCCGCTCGCCTGGCCGAGCTCTCCAGCCCCGCCCAGCTGTCCCAAGAGCTGCGCCGCTGGATCGCCGCGCAGCTGCAGCAAGGCCGGCTGCCCGCGCGCGCGCAGGCCGCCCAGGCCCTGGCCCTGAGCCCGCGCACGCTGGCCAGGCGCATGGCCGCCGCCGAGCCGCCGCTGGACTTCAGCCGCCTGCTCGACGAGGCCCGCCGCGATGCCGCCCTGCAGGCCGTGGCCCGCAGCGCCCAGCCGCTCGCCGAGATCGGCCAGTTGCTGGGTTTCGCCGAGCCCAGCACCTTCTGGCGCGCCTTCAGGCGCTGGACCGGGAGCACACCGGGGGCGTGGCGGGAGCAGCGTCGGAAACGGCCGTGAGCGCAGCACGACAAAGGCGCCACGGCAGCCCGCCCCCGTATAGTTGCCGCTCATGCACCCCGCATCCACCCGCAGCATGCAGGCGCTAGCGCGGCGCCTGGTGTTCGACGCGCTGCCCCAGCCGCTCGCGATGGTGCGCCTGGCCGACGATGGCGTGGTCGACGCCAACCCGGCGCTGCTGCAACTGCTGGGTCTGCCGCGCGAGCAGGTGCTGGGCCAGCGCCTGGATGCGTTGGGCCTGCCAGGCAGCCAGCTCCTGCTGAAGGCGAGCGAACCGCTGGAGCTGCGACATGCCGCGCCCGACGGGCGAGAGCAATGGCTGCTCTGGTCGGCCAGCGGGCTGGATGGCGAAGGCACGCTGCTGCTTGTGTCCGGCACCGACATCAGCGCGCGCAAGCGCGAGGAGCTGGATCTGCGCCGCAGCGAGCGCAGCTTCTTTGCCCTCTTCGACGCGGCGCCGCTGCCGATGTCCTATTCGCCCCTGCGGCCTGGCCTGGGCGAGAGCTTCTGGAACCAGGCCTGGTACCAGGCCTTCGGTTATGCGCCAGGCAGCAAGGAAGGCCAGGGCGGCAACCGCTTCGGCTTCTGGCTGGAACCCGCGGAACGCCAACGCTATGCCGAGGATCTCTTGCGCAGCCCCGAGGTGCTGGAGCGCGAGGTGCGGCTGCGCCATGCCGACGGCAGCGTGCGCGACTGCCTGCTGTCGGGGCGTTATGTCGAGGTCGGCGGCGACCGCAAGGTGCTGACCAGCTACCGCGACATCACCGAGCTGCTGCGCGCGCAGCGTGCGCTGCAGGAGCTCAACCAGAGCCTGGAGATGCGCGTGCAGGCGCGCACCCAGGAGCTGGTGCGCAGCGAGAAACTGGCCGCGCTGGGCAGCCTGGTGGCCGGGGTGGCGCATGAACTCAACACGCCCATAGGCAATGCCCTGCTGATGGCCAGCACGTTGGCGGACCAGCGCAGCGGCTTCGAGCTGGCGCTGCAGGCGGGCCTGCGCAAATCGCAGCTGCAGCAGTTTCTGGGCGAGCTGGCGGCGGGCACCGAGCTGCTGCTGCACAGCCTGGAGCGGGCCAGCAAGCTGATCGTCAGCTTCAAGCAGGTGGCGGTGTCGCAGTCGGACTACCAGCGCCGCGAGTTTGCGCTCGCCGCGGTGGTGCACGAAACCAGCCTGAGCCTGCTGCCGACCCTGCGTCCGCGTGGCATCACGCTGGACCAGCGGGTGGATGCGCGGCTGCAGCTGGACAGCTACCCCGGGCCGCTGGTGCAGCTGCTGATCGGCCTGGTGACGAATGCGGCCCAGCATGGCTTTCCCGAGGGCGGGCCCGGCCATATCAGCATCGAGGCCGAGGCCGCAGGCCCCGAGGCCCTGACGCTGTGGGTACGCGACAACGGCGTGGGCATGTCGGCCGCCCATCTTGCGCGCGCCTTCGATCCCTTCTTCACCACCAAACTCGGCCAGGGCGGCTCGGGCCTGGGCCTGCACATCGCCTACAACCTCGTGACCGGCCTGCTGGGCGGCCAGATCGCGCTCAGCAGCACGCCCGGCCAGGGCCTCAGCGTGGAGCTGCGGCTGCCGCGCTGCGCGCCGCCGGGGCCGCCGCATGCTTGATGCGCGTCGCGGCAGGCGGGCGAAGCGTCCAGGCCAGAATTGGCTGCACCGGTGTCTGGGAACCGGCACATAGCGGCCTGTCGATTCGGTGACGATCAGGCCGCCCGTGCCAGCTCGCCGCAAACGCGCGCAACCGGACCAAGGTCCACAGATGCTTGGCGATGCCCCATGAAAAAGGGCCGCTACTGCGGCCCTTTGGGAAGTTAGCGAACAGCCGCAGCTCAGGCCGCCGCAGCCCCCGCATTGCGCAGGCGGATATGCAACTCGCGCAGCTGCTTCTCGTCGACGTTGGAAGGTGCGCCGGTCAGCAGGCATTGGGCGCGCTGGGTCTTGGGGAAGGCGATCACGTCGCGGATCGAATCGGCCTTGGTCATCAGCGTCACCAGGCGATCCAGGCCGAAGGCCAGGCCGCCGTGCGGGGGCGCGCCGTATTGCAGCGCGTCCAGCAGGAAGCCGAACTTGACCTGCGCGTCTTCCTTGCTGATCTTGAGGGCGTCGAACACCTTGCTCTGCACCTCGGCGCGGTGGATACGGATCGAGCCGCCGCCGAGTTCCCAGCCATTGAGCACCATGTCGTAGGCCTTGGCGATGCACTTGCCCGGGTCGCTGACCATCAGGTCCTCATGGCCATCCTTGGGCGCGGTGAAGGGATGGTGCACGGCCGCCCAGCGGTCGTTCTCTTCGTCGTGCTCGAACATCGGGAAGTCCACCACCCACAGCGGCGCCCAGCGGTCTTCGAACAGGCCATTGGCCTTGCCGAATTCGCTGTGGCCCACCTTCAGGCGCAGCGCGCCGATGGCGTCGTTCACCACCTTGGCCTTGTCGGCACCGAAGAACAGCAGGTCGCCGTCCTGCGCGCCGGTGCGCGCCAGGATGTCGGCCACGGCACGGTCGTGCAGGTTCTTGACGATGGGGCTTTGCAGGCCTTCACGGCCCTTGGCCACTTCGTTGACCTTGATCCAGGCCAGGCCCTTGGCACCGTAGATCTTCACGAACTCGGTGTAGCTGTCGATCTCGCCGCGGCTCATGGCCGCGCCGCCCGGCACGCGCAGGGCGACCACGCGGCCACCCGGGGTGGTGGCGGGGGTGGAGAAGACCTTGAAGTCGACATCGCCCATCACGTCGGTGAGTTCGGTGAACTCGAGCTTGACGCGCAGGTCCGGCTTGTCCGAGCCGAAGCGGTGCATCGCGTCCGCATACTTCATCACCGGGTAGGCGCCCAGGTCCACGTTCAGCGCCTTCATGAAGACGTGGCGGATCATGCCCTCGAACATGTCACGGATTTCCTGCTCGGTGAGGAAGCTCGTCTCGATATCGATCTGGGTGAATTCGGGCTGGCGATCGGCGCGCAGGTCTTCGTCGCGGAAGCACTTGGTGATCTGGTAGTAGCGGTCGTAGCCGGCCACCATCAAGAGCTGCTTGAAGAGCTGGGGCGATTGCGGCAGCGCGAAGAAGGTGCCGTCGTGCACACGGCTGGGCACCAGGTAGTCGCGCGCGCCCTCGGGCGTGCTCTTGGTGAGCATGGGCGTCTCGATGTCGATGAAGCCATGCTCGTCCAGGAATTTGCGCGCCTCCATCGCCACGCGGTAGCGCAGCATCAGGTTGTTCTGCATATAGGGGCGGCGCAGGTCCAGCACGCGGTGCGTGAGGCGCGTGGTCTCGCTGAGGTTCTCGTCGTCGAGCTGGAACGGAGGCGTCACCGAGGGGTTCAGCACTTCCAGTTCATGGCAGAGGATCTCGATCTTGCCGCTGGTGAGGTTGGCGTTCTCGGTGCCGGCCGGGCGCGCGCGCACCTTGCCGACGATCTTCAGGCAGAACTCGTTGCGCACGTCTTCGGCCACCTTGAACATCTCGGCGCGATCGGGGTCGCAGACCACCTGCACCAGGCCCTCGCGGTCGCGCAGGTCGATGAAGATCACGCCGCCATGGTCGCGGCGGCGGTGGGCCCAGCCCATCAGGGTCACGGTCTGGTCGAGCAGCTTCTCGCTGACTTGGCCGGCATAGCAGGTACGCATATCTAGTTCTCCGAATTCTTGCAGGTGCGCCGCATCCCGGATGCGGCGGGGTCAGGTCTTGTCTTGATTGAGGCTCTGGCGGGCAGGCTGCCCTCAGGGTTGAACGCCGGCCGGGGCGATCAACCCGGCAAATTTCGGTGGTTGCCGGCTTCCAGGGCCACCGGGCCGGGCGCCACCACCCCCATCGAGATGATGTACTTGAGCGCCTCGTCCACGCTCATGTCCAGCGATCGGATGCTGGTGCGCGGCATCATCAGAAAGAAGCCCGAGGTGGGGTTGGGCGTGGTGGGCACGTACAGGCTCACATGCTCCTCGGGGAAATGCCTGGCCACCTCGCCGCTGGGCGAGCCGGTGACGAAGGCAATCGTCCAGCTGCCCTCGCGCGGATACTGCACCAGCACCGCCTCGCGAAAGGCGTTGCCGCTGCTGGAGAACAGCGTGTCCGAGACCTGCTTGACCGAGCTGTAGATGCTCTTGACGATGGGGATGCTGGACATCAGCTTGTCCCATTGCCTGAGCCACCACTGGCCAAAGATATTGGCCACGAACATGCCGGTGAGCAGCAGGCCGCCCACCAGTATCACCAGGCCCAGGCCGGGGATGTCGCGCAGGCTGGTGATGCCATCGTGCAGGGAGGCTGGCGAGAGCACCTTGAGGGCACCCAGCAGCGAGTCGAACACGCCGTTGACGACGCCCAGCACCTGATGCAACACCCAGATGGTGATGGCAAGCGGCAACCAGACGAGCAGGCCGGCGATGATGTACTTTCTCACTGGATTCCTTGTGGAATGTGGCCGGGGCGCTGGCAGGCGCCCCTTCCTTCGTCGGGCAAACGCCGTGCACTGGCACGGCGCTTGGTCCCGACTCAGTGGCAGGCGCAGGAGCCCCCGCAAGGCGTGGCGGCGGCCGGTGCGGCCTCGGCCGCGGGTGCTGCTGCCGTGGCGCCTGCCGTGGCCGCCGGCGCGGCCGTGCTGCCGCCCTTGAAATCGGTGGCATACCAGCCCGAGCCCTTGAGCTGGAAGCCGGCGGCGGTGATTTGCTTGCTGAAACTCTCCGCACCACAGGCGGGGCAGCTGCTCAGCGGGGCATCAGACAGCTTTTGAAGCACGTCTTTGGCGTGACCGCAGGTACTGCAGCGGTAGGCGTAGATCGGCATGGGAGGCTCTAAGCTATTGACAGGAAACGCGAATTATAGGGGAGCGGCCTCATCGGCCAGGCCCGCCACATGGCGCTTGTGCTCATGGCGGTTCTTCAGCCACTGCGGCGCCAGCGAGCCCAGCACCATCGCCACCATCGCCACCAGCAGGCCGGCCAGCTGGCCCGGGAAGGCCGCGCCCAGGCTGCTGACCTGGGGCAGGAAGGCGATCCAGACCGCGATGCCGCCCACCAGCGAGAAGATCGCCCCCTGGGTGGTGGCGCGCTGCCAGTACAGGCCCATCACCAGCGGCACGAAGGCGCCCACCAGGGTGATCTGGTAGGCCGAGGACACCAGTTCGTAGATCGACGTGCCCTGCATCGCGATCGCATAGGCCAGCACCAGGGCGGCGAACACGATGATGGTCAGGCGCATCGCCAGCAGCTGCTGGCGGTCGCCCATGCGCGGGCGCAGGTTCTTCAGGATGTTCTCGACAAAGCTGGTGGAGGGCGCCAAGAGCGTGGCCGAGGAGGTGCTCTTGATGGCCGAGAGCAGCGCGCCGAAGAACAGGATCTGCATCACCAGCGGCATCTTGCTGAGCACGAACAGGGGCAGCAGCTTCTGGTAGTCGTCGCGAGCCACGTCCAGGGCCTGCTGGCCCATCACCACCACCGCGCTGGCAACGATGAACATGGGCACGGCGGCGAACAGGATGTAGCTGATGCCGCCTATCATGGCGCCGTTGCGGGCGGTCTTCTCGTCCTTGGCCGACATGACGCGCTGGAACACGTCCTGCTGCGGAATGCTGCCCAGCATCATGGTGACGCCGGCGCCGACGAACATCGCGATCTCGGTGAAACTGGGCTCGGGCAGGAAGCGGAACAGCTCCTTGCTCTGCGCCATCGCCAACACCTTGTCGGCGCCGCCGGCCAGATCGGCCGAGAACACCGCGATCACCGACAGGCCGATCACCAGCACGATCATCTGGATGAAGTCGGTCCAGGCGACGGCAAGGAAGCCGCCGATCACCACATAGATCAGCACCGCCAGCGTGCCGACGATCATGCCGGCGGTCTCGCTCATGGCGCCGTCGGTGAGCACATTGAACACCAGCCCCAGCGCGGTGATCTGCGCCGCCACCCAGCCCAGGTAGCTCAGGATGATGGCGCTGGAACAGAACACCTCCACGCCCTTGCCGAAGCGCTGGCGGTAGAAGTCGCCGATGGTCAGCAGGTTCTGCCGATAGAGCTTGGTGGCAAAGAAGGCGCCCACCAGGATCAGGCAGGTGCCGGCACCGAAGGGGTCTTCGACAATCGCACTCAGCCCGCCCTGCACGAACTTGGCCGGTATGCCCATCACCGTCTCGGCGCCGAACCAGGTGGCGAAGGTGGTGGTGATCACCATGATCAGCGGCAGGCTGCGGCCGGCAATGGCGAAGTCACTGGTGTTCTTGATGCGGGTGCCGGCCCAGACCCCCAGGCTCAGGGTCCCCAGCAGGTAGAGCACGACAAAGACGATCAGCGTGGTGTTCATGGCAAGCGTTGCGGGCAAAGGAAGGCGGGCCGGATTATCGGTGCAACTTGAGGCGGCTCAGCCTGTCCGCTGGCAGGCAGCCAGCCCTTCGTTCGGCGTCAGGGAAGCCGCAGGGCTTCCCTTCGGTCCGAACTCAGAACCAATGCACGCGCATCAGCACATTGGCCGCCAGCAGCCCCAGGGTGAAGCCCACCGCACCATAGAGCAGCGCCTGCAGCAGCCGGTTGGTGCGGCGCTGCTCCTGGATCAGCGCCTGCATGGCGCGGCCATCGTGCGGCGAGGCCTGGCGCTTGAGCGCGTCGTGCAGGAGGCGCGGCAGCTCGGGGAAGAGCTGGGCATAACGCGGCGCCTCTTTCTTGAGCTGGTGCACCAGGGCGCGCCAGCCCACCTGCTCGTTCATCCAGCGCTCCAGGAAGGGCTTAGCGGTGGCCCAGAGGTCCAGCTCGGGGTCGAGCTGGCGGCCCAGGCCCTCCACATTCAGCAGGGTCTTCTGCAGCAGCACCAGCTGGGGCTGAATCTCGACGTTGAAGCGGCGCGAGGTCTGGAACAGGCGCATCAGCACCTGGCCCAGCGAGATGTCCTTGAGCGGCCGGTCGAAATGCGGCTCGCAGACCGCGCGCACCGCGCTTTCGAGCTCGTCCACGCGGGTCTCAGGGGGCACCCAGCCCGATTCGATGTGCAGCTCGGCCACGCGCTTGTAGTCGCGCTGGAAGAAGGCGATGAAGTTCTGCGCCAGGTATTCCTTGTCCACCTCGGTGAGCGTGCCGATGATGCCGAAGTCCAAGGCGATATAGCGGCCGAAGGTCTCCGGCGCCAGGCTCACCTGGATATTGCCCGGGTGCATGTCGGCGTGGAAGAAGCCGTCGCGGAACACCTGGGTGAAGAAGATGGTGACGCCATCGCGCGCCAGCTTGGGGATGTCGATGCCGGCATCCTTCAGGCGCTGCAGCTGGCTGATGGGCACGCCGCTCATGCGCTCCATCACGATCACCTCGCTGCTGCACAGCTCCCACATCATCACGGGCACCATCACCAGGTTCAGCCCGTCCATATTGCGGCGCAGCTGGGCGGCGTTGGCGGCCTCGCGCACCAGGTCGAGCTCGTCGTGCAGATAGGTGTCGAACTCGGCCACCACCTCGCGCGGCTTGAGGCGCCGGCCGTCGGCGCTGAGGCGCTCGACCCAGCCGGCGATGGTGCGCAAGAGGGCCAGGTCGTCCTCGATCACGTCCAGCATGCCGGGGCGCAGCACCTTCACCGCCACCTCGCGGCCATCCTTGAGGGTGGCGAAATGCACCTGGGCGATCGAGGCGCTGGCCACCGGCTCGGCCTCGAAGCTGCCGAACAGCTCTTCTATCCTGCGCCCGAAGGCTTTCTCCACCAGGGCGCGCGAGGTCTCGGCCGGGAACGGCGGCACATCGTCCTGCAGGCGCGCCAGCTCCTCGACGATGTCGGCCGGCACCAGGTCGCGCCGCGTCGAGAGCACCTGGCCGAACTTGACGAAGATCGGCCCCAGCCGCTCCAGCGCCAGGCGCAGGCGCACGCCGCGCGGCTGCTGCCAGCTGCGGCCCACCGATATCAGCCGGCGCAGCCAGCGGAAACGCCGCCCGCTCAGGCCCGACAGGGCCATCTCGTCCAGGCCGAAGCGGAAAATGGTCCAGGCGATGACCAGCAGGCGGGCGAAGTACCTCATGCCGGGCTGCGCGCGCCTTCGACCAGCTTGGCAAACTTGGCAATGGCCTGGGCGATCGCCCCGCCCCAACGTGCAAGCTGATGCGCGGGCGCCGGGCCGACGAGCTGGGCCAGGTCGTCCTCAAGGTCCCAGCGCAGGTTCTCCATCAGCCAGTTCATCTCGGCGGCAAAGGCGGCGTCCCCCTGGATCTGCACGCCGGGCTTGGCGCCGGTGAGCGCGCCGAGCGCCAGTGCGGCGGGGTTGGAGGCATCGATCTCGATGCGCAGCGCGTCGGCCGGCGCGGCGTCGAGCCGCTCCCACAGGCCGGCGGGCGTGACCTGCAGGGCCAGGTCGGGCACGGCCGGCAGCAACCCCGGCCAAGCCTTCAGATGCACCAGCACCGACTTGCCGGCCTGCGTCTGCAGCCGCGCCATCGCGTGGCTCTCGCGCGAAATGACATGGTTGAGCAACAAGGTGATGCGATCCTGCACCGCCGGTGCCCAGAGTTTTGACCAATCGTTCAGCATCGGAGGATTGTAGACAGCCTCGACTTAGGGGGGCGCCCCAGTCAGGACCCCCGCTTTATTGAGAGAGAATCCGCGCTCATGTCCAGGCAGGGGGGCTGGACTGACGGCACAAGCGCCGCAAGGAAACAACACGACAGGCACCGGGAGCCACGCCGAGATGTTCGAGGACCGCAGCTACAAGAGAACCTTCTACAGCGCGCCGCAATCGGTCCAATCCTTGATCGCCGCCTTCCTGGAGCCCAGCCTGATCGTGCTGTGCTTCTTCCTGGTGAACGACTATTTCGATGAGCCGGTGCTGCGCTCCTCGTACACGCTGGGCCTGCTGGTGTTCGCGCTCACCTTCCCGGGCCGCAACCGCTTTGCCGAACACCCGGTCAGCGCCACCCTGGACGTGCTGGGCTCCTGGATCACCCTGCTGCTGATCCTGGGCATGTTCGGCTACGCCACCAACAGCCTGCACTACTTCGAAGACAGGGTGCTGATGTGGTGGGGCGTCATCACGCCGCTGGCCCAGCTGCTGGCCATCCTGATCGGCCGGCGCCTGCTGCGCTGGCAGGCCGCGCGGCCCAGCTCGCGGCGCAGCGCGGTGATCGTGGGTGCCGGACCACTGGGCGCCAAGGTGGCCAAGGCGCTGGCAGTGGGGCCGCACGGCAGCGTCGAGCTGCTGGGTTTTTTCGACGACCGCCAGGACGAGCGCCTGCATCCCGACACCACCCAACATCTGCTGGGCATGCTCAGCGAGCTGAGCGACTATGTGCGCCAGCACAATGTGCGCGAGGTCTACATCACCCTGCCCTTGGGCTCGCAGCCGCGCATCGTGCAGTTGCTGGAGCAGATCCAGGGCACCACCGCCTCGCTGTTCTTCGTGCCCGATGTGTTCGGCATCAGCATCATCCAGGGCCGCCTGCAGGACATGAACGGGGTGCCGGTGGTGGGCATCTGCGAGACCCCCTTCACCGGCATCAACGAACTCGTCAAACGCGCCAGCGATGTGGTGCTGGCCGCCCTGATCCTGGTGCTGATCTCGCCCATCCTGCTGGCCATCGCCGTGGGCGTGAAGCTCAGCTCGCCCGGACCCGTGATCTTCAAGCAGCGCCGCAACGGCCTGGACGGCGAGGAGATCATCGTCTACAAATTCCGCTCCATGCGCAGTCTGGACAACGGCCCGGTGGTCAGACAGGCCACCAAGGACGACCCGCGCATCACCAAATTCGGCGCCTTCATACGCCGCACCTCGCTGGACGAGCTGCCGCAGTTCATCAACGTGCTGCAGGGGCGCATGAGCATCGTCGGGCCACGCCCGCATGCGGTGGCGCACAACGAGGAATACCGCAAGCTCATCAAGGCCTATATGGTGCGCCACAAGGTCAAGCCCGGCATCACCGGCTGGGCCCAGGTGAACGGCCTGCGCGGCGAGACCGACACCATCGACAAGATGAAGGCGCGCGTCGAATACGATCTGGAATACCTGCGCAACTGGTCGCTGGGCCTGGACCTGCAAATCATCGTGCGCACCGCCAAGCTCATGCTGTTCGACCGCAATGCCTACTGACGACCCCGCCATGACCACCAAGATCGCGCTGCGGCAACACCTGACCCTGCTGGCCCTGCTGCTGATGGGCGGCGCGGCGCAGGCCGAGACCAGCCCCTACTACCTGGGTGGCTCGCTGGGGCTCTACCACGTCTCCAATGTCTACCGGCAGAGCCAGGCCGCCAACAGCGACGAGGTCGGCAATGCCAGCCTGCTGGCCGGGCTGGACCAGCGCCTGGGCCGCCAACGCCTGTTCGGCGATGTGTCGCTGCAGGCGAACCGCTACCGCCACAACAGCGAGCTCAACAACGTTTCCTATTCCGCCAAGCTGGGCCTGGACTGGGCCAGCATCGAACGGCTCTCGGGCAGCTTGAGCGCCAGCAAGCGACGTTCGCTGGCCGACTACAACATCGGCAGCGGCATCACGCCCATCTTCAAGAAGAACACCGAGGACAACAGCCAGCTGCAGGGCATCGCGCGCCTGGGTCTGGTGACCAAGCTGACGCTGGAGGCGGTGCTGACACACCGCCAGCGCGAATTCAGCGCGATCGAGTACACGCGCCTGAACTACCGCGAAGATGCCGCGTCGCTGGGCCTGGTGTGGCGCCCCAGCAGCCCGCTGCGCCTGGGCCTGGCGGGCCGCCATACCAAGGGCAAGAACCCGCGCTATCTGGTGCAGGGCAATGTCGTCACGCCGGACGAATTCACGCGCAATGACGTCGACCTCAGCGCCGGCTGGGAGGCCAGCGGCGCCAGCAGGGTCGATGCACGGCTGAGCGCCAGCCGCTCCAGCCACAGCCTCTCGAATTTGCGCGACTTCAGCGGCGTCACCGGCACGGTGGTGTGGCAATGGCAGCCCACGGCCAAATGGTCGTTCAGCACCCGGCTCTCGCGCGACTCGGGCCTGGACAGCTATTACCTCGGCTTCGCCAATTTCAACACCGACTACAACCGCATCACCAAGGCCTTGCAGCTCGACAGCAGCTTTGAGCTCAGCGGCAAGCTGCTGCTGGATGCCGGCCTGACCTTGAGCGACACCGACCGCTCCGACAGCTTCTTCCAGAGCAGCAACCAGGACCGCGACCGCGCCTACAAACTGGGCGCGCGCTGGATCTATTCGCGCGGCCTGGAGCTGGGCTGCCAAGTCAGTCACTCGGGCCGCAGCAGCAGCACCGCGCTCTATGCCTACAGCGCCAACACCTATGGCTGCTACGGCCAGGCCGTGATCAGGTAAGCCCGCCATGTCCACCACTATTTTGCTCACCGGCGCCACCGGTTACATCGCCTCGCACACCTGGCTGGCCCTGCTGGCCGCCGGCTACCGCGTGGTTGGGCTCGACAATTTCAGCAACAGCTCGCCGCAGGTGCTGGAGCGCCTGGCGCGCCTGAGCGGCCAGGCGCCGCTGTTCGAATGCGCCGACGTCAACGACGCCAAGGCGCTGGACGACGTGTTCGCGCGCCACCAGCCCGACGCGGTGGTGCATTTCGCCGCCTTCAAGGCGGTGGGCGAATCCGCCGAGCAACCGCTGCGTTATTACCGCAACAACGTCGGCGGCCTGCTGGGCACCGTCGAGGCCATGCGCCGCCATGGCTGCAGCCGCATGGTGTTCAGCTCCAGCGCCACCGTCTATGGCATGCCCGCGAGCCTGCCGCTGCGCGAGGATGCGCCGCTTGCCGCCCTCAACCCCTACGGCGCCACCAAGCTGATGGGCGAGACGATTCTGCGCGACCTGGGCGCTGCCGATGCGCGATGGCAAACCGCCGCGCTGCGCTACTTCAACCCGGTGGGCGCGCATGAGAGCGGGCTGATCGGCGAGGACCCGCGCGGCATCCCCAACAACCTGATGCCCTATGTGGCCCAGGTTGCGGTGGGCCGGCGCGAGCGCGTGCAGGTGTTCGGCGGCGATTACGACACGCCCGACGGCACCGGCGTGCGCGACTACATCCATGTCCTCGACCTGGCCGAGGGTCATGTGGCGGCGCTGCGCTTCCTGCTGGGCGGCAGCGAGTCCATCACCGTGAACCTGGGCACCGGGCGCGGCTACAGCGTGCTTGAACTGCTGCGCGCCTATGAGCAGGCCAGCGGCAGGCCCATCCCCTATGCCATCGTGGCGCGCCGCCCCGGCGACGCTGCGGCCAACTACGCCGACCCCAGCCTGGCGCGCGAACGCCTGGGCTGGGTGGCCCGCCACGATCTGCAACGCATGTGCGAGGACAGCTGGCGCTGGCAGAGCATGAACCCACAGGGATTTGAACAAGCATGAGCACCATCCAGGTACAGCCCGTCATCATGGCCGGCGGCAGCGGCACGCGGCTGTGGCCGCTGTCGCGTGCCGGCTATCCCAAGCAATTCCTGGTGCTGGCGGGCAATAGCAGCCTGTTCCAGCAGGCCGCCGAACGCCTGGCGGCGCTGGGCGCGGCGGACATTGCCGTGGCCCCCACCCTGGTGGTGGGCAACGAGGAGCACCGCTTCATGGTGCTGGACCAGCTGCGCGAGACCGCGGCCACGCCCGGCGCCGTGCTGCTGGAGCCGGCCGGCCGCAACACCGCGCCGGCGCTGACGCTGGCGGCGCTGCAGGCGCTGGAAGGTGGCATGGATCCGGTGCTGGTGGTCACGCCCGCCGACCAGACCGTCACCGACGCTGCCGCTTTTACCGCCGCGCTGCAGTCCGCCGTGCGCGCCGCGGCCGACGGCGCCATCGTCATCCTGGGCATCACCCCCGACCGCCCCGAGACCGGCTACGGCTATATCCGCAGCAGCCACGACGCGCGCGGCCTCAACGTCGAGGCCTTTGTCGAGAAGCCCGATGCCGCCACCGCCGCGGCCTATCTGGCCGCGGGCGGCTATTTCTGGAACAGCGGCATGTTCGTGCTGCGCGCCAGCAGCTGGATGAAGGCGCTGCAGGGCTTTCGCCCCGACATCGCCGCGGCGGCCCAGGCCGCGTACGCGGCGCGCCAGGTCGACGGCCTGTTCGTGCGCCCCGACAAAGCTTTGTTCACCCAGGTGCCGGCCGAATCGGTGGACTATGCGGTGATGGAGCGCTGCCCCGGCAGCGACTTCGTGCTGCGCATGGTGGAGCTGAACGCCGGCTGGAACGACCTGGGCGCCTGGGAGGCGGTCTGGCAGGTGGCCGCGAAGGACGCCCAGGGCAATGCCAGCCGCGGCGACACCATCATCTCCGACAGTCACAACACCCTGGTGCATGCCACCAGCCGGCTGGTGGCCGCGGTGGGGCTGGACGACATCGTCATCGTCGAAACCCCCGATGCGGTGCTGGTGGCCGAGCGCAGCAAGAGCCAGGACGTGAAGAACATCGTGGCCCAGCTCGGCCGCGAGAAGCGCGGCGAGCAGACCCTGCACCGCAAGGTGCATCGCCCCTGGGGCTGGTACGACAGCATCGACATGGGCGCACGCTTCCAGGTCAAGCGCATCATGGTCAAGCCCGGCGCCTCGTTGAGCCTGCAAAAGCACCACCATCGCGCCGAGCATTGGATCGTGGTATCCGGCACGGCCGAGATCACCAACGGCGAGCAGGTCCTCTTGCTCAGCGAGAATCAAAGCACCTACATTCCCCTGGGCCAGCTGCATCGCCTGGCAAATCCGGGAAAAGTACCGCTGGAAATCATCGAGGTCCAGTCGGGCTCCTATCTGGGCGAGGACGATATCGTCCGATATGAAGACAGCTACGGCCGCGGCTGAGCCGGGCCAAACTTGAACTGCTTTTTTGGAGATTGATCGTGAGCGTGATTGCCGTCGTTGGTTTGGGTTATGTGGGCTTGCCCCTGGTGATCGAGTTCGGCAAACAGAGCCGCACGATCGGCTTCGACATCGCCGTCGACAAAGTGGCCAAGTGCCAGGCCGGCAGCGACCCCTCGCGCGAACTCAGCGATGAGGAGGTCAAGGCCGCCAAGTTCGCCGAGTACTCCAGCGACCCCAAATGTCTGGCCGAGGCCGACGTCATCATCGTCGCCGTGCCCACGCCGGTGGACGAGGCGCATATCCCCGACTTCAAGCCCCTGATCGGCTCCAGCACCAGCGTGGGCCGGCATATGAAGAAGGGCGCCATCGTGGTGTACGAGAGCACCGTCTACCCCGGCGCCACCGAGGAGGTCTGCATCCCGGTGCTGGAGCGCGAATCGGGCCTGAAGTGGAAGCAGGACTTCTTCGTTGGCTACAGCCCCGAGCGCATCAACCCGGGCGACAAGGAGCACACGCTCACCAAGATCCTCAAGATCGTCTCGGGCGATACGCCCGAAACCCTGGACACCGTGGCCAAGGTCTACGAGCGCATCATCGTCCCTGGTGTGCACCGCGCCTCCAGCATCAAGACGGCCGAGGCTGCCAAGGTGATCGAAAACACCCAGCGCGACCTCAACATCGCGCTGATGAACGAGCTCTCCATCATCTTCGACAAGATCGGCCTGGACACCACCGAGGTGCTGGAAGCCGCCGGCACCAAGTGGAACTTCCTCAAGTTCAAGCCGGGCCTGGTGGGCGGCCACTGCATCGGCGTGGACCCCTATTACCTGACCCACAAGGCCGACATGCTGGGCTACCACCCGCAGGTCATCCTGGCCGGCCGGCGCATCAACGACGGCATGGGCAAGTTCATCGCCGAGCAGACCATCAAACACATGATCGCCGCCGGCAGCTATATCAAGGGCGCCAAGGTCAATGTGCTGGGCCTGACCTTCAAGGAGGACTGTGCCGACCTGCGCAACTCCAAGGTGATCGACATCATCCATGAGCTGCAGAGCTATGGCGTGGAGGTCACGGTCACCGACCCGGCCGCCGATCCGGATGAAGCCGAGCACGAGTACGGCGTGCGCACCGTCAGCTGGGACGAACTGCCGCGCGCCGACGCCATCGTCGCCGCGGTGGCGCACAAGGAGTACAAGGCCCTGTCGATCGACGACATCGGCCGCAAGCTCATCAAGGGCGGCGCCTTCATCGACGTGAAGGCCGCCTTCGACGCCAAGGCCATCCAGGCCGCCGGGCTCAAGCTCTGGCGCCTGTAAACCGGGCCACCGCCACCATGCAGCGCGATGCCAGGATCTATGTGGCCGGCCATCGCGGCATGGTGGGCAGCGCCATCGTGCGCCGGCTGCAGGCGCTGGGCTACCAAACGCTGCTCTTGCGCAGCCATGCCGAGCTGGACCTGCTGGACCAGGCGGCGGTGCAGCGTTTCATGCGCGAGCAGCGGCCCGACTATGTGTTCGTGGCCGCCGCCAAGGTGGGCGGCATCCTGGCCAACAACACCCAGCGCGCCGACTTCATCTATCAGAACCTCATGATCGAGGCCAATCTGATCCACGGCGCTCACCTGGCCGGGGTGCAGCGCCTGATGTTCCTGGGCTCCAGCTGCATCTACCCGCGCGACTGCCCGCAGCCGATCAAGGAAGAGTATTTGCTGACTGGCCCGCTGGAGCCCACCAACGAACCCTATGCGATTGCCAAGATCGCCGGCATCAAGCTCTGCGAGGCCTATCGTACCCAGCATGGCCGCCAGTACATCAGCGTGATGCCCACCAATCTCTACGGCATCAACGACAACTACGACCTCACCAGCTCACATGTGCTGCCGGCCCTGCTGCGCAAGGCGCATGAGGCCAAGCTGCGCGGCGATGCGGAGTTGGTGGTCTGGGGCAGCGGAGAGCCACGGCGCGAGTTCCTCTACGCCGACGACCTCGCCGAGGCCTGCGTGTTCCTGATGGAGAGCGGCTACGACGGCCCCCTGCTCAACCTCGGCACCGGCGAGGACATCAGCATCCGCGAGCTGGCCGAGACGGTAATGGCCGTGGTGGGCTTTGCGGGCCGGCTGAGCTTCGACGCCAGCAAGCCCGACGGTACGCCGCGCAAGCTGCTCGATGTGTCGCGCCTGCATGCGCTGGGCTGGCGCGCCCGGACCCCGCTGCGCGAGGGCATGCGCCTGGCCTATGAGGCGGCGCCGTTGATGCGATGATGCGGGCTTCCTTCGGCCTCAGCCTCTGAAATCATGTCCCAACCAGCCAAAGTTGCCTTGATCACCGGCGTGACCGGACAGGACGGTGCCTACCTGGCCGAGTTCCTGCTCAACAAGGGCTATATCGTCCATGGCATCAAGCGGCGCAGCAGTCTGTTCAACACCGACCGCATCGACCACCTCTACCAGGACCCGCACCTCGATCACCGCAACTTCATCCTGCACTACGGTGATCTGACCGATTCCACCAGCCTGGTGCGCATCGTGCAGAAGGTGCAACCCGACGAGCTCTACAACCTGGCGGCGCAAAGCCATGTGGCGGTGAGCTTCGAGGAGCCCGAATACACCGCCAATGCCGACGGCCTGGGCGCCCTGCGCTTGCTGGAGGCGATCCGCATCCTCGGCCTGGAAAAGAAGACGCGCTTCTACCAGGCCAGCACCTCCGAGCTCTACGGCCTGGTGCAGGAAACCCCGCAGAAGGAGACCACCCCCTTCTACCCGCGCAGCCCCTATGCGGTGGCCAAGCTCTATGCCTACTGGATCACGGTGAACTACCGCGAGGCCTATGGCATGTATGCCTGCAACGGCATCTTGTTCAACCACGAGAGCCCGGTGCGCGGCGAGACCTTTGTCACCCGCAAGATCACGCGCGCGATTGCGCGCATTGCGCTCGGTCTGCAGGACTGCCTCTACCTCGGCAACCTCAGCGCGCTGCGCGACTGGGGCCATGCGCGCGACTACATCGAGATGCAATGGCTGATGCTGCAACAACAGCAGGCCGAGGACTTCGTCATCGCCACCGGTGTGCAGTACAGCGTGCGCCAGTTCGTGCAGGCCGCCGCCGCCGAGCTGGGCGTGACGCTGGAATTCGAGGGCGAGGGCGTGCACGAGGTCGGCATCGTGCGCAAGGTCGAGGGCAGCAAGGCCAAGTGCCGCGCCGGCGATGTGGTCGTGAAGGTGGACCCGCGCTACTTCCGGCCCACCGAGGTCGAGACCCTGCTGGGCGACGCCAGCAAGGCGCGCGCCAAGCTGGGCTGGACGCCCGCAACCAGCTTCGCCGCCCTGGTGGCCGAGATGATCCATGCCGACTACGACAGTGCCCGGCGCGACCAACTCATCAAGCTGGCCGGCTTCCAGGCCTTTGATCACCACGAGTAAGAAGTAGAAGACAGACATGACCATTCTTGTGACCGGCGGGGCCGGCTTCATCGGCAGCAACTTCGTGCTGGACTGGCTGGCCCAGAGCGAGGAGAAGGTCGTCAACCTGGACGCCCTCACCTACGCCGGCAATCTGGAAAACCTCACCAGCCTGCAAGGCGACGCGCGCCACCTGTTCGTGCAGGGCGATATCTGCGATCGCGCCTTGCTGGATCGCCTGCTGGCCGAGCACCGGCCGCGCGCGCTGATCCACTTCGCGGCCGAGAGCCATGTGGACCGCTCGATCAGCGGCCCCGGCGCCTTCATGCGCACCAATGTGGAAGGCACGTTCACGCTGCTGGAGGCCGCGCGCGCCTACTGGGGCGCGCTGGATGATGATGCCAAGGCAGCGTTTCGCTTCCACCATGTCTCGACCGACGAGGTCTACGGCTCGCTCAAGCCCGAGGACCCGCCCTTCGCCGAGACGAACGCCTACGAGCCCAACAGCCCTTACTCGGCCAGCAAGGCCGCCAGCGACCATCTGGTGCGCGCCTGGCACCACACCTATGGCTTGCCGGTGCTCACCACCAATTGCTCGAACAACTACGGGCCCTATCACTTCCCCGAGAAGCTGATCCCGCTGATGATCGTCAACGCCCTGGCCGGCAAGCCGCTGCCGGTGTATGGCGATGGCCGGCAGATCCGCGACTGGCTCTATGTGAGCGACCATGCCGCGGCGATCCGCGCGGTGCTGGCCGGCGGCCGGCCGGGCGAGACCTACAACATCGGCGGCTGGAACGAGATGGCGAATATCGACATCGTGACCACGGTGTGCGCCCTGCTCGACGAGTTCAGACCTGACCCCGCCGGCCCCTATGCGCGCCTCATCAGCTATGTGAAAGACCGCCCCGGCCACGACCGCCGCTACGCCATCGACGCAAGCAAGATAGACCGCGAGCTGGGCTGGCGGCCGGCCGAGACCTTTGCCTCGGGCATACGCAAGACCGTGCAGTGGTACCTCGCCAACCCGGCGTGGGTGGCGCGGGTGCAGAGCGGTGCCTACCGCGACTGGGTCTCCAAGCAATACGGGAACTGAAATGAAGATTCTCTTGCTCGGCAAGAACGGGCAAGTCGGCTGGGAACTGCAGCGCGCCTTGGCGCCGCTGGGCGAGCTGATCGCGCTGGACCGTCATGAGGGCGCCGACCTGGCCGACAGCGCGGCGCTGGCCGCCACGGTGCGCGCCCATGCGCCGCAGGTGATCGTGAATGCCGCCGCCTACACGGCCGTGGACAAGGCCGAGAGCGAGCCCGCCCTGGCCGCGCAGATCAACGCCACCGCCCCGGCGCTGCTGGCCGGCATCGCCATGGAGAGCGGCGCGCTGCTGGTGCACTACAGCAGCGACTATGTATTCGATGGCAGCGGCGATGCGCCGCGCGGCGAGGACGCGCCCACCGCGCCCTTGAGTGTGTATGGCCGCAGCAAGCTGGCCGGCGAAGAGGCGATACGCGCGAGCGGCTGCGCACACCTGATCCTGCGCACCAGCTGGGTCTATGCGGCACGCGGCGGCAATTTCGCCAAGACCATGTTGCGGCTGGCGGCCGAGCGCGAGCAGCTCAAGGTGATCGCCGACCAGATCGGTGCGCCCACCGGCGCCGACCTGCTCGCCGACCTGAGCGCCCATATGATCCGCGCCACCCTGGCCAGGCCCGCTCTGGGCGGCACCTACCACGCCGTGGCGGCGGGCGAAACCAGCTGGCATGCCTATGCGCGCCATGTGATCGAGTGCGCGCGCGCACGGGGTCAGACCTTGCGCGTCGCGCCCGAGCAGGTATTGCCCATTCCCAGCAGCGACTACCCCACGCCGGCACGGCGGCCGCTCAACTCGAGGCTCTCAACGGCCAAACTGCGGGCCGCTTTTGACCTCAACTTGCCGCATTGGCAGCAGGGCGTCGAACGTATGCTGGCCGAAATCCTCTAGCTGAAATCCTCCAGGTTGCGCCATGACGACCACACAAGAACGCAAGGGCATCATCCTCGCCGGCGGCTCCGGCACCCGCCTGCACCCGGCCACGCTGGCGATGAGCAAGCAGCTGCTGCCGGTGTACGACAAGCCCATGGTCTATTACCCCTTGAGCACGCTGATGCTGGCGGGCATGCGCGACATCTTGCTGATCAGCACGCCGCAGGACCTGCCGCGCTTCGAGGCCCTGCTGGGCGACGGCAGCCGCTGGGGCATCAATTTGAGCTACTGCGTGCAGCCCAGCCCCGACGGCCTGGCCCAGGCCTTCATCCTCGGCAAGCAATTCATAGCCGGCGCGCCCTCGGCCCTGGTGTTGGGCGACAACATCTTCTACGGCCACGATTTCCAGGGCCTGCTCAGGCATGCGGCCGACGCGCGCGCGGGCGCCACCGTGTTCGCCTACCACGTCACCGACCCCGAGCGCTACGGCGTGGTGGAGTTCGACGCCCAGCAGCAGGCGCTCTCGATC
This sequence comes from Paucibacter soli, assembly GCF_037482845.1. Classification (NCBI taxonomy): domain Bacteria; kingdom Pseudomonadati; phylum Pseudomonadota; class Betaproteobacteria; order Burkholderiales; family Sphaerotilaceae; genus Roseateles; species Paucibacter soli. The sequence goes on from NZ_JBBHJW010000007.1 coordinate 205,437, forward strand.
GAAGAAAAGCCGCGCGCCCCGAAAAGCAATTACGCCGTCACCGGCCTGTACTTCTACGACGAGCAGGTCTGCGACATCGCCGCGGCCATCAAGCCGAGCGCGCGCGGCGAGTTGGAGATCACCGATGTGAACGCCCAGTACCTGCGCCAGCAGCAGCTGCAGGTAGAGATCATGGGCCGGGGCTATGCCTGGCTCGATACCGGCACGCACGACAGCCTGCTGGACGCCAGCCAGTTCATCGCCACGCTGGAGAAGCGCCAGGGGCTGAAGGTGGCCTGCCCCGAGGAAGTGGCCTTCCGCTCGGGCTGGATCGATGCCGCGCAACTCGAGCGTCTGGCCCAGCCCATGCTCAAGAACGGCTATGGCCAATACCTGATGAAGCTGATCAGCGACAAGGCCTTCTGATGCTGGCAACGCCCACCGCCCTGCCCGAGGTGCTGTTGCTGGAACCGCGCGTGTTCGGCGACGCGCGCGGCTTCTTCACCGAAAGCTGGAACCAGGCCGCCTTCGACCGGGCCGTGGGCCGCGAAGTGCGCTTTGTGCAGGACAACCACTCGCGCTCCGCGCGCGGCGTGCTGCGCGGCCTGCATTTCCAGCTGCCGCCGCATGCCCAGGGCAAGCTGGTGCGGGTGGTGAGCGGCGCGGTGTTCGATGTGGCGGTGGACATGCGCCGCTCAAGCCCCAACTTCGGCCGCTGGGACGGCGTGGAGTTGAGCGCTGAGAACCACCGCCAGCTCTGGATCCCGCCCGGCTTTGCCCATGGCTTCCTGGTGCTGAGCGAGAGCGCCGACTTCCTCTACAAGACCACCGACTACTACGCACCGCAGGCGGAAGGCTCGGTGCGCTGGGACGACCCGGCGATCGGCATCCAATGGCCGGCGCTGGGCATGCCGCCGCTGCTGGCCGAGAAAGACGCCCAGGCGCCGCTGCTGGCCGAGGCCCTCAGCTTCGACTAGTTCGACGCCACCGCCCGCGTGCCGCGCCCTATGCCCCAATGCTCTAGCCCCAGAGCCTGCATCAGCGGCGGCTCGTAGAGGTTGCGGCCGTCGAACACCACCGGCTGCCTGAGCGTGCGCTTGATGTGATCGAAGTCCGGGGTGCGGAACTCCTTCCACTCGGTCACGATCACGAGCGCGTCCGCGCCCTCCAGCGCGGCATTGGCCGATTCGGCATAGCTCACACCCGACACGCCCTCCAGGGCCTTGCGCGCCTCGGCGGTGGCCACCGGGTCGTAGGCCGTGACGGTGGCGCCGCGGCGCGTCAGCTCGGCAATCACCACGCGGCTGGGCGCCTCGCGCATATCGTCGGTATTGGGCTTGAAGGCCAGGCCCCAGAGCGCAAAGTGCCGGCCGGTCAGGTCGGCGCCAAAGCGCTGCACCACCTTGTCCACCAGCACCAGCTTCTGGCGCTCGTTGGCCTCGTCCACCGCGCGCAGCACGCGCATGCCGCTGCCGGCGGCCTGGATCAGCGCCTTCACGTCCTTGGGGAAGCAGGAGCCGCCATAACCGGCGCCCGAGTAGAGAAAGTCGTGGCCGATGCGCGGATCGCTGCCGATGCCGCGGCGCACCCATTCGATGTCGGCACCCACCTGCTCGGCCAGCAAGGCCATCTCGTTCATGAAGCTGATGCGTGTGGCCAGCATCGCATTGGCCGCGTACTTGGTGAGTTCGGCGCTGCGCAGATCCATCACCACCAGGCGGTCGCGGTTGCGGTTGAAGGGCGAGTACAGGGCGCGCATCAGCAGCGTGGCGCGCTCGTCGTCCGAGCCCACGATGATGCGGTCGGGCTTCATGAAGTCCTCCACCGCCGCGCCCTCCTTGAGGAACTCGGGGTTGGAGACCACCGAGAACTCGACGGCCACGCCGCGCCGCTGCAACTCCTCGGCGATCACCGCGCGCACCGTGTCGGCCGTGCCCACCGGCACCGTGCTCTTGTCCACCACCAGCTTGTAGTCCGACATGCGCGCGCCGATGCTGCGCGCCGCCGCCTTCACATACTGCAGGTCGGCCGAGCCGTCCTCGTCCGGCGGCGTGCCCACCGCGATGAAGAGAATCGTGCCATGGTCCACCGCCGCGTCCACATCGGTGGTGAACTGCAGGCGACCCGCGGCGACATTGCGCTGCACCACCTCCAAGAGGCCGGGCTCATGGATGGGGATCTCGCCCGCTTCGAGGATGCGGATCTTCTCCGGGTTGGTGTCCAGGCACACCACATGGTTGCCCATCTCGGCCAAGCAGGCCCCGGTCACCAGGCCGACATAGCCGGTGCCAATCGTCGTGATTTTCATGTTGCGCCCAGCGGGAGGAGGGTTTGGATCAGACCTTGAAATACTCGCGATACCAGGCCACGAAGCGGCCCACGCCCTCGGGCACCGGCATGGCGGGGCGGAAGCCGGTCCAGGCGGCCAACTCTTCCACATCGGCGTGGGTGGCCGGCACATCGCCGTCCTGCAGCGGCATGAAGTTCTTCACCGCCTCGCGGCCGCAGGCCTGCTCGATCGCCTCGATGAAGCCCATCAGCTCGATCGGATCGTGGTTGCCTATGTTGAAGACGCGGTAGGGCGCGTTGGAGCGCGCCGGGTCGCTCCGGTCCGAATCGAACTCGGGGTCAGGCGTTGCCACCCGGTCGAGCACGCGCACCACGCCCTCGGCGATGTCGTCGATATAGGTGAAGTCGCGCACCATCTTGCCGTGGTTGAACACATTGATGGGGCGGCCCTCCAGGATCGCCTTGGTGAACAGGAACAGCGCCATGTCCGGCCGGCCCCAGGGCCCGTAGACGGTGAAGAAGCGCAGCCCGGTGGTGGGCAGGCGGTAGAGATGGCTGTAGGTATGCGCCATCAGCTCGTTAGCCTTCTTGGTGGCCGCGTACAGGCTCACCGGATGGTCGACGCTGTGGTGCTCGCTGAAGGGCATCAGCGTGTTGCCGCCGTACACGCTGGAACTCGACGCGTAGGCCAGGTGCTGCACCCCATGGTGGCGGCAGCCTTCCAGGATGTTGGTGAAGCCGACGATATTGCTCTCGATATAGGCGTGCGGGTTCTCGATCGAGTAGCGCACCCCGGCCTGCGCGGCCAAGTGCACCACGCGGTCGAACTTCTCGGCCGCGAACAACGCTTCCATGCCGGCACGGTCGGCCACGTCAAGCTTGACGAAGCGAAAGCCGGGCTTTGGCGTCAGGCGCGCCAGCCGGTCCAGCTTCAGCTGGGGGTCGTAATAGTCGTTCAGATTGTCCAGGCCCACCACCTCATCGCCGCGCGCGAGCAGGATCTGGCTGACATGCATGCCGATAAAGCCGGCCGCGCCGGTAACGAGTACTTTCACGCAATCCCCTAAGAAGCTGATGCGGCTCACGCTCAAGGCCGGCCGCGCCGTATTCTCCACCAGCCAGCCAGCAGCCGGCAGCCGCATCCACCCCATTCAGGGGACTTCGTGACCAAGCCCACGCCGGCGCCCGCCCGCCCCCTGTTCAAGCGTCTTGCCGCGCCGGGGCCACACCTAGAATCGCCGGCTGCAACCAAGCCCCACTTCATGATGAGCTCCAAACCCTGCATCCACCTGATTGCCGGCGCACGCCCCAACTTCATGAAGATCGCACCCATCGTGCGTGCGCTGCAGGCCGACGGCCGGCTGGCCTGGAAGATCGTGCACACCGGCCAGCATTACGACCGCGACATGAACGAGGTGTTCTTCGAGGAGCTGGGCATCCCCTCCCCCGATGTGCGCCTGGGTTGCGGCGGCGGCAGCCATGCCGAACAGACCGGCAAGATCATGCTGGCCTACGAGCAGCTGGTGGCGGCCGAGAAGCCGCAGGCCTGCCTGGTGGTGGGCGATGTGAACTCGACGCTGGCCTGCTCCATCGTGGCCAAGAAGGCCGGCATCCCGGTGGCCCATGTGGAGGCCGGCCTGCGCAGCGGCGACATGTCCATGCCCGAGGAGATCAACCGCCTCGTCACCGACTCGATCAGCGACTGGTTCTTCGTCACCGAGCCCAGCGGCTACCGCCATCTGCAGCAGGAGGGCAAGGACATGAGCATGGTCTGGGACGTGGGCCATGTGATGGTCGACAACGTGCTCTACCAGGCCGAGAAGCTCGGCAAAAGCCAGGACACCAGCGGCCTGGAGAGCGACGCCTACAAGCGCAGCCATGCCCGCTACGGCGTGGTGACCCTGCACCGCCCCAGCAATGTGGACAGCGCCGAGGCGCTGGAGCGCGTGGCCAGCGTGCTGCGCCGTGTGGGCCAGGAGCTGCCGCTGGTATTCCCGGTGCATCCGCGCACACGCGCCAATATCGAAAAGTTCGGCATTGAGCTGGGCAGCAATGTCACCCTGATGGGCCCGCAGGCCTATATGAGTTTTCTGCACCTCTGGAAGGACGCCGTGCTGGTGCTGACCGACAGCGGCGGCCTGCAGGAGGAAACCACCGCCCTGGGCGTGCCCTGCGTCACCATACGCGAGAACACCGAGCGCCCCATCACCGTGGACGAAGGCACGAATGTGCTGGCCGGCACCGACCCGGCCAACGTCATCAGGTATGCGCTGGAGGCAATTGCCGGCAAGGGCAAGAAGGGCCGCAGGCCGGCGCTCTGGGATGGCAGGGCGGCCGAGCGCACGGTGCAGATCCTGGCCGAGAAGCTACTGGCATGAGGCGCTGAGCGCTGCTGCGCGCTTTCTTCCTGTCGCAAGGCCAGCACTCCTTCACCAATACGCCGGTTTCTAGGGGGCCACCGCCGCCGCGGCTGGCGCTGCAGGCGCAATAATTGCGCTCCGTTCAAAGCAGTCCCAGGAGGCGACCGATGCGGTCACACTATTGCGCTCCCGCAACGCGAATAGCTCTCGCCGCCTCCTTGCTCCTGGTCGCCTGCCAGCACCCCAAGGTGCCGCAGGTGGATGTGGACATACTGAAGAGCGCCCCACCCTCCGCGGGCGCGGGCCCTTCTTGCCCGACCTTGGCCGCCGACTGGCTGTCGGCGCTGCCAAGCCAGCAAAAGCGCATTGAACCTGCGCACTGCAGCCAGCATATCGGCGCCCCCCTGTTCAGCTGGGGCGATCCGCGCAACCAGCAGACCGGCTCGGGCTACACCCTGCAAGTGCGCCCGCTGGGCGGGGCTGTTGCCATCAGCCGCAGCGGCCTGACGGAACCGCGCGCAAGGCTTGCGCAGGCCCTTGCGCCGGGCGAATACGAATGGTCGGTCAGCTACACCGCCTCCACTGGCGTGGCGCAAAGCTCGCAATGGCGCAGCTTCAGCGTCGGCAGCCCCGACGGGCAAGTGCGTGCGCAGGACCTGCCCGATGGCACACAGCTGGCCGCTCAGGTGGCCGCAAGGGCAAGGCCGCGCATGCTCGCCGTTGGCAGCAGCTTCGAGAGCCTGCGCAGCGCGGCCCAGCAGCCCGAGCACCTGCCCGCCCTGACCTTGCTGCGCAAGCGCGCCAATGCCGCACTCGCGGCAGCTGAGCCCACGCCGCCTGCAGCCACGGCCGCCACCCCCGTGACGCTGGCGCAGGCACAGGCACTGGCCGCCCTGCTGCTCAGCGCGCGCACCGAACGCCAGCACATCGAACATCTCGCCGTGATCGGCAGGCTGGACGGCAATGCCAGCCTCATCGCCGCGGCCAAGCGCCGCCTGCTGGCACTGGCCGCCTGGTCGCCCAATGGCAGCACTGGCGCGGCCCAGGCCAGCGAAGCCAATGGCGACATCGCGCTCGCCCTGGCCCAAGGCCTTGACCTGCTCTGGAACGATTTGAGCGCAGCCGAGCGCAGCCAGCTGAGCGGCCCGCTGCGCGAGCGCCTGCTGCAGGGCAGCGCCGCCCTCGCCCTGCTCGACCGCGAGCCCTATACGGTCGCCAGCCTGCTCAGGCTGCGGCAAATCACGCCAGCGCTCTTGCTTTGCGCGGGGCTGCCCGGTTTCCCGGAGGCACAGTCGCTGCTGGCCAAGGCCTGGGAGCTGAACCGCCACAGCTTCTACACCTGGGGCTACGACGGCAACCAGGGCCCCGCCGTCGCGCAGGCCTGGACCCATTTGGCCGCGAACACCGGCATGGCGGCGGCGGTGCGCACCATTTCCGGCGTCAACCTCTACGAGCTGGCGGTGCTGCGACGCAGCGCCGAGCAACTGATCGCCTTCACGCCCGCCGGCCAGCCGCTGCCTGGCGCCTTTGGCGACGACGCCGAGGCCCGCAGTCTCTACGACAACCATGCCGCAGCCTTGCGCCTGCACGCGCAGCAAAGCCGCGACATCGCGTCGATCTGGTACTGGCAGGCCAAGAGCGACAACCTCAGCAACCCCGCCGACGCTAGCATCTGGCAGCTGCTCTTGCTGGGCGTCGATCGCGGCGCCCTGCCGGTCGGCAGTGCCAGCCTGGCCAACGACTGGTACTCGGCCCAGGCCGGACTGGCCGCGATGCACAGCGACATCCGCCGTGCCGACCGCACGTCGGTGTATTTCCGCAGCAGCCGCTTTGGCGCCCATGGCGCCGCCCAGGCCGAACAGAACGCGCTCGCCTATGTCTCGCGGGGCCTGCCTCTGCTGGTCAATGCCGGCTACACGCCCTTTCCCGGCAGCCCTCACCATCGCAACACCCGCGCCACGCGCTTCAAGAACGCGCTCAGCTTCGACGGCGGCTTTGGCCAGGCCGAAAGCGCCGCCGGTGCGGCGCGCCCCACCGACCCACTGTCCAATATGGACGCGGGCGGTTCCCTCATCCGGGCGCAAAGCGTGGGCAACTATGCCGCCGTGACCGGCGACGCCACCCTCGCCTACCGCGCCGTGGACACCGCACGCAACGCCTGGGTGCCGCAGTTGAGCAACGCGATTCGCAGCGTCGTGATGGACAAGGCCAATGGCCTGACCTTTGTGTACGACTGGGCCACCAGCGCCACGCCGCGTCAATGGGAGCTGAACTACCACGCACCTAACTCCTTCATTGCCGACGCCGCCACGGTGCGCAGCAGCAATGGCGCTGCCTCGGTCTGCCTGGATCGGCATGGCCCGGCCACCCAATTCACCCAGACCGCCGCCTGGGAAGTGCCGCCCGAAGTGGCGCAGGCCGCCCCCTCGCATGGCCGATTCAGCACCTTGACGCGCAGCGCCGAGTTCGCCCACCTGACCGTGCTCCGCGAGGACTGCCGCAACGTGCCGCTACAGGTCAGCCAGAGCGGCGCCAAGATCAGCGTGCTGGTGAATGGGCGCGATGCCTTGCAGTTCGAACGCAGCGGGGTCAGCTTGCCTAGCGCAACCGGTGCCACGCCCACAGTCGCCGTGACCGCGGTCAGCAGCCTGCCAAGTACGGCCGCAGCGGGAGATAGCGCCACCGGTGCGGGCAATAGCAGCAGCCCGTCTCCCGAGGCAGCTGCGCAAGCGGCCCTGGTCCAGCAGCCACTCGTCAATGTGCAGGCGGTCAACAAGAGCGATATCGCAGCCGAGTTGAACAGTGATGCGGGCGATCCGAACGCAGCGAACTGGTCGGGCATCAACTGCTATGGCGAGTACGGCAACTGGTCGCGCTTCATGCCCAAGGGTATCCACGGCAGCAGCCTGCCAGATGGCAGCACACTGCGCTTCGGTCTGGTGAGTGACACGCTGAATCCTGCGCGCAAGGTTTTCGCGCTGCGCGTGCACAAGGACGATGTGCTGACCAGCGGAGCGAAGCGTTGTGAGGTGCTGGCGCCGGGCGCGGGCAGTACATCGCTCCCGGTGGGCAAGGACTTTTGGTTCGCCTTCGCCATCCGAATCGTCGAAGGTGCTGTGACCAGCGGCGACGACCAACTGCTCATGCAGTGGCATGCCGACGGTGTGCCCTTCCTCTCGCTGCTGGTGAAGGATGGTCGGCTGCGCATCGAGAACCGCTTCAACGCCAACGCCCAGCTCACCGCTGCCAACACCACCCTGGTCACGCCATGGCGCGACTCAGTCGTTGCGACCGACCGCTGGATGCACTTCGTCGTCAAGGCACGAATCTCGCCATTTGAGAAGGATCAACCCTATATCAGCATGTGGCGCAATGGCACCCCGTTGTTCGAGCGCCGCGGCCCGCTGGGAATTAACAGCTCGACGCCGCCCTTCGCCAAGCTTGGCTTCTACCATTGGCTGAACATCAACACCTGGGACAGCAAGGTGCCGGTGCGCACCATTCATCTACGCCATGCCGTGACCGTGCTCGACCCCAACGCTCGCTACAACGAGTCCACGCTGCGCGCGATGGTGTTTTGAGTCGGGCAGGGATTCAATCAGCGTCTATGAAGCCGCGCAGCGTCGCCACTAGGCGGTGTTGCGCGGGTGACGGCGCAGCTGCTGCGCCAGCCGTCATCGCCAGCTCTTGCCAATGATCCAAGGCGGCCTGCAACGCCGCAACGTCAAACGCCGCATGCACGCCGGGTTTGTCGCGCAACCACTTGAGCGTTGCCACCTGATGATCGTTGCGCGTCTCGCGCAGAGCACCAAGGCGCGGCAGCAGCAGCATGGGCTTGCCAAGCTCCAGGCCGGTCAGCACACTGCCCATGCCGGCATGTGCCACCAGCAGCGCGGCCTCCTGCACGCAGCGACGAAAGGCGGTCGGGTCCAGCACCTCATGGCGCCGCACATGCTGCGTGGCTGCTGCCCCGCGACCCACCTGGGCCACCACGGGGACATCAGGATGCATGCCGGCCCAGGCATCCACCGCCTGCACCAGACGGTCGAAGGGCATTTGCGAGCCCACGGTAAGGAAGATCACAGCACCGCCCCCTCATGGCGCGGCCCCTCGGGGCGCGCAAGCTCCGGCCATTGCGTCAGCCAGAGATCAGCAAATTTCGCCACCCTGCTGCCCGACATCGACATCTGCTCGACGTTGGCGATCGAGTCTATCCACACGGTGCGCGCACCCAACCACTTGCCCAAGCGTAGCGCCGCCACACCAGGCGCTGCGCCGGTCGTGATGACCACCTGCGGACGCTCGCGCAGCACGATCCAGCCCAGCTGAAGCACCATCCAAGCCAGCTTCAATCTGTCCCAGCGCGTCGCATCCTGGATGCAATAGAAGCGAGCCCCTGCCACCTGCTGCGCGTACTCGGATTGCACCGATACGTACACCGCCTCGTGCGCCGCCCAGGCCTGGCGAAGGCGCAGCAACTGCACCCAATGTCCGCCACCCGAGGCCACGCACAACACCCGTTTGCACGCCCTCATGTGCCGGACCCACCGCGCAGCCAGCGTTGATGCCAGGCAGCGAACATCAGCACTGCCCACAGACGGTCCACCTGACCAGGGGCCCCGCGTTGATGCGACTGCCAGCTCGCTGCCACGGCGTCGGCGTCCAGCCAATCGCCCAGCTCCTGACGCACGTAGGCCCATTGCGACTCGGCCCAAGGCCGCAGCTCTTGCAGCAACCAGGGACCCAGCGGCACCGAAAAGCCCTGTTTGGGCAGGTCGATGAGGCTGCGCGGCACCCGCTCGAAAAGCAGCTCGCGCAACACCCGTTTGAGCATCCTCGGCCCGGCCTTCAACTCGGTCTGCAGACGCCAGGCGTATGCCACCACGCGGTGATCGAGCAGCGGGCTTCGCGCTTCCAACGATGCAGCCATAGTCGCGCGATCCATCTTCACCAGCAAGTCGCCGCTCAGGTAATGGCCGGTTTCCCAGAATTGCATGCGCTCGCTGCCGGCCAGGCGTAGCTCGGGTCCCGCGACAAATTCCAGCTCACTGAGGCCGTCGGGTGGCCGGCGCAAGGGCTGGCCCTCCGCCCACAAGGTGAGAAACATGCGCGCCCGTGCGTCGGCATCAGCGCAGCGCAAGCCGCGCGCGAGTTTGTGCACCTTTTGACCCAGAAAGCGCGGGCGCCTGTGCGCGGGCAGCCAGGCCGCCAATTGTTCCCAGCGCGCGGCCGAGGGAGCGTCGAGCGCCTCCGCCAGCAAGCGGCGGAGCGGCATTGGCAGGCCGAACAGCGCGCCCACGACGCCCTGCTCGCCGCGATAGCGCAGATAGCCACCAAAGGCCTCGTCACCGCCGTCGCCGGTAAGCGCCACCGTCACATGCTGGCGTGCCAGCCCAGCCAGCAGCGTCGTCGGGATCATCGAGGCATCGGCGAAAGGCTCGTCATAGACCTCCGGCAATCGGGGCACCAGGGCCAAGGCATCGCGCTGCGACACCAGCAGCTCGGTGTGTGCACAGCCGAGGTGCCGCGCCACGGCCGCCGCCACGGGCGCCTCGTTGTGGCTCGCCTCCTCGAAGGCGATAGAGAAGCTGCGTGTCTGTCCACAACCAGCGCGCTGCATCTGCGACACCACCAGGGCCGAGTCGATGCCACCCGACAGGAAAGCGCCCAGCGGTACGTCCGACACCATACGCTCGGCCGTTGCCAAGGCCAGCACCTCCTCCAGTCCACGCTTAGCCTCATCCAACGAGCCAAGACGCCACCCCTGAGCTTGCCCCACCGTCTCCTCCAGGGTCCAAAAGCGCCCGCGCTGCTCACCGGCCTGCGCTCGCCATAACAACCACTCCCCGGGCTGCAGCTTGAAGCAGTCTTCAAAAATGCACAGGTTGTCGGCCACATAGCCATAGCGAAAGAAGCCCTCCACGGCCTCGGCCGAGACACGCGGAGCGAAGCCTGGCAAGGTCCAAAGCGCCTTCAGCTCAGACGCAAACGCCAGCCCCGCGCCGCGTCGTACCACATACAGCGGCTTTTTGCCCAGGCGGTCCCTTGCCAGCAGCAGACTGCGCTCCTGCCGGTCCCACAGCGCCAGCGCAAACATGCCAGCCAGGCGTTGCAACGTGGCCTCCCAGCCCCAGTGCACAAAGCCCGCCAGCATGACCTCGGTATCGCTGCGCGAGCGGAAGGGGTAGCCCAGTGCGGCCAGCTCGGCACGCAGCGCCTGGAAGTTGTAGATCTCGCCGTTGAACACCAGCACATAGCGCCCGTCGGCGCTCTGCATAGGCTGATGGCCAAGCGGGCTCAGGTCAACGATGGCCAGGCGCCTATGCCCCAGCGCCACCGGCCCGTTCTCGTCCAGCCAGAGGCCCTGGTCATCCGGCCCACGGTGGCGCAGCGCGTCGGCCATGGCCTGCGCGTACGCTTTCAGCACCGCAGCCTCGCCCCCTATACCTACCAGACCCACCAGACCGCACATACCCTTTGTCCTTGCTGCTCAGCCGGCGCGCCGCGCGCCGCGCCGCACCAGACCCAACTCCATGTACAGCGCTTCCAGGCGCCTCTGCACCATGGCCGGCGCATGCCGCTGCTGCACACGCTCGCGCCCCACCGCACCGCGCGCCGCGGCATCTTCGGGCCTGTCCAGCGCCTCGCGCAAGGCTGCCGTCAAGGCCGCCACGTCGCCCTTGTCGAGCAGCCAACCAGCGCCCTCGCCGAGTGTCTCTGGAATGCCCCCCACCCGCGTCGCCACAACAGGCACACCCCAGGCCATCGCCTCCAGCATGCCAATGGGCACGCCCTCGAAGTGCGATGGCAGCACGAACACCGCGGCCCGCGCCAGCAGCGCCTGCTTGCGCTCGCCCACCACCCAACCTGGCAGTACCAGGCGCGCTCCCAGGCCAAGGCGTTCGGCCTCGCGCCGCACCGCCGCGTGGTCACCGTCTCCAGCGCAGACCAGGCAGAAGTCCTGCCCCTCCCGCGCCAGCTGCGCCGCCGCCTGCAGCAACTCGGGCAGACCTTTTTCCGGCCAGAGCCGACCGAGGAACAGCAGCTCGCCCGCCTGCGTTGCGCGTGCCTGCCATTGCGCTGGCGTCGGCAGCTTTACCGGGTTGGGCAGTACCGCGCAGCGCGCGCGCGGCTCGATGCGCGCCAACTGCTCCGCCCAGCCCTCGCTCAGGCAGACCACCCGGTCTGCACCCCGCAACAACCAGCGCACCACACCCTGGCCACGGGGGCTGCGGCCTTCGTACCAGGCCGGAAATGAGCCATCGTGCAGGTGCAGCAGCGTGGGCACGCCGAAGCCTCGCGCCAGGGTCAGGTAACAGCCCTTGCGCCAGAAGCTGCCGCGCGCGGCCACATGTGCATGCACACCGGCCACCCGGCCACACAGCAGCAGCCCCAACAGCTGCAACAGGGTCCGCAGCGCGCACCATAGCTTGTTGCCCAAGCTGGCGTGGTGAAAGCTCGCCAGATAGCGCAAGGCCCAACGCTGTGCCAAGCCTTCATCCAGGTAGGCCTGTGCCACCGCCGTCATGCCACCAGGGGACTGCAGGTCGGTGCCGATCATGACCAGGTAGCGATTCAAGGCTATGTCAATCCTTTGACAAGTCGGCCACGACGCCAGCGCCTAACGCGGCGCGTCGGCGCCATTCAGGCAGTCGCTCGGCGAGGTGCGCACGAATCGCCGCCTCGTTCTGCACCAGCCCATCCAGGGCCTGCTGCAGACTCTGCGCCCCAACCTTGCGCGTGTCCAACACATGATCCTCGTGATCAAACAGGTCGAGGTTGATGCCACGTGCCTTGATGCTGTAGGCGATGGAGACTGTCGGCACGCCGCTGCTCAGCGCAGCAATGGTGGCGTGAGTGCGTGCCCCGATGAAATAGCGGCATCCCGCAATCACATCCTTGAGCTGACAGGCATTCAGGCCTCCCGGCACGCTGCGCACGCGCGGCCCAAGGCCAAGCAGACGCTGCTGCAATTGGGCCAGGTAGCGCTCGTCATTGTTGAAGGCGGCGCCGTCCAAGGGCGCCACGTGCGGCACCAACAACACGCCAAGGCGGCTGCGCGTCATCAGCGTCTCGATAAAGCGTGCTGCCTCGTCCAGTAACTCGGTCGCCGCGCCAGCCCGTTTGCGCACCCCATCCACCAGGGGGCTGAGGTTCAGCCCAAGCACACCATCCTCGCCCTGGGGCCAAAAGCCCTCGCGTGCATACGCCTCGCGCCCCAGAAGAAAGGCGGAGTCCGCAACCAGATGCAGGTTGGACTGCAAGCCCAGACCCTTCAGATAAGCATGGGTGTGCGTCTCACGCACCGTCACCGCCGTCAGACGCTTCAGGTGATCGGCCATGCGGCGTTCGACGGCCGGCAGCCGGTCGAACGGGCCCGCAGACGCGCCCCAGAGCAGGGCCGGTTTGCCCATTTCAAGCGCTGCCTCGGCAATCGCCACAAAGTAGGCAAGCGAGCCCAGATCGTAGTCCAGCGAGTAGTTGTCGCCGCCAATCGAGAGCAGCAGATCGCACTCGCGCAGCTGGGCCCGGATGGGGTCCTGTGCTGGCAGGCGCGGCCAGGGCAAGGCGGCCAATGCGGGCAGACGCGAGACCACGCGATTCCAATGCGCAAAGCGTCGCGGCAGCGCAGGCACCGGCACGAACTCGGCTCCATCCTGGGCCGCCAGGGGCCATTGGGCGCTGTCGCGTTGCAAATCGGCCGAGGGCACCCGCACCTGAGCCTGCGCATCCACCTTGCGCAACACGGTCAGGGTGGAACGCACCAGCGCTTCGCAACCGCGGTTGCCGAAATTATTCTGGCCGGTGAGGTAGATCTTCATAACGCCTTTCTTCCTGCTTCCGGGGCTCAGAGGCGCACCAGCACCTCATCCAGTGGCCGACGCTCGCTGCGCGCCACCTCGAACTGTTCGCGCAAATGACCGACGGCCAGCAGCATGATCACCGCGTCGTCGGCGGGAATGCCAGCCTCACGCTTGAAGGCCCGGTCGGTGGCTGGCTCGACGCTCCAGTTCAGGCAGCATGTCCCCAGCCCCAGCGCATGCAGCGCATACACCAGGGTCATGCCAAACAGACCGCCATCGATCCAGGCCTGGTAACGCTCGCCCACGGTATGAAAGGTCGATTGTCGTGCCGTGACGATGAGCAGCGCGCCGGCCTGGTCACCGAAGCCGCGGTTGCCATTCTGGTGCGCCAGCAGCGCCTGTGCACGGGCGGCATCGCTCACCCAGTACACGCGACCGCTTGAGCGATTGCACACCGACGGCGCGAAGCGCGCCATGGCGACGGCCTGCTCAATGAGATCGGCCTCAAGCGGCCGCGCATCAAACTGCCGCACGCTGTGGCGGCTGCGCAGGAAGGCGTCGAAGGGCAGGCGCGCGGCGGCCCAGACCTCCTCGCGCCGCCTGGCCAGCAGGCCGCCCTCGGCGCCCTGCTCGGGGCCCTGGCCAGCCAGCGCTCGCAGCCGCTGCACGCGTCCCGCCAGGGTCTGCATGGCATGGCCATGGTCGCGGTTGAACGCGAGATAGGCGTCCAGTGTGTCCAATGCGGCATGCGTGCTCCAGTCCGACGGGTAGCGCTCCAGCCAGGCCCCCAGGTCGTCGCACAGCAGCTCGATAGCGTCACTACCGAAACCTGGCCGCGGTTGCGGCAGCGCCAGACCCTTTTCAACCCGGTGGTAGCTCTTCAGGATGTGCGCTTGCAAGGCGCCGCGCGAGCGCCGCACCAGGCCGCTGCCGCGCCAGTAGCGCAATCCGTCATAGCCTAGCGCACGCAACAAGCCCCAGCCGTTACGCAGCACACGCCAGCGACGGCGCAGGATGAGGTAGGCAGAACGAGGCAAGAGTCGATGGAGCAGGAATTTCATGACATTCACACGATCAGAAGACGCCTCGGCAGCACGCTGGCGAGCAGCGCACGCTCAGCGTCATTGAGCGGCTTGAGCAGCACTGCAGCGCCCAGCACCAGCGCGCTTGCCAACAGCAGGGCGAGCAAGGTCGCCGGCCCCGGCAGAGGCGGCAGTAGGGTCAGGGCCATGCCGGCCAGCATTGCGGCGAGCAGCAGTTTGCTCAAACCGAGCCAGTCCCAGGGCAGGGCCAAGCCAGCACGCCGCAAGGCCGCACCGACCACCAGCACCCAAACCGCCTCGGCCAGGCACAGCAGGCTCACCAGGCTTGCGCCGATAGTCAGCCCCCAGGCCTGCCAGGGCAGGCACAACGCCACCGGTACAAACAGGCAACCCAGCAGTGTGGCCGCCACATTGGCACCGGTGTGCTCTACCGTTGCGGTGACCATGCTCAGCAGCACATGCGCGCACTGCAGCAGCAACCAAAGCATCAATGTGCCAAACAACAGTCCCATGCCCTCGGCATAGCGCCCTTTGCTCAGCCAGCCGGCCAGTTCGTCGCCGCGTTGAGGCAGATAGGCAAGCAATGGCGCCAGCACCAGCAGCGAGAGTTTGAGCTGCGCATTGGCCACTCGGGCCAGCGGCTCCATGCGCCGCTGGCGCGTCCAGTGCGCGACCATCAGCGGCCGCAGCCAAGGGGCAAGCAAGTAGGCCGGGAGGTAGTTACGTAGCGTGTCGGCTAGGCTGCCCGCAAAACCCAGCAGCGCAGCCGGCGCAGCGCCGGCAAGGTGCGTGAGCAACAGTCGCGCGGTATTGCCGCTCCAGGCCTGGCCCAGCAGCTGCACCAGGTACAGCCGACGCTCCACGCGGCGCCGTTCGAGATTGGCATGAGCGGCCTCGCCCGGCACCTGGCCCTGGGCCCGCTCGCGAGCATCGCGGCGCAAGGCCAGCGACAGCCAGAACAAGCCGGCCAGCGCCAGCAACAGGGCGGCCAGACCTTCCAGCCAAAGCAACTCCGGCAGGCTCGGCGCAAGGCCCTGCGCCGTCCAGAACAGGGCAGCCCCGAGACGCAGCAAATTCGCCATCAGGCTCAGGCCCTGGCTGGCGGCCTGCATGAGCAGCGCCGGAAAGACCTCGTCGAGCTGGCGCGTGAGGCTGCCGGCCACCAGCCAGAGCAACATCGCGACTTGCGCCCCGGCACCGAGCGGCAAGCCCATCTGTGCCCGCACAGATGTGGCCAGCAAAGACATGAGCAGGGCCCCGAGCAATGCCAGTCCCAGGCGCTGAAACAGCAACCTTGCAACAAAGCGCTGGAACTGCGCCAGCGGAGCATGCAGGCGCCACTCGGCCACATAGCGCTGCGCACGCGTGGACAAACCAAGGCCGCTGACCAGATAGAAGATCTCGACGACGGCGAGCCCGGCAACATAAGCGCCATAGTCGAGCGGCGCGGTATGGCGTACCAGCCAGAGCAGCCAGATCAATCCTGCTGCTGCGGCGAGCAGCTTGCCCGCCAGGAACTGCCAAAGCGAGCGCCGTGCGCGCGTCTTGCTGTACAGGGTTTGATCCATCAGCTCTGCGGCGTAACCGGGGCGGTAGGACCGAGCTCTCGGGCTGGCAGCGCAAGTTGCGGATCGCGACGCGGCTCGAACCAGCCACGCACGATGGCCGCCAGCGCGTAGTGCCAGCTCAGCAGCGATACACCGGCATGATGCAGGCTGTGCTTGACGAGCACGAGCAGCAGCGCCACCACCAGACCCGCAGCCAGCCAAAGCGCGAACCCCAGCGCCCCGAACCAGGCCAGCAATGGCAGCGCAAGCCACCACAGGCCAAGCGCCAGCGGATGCCTATGCAAATACACGGTGCGCGCCAGCCAGGGCTTGCCCAGCGCCTGGCGCAACATTACGCCAGCCGAGAAGGCACGGCCACTGGCCCAGTGGCGACGCAGCAAGGTGAAGGTATCGGCGTCATGACCGACGTGGCGCACCGCCTCGCGCGCCAGTCGGCGCAAGCGCCAGCCGGCGGCGCCGAGACGCATGCCCAACTCGGCCTCCTCGTATCCCTTGAGGTTGACATCGGCAGCGTAGCCACCGGCACTGTCAATCGCGGCACGGCGATACAGGCCACCACCTTCGAGCCAAGGTTGTTCGCCAGCAACTGATCCGCTACGGTTGCGCACCCGGATCAGATCGAAACCATTGGCGACGCGTTCGTCGATCACGCCTCCTCCCACACCTGCCAAGCCCGGATCGGCCTGCAGGCAGGCAAGGGCCGCCGGTAGGAAGCCGGGTGCGAGCGCCATGTCGCCATCCATCAGGTACACCCATTCACCACGGGCGGCCGCATAGCCAAGCTGCACACCCGCGCCGCAGCCCCGGTCCTCGGCGTGTAGGAGCTGCACGATGCGCACCGGGTAGTCTCGCGCGATGCGCACTGTGCGGTCCTGACTGCAGGAGTCGGCAAGCACAACCTCGACGGGAAGCGGCGCCAGCTCCCGAGCGGCTGCCAGGGCGGACTCCAGCGCGCGCGCAATCTTGGCCTCCTCGTTGTAGGCCTTGATGACCACAGAGAGCATGGCCGTCTAGCTCCCAGCGTCGCCCTGCCGACCATCGACACGGCGAGCCTGGCCGCGCATCAAAGTCGGTCTTGGCTGGCTTCGGCCCGTCGCGATGACATAGCCAATCAACAGCATGGTCAAGATCTGCATTTGCGCAACCTCGATCAAATCGGTGTTGTAGGGCAAAGCCAGCAGGATCAGAAGCAGCCCTATGCCGGCGCCGCGCAGCCAGGGCGCTTGCTCGACCAGCGCTGCTTTCGCCGCAAGCCGAAAAGCCGCCAAGGCGCATACAAGCAGGCCCACGGCCAACGCCATTGTGCCGATCAGCCCAACTTCCCACAGATAGACAACCAGCGATGAACGGCCAATGCGGAAGCGGTACTTCTTGGCTTCCTCGCCAATCACGAGCCCACCCACACGTGTGGAACCCATGCCGTGTCCAATCAAGGCCGAGACGGGCTCGTACAAGGATTGGTTGTCGGCCCAATGGACGATGGCAGCCAATCGCCCCATCTCGCCGGTCCTGAAATTAATCTGCGTGGCGTCAGTACTGCGCTTGATTGCCGTCTCGACGTATTCGGAAATGGAGCGACCTTCGCGGGTGCGCTCAGAGGCAAATTGCAGGCGGTAGCTGGCCAACAGCCCGGCTGTTACCAGTGCGACCGCCAGCAGCCCAAGCAATGCTCGGCCAGGCCGCCGCAGCAGTTCGGCACCAAAGGTCAGCAAGGCGATGAACGGCAACAACAGCAGCGCGAACTTGACCTCGGCGAGCATCACCGGCGCAATGGCCAAAAAGGCAAGCGACAGGCACTGGAGCTTGGTGAGCTTGCCTGCTTTCATGGCTTGAAGCGTGAAGCCGAACACCGTCATGGAAAACAGCGCCATGGCGCCACTGGCACCGCCGCCCAGCGGATCTCCGCCAAACAATCCAACCACCGCGTCGAAGGGCGAGTCGCCGAAGCGCTTGGCTGCGACAACAAATCGCTGATAGAAGAGCACAGGCAGTTGCGCCGCCAGGAACCAGGGAGCAGCGCGCATCAAGCGCCCAAGGTCTGTTGGCGAGAATGCCCCCCCTAGGACGGCAAGCAAAACGCTCCAGAGGAAAAGGTACTCCTTGCCTGCAACAAACCACTGCAGCGCGTCCACGCCCGAAAGTGCCGACGATGTGACCGCACACAGCACAAACACCACAAAGCAGAGCAGCGGTGCAGTCCCGTATTCGGCGTGCTTCAAGGCCGGCAGCCGCGCATCAGCGCGACGGGCCAGGAGCCGCAGGTAGAGCACCAGGCCAAGAAGAAATGGCAGCCAGAAGGCCTTGTCAAAGCGCGCGAAATACTGTGCTTGCCCGACGACCAAGAAGGCCGTGCCCAACAGGATGAACAGCATCCATGACGTGGGGACGGCGAAACAGATCAGCAGCCCGACAACACCGATTACAAAGGCGGCCACCCAGACAGCCCCGAAGGGCAGCATCAAGCCCACCAGGACAGCAACAGAGAGCACAGCGCCGGTGAGCGCGACCTGCGCCAAGCTCCAAGGCAAGCCATGGCGCCGCCGGGTGACCGCTGTGCTGTGGAATAGTTTCGAGGCTTGTACGGTCTGCATACGACTATCCGCCCGATGCATTGCCGACGATCCGACGCCGGGCCTGAGGCGATAGGGCCAGAATCAGTTGGGCCGCGAATTCGTCTTGCAGACTGAAGGCCCGATTCGACTCACGCTCAATCGAGGACATGCGAAACAGCAGTCCATCAGGGATCAGCCCGCGAAAGCCGTAGCGCATCTCTGCCAGCTTCTTGGCTGTGCCGCCTCGAACGGCCGTCTCACCGATCACGGTCCAGTAAGTTACCGGCTCATAGCGCTGATTGCCCAGAACCGTCTCCAGACGCCTCGCCGGAATGCTGGTGCCGCTTATTTGCAGACTGACTGGCCTGTTTGACCGCAGTTGAAAACCCTGCGCCGGGTAGCAGACCTCAGGGTAGTGCATCTGCATGCCGTCGCGTTGATCGTTGCCATAGGCAATCGAAAGCATGACACGCTGCCCTTGGGCATTGATATAGGTGCGGGTCAGGATTTGGCTGTATAGCTGCCTGAGCAAGGCCTCTTGCTGCGGATTGACCACGCCGCCCACTGCACCAGTGTCTACGCGCCAGTTGCCGAACTGCTGGGGAATCACTTGTTCGAGTTTGAACTCGCCATGCAGAGACGCCATGGGAGTTCTGGGCGTGAGTTTCCAGCTAGCCGCAGCGCCAGCCACGCATACCGCGAGGACCATCGCAGCTCGACGAGTCTGCAATTCCACGGGATTGCTCATTGGGCTGACGCCTTGTCCAACTTGCTGGCGCCGAATCGAAGCATGGAATCGGTGGCAATGATGAGCATCAGTGCACTTAAGAAAAGTACCATGCCAGCAAATCCATGCAGAAAACCCTGCCCGGCCTCGTCGCCGAGATGGTAGGTGATGAGCGTTAGCACCATCACGCGAATCACATTGGCGGCAAAGCTGATGGGGACGATCAAGATGGCGAGCGCCACGTTCCGGAACAAGGACGAGTAGCGCACGATGTTGAGGTACAGCAGGCCCAGGGCCTCAAGCGTGAACAGCGTATGCAGACCTGCGCAAGCATCCGCTACCAGCAATTGGTAGGGCCCGATTTGCAGAATTACACCCGTTCGACTGATGGGATAGCCCGCTACGTACAAGATGTTCTCGGCAACATACGACACCGCCATCTTCATCGGCTGTGTCAGCGCATCGACGATGGCCCCTGGCAACGGGATCATGAACAGCATGAAGAACAAGGCAAATGCGAGCGGTTTGAGCTGTGCCGGGCCACGCAGCAACAGCACGCAGCCAGCCACCATCAGCAGGGACGATCCAACCTCAAAAATCCAGATGCCCTGCGACCGCCCGACGGCATAGCCGGCAACCGCCGCCAGAAGCAGGGGCCATGCAGCCCACGGGGCCGGGCGAGCCGAGGGTGCATGCAGCACCAGTTCGCGCTTGCGCCAGATCAGCCAGATGGAAATCGCCAAGACGATGGGGCCATGCCCCTGCTCGTCAGATGCCCAAAGACTGCCAAACAGACTGACCAGGGTAGGCACATACAGCACCAACAGACCCAGCGTCAGCAGCAGCCAAGGCAAGAGTTGCAAGCGGCTCCGAACCTGGTCAGTCGTGGCCGATGCCGTCATCAAGGCCACCTCAGTGTTCGTTCATGATCACGCCCGCCAGTTTCACCGGGCTATTGGCAAGCGTACTCACAAGCTCCCCTACCGCAGAGACACGGCTGCTGTCCTTGCGCGCAATCGCCAAGGCCGCTCCGCAACGCGCGGCAATCACCGCATAGTCAGCGCCATAGGACGCAGCCGGAGTGTCAACGATGACGTAGTCGAACTTGGACACCAGTTCACGCATGAGCAGGCCAAACGATGGCCGCTCAACCAGCTCAGTCGGGTTTGGGGGCTGTGTGCCTACCGGCATCACAAACAGGCTGGGCAGATCGGCCACTGATCGAATCACATTGGCCTCTGCGCGGCCGGACAGGATGCCGGAGAGACCGGTGCCGTTATCCAGGCCGAAAACCTCGTGCTGGCGAGGGTTGCGCATATCGGCATCCACCAGCAGCGTGCGCCCTCCCAATTGGCTGAAGGCGACGGCCATATTTGCTGCGAAGAAGGTCTTGCCGTCGCCGCTGTCGGCACTGATTACCGCTATAGCGCGCCGCGGCTCGTCCGTGTTGAAGAGCCGCATATTGATCTGACTGCGCAACACGCGGAAAGCCTCGGCCTGATGACTGAATGGCTTGTTGGCCAACACCAAATCATTGCTGGCCTGCAGCCCCCCCGGAGCGTAGGGGTAGTGAAACTGCTGGCTCAAGGCCCACAGCACGTCTTCACCCTTCGCCAGGCCAAGGGCCACAGCTGCTTCACCAAACTTCAAGCCTTGCGCCTTTTGGTGCGCGAGGATGCGCTCGACTTGCTCTGCGGAAAGGTTGTTCGCCTCAGCAATGATGGAACCAATGGACCGATCTTGTGGAGACGAAGCAGTCTCGGCACTACGCGAAGAATCTAGTTGGGCGACCATGGGTTCACGAAGCCTTATTGGGCGTTGCGATGTGACCGATCACGCGCTGATGCGCCATACCGGCAAGCTTCTTGGCGTCCGCCGCCTTGGCCGAAGGCCCAGGCAGGACGCCAATCACGGCAAGACCCAGCAGGTCTTGGATGTCTGCCAGGCTGCGGACGCGGCGATCTTGCATTTCTGCGGCCAGCGCTACACCGGTCGCGAGCAACAGGCCAACAAACAAACCCAGCGCTGCGTTCAGAAACACCTTCGGAAAAGACGCTTCAATGGGTGGTACGGCCGGATTCAGCACGCTTACGTTGCTTAGCGTGGCCTGGCTCTCCAGACTCGTTTGATTAAGGCGTTGCACGACGGTGTCATAGGCCCGCTGGGCGTTCTCGACGTCGCGCAGGATCAGTGTGCCTTCGTCGCGCACCTGCTTCATGCGCAAGACCTTGGTACGCTGGGCATCAAGTTCGGCGCGGGTCTGCGCTTCGCGCTGGCGGCTGATGTTGCCGGACACGCCTACACCAGCCGAAAGTCGCTTCACCTCGGCCTCAATGCGCTGTCGCATCTCGGCGATATTGGCTTTGAGCTCGACCACTTGCGGGTGGCTGTCGCCGAGGCGGGCGCTGACCTCCTGCAAACGAGCTTCGGAGCGTGACATATCTGCGCGTAGCGAGGCTACCACCGGGTTGTTGGTGATTTCCTGCAGTTTGTCGGCCGACCCAGCGTTGGCCTGTGATTGCCGGCTCGTGGCTTCGGCTGCCATGGATTGCAACACCACCAGTTGGCTGGAAAGCTCGTTGAGGCGTTGGTTTTCAACGTCCATGCGCTCATCGGTCATCACCACGCCATTCTCGCGCTGGAAGGCACTGAGCTTGCTCTGTGCCTTCTCCAACGCATCACGTGCTTCCTTGACCCGCACGTCAAAGAAGGCACTGTATTGCTTGGCCGGATCAACTCGCAATTCTAGTGCGGTGTCGATGTATGCCTGCACGAAGGCATTGGCAAGACCAGCGGCGAAACGGGGCTCGGGCGCCTTGTAGGACACATTGATCACGTTCGACTCACGCGACGGTGTGACGTCCATATCCTTCTGCAATCGCTCAATCAGCCAAGTCTCTATATCGCCCTCACCCTTTTGGTCGTCAGTCCATTGCTGGCGAATCAGAGGGTTCTCGGTCAGCTTCAGAGCCCGCACGACCCGCCGAGCTACGCGGTCGCTTTTCAGAATATCAACCTGCGTGGCCATCACCGCCGGATTCAGCATCGACTGAAACGCGATTGCCGAGAGGGGATCCGGCTTCACATCGACGACAACGCTGGCCACAGCCGTGTATCTCTTGGGAAGCAGCAGGCTGACAAGCAGTGCCGGAATCAACACGGCCAGCAATACTGCAAAGAACAGCTTCTTGCGCGCGACCAGGATGGAGAGGAACTGGCTGAAGTTCATATTCGTCGGCCCCTTAGAACAAGCTCTCTTTGACGTACACCACGTCACCATCCTTCAGCTGCTCGTCCATCGCTGGCTGAATCACGTGAACCTTGCCGTCGCTGCCCTTGCGGTGCACACGGATGCCCTTCTCGGTGCCGCGCTGGTTGATGCCGCCGCCGGTGGCCAGGCCCTGCATCAGGGTCATGCCGCGCTCCAGGCGCATCGGGCCGGGGCGCTGCACCTCGCCGTAGATGTAGACCATGGGGGCGCGGTCGACCCACAGCACGTCGCCGTTCTGGATCACCACATCCTGGCCGCGGCCGCCGGGGGCGAAGATGGCGGGCAGGTCGATCTCGGTGCGGTAGGGCTGGCCGTTGCGGGTGCCGGTCAGCACCAGGATCTCGCCGCCGGTGCCGGCCACGCCGCCGGCATTGGCCAGCAGGTCGGTCAGGCGCGTGTCGGCCAGCTCCAGCGGGTAGCGGCCGGGGCGGTTCACCTGGCCCAGCACGCTGGCCTGGTTGCCCTTGACCTGCAGCACCACGATGGTGACCTGCGGGTTCTTGACGAAGTTGCCCTTGCGCAGGCCGTCGGCGATCAGCGCCTCGGCCTGGGTGACCGAGAGGCCGCCGATGCGGATGGTGCCCAGCAGCGGGAAGGTCAGCACGCCGGCCTCGGAGACGCGCGTCTCCAGGGTCAGGTCTTGATTCTGGTAGACGCTGATGCGCAGCACATCTCCCGAACCCAGGCGATATTCGGCCGTGGCGGCAGTTGCGGCGTTAGGGGTGGTCTGCGCGAGCGCGCTGCCGGTCACGCCGGTCGACACCAAGGCGCCGACCAGCGCGAGGCATGCGCCGAGGCGCTGCTTGATGTGGCTGGCGATCATTTCTTCAGGCCCATTCCCTTGGAGATGGCGTTGGCATCCAGGCCGCTGGCGGCCGGTGCGGGGGCTGGTGCCGAGGCAGGCGCAGCGGCCTCGGCGGCCGGCGCGCTGCCCGCAGAACCCTCGGCAAACTTGCCGATGTACTCGATCTTGGCGGCCTCGCGCAGGGCCTTCATGTCCTTCTGCACCAGCTCGCTCTTGCGCTGGTTGGTGAGGAACTGCTCGATCGCGGGGCGGGCCTGGTCCTCGCTGACCGGCTGGCTGCGCGAGCCCACCAGGAACAGCACCTGCAAGCCATTGGGGCCCTGGCTGATGACGGAGTCGCCGTCCTTCAATGCGGCGATGCGGTCGAGGCTGGCGAGCGGCAATTGCTCGGCGGCGCGCACTGCCTGGTTGCCGGTGAAGCGGAACTCATTGGCCTTGAGGAATTCGACGAACTCGCCCATGTTCTTGGCGGCCTGCAGCTTGTTGCGCAGGGTTTCGAGCTGATCGGGCTT
Source organism: Paucibacter soli (assembly GCF_037482845.1). Lineage (NCBI taxonomy): Bacteria > Pseudomonadati > Pseudomonadota > Betaproteobacteria > Burkholderiales > Sphaerotilaceae > Roseateles > Paucibacter soli. The sequence continues at coordinate 229,347 of NZ_JBBHJW010000007.1, forward strand.
GGCCTCGATGGCGATCTCCTGCAGGCTGTAGAGGCGGCGCTCCTTGAAGAGCGCGGGCTTGGCGTTGTAGTAGGCGGCGATCTCTTCGGCGGTGGGCTTGGCCACCGCCTCGCCGGTGCGCTCGACATAGGCGCGGGCCAGGATCTCGCGCTTGGCGGCCTCGATCTGCTGCACCACGCGGGGGTCGCGATCGAGCTTGAGGTCCTGTGCCTTCTGCACCGCCAGCTCCTGTTCGATCAGGCGCTCCAGCACCTGGCGCGAGGCGGCTTCGGCCTGCTCGGGCTTGAGGCCTTGCTGGCGCTGCAGCACGAAGTTGATTTGATGAACGGTGATCTCTTCCTTGTTCACCTTGGCGGCGGTCTGGGAGGCGCCGCCCTTCTTGTCGCCGCAGCCGACAAGCAGCACCAGCATTGCGGCCGCAGCGATCACGGCCACGCGCAGACCCACCGCGCCCTGCTTGTTCGTCTTCATCGTCATCGTCATCAAGTTCATTGCTTTGACTTTCTGTATTCCAAAGGACGCAGAGCCGCCATCATCACCGTGATCATCGCTGTGCCCGACTCTCCCCAACCCTGCACGGCCGCCCACGCACAAGCACGGGCAGCACCCGGTCCGCCGTCGGCCAGCGAGTGTAGCTTTGCGACATGACAGCTGACCCCCCTAAGGCGTCAAGCGTTGTGCAAAGCAGCGGCCCGCGCGCGCACGCAAGACATGACCCCCTGCCAACGCAGGGACAGCGCAAACCATAGCCCCAATTGGGGTGCGCGAGCACAAGTTCAGCGCTCAAACGCGGGGAGAAGAAACCCTAGGAGCTGAGGCTCGGACTAGCTAGCATTTAATGCCGGCGTGCAGGGCGACGATGCCGCCGCTGAGGTTGTGCACGTCCACATGGCCGAAGCCGGCCGTCTTCATCATGGCCTTGAGGGTGGCCTGATCGGGATGCATGCGGATCGACTCGGCCAGATAGCGGTAGCTCTCGGCGTCGCCGGCAATCCACTGGCCCAGGCGGGGCAGTATCTTGAACGAGTACCAGTCGTAGGGCTTTTGCAGCGGCTCGGCCACCTTGGAGAATTCCAGCACCAAGAGGCGCCCGCCCGGCTTGAGCACGCGGCACATCTCGGCAAGAGCCTTGTCCTTGTGCGTCATATTGCGCAGGCCGAAGGCCACGCTGACGAGGTCGAAGCTGGCGTCCTTGTAGGGCAGCGCCTCGGCGTCGCAGAGGTTGGTGGGCAGCACCAGGCCCTCGTTGAGCAGGCGGTCGCGGCCCTGGCGCAGCATCGCCTCGTTGATGTCGGTATGCACCACCATGCCGGTCTCGCCGACCTTGGCGGCAAAGGCCTTGGAGAGGTCGCCGGTGCCGCCGGCGATGTCCAGCGCGCGCTCGCCGGGCTTCAGGTTGGCCACCGCCACGGTGTAGGCCTTCCAGGCGCGGTGCATGCCCATGGACATGAGGTCGTTCATGATGTCGTAGCGCGAGGCCACGGAATCGAACACGCCGCGCACGCGGCTGGCCTTCTCGCGCTCGTCAACGGTCTGGAAGCCGAAATGGGTGCTGCTCATGGTCTCGGACTTTCGATGATTCTTCAGTGGTGGTGGCCGCAGGCGCCGCCGGCGGCCTTGCCGGCTTTGGCGGCCATGGGCGCATCGCGATCCACGCCGGCGGCGGCCAGGCGGGCCTCGTAATCGCGCCAGAGCTGCGCCGCATTCGCACCCAGCTCGTACAGATAGTCCCAGGAGAAGATGCCGCTGTCGTGGCCGTCGGAAAAGCGCGGCTGCACGGCGTAATGGCCCACCGGCTCGAGCGCATCGATGCCGACCAGGCGCTTGCCGGTCTGCAGGGTTTCCTGGCCGGGGCCATGGCCCTTCACCTCGGCCGAGGGGCTGTAGACGCGCATCAGCTCGAAGGGGATGCGAAAGCGCGCGCCATCGTCGAACGCCACCTCGAGCACGCGCGACTGCTGGTGCACGGTGAGCTCGGTGGGCTTGGGGGTGTTGCGGTTCAGGCCGGCCATGGCGCCAGTGTAGCCGGGGCATCACCTCTGGCTGCCGGGCCCGATATGGTCTAGGGTGCGCGCACCGCCACCCGCCCGATAGACGCACACCATGCTTCGCCCCACCCCTCTGGCCGCCGCACTGCTGCTGGCCATCTCCACCCTCGGCGCCCAGGCGCTGGACCTGAAAGGCCTCTCCAGCGAGGTGCCGGCCTGCAGCGATTTCTACGGCCATGTGAACGGGCTGTGGGAATCGCGCACCGAATTGCCCGCCAATCGCACACGCGTGGGCAGCTTTGAAGACCTGCGGCGCGCCAACGACGCGCTGCTGGAAAAGGCCCTGGCCGAGCTGGTGCAGGACCGCGCGGCCCAGGACACCCCGGGGCTGGCGCTGCTGGCCCAGTACTACGCCAGCGGCATGGATCTGGCCGCCATCGAGGCGCGCGGTCTGGCGCCGCTGCAGCCCCTGCTCCAGCGCATCGCCGGCCTGCAGCGCGCCGAGGAGCTGCCGGCCAAATTGCCTGTTCTATTGGCCGAGCTGGCACGTCTGCAGATCGCCGCGCCCATGGGCGTCTTTGTGCGCAGCGATGTGAAGGACCCCACCCGGCACGCCCTGATGCTGGGCGCCGGTGGCCTGGGCCTGCCGGACCGCGACGACTATTTCGCCAGCGACGCCACCAGCGCCCGCATCAAGGCCGCCTACCGGCGCTATGCCCAGACCCTCATGGCCGCCGCCGGCACGCCGCTGGACGAGCCGGCCCTGGACGCCGTGCTGGCCATGGAGACCGCGCTGGCCGAGGCCACCAAGACGCGCGCCCAGCAGCGCGACCCGCGCGCCAGCTACAACCCCATGAGCCCGGCCGAACTGGCCGCCGCCGCCCCCGGCTTCGACTGGCAGGCCTACCTGGGCGCACTCAGCACCACCCCCACCCGCAAGGGCGGGGTCGAGCGCGTGATCGTGACCCAGCCCGAGTTCGCCAAGCGCCTGGCCCAGCTGGCGGGCAGCACCGGCATCGCCACCTGGCGCCACTACCTGCAGCTGCGCCTGCTGGACGCCAGCGCCGACCGCCTGCCCAAGGCCTTTGCCCAGGCCCATTACGACTATTACGGCGCCACCATCCTGGGCCAGCAGGCGCCCACGCCGCGCAACGAGGAGGTGATCCAGGCCATCGGCGGGCGCTATGGCAACGCGCCGCTGAGCCAGGCCCTGGGCGAGCTGTATGTGCGCCGTGCCTTCTCGGCCGAGGCGCAGCAGCGCTCCCTGGCGCTGGTGGCCGACATCAAGAGCGCGATGCAGCGCCGCATCAGCGAGCTCAGCTGGATGAGCGCGCCCACCAAGCAGCGCGCGCTGGAAAAGCTGGCCGCCATGGTGCCCAAGATCGGCGCGCCTGAAAAATGGCCCGACTATCAAGACCTGGCCCTGTCCAGGGACGACTACGCCGGCAATATGCTGCGCGTGAATGCCTGGGCCACGCAGCGCCAGATCAACGATCTGGACCGGCCGGTGGATCGCAAGCGCTGGAACACCAGCCCGCATATCGTCAACGCCTTCGCCGGCGGCCTCAACGAGATCACCTTCCCGGCCGGCATCCTGCAGCCGCCCTTCTTCGACGCCAAGGCCGACGATGCGGTGAACTACGGCGGCATCGGCATGGTGATAGGCCATGAGATCACCCACCACTTCGACGACCGTGGCCGCCAGTACGACGCCCTGGGTCGCCTGAACGATTGGTGGACGGCCGAGGACGCGGCCGGCTACAAGGCACGCGCCGAGCGCGTGGTGGCGCTGTACGGTGGCTACAAGCCCCTGCCGGACCACAGCATCAACGGCCAGCTGACCCTGGGCGAAAACATCTCGGACATGTCCGGCCTGCCGATCGCCTTCGAAGGCCTGCAGCTCGCGCTCAAGCGCACGGGCAAGACCGAGAAGGTGGACGGCTACACGCCCGAGCAGCGCTTCTTCCTCTCCAACGCCATCGTCTGGCGCGGCAAGACGCGCACCGAGTTCCTCATCAACCAGCTGCGCACCGACGGCCACTCGCCGGGCAAGTTCCGCGTGCTGGGGCCGATGTCCAACTCGCCGGCCTTTGCCAAGGCCTTCGACTGCAAGGCCGGCGACGGCATGGTGAGCACCGATCCCATCACCGTGTGGTGAACAGCAGCGCCGCGCGCAGCTGGTCGTCCAGCTGCGCCAGCGGCATGGCCAGACGCGCCTCGGCCGCCCCCTCCAGCGTGCGCCGGCGTTCGCCCCAGATCGGGTTGGGGAAATGGCTGTCCCAATCGAAGCGGGCGATCACATGCCAGTGCAGGTGCGGCACCATATTGCCCAGGCTGGCGAGGTTGACCTTGGCGGGCGCGAGCGCCTGGCGCAGCAGCTGCTCGACGCGGTAGACCACCTCCATGCAGGCGCTGCGCGCGGCCAGGTCCAGATCGCTGAATTCGGCCACATGCTGCTGCCAGATGACGCGGTAGAAGGCCGGGAAGTCGGCGTCGGCGACGCGCACCACGCGCCACTGCGGCCGCTCCACCACGAGCAGGCCGCCGGGCTCGGCGCACAGGGGGCAGGCGGCGGCGGTGTTGCTCATGGGGTACTCCGGGCGGCTTAAGATGCCACGACTGTAGCTGCCCTTGCCACGAGGAAACCGCCGATGCTTGCTCGCCGTGTCTGTCTCATCGCCATCTCCACCCTGGCCACGCTGGCCGGCACCGCGGCCCAGGCCGACAACTGGCCGACCAAGCCGATCCGCTGGGTGGTGGCCTACCCGGCCGGCGGCGGCTCGGACTTTCTGGCGCGCCAGCTCGCGCCCCAGCTCGCCAAGCAGCTGGGCCAGCCGCTGGTGATCGACAACCGCCCCGGCGCCGGCGGCATGATAGGCACCGACGCGGCGGCCAAGGCGCCCGCCGACGGCTACACCATCTTGAGCGGCGACAACGGCGCGCTGGTGTTCAACAGCGCCCTGTACAAGAAGCTGCCCTATGCGCCGGCCGATCTGGCGCCGGTGGGGCTGATGGCCAAGTTCCCGCTCATCCTCAGCGTGCACCCGGGCGCCGGCTTCAGCAGCGGCAAGCAGTGGCTGGACGAGGTGAAGGCCAACCCGGGCCGCTACAGCTATGCCTCGCCCGGCATCGGCAGCCCGCACCATCTGGCGATGGAGCTGGTGAAGGACCGCAGCAAGAGCTTCATCGTGCATGTGCCCTACCGCGGCACCGCCTTCGCGGTGCAGGACCTGATGGCCGGCGTGGTGCCCATGGCCATCCTCGACACCGCAGCCGGCCTGCCGCATATTCGCGCCGGCAAGATCAAGCCGCTGGCGGTGCTGGCCAAGAAGCGCATCCCGCAGTTGCCGGACGTGCCCACCTTCGAGGAACTGGGTCTGAAGAACGTGGACGTGGCCGCCTGGCAGGGCCTGTTCGTGCCCAAGGGCACGCCAGCCGAGGCGGTGACGCGGCTCTCCAACGAGATGCAGAAGGCCATCCAGCTGCCCGAGGTGCGCAGCAAGCTCGAAGACTTCGGCCTGGAGCTGGCGCCCAGCGACGCTCCCGCGCTGGCGCGCTTCGTGCAAAGCGAAACGCAGACCTGGCATGCGCTGATCAAGGAGCGCAAACTAGCGGCGGAATGAGCAAACCCAGCACCGCCGCCGCCACCCTGCTGCTCGCGCTGAGCGGCTTGGCCGGACTGAGCCAGGCGGCCGCGCCGGCCTGCGAAAAGAAGCTGCGCTGGAACGACGACCCGCCCTTCTCGATGCGCCTGCCCGACGGCACGATTGGCGGCGTGCAGCTCGACATCAACGTCGAGGCGTTGCGCCGCATGGATTGCAGCGTGAAGCTGGTGGAGATGCCGTTTGCGCGCGCCCTGTTGGAGCTGGAGCATGGCGAACTGGATGTGCTGGCCGGCGCCTTCAGGCGCCCCGAGCGCGAGGCCTATGCCTGGTTCTCGGCGCCGGTGCTGCACTCGCGCAATACGCTCTACATACGCCGCGCCGAGGCCGCGCGCTGGCCTTTCAAGACCCTGCTGGAGCTGCGCGGCAGCCCCTTCAGGCTGGGTGCCCAGATCGGCGTGGTGTACGGACCCGACTACGCCACCCTGATGCAGGACCCCGCCTATGCCCGCGGCGTGAGCAAGGTCAGCAGCCGGCATGCCCTGTGGCAGATGCTGGAGCGCGGCCGCATCGACGGTGTGATTGCCGATGAGCTGACCGCCGAATTCGAACTGGCGCAACTCAAGCTGACCGACAAGCTGCTCAAGACCCAGGTGCAGGTGTCCGACGAGCCGGCACCTACCGCCTTCAGCATGCGCAGCACCGACCCCGCCTTCGTGGAGCGCTACAACAGCACCATCGAGGCGATGCGCCGCGACGGCACGCTGCAGCGCATCGTGCAGCGCTACCTGGGCAGCGCGGGCCTGCAGCAGCCGTAGCAGCCTGTCTGGCTTTGTGTTGCGTCAGCCGCAGCGGGCGCCGGTGTTGCATCCTGGCGCAGACTGCGCACACTACAGGCTCTATCCATCCATCCAACCATATTTGCCTGGAGTCAACCATGTCCAAACTCGTGCGATCCCTTGTCGCGGCCAGCGCCGCTGCGGCGGCGGCATCCGTTGCCGCCCAGGCCCCGACCCAGCTGACCCTGTGCCATGAGAACGCCGACAACGTGCCCTGGATCATGATGGGGGCCAAGCCCGGCTATGCGCAGCTGATGATGGCCGAGGTCGGCAAGCAGCTGAGCATCGGCATCACCCTGGTACCCATGCCCTGGAAGCAATGTCTGGCCGAGGTCAAGGCGGGCAAGGTGGACGGCGCCGTCAGCGGCAGCCACAACAAGGAACGCGCCGAGTTTGCCGACTATCCGATCAAGCTGGACGGCGAGGTCGACGCGACCCGGCGCATGTACCGCGCCTCCTACTCCTTCTACAAGACCAAGGCCGCGCCGCTGCACTGGGACGGCAAGACCCTCAAGGCCGACGGCCTGATCGGCGCACAGCAGGGCTTCTCGGTGGTGGCCCAACTCAAGGAGGCCGGGGCCAAGGTGGAAGACAACACCACCACCGCCGACGAGGTGCTGGCGCGCGCCGCCAGCGGCAAATACCTGGCCGCGGTGGTGCAGAACGCCGAGGGCGACGCCAGCGTGGCCAGCAACCCGGCACTCAAGAGCCTGGAGCGTGTGGACCCCGCCTTCGTCGAGAAGGCCTACTACACCCTGTTCTCCAAGGCCTTCACCGCCAAGCATGCGAACACGGCACGCTCGGTGTGGAACACCATCCTGAAGGTGCGCAACGACCCGGCCTTCAAGGCCCAGACGACGAATCTGACCAAGGGCACCGAATAGGGCCCGATCGGCGGCATCGATGCCAGGGGCCTGGCCTCAGACCAGCACCCGCTCGATGCCGCCGTTGTTGGCCTTGGCCACATAGTCGGGCATCCAGCTCTCGCCCAGGATCTTGTTGGCCATCTCGACCACGATGTAGTCGGCCTCCAGCAGGCCGTTTTGCAGATCGCCGCCGTAGCGCGTCAAGCCCTGCAGGCAGCTCGGGCAGCTGGTGAGGATCTTGAGATTCTCGGCCGCCGCCACCTTGCCGGACTCGCGCAACATCGTCTCGGTCTTGCGCAGCTCTTCTTCCTTGCGGAAGCGCACCTGGGTGGAGATATCGGGGCGCGTCACGCCCAGCGTGCCGCTCTCGCCGCAGCAGCGCTCGCTCTTCACCACCTCGGGGCCCACCAGGGCCTGCACCGTCTTCATCGGCTCCTGCAGCTTCATCGGGCTGTGGCAGGGGTCGTGGTAGAGATAGGCTTGGGCTGAGTCGAGCTTGATGCCCTTCTCCAAGAGGAACTCGTGGATGTCGATGATGCGGCAGCCGGGGAAGATGTCCTCGAACTTGTAGCCCTGCAGCTGGTCGTAGCAGGTACCGCAGCTCACCACCACGGTCTTGATGTCCAGGTAGTTGAGCGTGTTGGCAACGCGATGGAACAGCACGCGGTTGTCGGTGATGATCTTTTCGGCCTTGTCGAACTGACCCGAACCGCGCTGCGGATAGCCGCAGCACAGATAGCCGGGCGGCAGCACGGTCTGCACGCCGGCATGCCAAAGCATGGCCTGGGTGGCCAGGCCCACCTGCGAGAACAGGCGCTCCGAGCCGCAGCCGGGGAAGTAGAACACCGCCTCGGTATCGGCCGTGGTACTGGCCGGGTTGCGGATGATGGGGACGTAGTCCTTGTCCTCGATGTCCAAGAGCGCGCGCGCCGTCTTCTTGGGCAGGCCGCCGGGCAGCTTCTTGTTGATGAAGTGGATCACCTGCTCCTTGATGGGAGCGGCACCCACGCTGGCGCGCGGCGCGGCGGTCTGCTTCCTGGCAAAGCCCTTGAGCAGCTCATGCGCCAGGCGCTGCGCCTTGAAGCCGACACCCACCATCATCGAACGCACCAGCTTGATGGTCTCGGGGTTGGTGGCGTTGAGCATGAACATGGCCGCGGCATTGCCGGGGCGCCAGGTCTTCTGGCCCATCTTGCGCAAGAGGTTGCGCATATTCATGGTGACGTCGCCGAAGTCGATCTTCACCGGGCAGGGGTTCAGGCATTTGTGGCAGACCGTGCAGTGGTCGGCCACGTCCTCGAACTCTTCCCAGTGCTTGATGGAGACGCCGCGGCGCGTCTGCTCCTCGTAGAGGAAGGCCTCCACCAAGAGCGAGGTGGCGAGGATCTTGTTGCGTGGGCTGTAGAGCAGGTTGGCGCGCGGCACATGGGTGGCGCACACCGGCTTGCACTTGCCGCAGCGCAGGCAGTCCTTGACGCTGTCGGCAATCGCGCCGATGTCGCTCTGCTGCATGATCAGCGACTCATGCCCCATCAGCCCGAAGCTTGGGGTGTAGGCATTGCTCAGGTCCGCATAGTCGGTACCGCCGCGCAAGAGCTTGCCCTTGTTGAAGCGGCCCTCGGGGTCGACGCGCTGCTTGTAGCCGGCAAAGCCCGCCAGCTCCTCGTCGGTGAGGAACTCCAGCTTGGTGATGCCGATGCCATGCTCGCCCGAGATCACGCCGTTGAGCGAACGCGCCAGCTTCATGATGCGCGCCACCGCCTCATGCGCCGTCTGCAGCATCTCGTAGTTGTCGGAGTTGACCGGGATATTGGTATGCACATTGCCGTCGCCGGCATGCATGTGCAGGGCCACCCAGACGCGGCCCTTCAGCACCTCGCCATGGATGCGCTTGCACTCGGCCAGGATGGCCTCGAAGGCCGCGCCGGCGAAGATGCCCTGCAGGGGCTTGAAGATCTGCGTCTTCCAGGAGGCGCGCAGGCTGTGGTCCTGCAGCTGGTCGAAGTAGCGCGTGTCGAGCTCGTCCTTCCAGCTCTGCCACAGGCCGCCCACCTCGGCGAGCAGACGCACCGCCTGGCCCACGCGGTCTTCCAGCAGCTCGGCGCTGGGGATCTCGCTGGCGTCGTCGCTCTTGCCCAGGGGCAGCTTGCCCTGGCTGAAGAAGGCCTGCAGGGCCTCCACCAGGGCCAGCTTGTTGCGCAGGCTCAGCTCGATATTGATGCGCTCGATGCCCAGGGTGTACTCGCCCATGCGCTCCAGCGGGATCACCACGTCCTCGTTCACCTTGAAGGCATTGGTGTGCTTGGAAATCGCCGCGGTGCGCTTGCGATCGAGCCAGAACTTCTTGCGCGCATCGGCCGAGACAGCCACAAAGCCCTCGCCGCTACGGGCATTGGCCAGACGCACCACCTCGGAGGTCGCGCGCGCCACGGCGTCCTCGTCGTCACCGACGATGTCGCCCACCAGCACCATCTTGGGCAAGCCACCGCGCTTGCTCTTGGTGGCGTAGCCTACCGCCTTGAGGTAGCGGTCATCGAGATGCTCCAGGCCGGCCAGCAGCACCGGCGTGGCGCCGGCGCCCTCGGCATCGGTATTCACGCCGCCAACTTGGTGGGCGAGCGAGAACATGTAGTTCTTGATGTCGACGATGGAGGGCACGCAGTCCTTGGGGTTGCCAAAGAACTCCAGGCAGACGGTGCGCACATGGCGCGGCATGCGGTGCACGATCCAGCGCGCGCTGGTGATCAGGCCGTCGCAGCCTTCCTTCTGGATGCCGGGCAGGCCGGCGAGGAATTTGTCGGTCACATCCTTGCCCAGGCCCTCCTTGCGGAAGGTGCGGCCGGGGATGTCCAGGCGCTCGCTGCGCTCCAGCTTCTTGCCCGAGGCATCGAAATAGCGCAGCTCGAAGCTGGCCGTCTCGACGTCGTGGATCTTGCCCAGGTTGTGGTTGAGGCGTATCACCTCCAGCCACTTGGCCTCGGGCGTGACCATCTTCCAGGAGGCCAGATTGTCAAGCGCCGTGCCCCACAGCACGGCCTTCTTGCCGCCGGCATTCATCGCCACATTGCCGCCAATGCAGGAGGCCTCGGCGCTGGTGGGGTCCACCGCGAACACGAAGCCATGCTGCTCGGCCAGGTCGGCCACGCGCTGCGTCACCACCCCGGCCTCGCTGAAGATGGTGGCCACCGGCCGGCCCACGCCGGGCAGTTCCATCATTTCCACGCCGCGCAGGGCCTCGAGCTTCTCGGTATTGATGACCGCGCTCTTCCACACCAGAGGCACGGCGCCGCCGGTATAGCCGGTGCCGCCGCCGCGCGGAATGATGGTCAGGCCCAGCTCGATGCAGCCCTTCACCAGATGGGCCATCTCGGCCTCGCTGTCGGGGGTCAGCACCACAAAGGGGTACTCGACGCGCCAGTCGGTGGCGTCGGTGACATGCGAGACGCGCGAGAGGCCGTCGTACTTGATGTTGTCCTTGGCCGTGTGCTTGCCCAGCACCTTGCTGGCGCGGCGGCGCAGCTCGGCCACCTCGTCGAACTGGCCGGCAAAGCGCACCACCGCGGCCTGCGCCAGCGCCAGCAGCTCACCCACCGAGGCATCGCGTTGCGGGTCCAGCGCCGGGTTGCGGCGCTTCTCCACCTCGTGCAGGCGATGCTTCAGGGCATCGATCAGCTGGCCCCGGCGCTTGGGGTTGTCGAGCAGATCGTCCTGCAGATAGGGGTTGCGCTGCACCACCCAGATATCGCCAAGCACCTCGTAAAGCATGCGCGCCGAGCGGCCGGTCTGGCGCTCGTCGCGCAGCGAGTTGGCCAGGTCCCAGGCGCGCGCGCCGAGCAGGCGGATGACGATCTCGCGGTCGGAGAAGGAGGTGTAGTTGTAGGGAATCTCGCGCAGGCGCGGGGCCTCATGCGCGGCGACAACGGCAGCAGCGGACTCTGGGGGCATCAGGGGATGCGGTGCATTCATGGCGGCGGGGGCAGGGAAAGAGCGAGGAGCAAGCAAGGTCCGCTGGCTTGTGGCCTGGATGGCGCGCAGGGCGTGGAGCGAGTCGCCGCAGCCCGGACTGCGCAGGGCGTCGATCCTACCGCAGCGCAGCATGGACGCCCTGTGCAAGCCCGATTACCCTTGGCCCGCACCGGTGCTTGCCGCCGCGCAAGAACTGACCCCGCGCCTGTGTTTACCAGATGGTGAACTGTCACAATGCGCGGCTAATCTGCCTGGTTTCCCATTCGAGAGGAGCATCAACGTCCATGAAAGCACATCAGCTCGCGGCCGCGGCCCTGATCGCCAGCCTGTCCGTCGGCGCGCAGGCGCAGACAGAGATCCAATGGTGGCACTCGATGAGCGGCGCGCTGGGCGACTGGGTCAACGACCTCGCCCGTGAATTCAACGCCAGCCAGAAGGACGTCAAGATCGTCCCGGCCTACAAGGGCAGCTACGACGAGTCGATGACCGCCGCGATCGCCGCCTTCCGCGCCGGCAATGCGCCACACATCCTGCAGGTCTTCGAGGTCGGCACCGCCACCATGATGGCCAGCAAGGGCGCCATTGTGCCGGTGGGTGAGGTGATGAAGATGGGCGAGGCCAAGTTCGACCCCAACGCCTACGTGCCGGCGGTAGCCGGCTATTACACGGCACCGAGCGGCCAGATGCTGTCCATGCCCTTCAACAGCTCGACCACCGTCTTCCATTACAACAAGGACGCCTTCAAGGCCGCCGGCCTGGACCCCAACAAGCCGCCTGCCACCTGGCCCGAGGTGGCGCTGGCCGCAGCCAAGCTCAAGGCCAGCGGCCACAAGTGCCCCTTCACCACCACCTGGGTGAGCTGGACCCAGTTCGAGAGCTTCTCCGCCTGGCACAACGTCGAGTTCAGCACCAAGAACAACGGTTTCGGCGGTACCGACACGCGCCTGGCCTTCAACACCCCGCTGCACCAGCGCCATATCGAGAACCTGGCGAACATGGCCAAGCAGGGCCTGTTCGTCTACAAGGGCCGCGGCAACACCGGCGACGCCACCTTCTACTCGGGCGAATGCGCGATGCTGACCGGCAGCTCGAGCCTCTACGCCAATATCAAGAAGAACGCCAAGTTCGCCAGCGGCATCGCCCCCCTGCCCTACTACCCCGATGTGGCCGGCGCGCCGCAGAACACCGTGATCGGCGGCGCCAGCCTGTGGGCGATGGCGGGCAAGAAGCCGGCCGAGTACAAGGGCATCGCAGCCTTCTTCAGCTACCTGGCACGCGCCGAGGTGGCCGCCGAGAGCCACAAGCGCACCGGCTATCTGCCGGTCACCAAGGCGGCCTACGAGCTGAGCGAGAAGAGCGGCTTCTACAAGGCCAACCCCGGCACCGATGTGGCGGTGACGCAGATGATACGCAAGACCACCGACAAGTCGCGCGGCGTGCGCCTGGGCAACTTCGTGCAGATCCGCACCATCATCGACGAGGAGATGGAGAACGTCTGGTCCGGCAAGAAGACGCCCAAGGAAGGCATTGACGCGGCCATCCAGCGCGGCAACGAACAACTGGAAAAGTTCCAGAAAACAGCCAAGCTGTGACCCACCCCCTACGCGCTTCGCGCGCCCCCTCAAGGGGGCACGCCCGCAGGACCGGCAGAGCCGGATCCTCGGGCGTTGCTGGGCTCGGCTTGGCGGCCGCCCATACAGCGTCACCAAGCACCTTAGGCTTCCTTCGCAGCATGACTTTCTGACTGCATCGCAATGGCCCTGGAAAAACGCGTTCTCTTCAAGTCCGCCTGGTTGCCCTGGTTGCTGCTGACGCCGCAGCTGCTGGTGATCGGCGTGTTCTTCTTCTGGCCGGCGGGTCAGGCACTGTTGCAATCGATGCAGCAGCAGGACGCCTTCGGCACCTCCACCGAATGGGTGGGGCTGGAGAACTTCCGCCAGCTCTTCAGCGACGCCAGCTATCTGGAATCCTTCCAGACCACGGCGTTGTTCTCGGCCCTGGTGGCGGTGCTGGGCCTCTCGGTCTCGCTGCTGCTGGCGGTGATGGCTGACCGGGTGGTGAAGGGCGCGGGGGTCTACAAGACGCTCTTGATCTGGCCCTATGCGGTGGCGCCGGCGATTGCCGGCGTGCTGTGGCTGTTCATGTTCGCGCCCTCGATCGGCTTGGTGTCCTATGCACTCGGGGCCATGGGCTTCGAGTGGAACCACCTGCTCAACTCGCGCCACGCCATGACCCTGGTGGTGCTGGCCGCGGTGTGGAAGCAGATCTCCTACAACTTTTTGTTCTTCCTGGCGGGCCTGCAGTCGATCCCGAAGTCGCTGATCGAGGCCGCGGCCATCGACGGCGCCAGCCCCTGGCACCGCTTCTGGACCATCGTGTTTCCGCTGCTCTCGCCCACCACCTTCTTCCTGCTGGTGATCAACGTCGTCTACGCCTTCTTCGACACCTTCGGCATCATCGACGCGGCCACCCATGGCGGCCCCGGCAAGGACACCGCCATCCTGGTCTACAAGGTCTTTTACGACGGCTTCAAGGCCATGGACCTGGGCGGCTCGGCCGCGCAGTCTGTGGTGCTGATGGCCATCGTCATCACGCTGACGGTGCTGCAGTTCCGCTATGTCGAGCGCCGGGTGAACTACTGATGAAGTTCTGCACATGATCGAGCGCCGCCCCGCCCTCACCCTGCTCTCCCATCTGGTGCTGATCCTGGGGGTGCTGATCGTCGCCTTCCCGCTCTACATCACCTTCGTGGCCAGCACCCACACGGCGCAGGAGATCGTCCAGGCGCCCATGCCGATGACGCCCGGCAGCCATCTGCTGGAGAACTACCGCGACGCGCTGCTGGGCAGCGCCAGCGGGGCCGGCTCCAAGGCGCCGGTGGGCCGCATGATGTGGGTGAGCCTGATGTGCGCGCTGGGCATCGCGATCGGCAAGATCGCCATCTCGCTGCTCTCGGCCTTTGCGATCGTCTACTTCCGATTCCCCTTCAAGAGCTTCTTCTTCTGGTCCATCTTCGTGACCCTGATGCTGCCGGTGGAGGTGCGCATCGGCCCCACCTACCAGGTGGTGTCGGACCTGAAGCTGCTCAACAGCTATGCGGGCCTGACGATCCCTTTGATCGCTTCGGCGACGGCCACCTTCCTGTTCCGCCAGTTCTTCATGACGGTGCCCGACGAGCTGGTGGAGGCCGCGCGCATCGACGGCGCCGGGCCCATGCGCTTCTTCAAGGACGTGCTGCTTCCCCTGTCCAGCACCAGCATCGCCGCGCTGTTCGTGATCCAGTTCATCTACGGCTGGAACCAGTATCTGTGGCCGCTCTTGGTGACCACCGAGGAGAACATGTACCCGGTGGTGATAGGCATCAAGCGCATGATCGCCGGCGGCGATGCGGCCAACGAATGGAACATCGTCATGGCCACCGCCATGCTGGCGATGATCCCGCCCGCGCTGGTGGTGATCCTGATGCAGAAGTGGTTCGTCAAAGGTCTAGTCGACGCCGAGAAGTAAAGAGACAAACATGGCAAGCATTTCACTGCGCAAGGTCGTCAAGCGCTACGGCAGCGGCCCCAAGGCCAACCAGGTCATCCATGGCGTGGATGCCGAGATCGCGGACGGCGAGTTCATCGTCATCGTCGGGCCTTCCGGCTGCGGCAAGTCCACGCTCTTGCGCATGGTGGCGGGGCTGGAGGAGATCTCGGGCGGCGAGATCGCGATCGGGCCGCGCGTGGTCAACCAGGTCGAGCCGGCGGATCGCGACATTGCCATGGTGTTCCAGAACTATGCGCTCTATCCGCATATGAGCGTGTTCGACAACATGGCCTACGGGCTCAAGATCAAGAAGGTGCCGATCGACGAGATCAAGGCGCGCGTAGACAAGGCCGCCAAGATCCTGGAGCTCAGCCATCTGCTGGACCGCAAGCCGCGCGCGCTCTCGGGCGGCCAGCGCCAGCGCGTGGCGATGGGCCGCGCCATCGTGCGCAATCCGCAGGTCTTCCTGTTCGACGAGCCACTCTCCAACCTGGACGCCAAACTGCGCGCCCAGACCCGGCTGGAGATCCAGAAGCTGCACCGCGAGCTGGGCGTGACCTCGCTGTTCGTGACCCACGACCAGGTAGAGGCCATGACCCTGGCCCAGCGCATGATCGTGATGAACGGCGGCCGCATGGAACAGATCGGCACGCCCGAGGAGGTCTATGCGCGACCGGCCAGCACCTTCGTGGCCGGCTTCATCGGCTCGCCGCCTATGAATCTGCTGAAGGGCCGCGCCGAAGGGCAGCGCTTCCATGTCGGCGGCATCACGCTGCCACTGCCGACCGCCGCGCCACGCGATGGCGAGCTGATCCTGGGCCTGCGGCCCGAGCATCTGGACCATTGGAACTCGACACAGGGCTGGCCGCTGACCGTGGAGATGATCGAGATGCTGGGCGCCGAGCGGCTGGTCTACGGGCGGCTGGGCAGCGAGCTGTTCACGCTGCGCATCGATGGCACGCATGTTCCGCCCACGGTCGGTGAGACGCTGATGCTGGAGCTTAGCGCCAAGCATCTGCATTGGTTCGATGCCCAGACGACGCAACGTATATGAGCCCACTTCCCTTCTGGATCGCGCATCGCGGTGCCGGCAAGCTGGCACCGGAAAACACCCTGGCCGCCTTCCGCCTGGGCGCGCAATACGGTTACCGCGCCTTCGAATGCGATGTGAAACTGAGCCGCGACGGCCGGCCCTTTCTGCTGCACGACGCCACGCTCAACCGCACCACCTCGGCACGTGGCCGCGCCGCCGAACGTGACTGGAGCGAGCTCTCGCGTCTGGACGCCGGCGGATGGCACAGCCGCGCCTTTGCCGGCGAGCCCTTGATGAGCCTGGAGGCGCTGGCCGCCTTCATCCTCGCCAACGGCTTTGCGCTCAATATCGAAATCAAGCCCACACCCGGCCAGGAGCTCGAAACCGGGCAGGTCGTGGGTCGCGAGGTGCTGCGCCTGTGGGCCGGATCGGCCATGCCGCCCCTGTTCAGCTCCTTCCAGCCCGAGGCCTTGCGCGGCGCACGCGAGACCGCCCCCGCGCTGCCGCGCGGACTGCTGCTGGACAGCTTGCGCTCGAGCTGGTTTGATGAAGCCCAGGCCCTGGGCTGCCAGGCCGTCATCACCAACTACAACTGCATGGACGCCGCCACGGTGGCGCGCATTCATGGCGCCGACATGAAAGCGCTGGTCTACACGGTGAACGACGAGGCCGCCGCGCAATGGCTGCGCGCCAACGGCGTGGACGGCATCATCACCGACGCGGTGGACAAGTTTTCGCCGGCGGGCTAGGCGATGCGTGCATACACGCAGGTATCGCGCGGCTCGCCGTTCACATTCAGCGCATCCCGGCGCAGCACGCCTTCGAGCGCGTAGCCGCAGCGCTCCGCCACCGCGCGACTCCTGAGGTTGAGCTCGTCCATGCGGATCTCGACCCGGCGCGCGTGCAGGCTCTCGAAGGCCATGCGCGTGAGCGCCTGCACCGCCTCGCTCACATAGCCCTGGCCGAGCGCGCTGCTGCGTATCCAGTAGCCGATCTCGAAGCGCCGCACCTCCCAGTCGAGGCGATGCAGGCCGGTGCCGCCCAGCAGTCGGCCGGCGCGGCCATCCTCGGCCTTGCGGTAGATCTGGTAGACCAGATCGCGACGCAGGATGAAGTCGGCCTGCATGCGGCGCATCACCGCCTCGCTGTCTTCCACCGTGGGCGCGAGCTGGGCCCAGGGCATCCAGGGTTTGAGGTGCTCGATCGATTCGGTGACCGCCGCCGCCAGGGCCTGGCCCAGGCCGGCGCGCGGCGCCGCCAGCACCAGCCGCTCTGTGACGATCTCTTCGGGAAGCTTGATCAGGATGGGGTCAGGTGTTGTCATGCGCGCTGGTCTACTTGCTGGGCACCCAATCCGGGTCGATGCGGCCCGGCTGGGTCTCCGCTCCCAGCAGGGGTTCGGGCTCGCTGTTGTCTATGCTGGGCAGCTCGCGCACCTCGCGGATCGTGGGCATGCGCAGCGCCACCGCGGCCACCGCCAACGCGCCCAGGCCGGCAAACAGCAGCGCGGCACGCAGGTCCACATACTCACCCAGCCAGCCGCCGATCAGGGCGCCGGGACCGGCAGGGATCAGGATCAGCCAGCGCATGGTGCTGGTCATGCGGCCCAGCATCGGCGCGGGCGTGACCGCCTGGCGCAGCGAGAGGAAGTTGATGAAGATCAGCACCGCGCCGACACCAAAGGCGAACAGCATGAAGGCAAAGGCCGCGATGCCCAGCTCATTGGCCGGCGCCAGTGCGAGCGTCAGCCAGCCCAGGCCACATACCGCCAGGCCCAGGATCAGGCAGGGGCCCGGCCCCATGGTCTTGGAGATGCGATGGCCGAACACGCTAGCCAGCACCGTGCCCACGCCCAGCGCCACGTAGCTCAGGCCCACGGTCTGGGCCGGGAGCCCCAGCACGCGGGTGGCGAACAGGATCTGCACCACCTGGGCAGCGTTGTTGAAGAGCTGCCAACCACCCACCGTGCAGGCCAGGCTGATGAGCAGGCGCTTGTTGCGCACAAAGGCCACGCCGGCCTTGAGGTCGCGCCAGAAATCCTCGCCGCTGGTCTTGTGCAGCTCTTCCTGCACCTTGATGCCGCGCAGGATGGTGGCCGAGATCAGCACCAGCAGCGCGTCGGCCGCCAGCGCCATGGGGGCGCCCAGCAGCTTGATCAGCAGGCCGGCAATGCCGGGCCCGGCCACCTCGGCGCCCGAGGAGGCGAGCGCATTCTTGGCGTGCGCCTCGACCAGGCGGTCGCGCGAGACCACCTGGGTCAGCACGATTTGCGCCGCGCTGCCGGCCAGGGTGTAGACCGTGCCCAGCACCAGGCCCACCGCATACAGCCAGGTCATCGACAGCCAGCCCATCCAGGCAGCCAGCGGCACGGTGGCCACCGCCACCGCCAGCATGAGCTCGCCAACCACATAGACCGGCAGCTTGCGCACCCGGTCCAGCCAAACGCCGCCGGGCAGCGAGAACAGCACGAAGGGCACGATCTCCATGGCGGTGAGCAGGCCCATCTGCGTGGGGCTGGCATGCAGCAGCACCGCCGCGGTGAGCGGCAGGGCCAGCATGGTGATCTGCCCACCTAGCGAGCTGATCAGTATCGAAGTCCAGAGCCGGCGGTAGACCATATCGCGCAGCAGATCCCCGGGTGGCAGGGTGAGCGCAAGTCTGAGCCGGTCAAACCAGGAGTTGGCCTGGGTTTGCATGGAAAAACTCCAACAGCGGGAGCCGTGCCTTGTCAGCACGGACCAATAGAAAGACTGGGTGAGTAGCCGGACTCGGGAGCCGGCGAGCCGCGCGCGGCGCGTCGACGACGTCAATGCGGCGCGGGCATGGGCCCCGACCAGCGCGCGCGCAGGCCGCCGGCACGGGGTGTGCGCGTTCGGGTGCGGTCAAGCAGCTTGGTCATGGTGTTGGTGCAGAGATTGCGGGCCATGGTAGCAGCGCGGCTTGACGCCCGGCAAGTCCCAGAAGTATGGGCGGTGCGCCTGGCGATTTCCGTCAGTAGCCCACCGCCGCGCCATCCCGGCGCGGATCGCTGGCGGCCACATACCCCTCCACCGCAGGCTCACCCAGGCGCCAGATGAACTGGCCGGCGCCAAAGTCCTGATAGCTGTCGTGGATGTCGCCGATCTGGTGACCCAGCGCGCGCAGGCCCTCGATGGTGGCCGGAGGCATCTGCGGCTCGACATTGATGGACAGACCCTCGTTGAAGCGCCAGCGCGGCGCATCGCAGGCGGCCTGGGGTTGCTGGCCGTAGTCCAGCATGCGCACCAGCGTCTGCATATGGCCTTGTGGCTGCATATTGCCGCCCATCACGCCATAGCTCATCACCGGCTGGCCGTCCTTCGTCAGGAAGGCGGGGATGATGGTGTGGAAGGGGCGCTTGCCGGGCGCGACGATATTGGCGTGCCCCTCTTCGAGCGTGAAGCAATGGCCGCGGTTCTGCAGCGACACGCCGTAGCCCGGCACGACCAGGCCCGAGCCGAAGCCCATGTAGTTGCTCTGGATGAAGCTGACCATCATGCCGCTCTCGTCGGCCGTGCTGAGGTAGATGGTGCCCCCCTTGACCGGGTTGCCGGCCCTGAAGTCCTGCGCCGCGTCCATGCGCACGAGCTTGGCGCGTTCGGCGAGGTAGGCCGGTTCCAGCAGCTGCTCCACCGTCACGCGCATCGCCGCCGCATCGGCCACATAGCGGTAGACATCGGCAAAGGCCAGCTTCATGGCCTCGATCTGCAGATGCGTGGAGGCCACGCCATCCACGGCATGCGCTGGCAGGTCGAGGTGCTTGAGGATGCCCAGCGCGATCAGCGCGGCGATGCCCTGGCCATTCGGCGGGATCTCGTGCAGGGTATGGCTGGCATAGTCCTGCGAGATCGGCCTGACCCACTCGGGCCGGTAGGCCGCGAAGTCGGCCGCCGTCATCGCGCCGCCGGTCTGCTTGGCAAAGGCCTCCACCGCGGCCGCTACTTCTCCGCGGTAGAAGGCCTCGCCCTTGCTCGCCGCAATCAGGCGCAGGGTGCGCGCCGCATCCGGGAACTTGAACAGCTCACCCACCGCGGGCGCGCGCCCGCGTGGCAGAAAGGCCTGGGCAAAACCGGGCTGACGGGTGAGCTCGTCGACGCCCGCGGCCATCGCCCATTTGCTCTGCACGATCACCGGCACCGCGTAGCCGCGCTCGGCAATCTCGATGGCCGGTGCCATCAGGTCGGCAAAGGGCAGCTTGCCAAAGCGCTCGCTCAAGGCCACCCAGCCCGCCACCGCACCGGGCACGGTGACGCCACCCCAGCCGCGCTTGGGCGGGGCCTTGGCATCGGCGCCATAGGTCTTGAAGAAGTACTCGGGCGTCCAGGCCGCCGGTGCCGTGCCCGAGGCATTCAGGCCGTGCAGCTCCTTGCCGTCCCAGAGTATGCAAAAGGCGTCCGAGCCCAGGCCATTGCTGCAGGGCTCCACCAGCGTCATGCAGGCGGCGGTTGCGATCGCCGCGTCCACCGCATTGCCGCCCTGGGCCAGCATGCGCAGACCCGCCTGCGCGGCGAGCGGATGCGAGGTGGAGACCACATTGCGCGCGAACAGCGGGCTGCGCTGACTGGGATAGCCGGCGGACCAATTGAAAGGTGAGCTCATGGCAAGCAGGTGGGTGGAACGATGCGCCATCTTGCCTCATGGCCGCACCAGGCAAGACCTGACCCCGAGCTATCGGTGCGATGACTGTGCGGTGTAACGCTTTGCAACGCCCAGGGAAAACGTCAACTGCCGCTGCCAGGGCCTCGTTGTGGAGTGGCAAGTTCATCAACAACCCTGGAGTGATCCAAATGAATGCTCTGACGAAGACCGCCCTGATCCCTGCTCTGCTGGCCCTGTCCACCGGCCTGGCGATGGCGCAGAACCCCGGAGCGACCGCAACGCCCGCCGCGACCGCTGCTCCTGCTGCCGCTGCCACCACGGCGCCCGCCGCGGCGAAGACCGAGTTGAAGACTGCGGCCACCGCGACCGCCGGCACCGAGGCCGCCAAGCCCGCCGTGCATGCCAAGAAGCATGCGACCAAGCACGCGAAAAAGCCCGCCGCGGCCGATGCCGTCAAGGCCGACGCGCCGGCCAAGAACTCCTGAGCCGGGCCGCGCCCGGAATTCAAACCCTGTTGACATCCTGAACCAGAAGGAAAGCACCATGAACAAGACCACCCTGATCGCCGGCCTGCTGACTGTTTGCGCCGCCGTCGCCCAAGCCCAGACGCCGGCCCCGGCCGCAGCCCCCGCCAAGATGCCGGCACCGGCGGCCACCGCCACGGCAACCGCCGCCACGCCGGCCACGCCAGCGACAGCCGCCACGCCCGCAACCCCGGCCGCTTCCGCTGCCAAGGCCGATGCCAAGGCCGATGCCAAGGCAGCGCAGCATGCAGCCAGCGCCGCCAAGCCCGCGGTGAAGGCCGAGCCGGCCAAGACCGAAGCGCCCAAGAAGTAAGACGGCTCGCCCCCGTTAGCGAGACCCGCCCTGGTGGCGGGTCTTTTCTTTGGCGCCGCGAATCCGTCGCTTCGCGCCGCGCCGCTTGCTCCGGTCGCATCGCGCTGGGGCGCCCGGGCCTGGCTGCATAGGCTGAGCACACTTTCACTCACGCCACCAGCCATCATGAGACCCACCTCAGCCATCACCACCCTGCTGAGCCTCGCCACCACGCTCGCCCTGCTGCATGGGCCGGCGCGCGCATTGAGCGAGGCCGAGTTCCAGGAAGCCTTCCAGCAATTCAACCAGGCCACCCAGGGCCACAGCGAGCTGATCGAGGCATCGGCCGAACGCTTCAGCGCGCTCTCCAAGGCCGAGCCCGCGCATCCGCTGCTGCGCGCCTATGCCGGTGCGGCCACCTCGCTGCGCGCCACCACCACCATGCTGCCCTGGAAGAAGATGAGCTATGCCGAGGATGGCTTGGCGCAGATCGACAAGGGCCTGGCCCTGCTGGGCAAGGAGCATGAGCAGCAGCGCGTGCGCGGTACGCCGGTAAGCCTGGAAACGCGCTTCGTCGCTGCCAACAACTTCCTGGCCCTGCCGGCCATGTTCAACCGCGGCCCGCGCGGCAGCCAGTTGCTGCAGGAGATCCTCAAGGACCCGCTGTTCGCCAGCAGCCCGGCGGGCTTCCAGGCGGCGGTGCGGGCGCGCGCGGCCAAGCAGGCCGGCGCCGAGCCGAAGGCGGCGCAGCCATGAGCGCGGCGGCGGCGCGTGATCCGGTCATGAGCTTGCGCGGCGTGCGCAAGACCTACCGCCTGGGCGAGCATGTGATCCCTGCCCTGCAGGGCGTGGACCTGGACCTGCCGGCGGGCGAGTTGCTGGCCCTCACCGGCCCCTCGGGCAGCGGCAAGAGCACCTTGCTGAACCTCTGCGGCCTGATCGACAGCCCCGACGAGGGTCAGGTCTTGCTGCGCGGCCAGGCCGTGGATGCGCGCGCCGAGCGCGCCGCCACGCTGCTGCGCCGCGATGCCATCGGCTTCGTGTTCCAGAGCTTCAACCTGGTGCCGGTGATGACGGTGGCCGAGAACGTCGACTACCCGCTCTTCCTCGCCGGCGTGGCGGCCGGCGAACGCGCCACGCGCGTGGCCGAGGCGCTGCGCGCGGTGGGCCTGCACGAGCATGCGGCGCACCGGCCGGATGCACTCTCGGGCGGCCAGCGCCAGCGCGTCGCGATCGCGCGTGCGCTGGTGAAGCGTCCCGCCCTGGTGATCGCCGACGAACCCACCGCCAGCCTCGACTCGCACACCGCCGAAACCATGGTGGATCTGATGCGCGAGCTGGCCCATGGCCAGGGCACCAGCTTCATCATCGCCACCCACGACGCCCGCCTGACGCGCCGCTGCGACCGCGTGGTCGCGCTGCTGGACGGCAAGACCACGGAGAACCTGTCATGAAGTGGCTCAAATTCGCCTGGCTCAACAGCCTGCGCAACCGCCGACGTTCGCTCGTCACCCTGTCCATCGCCGCGCTGGGCACCGCCGCCATTCTGCTGGCGGGAGGCTTTGCGATCTTCACCTACCAGAGCCTGGCCCAGTCCGCCGCACGCGGCACCGGCCATCTGGTCGTGGCCAGCCCGGCGCAGTTCGCCAAGGACGAGGACACGCCGCTGCAATACGGCCTGGACGACTGGCAGCGGCTGCGCACGCAGATGCTGGCCGACGAGCAGGTACGCCAGGTGCTGCCGCGCGTCGAGTTCAGCGGCCTGATCTCCAACGGCGAGAAGTCCATCGTGATGATGGCCGCCGGCGTGGACGCGGATGCCGAGTTCGCCATCAAGGGGCCGTTCATGCAGATCAAGGCCGGCCAGGTGTTGAGCTCGGCCGAGCGGCGCGCGGTGATGCTGGGCGAAGGGCTGGCGCGCAGCCTCAAGGCAGGCCCCGGTGATCCGCTCACCCTGCTGGCCAGCACCACCGAAGGCGCGCTGAACGCGATCGACGTGCAGGTGGTGGGCATCTTCTCCACCGGCATCGCCGAAATGGACAAACGCTCGCTCTATCTGGACCTGGCGAGCGCCCAGGCCCTGCTGGCGACGCAGCGCGTCTCCTCGCTGGGTGTGTTCCTCGACCGCATGGAAAGCACGCCGGCCGCGCAAGCGCGCATGCAGGCGCTGGCGCCGCAGCTGGAAGTGCGCACCTGGGAGCAGCAGGCCAGCTTCTACCGCAGCGTGAAGCAGCTCTATAACCGCATCTTCGGCGCGCTGGGCGTCATCATCGGCGTGATCGTGGTGTTCGTGGTCAGCAATGCGATGGCCATGGCCATCATCGAACGCACCCGCGAGATCGGCACCCTGCGCGCGCTCGGCACCCTGCCCTCGCAGCTGCTGCAAAGCCTGGCGCTGGAGGGCATGTTGCTGGGCGGTGGAGGCGCCTTGCTGGGGGCCCTGCTGGCGCTGGCCTTCAGCCTGCTGCTCTATGTGCTGCCGGTGGAAATGCCGCCGCCGCCCGGCTACTCGCGCGGTTATCCGCTGCAGGTGGCGATCGATGCGGGCCTGTATGGCGCCACCCTGCTGGCGATGCTGACCCTGGCCATGCTGGCCTCCGCCCTGGTGGCCCGCAAGACGGTCGCCAAGCCCATCGTCGACGCCCTCGCTCATACCTGAAGGACTGGCCATGAAGATAAAGAACATTTGCCTGCTGATGCTCGCGCTGGGCCTTGGCACGGCGCAGGCCGCCGATGTGGGCGCCATGCTGCGCGATGCCGACCGTTACCGCGCGGGCGCCGAGCAGCAGCAACAGATCGACACGCAGGTGGAGGTGCTGAACGCCGATGGCAGCGTCGACAAGGAACGCCGCTACACGGTGCTGAGCCAGTCCGGTCACCGCTCGCTGGTGCTGATGCAAAGCCCTGCCGACAAGGGCCAGAAGGTGCTGATGCTGGGCGACGATTTCTGGCTGCTGATGCCGGGCAGCCAGCGCCCCATGCGCATCACGCCGACGCAGAAGCTGCTGGGCGACGCCTCCACCGGCGACATTGCCACGCTCTCCTGGGCCGAGGACTACGAGGGCGAGCTGCTGGGCGAGGAGCGTTGCGGCGAGGCCGCCTGCCTGCACCTGAGCCTGAAGGCCAGGCGCAAAAGCGTGAGCTATCAGCGCATCGAGCTGTGGATGGGCAAGCAGCACCATGAACCGTTCCGGGCCGAGCTGTACGTGCAGTCGGAGAAGCTTGCCAAGCAGGCCAGCTTCGTGCTGGACAAGGCCCGGTCCATGGTGCTGGAGATGGCCTTGCAGGATGCGCTCAGCAACAAGAAGCTGACCCATGTGCGCTACCTGGCACGCAAGCCTAGGCAGGTGCCCGAGGCCTGGTTCAACCCGATGTTCCTGGCGCGCAGCCCGAGTCTGGAATGAAGGCCGCGATTCCATTCGCCCTGCTCGCGCTGGCCCTGCTGACCGGCAGCGTGCACGCCGAACTGACGGGCCAATTCAGCGGCCAATTGAGCGGCCAACTCAGCGGCCATGTGCGCACCCAGTGGCAGGAACGCACGGCCGCCACCTTGGGCCCGCTGGCTGCGGCGAACGCGCTGCAGGCAGGCACCGCGCCGCAAGCCGGCAGCGGCGCCTTGCTGGACGCGGAGTTGCGCGCCTCGTCCGGCCCGCTGACGGCGGCGCTCGCCCTGCAGCACAGCCGCCTCGGCGACCTGCCGCCGCGCTCGACCGCGGCGCTGCAGGAGCTCTACCTGTCCGGCGAGGCCATGGGCTGGCAATTCAGCGCCGGCCGCAAGCTGGTGGCCTGGGACGTGGGCTACGCCTTCCGGCCAAACGACGTGGTGGCGCAGGAAGAGCGTCGCACCCTGCTCTCCAATATGCCGCGCGGCCGGCCTCTGCTGCAGGCCGAGTATTTCAGCGCCGAGACGGCCTGGAGCCTGGTCTGGGTCAACCCTGCGCCCAGGCAGGATGCGCATTTCGGCGACGAGCAGGCGCTGGCCTTGCGCGTCTACCAGCGCCGCGGCGCGCTCGACCTGCATGGCTTCGCACGCCAGGGCGAGCACAGCCATGCGAGCCTGGGGGCCGCCGCGGCCTGGGTGGCCAGCGACAGCGTCGAGCTGCATGCCTCCTGGCGCTACGCGCGTCGCAGCGAGGTCTGGCGCAACCGCAACGGCACGGCCGCCTTGCTGCCCGCCTCACCCTGGCAGATTGAGCCACTGGGGAGCGGCCGACAGGCCCTGCTGGGCGCCAGCTGGACCGGCGAAAACCGCCTCAGCCTGATGGCCGAAGCCTGGTGGGACGGTAACGCGCTCAGCGCCGCGCAATGGCGCGACTGGGCGGGCCGCAACGGGGGCCTGAGGGCCATCGCCAGCCACCTGCCCGCAACGCTGCAGGGCGCCGCGGCCGGCAACCTGGCCTGGCAGGGCCAGGCCTTTGGCAACAGCAGCCTGCGGCGCAGCAATCTGTTTGTGCGCCTGGCCTGGGATCACGACGCCTGGCAACCGGCGCTGGACCTGCTTTACACGCCCGAGGACGGCGGCCGCATCGTCACCGCCTCGCTGGCCTGGACCGGCAATCGCTGGCGCGTCGACGCCGGCCTGCGCGGCTGGGGCGGCCCGGCTGCCAGCGTGATCGCGCAGCTGCCGCAGCGCCGCCTGGCCTACCTGGCCAGCAGCTGGTCGTTTTGATGGCTTAGGCGGGCAGCGCCTCGCGTGCCGCGGCACAGGGGCAGGCTTGCCGCTGCAGGGCCTCGTCAAACACCTCGCGCGCGCAGTCATGGCAGCTGCCGCAGGCCGAGGCGAGCCGGGTCTCGTCCTGCAAGACCTCGAAATTACGCAGGCCCGCATCCACGGCCCGGCGGATGTCGCGGTCGGAAACACGGTGGCAGAGGCAGATGATCATGGCTTGCGATGGACGCTGCGGCGAATGCCTGCATACTATCGCAAATGCGAACGGTTCTCAATACATATTGAGAACCCCTCAGCTGGCCGGGCCCATCTGGGTCTGCAGCCAGTTCTGCTCGCCCACCTGGCCCACCAGCGCGATCTGGGTTTCCAGATGGTCGATATGCTCCTCGGTGTCGCTGAGGATGGACTCCAGCACCTCGCGCGAGACGTAGTCGCGCACGCTCTCGCAGTAGGCGATGGCCTCCTTGAGCAGGGGGTGCGAGCCCATCTCTATCTTCAGGTCACAGTGCAGCACCTCGACCGCGGTCTCGCCGATGAAGAGCTTGCCCAGGTCCTGCAGATTGGGCAGGCCTTCGAGCATCAACACGCGCTCGATCAGCTTGTCGGCATGCTTCATCTCCTCGATGGACTCCTCGTATTCATGCTTGGCCATGGCCTCGTAGCCCCAGTTCTTGAGGATGCGGGCATGCAGGAAGTATTGGTTGATCGCAGTCAGCTCGTTCTTCAGCTGGGCGTTCAGGTATTCGATGACCTTGGCATCGCCTTTCATATCAGTCTCCTTGCACCGTGCAAGCGCCGATTGTGCGTGCCCCGGCCGGCGACGGGAAGCCTTCCAGTCGACCGGGTGCCGGCGAATTTTCTATTGCGAATAGTTCGCATTTATCATGCCTACCATGATCAAGGTCAAGCAACCCCCTCCAAGCCGCCTCGCCCCGGAAGAAGACATCGGCCTGCCCACCGAGGCTGCGGCCACCCTGCCCTTGCGGCGCCTGTGCAGCACGCAGTTGCTGGGCGCCGCGCGCGAACTCGAGATCGCGCATCGCGACCAGGTCTACCGCCTGCGCCTGACCTCGCTGGGCAAGCTGATCCTGACCAAATAGCGCCCAGCTCCCGCAATTAGATATATTTACAATATCTCAAAAGGAGCTCCGATGACCCAGACCCCGCATGCCAATTTCGTCGCCGGCCAATGGCTGGCCGGTGCCAGCAGCCGCGCCAATATCAACCCCTCGGACACACGCGACGAGATCGGCCGCTATGCGCAGGCCGACGCCGCCCAGACCGAACTGGCGATCGCCGCCGCCCACGCCGCTGCGCCCGCCTGGGGTCTCTCGACGCCACAACAGCGCGCCGACGCGCTGGACCGCATCGGCAGCGAGCTGCTGGCGCGCAAGGACGAGCTGGGCGAGTTGCTGAGCCGCGAGGAGGGCAAGACCCGCCCCGAGGGCGTGGGCGAGGTGGCGCGTGCCGGCGCCATCTTCAAGTTCTTCGCCCAGGAGGCGCTGCGCCAGCGCGGCGACAAGCTGGCCTCCGTGCGCCCAGGCGTGGAGATCGAGGTCACGCGCGAGCCGGTGGGCGTGGTGGGCCTGATCACGCCCTGGAACTTCCCCAGCGCGATTCCCGCCTGGAAGATCGCGCCTGCCCTGGCCTTCGGCAACACGGTGGTGTTCAAGCCGGCCGAGTTGGTGCCGGGCTCGGCCTGGGCGCTGACCGAGATCATCGCCCGCGCCGGACTGCCCGAGGGCGTATTCAATCTGGTGATGGGCCCCGGCAGCGTGGTGGGCCAGGCGCTCTTGAACGATGCGCGCGTGCAAGCGTTGAGCTTCACCGGCTCGGTGGGCACCGGCCAGCGCGTGGCCCAGGCCGCGGTGATGCGCGGCGCCAAGTTCCAGCTGGAGATGGGCGGCAAGAACCCGCAAGTCGTGCTGGACGATGCCGACCTGGCGACCGCGGTGAACTGCATCGTGCAGGGCGCCTTCTATTCCACCGGCCAGCGCTGCACCGCCGCGTCGCGCATCATCGTCACCAAGGGCATCTACCCGCGCCTGCTGGAGGCGCTGGCCCAGGCCACGCGCGAGCTGCGCGTGGGCCATGCGCTGGCCGCCGGCACGCAGATTGGCCCGGTGGTGGACGAGCAGCAACTGGCCCAGGACCTGCGCTACATCGCCATCGCCCGCGCCGAGGGCGCACGCCTGGTCGCGGGCGGCGAACCGCTGGCCCTGGAGACGCCCGGCCATTATCTGCAGCCGGCCCTGTTCGCCGATTGCGACAACGCGATGCAGCATTGCCGCGAGGAGATCTTCGGCCCGGTGGCCAGCCTGATTCCGGCCGACGATTACGAACATGCGCTGGCACTGGCCAACGACACGCCCTTTGGCCTGGCCAGCGGCATCTGCACCGGCTCGCTCAAGCACGCCAGCCACTTCAAGCGCCATGCCCAGGCCGGCATGGTGATGGTGAACCTGCCGACCGCCGGGGTCGACTATCACGTGCCCTTCGGTGGCCGCAAGGGCTCCAGCATGGGCTCGCGCGAACAAGGCAGCTATGCCGCCGAGTTCTACACCACGGTCAAGACCAGCTATTTGCAGCCCTGAAAAGCGTGTAAAGCGCACAAACCACTTTGATACCACCCTATCAAAGGGGGTGCCGGCACAACGCTCGCTTCCTAGAATTTGGCCTTGACTTATCCAAGACTTTTCCTTGGATCCGAGCACCAGAACGAGGATAAAGCGTGAAGAGCAAGAACATTCGGCGGAAGAACGGCCTTACATTGGTATCCATCATCGCCGGCCTTCTGCTGGCTCAAGCCGCACAGGCGCTGCCGGTCATCGACCTCGGCGCCGCCAAGGGCTACAGCGGCTTCTTCTTTGGCAATGTCAGCGCGGCCTCGGATGTGGAGGGCAAGCTGGCGGTAGGCGGCAATCTGACCGCAGGCTTTGACGTCGGCTACCGCAATGCCTTTGGCAGCACCGGCCCCTCGTTGGTGGTGGGCGGCAATATCAAGTTCGACGCCGGCACGGTTTACAACGGCCCCGCCTACCAGGTCGACACCAACAAGACGATTGGCCCGGGCAGCAACATTCCCTGGGTCAGCAACAACCAGTTCAAGCTGGGCAGCGCCGTCTATGGCGGCAGTGCCGACTTCAGCAATCCCTGGGGTGGCACGCACTGGCAGAAGGCCTCGTTCAGCAAGCAGGCCAACTTCCTCGACTTCGGCGCCGCCAAGACGCAGCTGAGCGGCCTGTCGACCCAGCTCAGTAGTGCCAAGGCCAACGGCAGCTGGAGCCAGCAGGGCGCCAATCTGCTGCTCAAGGGCGACAAGCAATCGGACGTGCAGATCTTCGATCTGGGCAGCCTGGGCGCGATAGGCAATATCCAGCTGAGCGACATCAAGGCCGGCGCCCACATCATCATCAACAGCAGCGCCAGCCATATCAGCTTCAGCGGCTTCCTGGGTGGCGACAAGGGCAATTCGCCGGACCTGCTGGCAGGTTCGCGTGACCGCCTGCTGTTCAACCTCGGCCACGCCAGCACGGTGAGCGTGGACACCTTCATGAACGGCAGCGTGCTGGCGGTGAACGCCGCCGTCAGCGGCACCGGCCACCTGGAAGGCAGCCTGATCGCCAATTCGCTCGGCAAGACTGCCAATGGCAGCAAGCTTGAGCTGGGCTACGAGCCGTTCACGCCGATCTCCCCCGTGCCGGAACCCGCAAGCTATGCGCTGATGTTGGCCGGCATATTGGCCCTGGGCCTGCGCGCACGGCGCTCCGCCGGGCGCGCCTGACTCAGCGCAGCGGCGCCAGGCTGCGTACCGCCTTCACCGCGCCCTCGCCCATGGCCGCGCCAAAGCGCTTGGCCAGGCGTTCGGCGACGTTGTCGCGCGGCGTGTAGTCGATCACCTCTTCGGCCTTGATCACCTCGCGCGCCACATAGTCCAGGTTGCCGAACTCGTCGGCCAGGCCCATCTTGACGGCCTCCTCGCCGTTCCAGAACAGGCCGGAGAACATCTCGGGGGTCTCGTGCAGGCGTGCGCCGCGGCCTTCCTTCACCACCTTGATGAATTGCTGGTGGATCTGATCCAGCATGGCCTGGGCATAGGCGCGCTGCCTGGCGTTCTGCGCCGTGAAGGGGTCCAGCATGCCCTTGTTTTCACCGGCGGTGAGCAGGCGCCTCTCGACGCCCAGCTTCTCCATCAGGCCGACAAAGCCGAAGCCATCCATCAGCACGCCGATCGATCCCACCAGGGAGGCCTTGTCCACGTAGATCTCGTCGGCGGCCGCGGCGATGTAGTAGGCGCCCGAGGCACACATCTCCTCGACCACGGCGTAGACCTTCTTGCCATGCTTGGCCTTGAGGCGCTTGATCTCGTCGTAGACGATGCCGGCCTGCACCGGGCTGCCGCCGGGTGAGTTGATGCGCAGCACCACGGCCTGAGCGCCATGGTCCTCGAAGGCGTTCTTGATCGCCGAAAGCAGCAGCTCGGCGCTCGCCTCGCTATCAGCGGCGATCTCGCCGCGCACCTCCACCAGGGCGGTATGCGGCGTGTTGGGCGCGCTCACATGGTGTCGCTGCGACAGCAGCACCCAGCCCACGAAGACAAAAAATGCCAGCCAGGCGACGCGATAAAAGGTCTTCCAGCGCCGGTCGCTGCGCCGGTCCTTCAGATACTCGGTGGCGAAATGCTCGAGCAGCTTCTCGTAGGCGTTCGGCGCCGCCGGGCGCGCCGCGGCGGCGCCTGGCGTGTCCAGCTTGGCGAGGATGTCCTCAGGCCTGGCGGTGGCATCCGGCACAGGGCGCGGCAATTCGTCGTTAGGATTCATGGGGTTCTGTCTTGATGGGTGCCGGCTTGGTGTCGCGGGAAGGATACCAATAGACCTGGCCCTCGCGCTCCTCCACCTCGATCTTGGTCAGTCCGATGCGGCCGCACATGCCGGTCACGCAACGCCCGGTAAGCGGGTCGTAGACCGCACCGTGGATCGAGCACATGATGTACTGCTTGTCGCTGTCAAGGAACTCGCCCTCCTGCCAATCCATCTCGGTGGGCACATGGGCGCAGCGGTTCAGATAGGCCACCACCTGGCCCTCGAAGCGCAGCGCAAAGGCGCGCGCCGGCTGGCGGTACTGCAGCACGTCAAAGCCGTGTGCGCGGCCGCGCTCCTGCAATTCGGCCGAGGGGCACAGGGGGATGGGCTGGATGTCGTCGGTCTCAGGCATGTTGGAGCAGCCAGCGCTGCAGGTCGGGCACGTCGTGGGCGATGTGCAGGGGTTCAAAGGCAGGGAAGCTGGCGTGATCATGCGCACCATAGCTGACACCCAGGCAGGCGGCCCCGGCATTGCGCGCCAGCTGCAGATCGTGGGTGGTGTCGCCAATCATCAGGGTGCGTTCGGGCTCGGTGCCAAATTCGCGCATCAACTCATGCAACATGCGCGGATCGGGCTTGCCGGCGGTTTCGTCGGCGGTGCGGCTGGCATCGAACACGCCTTGCAGTTGCACCGAGCGCAGCGCCTCGTCCAGGCCCCGGCGGCTCTTGCCGGTGGCGATGGCCAACCAATGGTGGCGCGCCTTCAGCGCCGCCAACAGCTCCAGCACACCGTCGAACAAGACCACCTCGTGCTGGGCGGCGAAATAGTGATGACGATAACGCTGGCCCAGCTCGGCATAGCGCTCGCGCGGCAGATCGGGCACCACGCGTGCCAGCGCGTCGTAGAGTCCCAGGCCGATCACATAGGCGGCGTCGGCGGCCTCCGGCACGGGCAGCCCCAGGTCGCGCGCTGCGGCCTGGATGCTGCGCGTGATCAGGGCGGTGGAGTCGAACAGGGTGCCGTCCCAGTC
The DNA here is from genome assembly GCF_037482845.1 of Paucibacter soli. NCBI lineage: Bacteria > Pseudomonadati > Pseudomonadota > Betaproteobacteria > Burkholderiales > Sphaerotilaceae > Roseateles > Paucibacter soli. The sequence continues at coordinate 261,104 of NZ_JBBHJW010000007.1, forward strand.
GAACACGATCAAATCAAACTGTTTGGGTGTCGTCATGCTTGCGCGCGCAGGGCCGCGATCAAGTTCTCACATTCAGGCGGCAAGGGTGCCAGCAACTCGATCTCCGCGCCGCTGCCGGGGTGGCTGAAGCGCAGGCGCTTGGCATGCAAGAACATGCGGTCAAAGCGCAAGGCGCCGCGCGCCATCGTGCGATTCGCCTCGAAGTCACCGTACTTGGGATCGCCGACGATGGGGTGCCCTTCGTGCGCCAGGTGCACGCGGATCTGATGGGTGCGACCGGTCTTGATGGTGACGTCCAGCAGCGTGTGCCCTTGCAGCCGCTCGGCAACCTTGACCAGGCTGACGGAGCGCTTGGCCTGGTCGGCCTGCGGGTCGTGCGAGTTCGTCACCGCGCGCACCCAGCGCTCGCCATCCGCGCCGGTGAACTTCAGCAGCGCCACATCGATGACCTTTTTGTTGGCCGCCCACTCGCCCGTCACCAGCGCCGCATAGGTCTTGCCCGTTTCACGCTCGCGGAACTGGTCCTGCAGCTTGGTGAGCGCGCTGCGCTTCTTGGCGATCAGCAGCAGGCCCGAGGTTTCCTTGTCGAGCCGGTGCACCAGTTCCAGGAACTTGGCCTGCGGGCGCGCCTGGCGCAGCTGCTCGATGACACCGAAGCTCACGCCCGAGCCGCCATGCACGGCCACGCCCGCCGGCTTGTTGACGGCGATCAACTGCTCGTCCTCGAACACGATGGGAAATTCCTTGGCCGGCACGAACTTGGCGGCCTCGTCCGTCACACGCTCGGGCAGGCGCACCGGCGGCACGCGCACCACATCGCCCAGGTTCAGACGCGTATCGGCATGCGCGCGACCCTTGTTCACACGCACCTCGCCGGCGCGGATGACGCGATAGACATGGGTCTTGGGCACACCCTTGAGCTCGCGCAAGAGGAAGTTGTCCAGGCGCTGGCCTTCCGAAGCCTCGTCGATGGTGAGCAGGCGCACGGCCGGCGCTGGCGCCGGCGTCGCTGCGCTCGGTTTCGGCGCCGGTACGGGCTGGACGGGCCTGGCCGGCAAGCGCGCCGCGCTGCGGGCGCCCCCCCCGACCTTGGGGCGGCCTTTAGCCCGTATAATGCTGCTTGCCACGATTGCGCTCTAAGTATTTGATTTTTCATATTTTACCCGGGCCTGAGCCGGGGTAAGACGAAGGCGCAAGGCGAGGCGAATGCATGAAGCCCAGGTGCGAACAGGGGTTTCAGGGCATTCACAAACGGTGATGCAACGCGTCTGCGACGCGGGCGGGCCCTGTCCCCAAGTGACCGGGCGGCCAGCGTGGCAGCGCGGAAGAGCAACGCAGTCCGAACCACGCCTGGCGTGGCCTGTATGGGGTCACGACGGGCACGAATAAGGTTTTCATCGCGTGAGGCGATCCGATCAAGAGTCGGCGCGCCTCATGCCAGCACTCGGTAGTTCCGCACGGATGATTTCCACCAATCCCCCCACCCTTTGCCGCTCGCGAGCGCAGCCCCGGCTTGATGCCGGTCAGGCCCTCGCAGACAGCCGCGAACGGGCCGCAGGCGTGATGGCACGCTTGCGCAGCGGGGATGGAGTCAGCCGCGCCGCCTACCCGAGGGCACGCGCCAACGCTGCAGGGCTGATCGCTTAGCAAAGCGGATCTCCAGCAGTCCAGGGCGATTCCTTCCTCGGTTCCACCGCGTTTCTCGTGCAGCTTATGGGTCGCCCGCTGGTGTCACAGCCAGTGGACGTCGTGATGCTGCGCGCCCCGACGGCCTGGAAGGCCTGGGGTGCGTGAGGAGTACTGATGAAACGCATGCTGATCAATGCGACGCAGCCGGAAGAGCGGCGCCTCGCAATCGTTGATGGCCAGAAACTGCTGGACTTCGAAACCGAAATCGAAGGCCGCGAGCAGCGCAAGGGCAATATCTACAAGGCCGTGGTGACACGGGTCGAGCCCTCGCTCGAGGCCTGCTTTGTGGACTACGGCGAAGACCGCCACGGCTTCCTGCCCTTCAAGGAAATCTCGCGCCAGTTCTTCCGTGACGGCGTGGATGTGCGCAATGCCAAGATCCAGGACGCCATCAAGGAAGGCCAGGAGCTGCTGGTGCAGGTGGAGAAGGAAGAGCGCGGCAACAAGGGTGCGGCGCTCACCACCTTCGTCTCGCTGGCCGGCCGCTATTTGGTGCTGATGCCCAACAACCCGCGCGGCGGTGGCGTGAGCCGCCGCATCGAGGGCGAGGACCGCGAAGAGCTGAAGGAAAACCTCGACCAGCTCGAGTACCCCAAGGGCATGAGCCTGATCGCGCGCACCGCCGGCATCGGCCGCTCGGCCGCCGAGCTGCAGTGGGACTTGAACTACATGCTCAAGCTCTGGAGCGCGATCGACGACGCCTCCAAGGGTGGCAAGGGCGCCTTCCTGATCTATCAGGAGTCCTCGCTGGTGATCCGCGCCATCCGCGACTACTTCACCGCCGACATCGGTGAGATCCTGATCGACACCGACGACCTGTTCGAACAGGCTCACCAGTTCATGAACCACGTGATGCCCGACCAGGGCCATCGCGTGAAGCGCTACCGCGACGACGCGCCGCTGTTCAGCCGTTTCCAGATCGAGCACCAGATCGAGACCGCGCACAGCCGCACCGTCAACCTGCCCTCGGGCGGCGCCATCGTGATCGACCACACCGAGGCCCTGGTCTCGGTGGACGTGAACTCGGCGCGCGCCACCCGCGGCGGTGACATCGAGGAAACCGCCACCCGTACCAATCTGGAAGCCGCCGACGAGATCGCGCGCCAGATGCGCTTGCGCGACCTGGGCGGCCTGATCGTGGTGGACTTCATCGACATGGAAGAGTCGAAGAACCGCCGCGAGGTCGAGCAGCGCCTGCGCGACGCCCTGCGCAGCGACCGCGCCCGCGTGCAGTTCGCCTCCATCAGCAAGTTCGGCCTGCTGGAACTCTCGCGCCAGCGCCTGCGCCCGGCGCTCTCCGAAGGCAACCACGTCACCTGCCCGCGCTGCAATGGCACCGGCCATATCCGCGACACCGAGTCCTCGGCGCTGCAGATCCTGCGCATGGTGCAGGAAGAGGCGATGAAGGACAACACCGCCGCCGTGCATGTGCAGGTGCCGGTGGAAGTGACCAGCTTCCTGCTCAATGAGAAGCGCACCGAGATCACCAAGATCGAGCTGAAGCAGCGCGTCACCGTGCTGCTGGTGCCCAACAAGCATCTCGAAACGCCTAACTACAAGCTGGAGCGCCTGCGCCACGACGATCCGCGCCTGGAGAACCTGCAGGCCAGCTACACCATGATCGAAGAGCCGCAGGACGAGGTGGGCATCACCCGCCGCGGCAGCGACGACAAGGGCAAGAGCAAGCAGGAGCCGGTGGTCAAGGGCATCATGCCCGAGGGCGCCGCCCCCATGCCCACCGCGCCGGCGCCCAAGCCGGTGGCGGCGGAGCCCGTGGCAGCACCGGTGGCTGCACCGGCCGCCGGCGGTGGCTTCTTCGGCTGGATCAAGAAGCTGTTCGTGGCTGCACCGGCCGAGGCTCCGACCCCGGCTGTGGAAGAAAGCAAGCCGGCCGGCGAAGGCCGCAAGGATGGCAAGCGTGAGGGTGGTCGCGATGGCCGCCGTGATCGCGGTGGTCGTGGCGAACGCGGCGAGCGTGGCGAGCGCAGCAAGCGCGGCGAGGCCCGCGCCGACGGCAAGCCGGCGGACGGCCAGCGTGCCGAACGCGGCGAGCGCGGCGAGCGTCCGGAGCGCGGTGAACGCCCCGAGCGCCAGGAGCGTGGCGGCCGCCGCAACGAGCGCGGCAGCGACAAGCCCGAACTGGCCGTGGCCGAGCAGCGCCCCGAGCGCGCGGAACGTGGCGAGCGCGGCGAGCGTGGTGGCGAAGGCCGCCGCCCGCGCGGTGAGCGCGGCGGTGAGCGCCCACAGCGCAACGAGGAAGCACGCGTGGACAGCGCTGCCCTGCAGGCCGAGCCCAGCGATGCGCAACTCGACAAGCCGGCCTTCCAGGACACCTTGCCAGAAGGCCTGGCAGCGACCGAGGCCGGCAGCGAAGAACTGCGCCAGGGCCGCCGGCGTCGCCGCCGTGGTGGCCGCGACCGCGATGACCGCGCCAGCGAAGGTGTCGAAGGCGCCGAGCTGAACCAGGAGCAGGCCGCTGCCGCCGAGCCTGCCGAAGCCGCCGAAGGCACCGAGCCCCCCGCCGCTGGCGACGAGGCCGGTGAAACCCAGGCCCGCGACGGTCGCCGCCGCCGTGGTGGCCGCAACCGCCGCGAGCGCGGCGAAGGCATGGCAGCCGATGAGGCGCAGGCCGAAGGTCTGGCCGAGTCGGGCGCGATCGCCCAGGCACCGCAGCAGATGGAACTGACCGCACCGGCCGAAGCCGCTGCGCCGGCACCGGCTCCGGCAGCGATCGCGGCACCGGCAACGCCGGTGGCCGCAGCAGCAGCCGTGGTGCCGGCCGCCGCGCCGGCCCCTGCGCCGGTGGTGCCGGCCTTCGAGCTGCCGGTGAACGATCTGCAAGCGATCGCCGCGGGCGTGGGCCTGCAGTGGGTCAATTCAGACGCCGACAAGGTGCGCGTGGTGCAGGAGGCGATCGCCGCCGAACCCAAGCCCGTGCATGTGCCGCGCGAGCGCCCGCCTCTTGTCGAGATCGACGAAGGCCCGCTGGTGCTGGTGGAGACGCGCAAGGATCTGAGCCAGTTCAAGCTGCCCTTCGAGGCCTGAGCGCCTCATGCCTTGGGCCAGCAAATGGCCCGACACCCATGCAGGCTCACGCCTGCCTACGCCGCCGCGAGTGAAAGCCCCGGCGGCGTTTTTCATGCCCTTGCCGACACCCCTGTGCAAGCCAGGCGATGGAACGAGGACCCCACAAGGTGACAACGCCCCAGACCGCGGCCAAGATGCCGCCACAGATTCCCTACATCATCGGCAACGAGGGATGCGAGCGCTTCAGCTTCTACGGCATGCGCAACATCCTGACCGTGTTCCTGATGACCAGCCTGCTGCTGTCCGTGCCCGAAGAACTGCGCAAGGGCGAGGCCAAGGAGGTGTTCCACACCTTCGTGATGGGCGTCTATTTCTTCCCCCTGCTGGGCGGCTGGCTGGCCGACCGCTTCTTCGGCAAGTACAACACCATCTTCTGGCTCAGCCTGGTCTACTGCGCCGGCCACGCCTGCCTGGCGGCCTTCGAGGGCAATATCACCGGCTTCTACACCGGCCTGTTGCTGATCTCGCTGGGTTCGGGCGGCATCAAGCCGCTGGTCAGCTCCTTCATCGGCGACCAGTTCGATCAGAGCAACCGCTCGCTGGCGCAGAAGGTCTTCGACGCCTTCTACTGGATCATCAACTTCGGCAGCTTCTTCGCCTCGCTGCTGATGCCGCTGATCCTCAAGCATTGGGGCGCCAGCATCGCCTTTGGCATTCCCGGTGTCTTCATGGCGCTGGCAACGCTGATCTTCTGGTCCGGCCGGCGCCGGTATGTGCATGTCAAGCCGACCGCGCATGAAGACCCGAACAGCTTCCTCAAAGTCGTCAAGACCGCGCTGGCTGCGGGCCTGGTGGGCAGGCTGGTGGCGCTCGCCGGTGTGCTGCTGGCGGCCTGGAGCATCAGCGCCTACCGGGACCTTGGCCTGGTGGTGGCCCTGTGTCTGGCGCTGGTGCTGGTGCTGAGCACCGGTGGCCTGGGTGCCTGGCTGCAGCTCGCCGCCGCCGAGGCACGCCATGGCCGCGAGGCCGTGCAGGCCGTGCGCACGGTGCTGCGCCTGCTGGTGCTGTTCGCGCTGGTGACGCCGTTCTGGAGCCTGTTCGACCAGAAGGCCTCGACCTGGATCCTGCAGGCCAACCAGATGAGCAAGCCCGGCTGGTTCGAGTCCTCGATGATGCAGGCGCTCAATCCGCTGCTGGTGATGCTGCTGATCCCCTTCAACAACCTGGTGCTCTACCCGCTGCTGCAACGCAGCGGCCTGCGCATCACCGCGCTGCGTCGCATGGGCGCTGGCATCGGCCTCTCGGCCATCGCCTTCGCCACGGTGGGCCTGTTCCAGCTCTGGCTCGACGGCGGCCACGCGGTCTCCATCGTCTGGCAGATCCTGCCCTATGCCATCCTGACGCTGGGCGAGGTGCTGGTGTCGGCCACCGGCCTGGAATTCGCCTACAGCCAGGCACCGCTGGCGATGAAGGGCGTGATCACCAGCTTCTGGAACCTGTCGGTGACGATTGGCAATCTGTGGGTGCTGCTGGCCAACAAGAGCGTCAAGGGCGAGGCCGTGACCGCCCATATCCAGGCCACCGGCTTCAGCGTGACGGCCTTCCAGATGTTCTTCTTCGCCGGCTTTGCCATGCTCGCTGCCCTGCTGTTCGGGCTCTATGCCCGCGGCTACCACATGCAGGACAACTACCGCCGGCAGTGAGCGGCCGCCTGGCCCGGCATGGCGCGGCGCGAACGCGCCACGCCACCTTCATTCAAGCGCTCAGCGCCTGCAGCGCCTGGTGGTAGGCCGGGTGATGCATCAACTCCTCCCAGGTCAGCGGCGCGGTCTGCGGCAGCAGGCCGGCACGGCGGGCCTCGCTCTCGGCACGCGGCTGCCAGGCGCCACTGGCTGCGGCCCGCGTCAAGTCATCGAGCAAACGATCCAGCACAGCGCCCTCATCAACAGCGCTCTGGTTGCACAGCAGCACCATGTCGCAGCCGGCCTGCAGGGCCGCCAGCGCGGCCTCGGTGTGGCCGATCTCGCGACCTTCCAGCACGCGCGCGCCACGCATACCCAGGTCGTCGCTGAAAATGGCACCACCAAAGCCCAGGCGCTCGCGCAGCAGCTCCTGCAACCAGCGCGCGCTGAAGCCCGCCGGGCGGCTGTCCACCTTGGGATAGATCACATGCGCCGGCATCACCGCGGCCAGGCTCAGGCTGAGCCAGGCAAAGGGCTGCGCATCCTCGGCCAGGATGGCCTTGAGGCTGCGCCGGTCCACCGGAACGTCCACATGGCTGTCGGCCTTGACGAAGCCATGCCCCGGGAAATGCTTGCCGCAGCTGTGCATGCCGGCCAGCAGCATGCCATGCATCAGGCTCTTGGCGAGCAAGGCCACCACGCGCGGATCGCGGTGCAGGCTGCGGTCGCCGATCACGCTGCTCTCGCCGTGGTCCAGGTCCAGTACCGGCGCGAAGCTCAGGTCCACGCCACAGGCGCGCAGCTCGCTGGCCAGCACATAGCCCGTTGCCGTCGCGGCCGCCGTGGCCCGCATCGCGTCCTCCATCCACAGCTCACCCAGGCGGCGCGCCGGCGGCAGATGAGTAAAACCGCCGGTCTTGAAGCGCTGCACGCGGCCGCCTTCCTGGTCCACCGCGATCAGGATGTCGGGGCGCAGGGCCTTGATCTCGGAGGTGAGCTCGGTGAGCTGGGCACGGCTCTCGAAATTGCGCGCGAACAGGATCAAGCCCCCCACCAGCGGGTGGGTCAGGCGGCGCCTGTCATTGGCATCCAGAGCGGTGCCGGCAATGTCCAGCACCAGGGGGGCATGCGGCATGTCGTTCATTGCTTGTTCATTCCTTGGTTTCCACCACCACAAAGGCGGTGGCGTAGTCGCTCTCGTCGCTGACGCTCACATGCGCCTGTAGGCCCTTGGCGGCGAACCATTGCGCCAGTTCACCATGCAGGCGGATCTCGGGCTTGCCGCTGGCCGCCTTGACGATCTCGCAGGCACGCCAGGTCATGGGCATGCGCATGCCCAGACCAATGGCCTTGGAAAAGGCCTCCTTGGCCGAGAAGCGCGTGGCCAGATAGGCGATGCCACGCGCCTCCACCTTGGCGCGACGCGCGCGAAACACCTCCAGCTCATGCGGACCCAGCACCTTCTCGGCAAAGCGCTCACCGCGGCGTGCCAGGGTGTCGGCGATGCGGCGGATGTCGCAGACATCGGTGCCGATGCCGTAGATCACGGCTGGTAGGCCTTTTGAATGGCGCGCTGATACTCGCGCACCGTTTCCGTGTAGCCCAGTTCCAGCGCATCGGCGATCAGGGCGTGACCGATCGAAACCTCCTGCACGCCCGGCACCTCGCGCAGAAAGGTCGTGAGGTTGTCGCGGTTCAGGTCGTGGCCGGCATTGATCCCCAGCCCCACCGCCAGCGCCGCGTTGGCGGTGGCGGTGAAGCCGGCCAGCACCTCGGCCTGGCGCGGCGTGCCGTAGGCGCTGGCATAGGTTTCGGTATAGAGCTCGATGCGATCCGCACCGAGCTCGGCCACCAGCGGCATGGCCTGCGGCAGCGGGTCCATGAACAGGCTCACGCGCACGCCCAGCGCCTTGCATTCGGCGATCAGCGGGCGCAGCCGCGCCATATCGGCGGGCAGGTTCCAGCCATGGTCGGAGGTGAACTGGTCTTCGCTATCGGGCACAAAGGTCACCTGATGGGGCCGCAGCGCGCGCACATAGTCCATCAGGTTCTGGGTCGGGTTGCCCTCGATGTTGTACTCGGCCTGGGGCCAGGTCTTGAGCAGGGCGGCCAGCTCATGCACATCCTCAGCGCGGATATGGCGCGCATCGGGGCGCGGGTGCACGGTGATGCCCTGCGCGCCCGCCAGCAGGCACAGCTCGGCCGCGCGCATAACGCTGGGAATGCCCAGATGCCGGGTATTGCGCAGCAGCGCCACCTTGTTGACGTTGACGGAGAGGGCGCAGCGCGCGTCTTGATGATGACGCGAGGCCTCGGGGGCCACCAAAGGATTCATGGTCGGATCGACTCAGGCGAGGAGTTTCTGCACATCCAGCATCACGGCACGCGTGCGCAGGGGCTTGTGGCCCAGATGATAGTGAAGCAGGCCACGCAGCGCCGTCTTGAGTGCGGGTAGCGCCCCCATGCAGGCCTGCTGCAGGGCTTCGACGCTGCCATGCAGCAGGGCAGCCTGCAGCTGTATCAGCTCGGCGCCCTTGAAATGCGCACCCGCATGGCTGGAAGGCACGACGCCCGACTCGGCCGTGAGCATATAGCTGCGCTCCAGCTCGAGCGGCAGCTGGGTGGGCGTAACGAGGCTGAGATCCGGCAGCAGGCCGCTGTCGTTCAGCAGGCGCAGCTCGAAGGCGCGCAGGGCCGCTTGCGACTGCGCATCCTCGCTGGCATGCAGCAGCGGCAGGGTCTGGGCATAGGCATCGAAAAGCTGGGGATGCGGGTCCTGACGTGCCAGCAGCTTGAGCAGGAGCTCGTTCAGGTAGTAGCCCGAGAACAGCGCCGCGCCGGCCGGCATGGCGTGGCTGCTGGCCCATTCGGCACCGCGCAGGGTCTGCACCTCGGGACCGCCATCGCCCTTGCTGGGCTTGGACAGGCTGACCTGGATGCGCTGGAAGGGCAGCAACACGGCGCGCAGCTGCGAGTAGGGCCTCTTGGCACCCTTGGCCACCACCGCAAGGCGCCCCTGCTCGCGCGTGAACAGGTCCAGGATCAGGCTGGACTCGCTCCAGTCGTAGTGGTGCAGCACATAGGCCAGCTGCGCGGCCGGGGCACGCGCGCCACGCACAGACATTATTCGTAGCCGTAGGAGCGCAGGTGTTCCTCGCTGTCGGCCCAGCCGGAGCGCACCTTGACCCACAGCTCCAGGAACACGCGGCCGTCCATCAGGTGCTCAAGCTCCTGGCGCGATTCCGAGCCTATGCGCTTGAGCAGTTCACCGCCCTGGCCTATCACCATGCCCTTGTGGGCATCGCGCTCGACCACGATGGAAGCGGAGATGCGGCGCAGCTCGCCCTCGTCTTCCCATTTGTCTATCACCACCGTCGAGGTGTAGGGCAGCTCGTCGCCGGTGAGGCGGAACAGCTTCTCGCGGATGATCTCGCTGGCGAGGAACTTCTCGCTGCGGTCGGTCAGCGCGTCTTCGTCGTAGAACCAGCCCTGCTCGGGCAGATAGGGCTTGAGGATCTTGAAGAGGCGCTGCACATCGGCCTCCTTCTTGGCCGACAGCGGCACGAACTCGCTGAAGTTGCGGCGCTCCTGCATGCCCTTGAGCCAGGGCGCCAGCTCGGCGCGGCGGTGCACGGCATCGAGCTTGTTGGCGATCAGCACCACCGGCTTGTCCTCGGGCAGCAGGGCCAGCACCTTGGCGTCGTCCAGGCCGAAGCGGCCGGCCTCGACCACGAACAGCACCAGGTCCACGTCGGACAGCACGCCATGCACGGTCCGGTTCAGATTGCGGTTCAGCGCCGCATTGTGCTTGGTCTGGAAGCCGGGCGTATCGACGAAAACGAACTGCGCCTCGTCCACGGTACGCACGCCGGTGATGCGATGCCTGGTGGTCTGCGCCTTGTTGGAGGTGATGCTGACCTTCTGGCCGACCAGCGCGTTCAGCAGCGTCGACTTGCCCACATTGGGTCGGCCGACGATGGCGATCAGCCCGCAGCGTTGCGCCGGGCTCGCGCCCTGCTCGGACTCGGGGGTGTTGGTGATGTTGTTCATGGTGTGACGGCGGGTAGCAGCCGCCCCAGGAAAATGGAGTCGTGGTGGAGGTCTCAGTCGCGCAAGCCGGTGCCGGGCTTGTCGCGCGACATCAATTCATCAAGCATACGCCGTGCGGCGTCCTGCTCGGCGGCGCGCCGCGAGCGGCCCTCGCCGCTCTTGGCCAGATTCAATGCCGGTACCGCGCATTCGACCGCAAAGGTCTGGGCATGAGCCTGGCCGCGGGTCTCGGTGATGCGGTAGCTGGGCACCGCCAGGCGGCGCGCCTGCAGCAACTCCTGCAGCGCGGTCTTGGCATCCTTGGCCCAGTTGTCGCTCACCGAACCGTTGATCAGTTCGCCCAGCAGGCCGCGCACCAGTTCAAGCGCCGCTGCATAGCCGCCGTCCAGAAAGGCCGCCCCAATGATGGCCTCGGTGGCATCCGCCAGGATGGAGGGGCGCTGGGCGCCACCGCCGCGCGCCTCGCCCTCGCTCATGCGCAAGACCTCGGGCAGGCCCAGGCCCAGGGCCAGGCGGTGCAGGCTGTCCTCGCGCACCAGGTGGGCGCGTATGCGCGTCAGGTCGCCCTCGTCGGAGCCCGCGAAACGCGCGTACAGCAGGCTCGAAACCGCCAGGCTCAACACCGCGTCACCCAGGAACTCCAGGCGCTCGTTGTGATCGGCGCCGAAGCTGCGATGCGTCAACGCCCTCACCAGCAGGCCCGGATCGGCAAACTGATAGCCAAGCCTTTGCTGCAGGGAATCCAGCGGCGTCTTCATGAACTTGCTCAGTGCGAACGTCCTTCGTATTTGATCACTAGCGAGACCGGGCCGCCGAGCTCCACCTGCTTCGCGTAAGCGAAGCTGATCATGACCTTGTCGTTTTCCTTGGTGATCACCAGATCGTGCGCACCAATGCTGGTGATTGAATATTCGACCTGCTTGATGCGCTCGAACTCGGCGCGCGCCAGCGGCACGGTGGCCGGGTTGCCCTTGGCAATGCGATCGACCGCGCTCTGGATGGTGTAGAACTCGATCACCGTGGGCACGACGCGCAGGCCCACGACGGCCGTGAAGCCGATCAGGGCGCCCCAGAACAACAAGCCGAGCAGGCTCAAACCACGCTGCTGGTGTCTGCGCATAGGCCTCATGGATCTCATCCCCCGTCTTGTGCTGATGCGGCTCAGTTGAAGGAGCCGATGCGTTTCAGGTTACCGAAATTCATCCAAACAAAGAAGGCCTTGCCAACGATGTTCTCGTCCGGCACGAAGCCCCAGAAACGCGAGTCGCGCGAGTTGTCGCGGTTGTCGCCCAGCATGAAGTAATGGCCGGCCGGCACCTTGCAAGTCACGCCCTCGGGGCTGTACCCGCAGTTCTCCTGGAAGGGGAACGGCCCATCCTTGCGATCCGGGCGAAACAACGGCTGGCGCTGCGTGTTCACCAGCAACTGATGTTCCTTCTCACCCAGCTTCTCGGTGAAACGCTGGCGGTACTGCATCGAATCTTCGTCGTAGTAGTCGCCTTGCGACTGCACCGGCACCAGTTGGCCATTGATGTAGAGGCGCTGGTTCAGGTAGCTGACCTCGTCGCCGGGGACGGCCGCCACGCGCTTGATAAAGTCCATGCTGGTGTCCTCGGGGTAGCGGAACACCATCACATCGCCGCGCGCCACGTCGTGGTTGGCGATGATCTTCTTGTTGATCACCGGCAGGCGCACGCCGTAGTGGAACTTGTTCACCAGGATCAGGTCGCCCACCAGCAGGGTCGGCACCATCGATCCCGAGGGGATCTTGAAGGGCTCGAACAGGAAGGAGCGCAGCAGGAACACGATCAAAATCACCGGGAACAGCCCGGCGGTCCAGTCCAGCCACCAGGGCTGGCGCAGGATCTCCTCGCGCGCACCCTCCACATTGCCGTCCACACGCGTAATGCCCTGCGCGGCCAGAGCGGCGCGGCGCTTGCTATCGCTGTCCAGCAGAGCGGCAGCCGTGCGCTCACGCGCCGGCTGGAAGTGAAAGCGCTCCGCCAGCCAATAGGCCATCGTCACCGCGGTCAGGATGAAAAGCAGCAGCGAAAAGTTGCCGCTCCAGTAGCCGGTGTACCAGCCACCCAGGTAGGCGATCAGGACAGCGTAAAGAATTCCGGTCAGCGCACTCATGAAGTCCTGTGGTTCTATTTGTCTATCAATCGTCGACTTGGAGGATGGCGAGGAAGGCTTCTTGCGGCACCTCGACGGTACCGATCTGCTTCATGCGCTTCTTGCCCGCCTTCTGCTTTTCCAGCAGCTTGCGTTTGCGGGTGATGTCGCCGCCGTAGCATTTTGCCAGCACGTTCTTGCGCATCGCCTTGATGTTCTCGCGCGCGATGATGTTGGCGCCGATGGCCGCCTGGATCGCCACGTCATACATCTGGCGCGGGATCTGCTCGCGCATCTTGGCAGCCACCGCGCGGCCGCGGTACTGGCTCTGTGCGCGGTGCACGATGATGGACAGCGCGTCGACGCGATCGCCGTTGATGAGGATGTCGACCTTCACCACGTCGGAGGCGCGGTACTCCTTGAACTCGTAGTCCATCGAGGCATAGCCGCGCGACACGCTCTTGAGCTTGTCGAAGAAGTCCAGCACGATCTCGGCCAGCGGCATCTCGTAGGTGAGCATGACCTGGCGACCGTGGTAGGCCATATTGATCTGGCTGCCGCGCTTCTGGTTGGCCAGCGTCATCACCGGGCCCACATAGTCCTGCGGCATGTACAGATGCACGGTCACGATGGGCTCGCGGATCTCCTGGATCTGCCCCACCTCGGGCATCTTGCTGGGGTTCTCGACCTCGATCACCGTGCCGTCACCGATCACCACCTGGTAGACCACGCTGGGCGCGGTGGTGATCAGATCCTGGTCGAACTCGCGCTCCAGGCGCTCCTGCACGATCTCCATGTGAAGCAGGCCCAAGAAGCCGCAGCGGAAGCCGAAGCCCAGCGCCTGGCTGACCTCGGGCTCGTAGCGCAGCGAGGAGTCGTTGAGCTTGAGCTTTTCCAGCGCGTCGCGCAGCGAGTCGTACTCGCTCGCCTCGGTGGGGTACAGCCCGGCGAACACCTGGGGTTGGATTTCCTTGAAGCCGGGCAGCGCCTGCTCGGCCGGGCCGAGGTTGTTGGGCAGCTTCTTTTCCAGCGTGATGGTGTCGCCGACCTTGGCGGCCTGCAACTCCTTGATGCCGGCGATGACGAAACCCACCTCGCCCGCGTTCAGTTGCTCGCGCGGCTCAGACTTGGGCGAGAACACACCCAGATGCTCGGCAGGGTAGACGGCGTTGGAGGCCATCATGCGGATGCGCTCGCCCTTCTTCAGCGTGCCATCGACCACGCGCACCAGCATCACCACGCCCACATAGGCGTCGTACCAGGAGTCGATGATCATGGCGCGCAGCGGCGCCTCCACCACGCCCTTGGGCGGCGGCATGCGCGCGATCACGGCCTCGAGGATCTCGTCGATGCCCATGCCGGTCTTGGCGCTGCAGGGAATGGCGTCGGTGGCGTCGATACCGATCACGTCCTCGATCTCGGCCTTGGCGTTGTCCGGATCGGCCGAGGCCAGGTCCATCTTGTTGAGCACCGGCACCACCTCGACGCCGAGGTCCAGCGCGGTATAGCAGTTCGCCACCGTCTGCGCCTCGACACCCTGGCTGGCGTCCACCACCAGCAGCGCCCCCTCGCAGGCCGAGAGTGAGCGGCTCACCTCGTACGAGAAGTCCACATGCCCGGGCGTGTCGATGAGGTTGAGGTTGTAGGTATTGCCGTCCTTGGCGGTGTACTGCAGCGCGGCGGTCTGCGCCTTGATGGTGATGCCGCGCTCGCGCTCGATGTCCATCGAGTCCAGCACCTGCGCTTCCATCTCCCGATCCGAGAGCCCCCCGCAACGCTGAATGATGCGATCCGCCAGCGTGCTCTTGCCGTGGTCGATGTGGGCGATGATGGAGAAATTACGGATGTGATTCATGGACTCAATCGCGGTCTGTTCGGCCGGAAGCTTCAACGGCGAAGCCGTTGCATGGAAGGCTCATATCGCGAAGCGATGTGAAGGCCCAGAGGGCCGTGCCGAACATAAAAAAAAGGCACGTCGAAACGGTGACGCGCCTTCCAACAAAACGTATGGCAACTGCTTGTTGGGCCTTCATTGTAGCCAAAAGCCCCCGCCTGGAAACCGCACCGTTGCTGCATTTCCCGTCGTTGCGGGCCGCCAACATCAAACTTGTGCACAACTTATCCACAATTCAGCCTGGATATCCTGTGGATGTTTGACGCAGCGTCCGAGCTTGCCCGCATTGTCCGGTCCCGATGCGTGCAAAGCGGCCCTGGAAGCCAAGGATTCTATCCGATCAAGGACTCAATCCCTCGCCCAGGGCTGCCGGCAGGAGCCGGCGCCAGTGACCCAAGGGGCCAGCGGCGACCCTGCAAGCTGCCGAATGCGCGCCCCTTTTCTGCATTGCGGAAAGACCCGCCGCCAGACTCGGATGCCCGCGCTCAGCGCCCGGGCTTCAAGAGCACGATATTCACCGCATCCCCGCGCCGCACCACCAGGCTCACGACCTTGGCCTTGTCCAGCCGGGCAATGGCCGCCTGAAACTGCTTGACGCTGGCGATCTCGGCATTGTCGATGGCCAGAATCAAATCACCCTCGCGCAGGCCCGCGCGCGCTGCTGCACCCTCGGCCGCATCCACGCGAACGCCGCCACGAAGCTTGAGCTCGCGCTTCTGTGCATCGGACAGCTCCGACACCGTCAGGCCCAGGGCCGGTGCCACTTTCGGGGCGGCCTCGCTGGCGCGCTGCGGCTTCTCGTCCTCCAGTTCGCCAACCACGATGGGCAGGTCCTTGTAGGCGCCGCGGCGGAATACCTGCAGGCTGACCTTGCTGCCGGGCTTGGTGGCACCGACGACGCGCCGCAGGTCGCTGGCCTTCTCCACCGGCCTGCCGTCGAACTTGACGATCACATCGCCGCCTTCCACGCCGGCCTTCTCCGCGGGGCTGCCTTCGACGACACGCCGCACCATCGCCCCCATCGGCTTGCCGAGGCCGATCGCCTCGGCCACCTCGCGGCTGACATCCACCGGGTCGACGCCGATGCGGCCACGGATGACCCGGCCGCCGTTGCGCAGTTGCTCGGCCACGCGCTGCGCCTCGTCGATCGGGATCGCAAAGGAGATGCCCATGAAGCCGCCCGACTGGCTGTAGATCTGCGAGTTGATACCCACCACCTCGCCGCGCATATTCAGCAGCGGGCCACCCGAATTTCCCGGGTTGATGGCCACGTCGGTCTGGATGAAGGGCAGGAAGTCGCCGGTGTCGCGCGCCTTGGCACTCACGATGCCGGCGGTAACGGTGTTGTCGAAGCCAAAGGGCGAACCGATGGCCAGCACCCATTCGCCCACCTTGAGCTTGCTGACGTCGCCCAGCTTCACGGCCGGCAGGCCCGCGGCCTCGATCTTCACCACCGCCACGTCCGTGCGGGCATCGGCGCCTATCAGCTTGGCCTTGAACTCGCGCTTGTCGGTCAGTGTCACCAGCAGCTCGTCGGCGCCGTCGACCACATGGGCATTGGTCATCACGTAACCGTCGGTGCTGATCAGAAAGCCCGAGCCCACGCCACGGCGCTGCGGCTGGTCATCGTCGCCGCGCGGCGCGCCACGGCGCTGGTTCGGCGCCGGGATGCCGAAGCGGCGCAGAAACTCGAGCATCTGCTCGTCCAGCTCCGGCATATTGGGGCTGGCCTTGAGCCGCTCCGAGGTGCGAATATTGACGACCGCCGGGCCCACGCGCTCCACCAGTTGGGTGAAGTCGGGCAAGGCCGGCTGGACGGGCGCGATCTGCGCCTGCACGGACTGCAACTGCAGGGCGGCGGCCATCAGCGGCAGGAAAAGAAGAATGCGTCGAACCGGCTGGCTGAGCAACATGGCGCATGGCCTCACAAAAACTGGTAGGCCGATTGTGCCGGCTCTCAGCCCTCGGTGCACCGAGTCATGCCTGCCGGGCGGCGAACAGCGTGGCGCGCAGTTCCTGCCAATGTGCGGGCAGCGCCGCCTCGGCCACGGGCAGATAGAGCGGCCAGCAGGCCGCGCGCCAGCCGCGGCGCTTTGCCCGCAGCAGCAGCCAGCTATCCAGATCCATCGCGACGCGCAGGTGCACCGGCAGTTCGGGCTGCTCGCCGCTGGCCAGCCACCAGGCCTGGCCGTCCCAGCGCAGGCGGTAGCGGTAGTCGCGGCAGCCCAGGGTGCGCGCCAGCAAGGCCGCGCCAGCAGCGGTCAGCAGCAGCGCGGCGGCAAATGCTGGGGCAGCCAAGCTTGGGGTCAGGTGTTGCAGCAACGTCGCCATCAGGCCCGTGCCGGCCAAGCCTGAAAACGCGCAAGCCAGACCCCGCCAAGCAGGATCTGGCTTGAGTGTGACGTTGAAGGCGGGCGGATGGCGCAAGGCCGACCGCATCGCCCGCGGCCTCAGATGCGCTTGAAGATCAGCGTACCGTTGGTGCCGCCGAAGCCGAAATTGTTCTTGGCCGCATATTCGATCTTCATCTCCCGCGCGGTGTTGGCGCAGTAGTCCAGGTCGCACTCGGGATCCTGGTTGAAGATATTGATGGTGGGCGGCGCGATCTGATCGCGCACCGCCAGCACCGTGAACACCGACTCGATGCCGCCCGCGCCACCCAGCAGATGGCCGGTCATTGACTTGGTGGACGAGACCACCAGTTGCTTGGCATGGTCGCCAAAGGCCAGCTTGATGGCATTGGTTTCGTTCACGTCACCCAGCGGCGTCGAGGTGCCGTGGGCGTTCATGTAGTCGACCTGATCGGGGTTCAGCCCGGCATTGCGCAGCGCCGCGCGCATCGAGCGCTTGGGACCGTCCACATTGGGCGCGGTCATATGGTAGGCATCCGCGCCCATGCCGAAACCGGCCAGCTCGCAGTAGATCTTGGCGCCGCGCTTCTTGGCGTGCTCGTACTCTTCCAGTACCAGCACACCGGCGCCCTCGCCCAGCACGAAGCCGTCGCGATCCTTGTCCCAGGGGCGCGAGGCCGTCTTGGGATCGTCGTTGCGCGTGGACAGCGCGCGTGCGGCCGCGAAGCCGCCCACGCCCAGCGGCGAGACGGTCGATTCGGAGCCACCGGCCACCATCACGTCCGCATCGCCGTATTCAATCAGCCGTCCGGCCTCACCGATGCTGTGCAAGCCGGTGGTGCAGGCCGTGACTAGCCCCAAGTTGGGTCCCTGGAAGCCGAACCTGATCGACACATGACCCGAGATCATGTTGATGATAGAGGCCGGCACAAAGAACGGAGAGATGCGGCGCGGGCCCCGCGCCGTCAACTCCGCGTGCGTTTCCTCAATCATCGGCAGGCCGCCGATGCCCGAACCCACCAGCACGCCGATGCGCTCGGCCTGATCCTCGGTGAGGGCGTCGCCGGTCGAGAGGCCCGCATCCTGCACCGCCTGAATCGATGCCGCCAATCCGTAGTGGATGAAGCGGTCCATGGTCCGCGCTTCCTTGGTGGACATGTATTCAGCCACGTCGAAGCCCTTGACCTCGCCTGCGAACTGGCAGGCATAGGCCGAGGCATCAAAGCGGGTGATGCGGTCGATGCCGGACTGACCGGCCAGGATGTTGGCCCAGCCTGTCGCCACCGTGTTGCCCACGGGGCTGATCAGACCGAGACCGGTGACGACGACGCGACGACGGCTCATGCGGTTCAGGGATCGGTTGAGGAAGAAGAAGAAGCGCTAAGGGCTGCGCCCTTATGCCTTCTGGTGCTTGACGGCGTAGTCGATCGCCAGTTGCACCGTGGTGATCTTCTCGGCTTCTTCGTCCGGGATCTCGATGCCGAACTCGTCTTCGAGTGCCATCACCAGTTCCACGGTGTCCAGAGAATCGGCGCCCAAATCGGCCACGAAGGCCTTCTCATTGGTCACATCGGCTTCAGGCACGCCGAGTTGCTCGGCGATGATTTTCTTGACACGTGCTTCGATATCGCTCATGACTCCTCCAGGAGTGGATTGCAAGGAACAGCCCGGGATTCTAAGGCCTCTAGAGTGCCACCCCTAGCGCAGGGTGGCGGACGCAGGCTGACAGCACTGCGACCCGCACTCTAGCAGGCCCTCACCGGCCGGGCGAATCCGGTGGGCGCAACACACAGGGTGTCGCGCCGCTAAACAGTTCAGCTCATATACATGCCGCCGTTGACATGCAGCTCGGTGCCGGTGATGTAGCCGGCCCCCTTGGAGGCCAGGAAGGCCACCGCGTCGGCGATTTCCTTGGGCTCGCCCAGGCGGCCCAGCGGGATCTGCGCCAGCAGCGCGGCCTTCTGGGCCTCGGGCAGCACCTCGGTCATGTCGGTGGCGATGAAGCCCGGGGCGATGCAGTTCACCGTGATGCCGCGGCTGCCGAGCTCGCGCGCCAGCGCACGCGTCATGCCCGCCACGCCGGCCTTGGCGGCGGCATAGTTGGCCTGACCGGCATTGCCGGAGGCGCCCACCACCGAGGTGATGTTGACGATGCGGCCATAGCGCTGCTTCATCATCGTGCGCATGACCGCGCGGCTCATGCGGAACACCGCCTTGAGATTGGTGTCCAGCACCGCATCCCAGTCCTCGTCCTTCATGCGCATGGACAGGGTGTCACGCGTGATACCGGCGTTGTTGACCAGCACCTGCAGGCCGCCGTCGGCCTTGACGATCGCGTCCACGGCCGCTTCCACCGCCGCCGCGTCGTTCACATTCAGGTTCATGCCGCGGCCGCCCAGGGGCGCCAGGGCGGCCGTGATGGCGGCGGCACCGGACTCGCTAGTGGCCGTGCCAACAACGGTATAGCCCTGCTCGGCCAGGGTCAGCGCGATGGCGCGTCCGATACCGCGGCTGGCACCGGTGACGAGGGCGACTTGCTTGCTTGTTGATTCACTCATGATTCGGTCAGCCCAACAGGGTCTTGGCTTCCGCCAGCGAGGCCGGGTCCAGCACGGTGGCGCTGAGGATCTCGGCATCGATGCGCTTGCACATGCCGGCCAGCACCTTGCCGGGGCCGCATTCGATGATGTGGCTGAGGCCGCGTGCCTTCAGCGCCTGCACCACCTCCACCCAACGCACCGGGCCGAAGGCCTGGCGGTAGAGCGCGTCGCGCAGCGCCTCGGCATCGCCGGCCGCGGCGACGTCAATGTTGTTGATGACGGGGAACTGCAGGGCCCCGAACTCGGTGGCCGCCAGCTTGGCCTTCAAGGCCTCGGCGGCCGGCTTCATCAGGCTGCTGTGGAAGGGCGCCGACACGGGCAGCAACAGCGCGCGCTTGGCGCCCGCCGCCTTGAGCAGCTCGCAGGCCTTCTCGACGCCGGCCTTGGTGCCGGCAATCACAGTCTGCTTGGGGTCGTTGAAATTCACCGCCTCGACGGCCTCGCCCGCCGCTGCGGCGGCCTGGGCACAGCCTTCGCGCACGGCCTGAGCCTCCAGGCCCAGGATGGCGGCCATCGCGCCCACGCCCACCGGCACGGCTTGCTGCATGGCCTGGGCACGGAAGCGCACCAGCGGCAGGGCCTGCGCCAGGCTCAGGGCGCCGGCGGCCACCAGCGCGGTGTACTCGCCCAGCGAATGGCCGGCGGCGGCAGCCGGGGTCAGGCCGGTCTCGGCGATCCAGGCACGGTAGCAGGCAATGCCCGCGGTGAGCATCACCGGCTGGGTGTTGGTGGTGAGGTCCAGCTGCTCCTTCGGGCCTTGATTGATCAGCGCGGCGATATCTTCGCCCAGCGCGGCCGAAGCCTCGTCCAGCGTTTGCTTCACTGCGGGATGATCACCCCAGGCGTCCAGCATGCCCACGGCCTGCGAGCCCTGGCCGGGGAACACGAATGCAAAGTTCGCACTCATCTTGATGTCTCGTTTCCTTGGTTTCTTAGAAGTCGAGCAGCACGGCACCCCAGGTGAAGCCACCGCCCACGCCTTCCAGCATCACGGTGTCACCCGACTTGATCTTGCCGCTGCGCACCGCCACGTCCAGGGCCAGCGGGATCGAGGCGGCCGAGGTATTGCCATGCTCGTGCACGGTGACGATGAGCTTGTCCATCGGCATCTTCAGCTTCTTGGCCGTGCCCTGCATGATGCGGATATTGGCCTGGTGCGGGATCAGCCAGTCGATGTCGGCATCGCTGCGGCCGGCCTTGGCCAGCACCGAGCGCGCCACCTTCTCGAGCACGCCCACGGCCAGCTTGAACACAGCCTGGCCGTCCATCTTGAGCAGGGGATCGCCCAGCACCCGGCCACCAGCGACGGTGCCCGGCACGCACAGGATGTTGGCATGGCTGCCATCGGCATGCAGCTCGCTGGCGAGGATGCCGGGGGTGGCGCTGGCGCCCAGCACCACGGCACCGGCGCCGTCGCCGAACAGCACGCAGGTGGTGCGGTCCTTGAAATCCAGGATGCGCGAGAACACTTCGGCGCCGACCACCAGGGCCTTGTTGGCAGCGCCGGTCTTGATCATCGAATCGGCCACCGTGAGGGCATAGACAAAGCCCGAGCAGACCGCCTGCACATCGAAGGCAGCGCCGCCCGAGATGCCCAGCTTGTGCTGCAGCAGACAGGCTGTGGAGGGGAACACCATGTCCGGCGTGGAGGTGGCGACGATGATGAGATCGATCTCGCTGGCGGCGATGCCGGCCGCCTCGAGGGCGGCGCGCGCCGCCGGCAGGGCCAGATCGCTGGCCGCGACACCCGCATCGGCGAAGTGGCGCGCGTGGATGCCGGTGCGCTCGACGATCCACTCGTCCGAGGTCTCGATGCCATCCTTGGCCAGCTGCGCCGCCAGCTCGGCATTCGTCAGGCGCTTGGGAGGGAGGTAACTGCCCGTACCGAGAATGCGGGCAAAGCGAGGTGCGTTCGTTGCGCTAGTAGTCGTCATGCAGCTTGGACGGCCTTGGCCGCCTTGTCTCCTGCATCGCCGGGCACGGGCTCGCCCGTCTGTGCGGGCATGGCTTGCAGCGTGGCGATGATGCGATCGTGAACCCGGTCCAGCAACCGGTTGCGGGCGGCATCATACGCCCTGTTCAGGGCGGTCTCGAAGGCCAGGGCGTCGGCCGAGCCATGGCTCTTGAACACCAGCCCGCGCAGCCCAAGCAGGGCCGCACCGTTCAGGCGGCGATGGTCGACGCGGTTCTTGAAGCGTTGCAACACCGGCAGCGCCAGCAGCGCGATCAGCTTGGTGAGCAGGTTGCGGCCGAACTCGAGCTTGATGAAGGTGGTCATCATGGTGGCCAGGCCTTCGGCGGTCTTGAGCGCCACATTGCCGACGAAACCATCGCAGACCACCAGATCGGTCGTGCCCTTGAAGATATCGTTGCCTTCCACATTGCCGTAGAAGTTCAGTTGGCCCGCGGCCGCGGCCTGACGCAGCAATTCGCCGGCACGCTTGATGGTCTCATTGCCCTTGATGAGCTCTTCGCCGATATTGAGCAGGCCCACGCTGGGTTCGGCCTTGCCATCGACGGCAGACACCAGGGCCGACCCCATCACCGCAAACTGCAGCAGATGCTCGGCACTGCAGTCGACATTGGCGCCCAGGTCCAGCATGGTGGTGAAGCCACCGCGTTGATTGGGCATCACGCTGGCAATCGCCGGGCGGTCGATGCCTTCCAGAGTCTTGAGCACATAGCGCGCCACCGCCATAAGGGCGCCGGTATTGCCGGCCGAAACGCAGGCATGCGCCGCGGCCACGCCATCCGAGGCCTTGAGTTGGTTGATGGCCACGCGCATCGACGAGTCCTTCTTGCGGCGCAAGGCGACTTCGAGCGGATCGTCCATCTCCACCACCTCGGTGGCGGGCACGACGGTGCAGCGCGGCCATGCCTTGGCTTCGGCGAGCGCCTCGCTACGCCCGACCAGCAGCAACTCGGCCTGCGGATGTGCAGCAAGAAAGGCGCGGCAGGCGGGCAGGATCACGCTCGGGCCGTGGTCGCCACCCATGCAATCGACGGAGAGGCGCACCACGCCATCGGCGGGCTGAATGGAGACGAAAGAAGACATGGGAACGGGGAGGTGTGCAGCGGAGCCTGGCGTCAAGCCGGCGACCTTACGCGAGGCGCATCGCAGCGGCAAGCGGGCGCACCCGCAGAGCAGGCGACGCGCGAGGTGCCTCAATCACAGCGACCAGACAGCACAAAAGCCCGGCGACGCGCAAGCGATGAGCCGGGCTTTGTACAAACATGCTAGGTGCGTGCGGCGCGCCGGGGCGGCCGCAGCCAGCCATGTCTTAGGAGGCGTCAGCCTTGGTCTTCAGGACCTTGCGGCCGCGGTAGAAGCCATTCGGGCTGATGTGGTGACGCAGGTGCACCTCGCCCGTGGTGGGCTCGACGGCGGTGCCCGGAGTGACCAGGGCATTGTGCGAGCGGTGCATACCGCGCTTGGACGGCGACTTCTTGTTTTGCTGAACGGCCATGATTTCTCCTTCGGCTTCGGTGATTGAGGCTTGCTCGGCGGGTCACGGTGTCTTGGCGCATCCGAGATGCTCGAATGCTGCTCCAGACCAGCCCGCCACCGACGCCTCGGCGTCCCGGCAATTGATTCAACCGGGAAAGCCCGCGATTCTAGCACGGCTTGCGCTGCGGGCGAAAGCCCGGCGCGTCGACTATTGTGCGCGCCCCTTGCCCTTGAGTGCCGCCAGCGCCGCAAACGGGTTCGGCCGCTCCTCGTCGAGCGCTGCGTCATCCTCGTCCTCCAGCGGGCGCGGCAGCGGCTCCGGGCAGCTCTCGTGGCGCGGCACCAGGGGCAGTTCCAGCAGCAATTCGTCTTCCACCAGCTCGCGCAGATCCAGCTGGCGCGTGAGGGTCAGCACATCGTCCTCGCTGTCGGCATCCAGCTCGGCGGCCACGGCCTCATCGCGCACAAAGCGGAACCAGCGGGCGAACGCCACATGCGCCTCCACCGGCTTCAGGCAACGCTGGCAGGTCAGCTGCACCCGGGCGTCGGCCTCCAGATGCAGCCAGATCTCGGCCTCGCCGCCCTTGGGCGTGCGGCGCTCACCGCGCACCGCCCATTGCACCGGCGGCCATTCGCCAACGGGCGCCTCGGGCGCCGCACTGTCGGCCATGCGCGCCAGCGTGCTGGCAGGCCAGCTTCCCTGCAGGCCGGCACCATCGCGCGCAAAGGCTTCGACGTCCAGCTTCAGAGGATCTACAACTCGCTCTTTCATGCCGCAAGTGTAAGGGCGTGTTTGCGATCCCGGCATGGTGCCCGCAAGGCAGCGTCTGCGGCGTTGCAAATCCTCGCCGGGTGTCCAACCCGGCTGCGGTTTGCGCCTTGCATCCCCTGCCTTTGCGGGGCAACGGGCCCCATGACGGGATCGCAAACACGCCCTATGCGCGCCGATGGGACAATCCCCGGCATGAGCACCCTGCCCCGCCCCCTGATCCTGGCCTCCACCTCGCGCTACCGCCGCGAACTGCTGGAGCGCCTGCGCCTGCCCTTCGAAGTCTGCGCACCCGATGTCGACGAAAGCCCCCGGCCCGGCGAGACGCCCGCGGCCTTGGCCGGACGGCTGGCCTTGGCCAAGGCACAGGCCGTGGCCGCACGCTTCCCCGCAGCCGTGGTGATCGGTTCGGATCAGGTGGCCGATCTGGACGGCCAGAGCATCGGCAAGCCGGGCGACCACGCGCGCGCGCAGGCGCAGTTGCGCAGCATGAGCGGCAATAGCGTGGTGTTTCAAACCGCGCTGGCCGTGGTCTGTCAGGCGAGCGGCTTTGCGGCGCAAGACCTGGCCCCGGTGCGGGTGCGCTTCCGCGAACTCAGCGATGCCGAGATCGACAACTATCTGCACGCCGAGCAACCTTATGACTGCGCCGGCAGCGCTAAGTCCGAGGGCCTGGGCATCAGCCTGCTCGCCGCGATCGAATCCGATGACCCGACCGCCCTGATCGGCCTGCCGCTGATACGCACGGCACAGCTGCTGCGCCGTGCCGGCATCGATCCGCTGCTGCACGGCGGGGCCGCGCGATGAGCGGCGCCAAGCCGGGGCGGCTTTTTCTGGTGCCCAACACGCTGGACTTTGGCGTCGAGGGGGCCGCGGTGGATCTGCGCGAGGTGCTGCCCGAGCAGGTCATAGTCACGGCGGCGCGCCTCGGCCACTGGGCGGCCGAGAATGCCAAGACCACGCGCGCCTTCCTGAAACGCGTGGATGCCATCTGCCCCTTGGCGCAGCCGCTGCAGCAGGTGCAGATCGCAGAGTTACCGCGCCCACCGAAGGGGCAGCACAAGCCCGCGCCCGAAACCGGCCGTGCCTGGCAGGCGCTGCTGGCCCCGGCGCTGGCGGGTCATGACCTGGGCCTGATCTCGGAGGCCGGCCTGCCGGCGGTGGCGGACCCCGGCGCGATCTTGGTGGCGGCGGCACATGCCGCAGGCATCACGGTGGTACCGATGAGCGGACCGAGCTCGCTGCTGCTGGCGCTGGCCGCCAGCGGCCTGAACGGTCAGAGCTTTGCCTTTGTGGGCTACCTCCCCGTGGACGCGGCACAGCGCGGCGCGCGCATCCGCGAACTGGAGGCGCATTCGCTGCGCCTGCAGCAGACCCAGCTGATGATAGAGACGCCCTACCGCAACAGCGCCTTGCTGGAGGCCTTGCTGACGCAGCTGAAGCCGGACACGCGCCTGTCGGTCAGCTGCGGCATCAGCCTGGCGCAGGGCTGGACGCGCAGCGCCAGCGTGGCGGAATGGCGCAAGCAGCCCGGCAGCTTGCCGGACAAGGTGCCGGCGGTGTTCGCCCTGCTCGCCTGATCAGGTTTCGGAGGCTTCGGCCACCGGCGCACGCTTGGCACCGAACAGCGCCGCTACCTTTTTCTTGGGCTTGATATAGCTCGACAGGCCCTTGCCCAGCGATGCGGCATTGGCCGGGGTCTTTTCCCAGGCCGCCGCTTCGCCGTTGTTGCGCGCCTCATAGGGCTGGTCGAACAGCGGGTCGCGCGGCGCCGCGGGTGCACGGTAGCTGGGGCGCGGGGCGACCGGTGCGGCTACCGTGGCCTCGAAGGGGCGATCCTCGAACTCGCGGCGCGGGCGGCGCGGCCGCTCCTCGTCGAGCTCGATCGCATCCAGCTCGATCTTCTTCTTGATCAGCTTCTCGATGTCGGCGATCAGACGTGCGTCCGATTTGCCCACCAGGGTCACCGCAATGCCCGAGGCGCCGGCTCGGCCGGTGCGGCCGATGCGGTGCACATAGTCCTCGGCATTGAAGGGCACGTCGAAGTTAAAAACGGCGGGCAGGTCGGCGATGTCGAGGCCGCGCGCGGCCACATCGGTACACACCAGCACATCGACCTCGCCGCGCTTGAAGGCTTCCAGCGCCTTCAAACGCTCGTCCTGCGACTTGTCGCCATGCAGGGCATTGGTGCGCAGTCCGTCGCGCTCGAAGGAACGTGCCAGGCGGGCGCAGCCCAGCTTGGAGTTCACGAACACGATGGCCTGCTTGATGCTGCGCTCGCGCAGCACCTTCAGCACTGCCGGGCGCTTCTCGTCGTCGGTGACGCTGTAGAACAGCTGCTCCACATTGGTGGCGGTGGCGTTCGGGCGCGCTACTTCCACCAATTGCGGATTCTGCAGATAGCTTTCGGCCAGACGCTTGATCTCGGGCGAGAAGGTGGCCGAGAACAGCAGGGTCTGGCGCGTCTTGGGCAGGTAGCTGAGGATGCGCTGCAGGTCGGGCAGGAAGCCGATGTCCAGCATGCGGTCGGCCTCGTCCAGCACCACATACTCGACCTGGTTGAGTACCGCGTTCTTGGCCTCGATATGGTCCAGCAGGCGGCCGGGCGTGGCGATCAGCACCTCGACGCCGGCCTTCAGCTGCAGCGTCTGCGGCTTCATGTCGATGCCGCCGAACACGCAGGCCACGCGCAGATTGGTGTGCTTGGAATAGGCCTTGACGTTGTTGGCCACCTGGTCGGCCAGCTCGCGCGTGGGCGCCAGCACCAGCGCACGCACCGGATGGCGGGCCGGTGAGGCGCTGCTGTTCTCATGCTTGAGCATGCGTTGCAGCAGGGGGATGGAGAACGCGGCCGTCTTGCCGGTGCCGGTCTGCGCCGCGCCCATCACGTCCTGGCCCGCCAGCACAATGGGGATGGCCTTGGCCTGGATCGGCGTCATGCTGGTATAGCCGGAGTCGTCCACGGCTCGCAAGAGCTTGGCGTCCAGGGGCAGCGTGTCGAAGCGCGCAGGCGCGACTTCGGGAATCAGGGTGTCGGTCATCAGCCCATTATCCCCGGAATGCCCCAAGCCCCCCAAGACCCGCGGCATCAACTGGAAGTGGTGCCGTCTTCCAGCCTGCCCTCGGCCGAGTTCACAACCATCCAGCGCGGTGCCTTGAAGCGCACGATGCGCCAGTACAGGAAGACATAGCTGGCGACAAAGCTCGCCAGCAGCATGCGCAACATGGGGGTGTCATCCCACCACAACGCGGCCGGCACTACAGACAAACTACAGAGCACCCACAAGTAGGGGGCGGTCAGTGAATTTCGGCGGGTCAGCGCCGCCGCATCCCTGCTGCCTATCGCCCAACGCATTACGCGCCTGTAGATCAGGCTGTGCAGATGAATGCCATCCGGCATGCCCATAGGCCTGCCGCGCACAAAACGGCGGCGATACATCGAGAACACTGTCTCCCACACCGGGTAGACACACAGCGTGAGCGGGAACATCGGCGAGACCGCCTCATTGCGCACTAGCAACAGGATGGACAGTTCCGCCAGTACAAAACCCAAGAAGTAGGCTCCGCCATCGCCGAGGAAGATCAGGCCGTTGGGATAGTTCCAAAGAAAAAACCCGAGCGTAGCCCCAATCGCAATGAGGGCCAGCGCCGCGATCAAGTGGTCGCCGACCTGCAACGCCACATAGGCAAGGCCGGCCAGCATGATGGCGGTACACATCGACGCGAGCCCGTTCATCCCATCGATGATATTAATGGAGTTCGCGACTCCACTGACGACGAGCAAGGCCAACACAAAGCTGCCAACCGCACTCGCAGCCAGCCAATCCAATCCCGGAATCTCCGTGCGGACAATGCCCGCTCCGAGCAACCACACGCCAAGACCAGCCGCCACCATGGTGGCGAGCAGCCTGCGCAGCGGGCTCACCTGCTTGGTCAGATCCTCTACAAAGCCAGACAGAAATGCTGGCAGACAGCAAACAATCATCCATGCCACCTTGGCGCTGAACTCCGGGCGCTTGTAGCAAAGCACAGCCGCCCCCGCACAAAAGCCCAGGAAGATGCCCATGCCGCCGATTCGCGGAACCGGTCGCGCATGAAATTTCTGCGGGCCTGAAAAATCGTGATCAGCAGACAAGCCGCCGTGCAGATGCGATGAACGCACGATGAGCAGTGTTGCGATGAGCGCCACTGCAAAACTGGATACGAATACGGCCAACATGGATGGAGTCGCGTGCGCCAAACTAAGGGCAATCAAAGAGTGCCGTCCGCCGCACTCCGCAAGGCTGCGAGTGTAGCGACTCGTTCTTACCGATGGCAAAGCACCGCTTGCGGTGCCGCTAGAATGCCGCCGGTCTACAAGCGCCACATGGCGTAGCGCCGGGATTCACGGCTTAAACAATGCATACAGCCAGCGAGATTGCATGAAAGTCAGCGAGATTTGGGAGACACCGGAGCGACCGATGCTCAACAGCATTGAGCCTGCCGACCATCGGCCGGCATACGGTTGCGGATGGTTGGGCCGCGCCGCATTGGCTCTGCTGATAGCTGGGATGCAGCTTGGCCCGGCTTTGGCCGCGCCAAGCCCGATTGGCGGCTCACCAATCAATGAGGATAAACAGACACTCGAGGGCGGGCCGATCCGGCTCACGCCTCGCACTGGTGGCGCGTCGCCAGGCCGCAAGGAAGACAGTTTGCAGCCGCGCCCCGATGGTGAGCGCGGGACGGTGATCCAAGTGCCAAACGAGTTCGAGTCGTATGTTCAGAGCATCGTCGGCAGGGACGTGGAAATTCGTCGATTCGGTGCCAGTCTAATGGCCAGCGGCGGCGTGGCAAGCATGACGGATGAGGCCGCATCGCAGATTCCATCGGACTACCTGCTCGGCGTCGGTGACGAGGTTCTGCTGACCATCTGGGGCTCGGTCGAGGCCGATTTGCGGCTCACTGTGGACCGCGGTGGCCGTATTGCGATTCCGCGCGTCGGCCCGATCATGGTTGCCGGACTGCGCTATGCCGATCTGACGGCTGCCGTAGAGCAGCGAGTTGCCCAGGTATTTCGCAATTTCAAGCTCAGTGCCTCGCTGGGGCGCCTGCGAAGCATCCGCGTCTACATGACGGGCTTCGTCCAGCGCCCAGGCGCCTACACGGTCAGCAGCCTATCGACGCTCGTCAACGCCGTGATGCAGGCAGGCGGCCCCACCGCCGCAGGAAGCTTTCGCCAAATCGAACTGCGCCGGGGCGGAAAGCTGCTGAGCCAGCTCGACCTGTACGACCTGCTGCTTCGCGGCGACAAGAGCGCTGACCGAGTGCTGCAGGCAGGCGATGTCATACACATCGGACCGATCGGCAGCCAGGTCGCCATGACTGGCAGCGTCAACAACATCGGGATCTTCGAAATCACGGAGAAGGAAACAATCCACGACTTGCTGAACATGGCTGGTGGCTTTACCGCTGTGGCAGATCGAAGCCGCATCTTGATTGAACGCCTGGAGCAGCGCACCGCGACACGCATCGCCGAACTGGCGCTGCCGCAACAAGGCAGCCAGCACCCGCGCGCTGGCGACGTTTTGCGAGCGGTCAGCGCCATCAGCGCTACCCTCCCACAGCATCGCCAGAACAAGCGCGTGCGTGTCGAGGGCGAGGTGCACAGACCGGGTGATTACATCCTGCCGCCCAACAGCACCATGGGCGATGCAATCAAGGCAGCCGGCGGATTGACAAGCGGAGCATTCATTTTCGGCACCGAATTCAATCGCGACAGCGTACGTTCAGTGCAGGAGGCCAATTACGACCGTGCATTGCGCGACCTTGAGACCGAATTCACACGCAACGCCACCACGCAAAAGGCCAGCACCGGCGACGAAGCTAACGCCCAGGCGGCGCGAGCCGTCAGCACCGACAAATTGATCGAGAGACTGCGCAGCGTGCGTCCCTCAGGCCGCATCGTGCTGCAGTTGGCGCCCAGCGCCACAACATTGCCGGACCTGGCCCTTGAAGATGGTGATCGCCTGTTGATCCCGGCCCGCCCAACCACCGTCGGCGTTTTCGGCAGCGTGTTCAATGGTGGTAGCTATCTTTTTGGCAATGGTGGCACGGTCACGGATTACCTGAAGCTAGCCGGAGGCCCCACGCGCGGTGCCGACACGAACAGTGTCTTCGTACTTCGTGCCAACGGCAGCGTGATCAGTTCGCGGCAGAAGTCGGGCTGGTTCATGGCTGGAGGTGCATTGGATGGCATCGCGGCAGAGCCGGGCGACACCATCTTTGTGCCTGAAGAGCTGAACAAGACCTCATTTGCCCAAGAGGCGAAGGAATGGACACAGATCCTGTACCAGTTCGGCCTGGGTGCCGCGGCCCTGAAGACGATTAAGAACTGAGGCCGCCCCGCATGACAGAAGCCATTCACTACAACAACGCCGTAGGCGTGTCCGCGACTCGCTCTGACGAGATCACTTTGGGGGATTTCGCCGCCGCCATTCGGCAACGATGGCGGCTAGCGGCTGGTGCTCCGGTCTTGGCCAGTGTGCTGACACTCGGGGGGAGCTACTTGATCAGCCCCACCTTTACGGCTCGTACCAGTTTCTTGCCACCGCAACAGCAGCAGGGCGCCGCGGCGGGCGCACTTGCGTCGCTAGGAGCGCTCGCCGGCATTGCCGGCGGCGGCGTTAAGAGCAGTGGCGATCAATACCTCGCGTTCTTGCAAAGCCGCACCGTTGCCGACCGCATGGTGGACCGCTTCGATCTGAAGCAAATCTATGACACCAAGCTGCGGCATGACGCGCTGCTGGAATTGGCACAGAACACCAGGACCAGCCTCGGCAAGAAGGATGGGCTGATCACACTCGAGGTCGATGACCACGACCCCAAGCGGGCTGCTGAGATGGCTGCAGCTTACGTGGAGGAGTTGCGCCGGCTGACCGCGGGCTTAGCCCTGACCGAGGCTCAGCAGCGACGCGCCTTCTTTGAAGGCCAGCTTAATACCGCGCGCGAAAAACTCGAAGCAGCCCAGACAGCGTTGCAAGGCAGCGGCATTTCGGCGGGAGCCATTCGCGCGGAGCCCAAGGCAACAGCGGAATCCTTCGCGAAACTCAAGGCTGAAGCCACCACCGCCGACATACGCCTGCAAGCCCTGCGACGTAGCCTTTCGGACCAGACAGCCGAAGTACAACAGCAGCTCGCCATCGTGAGTGGTCTGCGTACTGAAATGGAACGGCAGGGGCGTGCTGAATCCTCCAACGCCCAGTCTGGCTATCTAGGCGCCTATCGCGACTTCAAGTACCACGAGGCGCTGTTTGACCTGCTCGCACGCCAGTACGAACTTGCCAAAGTCGATGAAAGCCGCGACGGCGGCCAACTGCAGCTAATTGACGCCGCCCAGGTGCCAGAGCGCAAGTCCAAGCCGAAGCGCAGCATGCTGATGCTAGCGGCGGCCGGCCTGACTTTCCTCGGCATCTGCATTCACACTGGAGTTCTGCTGGCGCGCCGTCGCCGCTTGGGCACACGCGTCGACTGATATTGAGCAGGGTGGGTCAGCATTTAGCTAGGGCCCGACGCTGCAAGCCTTCGTTTGAGCTCATGACACAGGTCCTATCAAAGCCCAAAGGGTCGCAAGATCCGTTTCGTACTGGCAGCAGTGCACCGGCAGGCCTCTGAACGATTCGTGAACACCAGCCTTTCACCCCAGCTCATGACTGCCGCCCCCCCTCCCCCTGCACGCGGCGCGTTTTTGCGCGCAGTGTTGGTGTTGGTAAGCGGTACTGCCCTGGCGCATGGACTTACGGCCGCTGCGCTGCCAGTGCTGTCCAGGCTTTATAGCCCCGCTGAATTCGGTCTATTGGCAGTGTTCTCCAGCTTCCTGGGCATCATTTCGATTGCAGCTTGCTTGCGCTACGAGTTGGCGATTCCACTGCCTCAAACGGATCAGGACGCTCTGCACCTGCTTGTCCTGTCCATGCTGTGCTGCACCGGCCTTAGCCTCGTACTGGGTCTGCTGGTCGCCTTGGTTCCGCAATGGTTGCTGGGCCTGCTGGGTCAACCTCAGTTGGGCCCCTACCTCTGGTTGGCGCCACTAGGACTGCTCCTGGCCGGTGCCTATAGCGCACTACAGTTTTGGCACGTGCGAGGGAAACATTTTACGCTGTTGGCGCGCACACGGATTGCTCAATCTGCCGGAAGTGCGGCGACCCAAGTCGGTCTGGGATGGGCAGGCATGCATCCGCTCGGCCTGCTTCTGGGCTACGTAATGAACACAGGCATTGCCTGCCTTGGACTGGGCGGTGCGCTGTTGCGGGCATTGCCGTCAATGTCATGGTCTCGGATTGGAACGCTCGCCCTTGAGTACCGACGCTTCCCTCTGTTCTCCACCATCGAGTCATTGGCCAATAGTGCCGCGATACAGGTGCCAGTGATCATGATAGCCGCATTGGCCACACCTTCCGAAGCTGGCTACCTGATGATGGCCATGTATGTGGCACAGGCTCCAATGTCGCTGATCGGCACAGCCATTGGCCAAGTCTATTTGTCGCGCGCGCCCACCGAATATCGCCAAGGCCATCTGGGACCATTTACGGTTGAAATCTTCAGCGGATTGTTCAAAGCTGGGGCAGGCCCAATGCTCGCCACAGGCATTCTTGCCCCGCTTCTGTTCGGCCAGGTACTTGGCTCAGACTGGCAACGCGCAGGCGTACTGGTACTGTGGATGACGCCCTGGTTCCTGCTGCAGTTTCTCGCCGTACCGGTCGGCTTGGGCTTGCATGTCACCGGCCATCTGCGCGCCGCATTGCTATTGCAAAGTGGCGGCTTCGCGTTCCGAGTCGCCATGGTCTGGGGCACCTGGAGATGGCATGCATTGCTTGTTTCCGAGGCTTACGCAGTATCCGGCGCAATCTTCTACCTGGGCTATTTGATCGCCGTCATGTCTGCTGTCCGAGCAGATTGGCGCAGCATGATCCTTGGGCTGAGACGCGGCGCCGGCGTTGCCCTTCTGTGGGCCGCCGGTGCGGCAATCCTGGCGCTTTGCATCCTCCTACTTGCCCCCGGGAAAGCCTGATGCGCGCGCCAATCAATACCCGCGACAGACTCGTCCGGATCTGTTTTTACTGGTTGCTGCCGGGATTCTTCATCTATCACACGCTAGTCGGCAAAGAATTCCTGCCAGGCTTGCTGGGTGGTTATTCCACGGCCATGTCGGCAATACTATTGCTGCCAATGAGTTTCGCATATGCGCAGCACTTGCTGGAATCTCGCGAGCATCGCCTGCCATTGGATACCGTCTACGCCGGTTTTGTTTTTTATTATGCCAGCGTATTGGCCGTGCAATTCGCCATTGGCGCACGCGGAAATGCTGTGGCCGACCAGTTCGGCATTATATTCCAGTTCCTGACCCTCTTCATGCTGGCCCGACTGGCACCACTCGGTGATCCAAACTTTCAGCGCTGGCTGCTTGCGTTCCTGGTGCTAATGACGGCCATCATTGCTTTCAATGCAGACGAAGGGACATTTGCCGTCGCCGCACTTGACCTACAAGGGTTCAACGAGAATCTGGCCAACTACCAAGCCTTTGCCTTTGTGTACAGCGTGGTCATGCTCTATGTCGTGGCTCCCATGCAGCAGCGTTGGCAGCGGGTTCTCGTCTATCTCTTTGGAATCCCCACATTATTCTTGAACGGTGCACGCACCGAATTTATCGGCATTTTATTGCTGTTCTCCACCATTGAATTTCTCGACTCCAAACACAAGGCAATCACGCTACTCGTGACCAGCTCAATGCTGGCAATTGGCATTGCATCCCTGCCGCTGCTGGCAGATCTATATCCTGAGAGTCGAACTGTGCTGCTATTTCTAGACTATAGCGACGATGTGTCAGCCAATGAGCGAGCCCAAATGCTCAGGGACGGCTGGCGCAGCATCGCCGGAAGCCCCTGGATTGGGAGCTTTCAAAGCCATGCGCGCGGAGAGCACATTCACAATGCCCTATCCGCCTGGGTCGACCTCGGCTTGCTTGGCTTCATAGTTTTTGTCGTGTTGATCGCCGTACCGGCAGTTGACCTGTTTCTGCTGCAGCGCCTGAGTTTTCGCAACCCAACTTATCGCCTTGCCTTTTCGCTAGTCTTTCTTACCGCCCTGTTTGCAATCACGGCCAAGCACTACACGCATCAGCTATTCCCCCTAGCCTTAGGCATTTACGCGCGCCACCTTATCGAACAGCGGCGCGCACCACCAGGCCCGCCGCAGGCAATTACACCGGCGACCTTATCGGTGTGACGAAAACTGGAATATGTCCGAGTCCAGTGCGCAGCGTCACCCGATCCCAAGCCGGCAGACCTACGTATTCAGAGGAACCGGCAATGCGATGCGTCTTACAACATTACGCGGCCATTCAATGAAAATTGTTCACCTTTGCTTGTCAAATTTTTTCATTGACGACTACTCGTACCAAGAGAACATGCTGCCGAAGTATCACGCGCTGCAAGGGCACGAGGTAACCGTCATCGCCTCGTTGGTTTCTTTTGACTCCAACGGAAAACCATGTCTGCTCGACGCAGAATCCACAAAAATCACCAAAGATGGTTTCAAGGTAATTCGAGTGGATTATAAAAAGCCGTTTTACAGGCTAAATAGGTTCATTCGATCCTACAAGGGCCTTGCTAGTCTGCTGGCGAATGAAAAGCCAGACTTGATTTTTGTCCATGACTTTTCATTCATGGACATCAGCAAAGTTATAGCGTATGCAGAACAAAACAAACAAGTCAAGATTTATGTCGACTGCCATACGGACTACATCAACAGCGCACGTACCTGGCTATCGAAAAATGTTTTCCACCACATCATTTGGAGATACTACGCAAAACTACTTGCGCCGTTCGTGGATAAGTTCTATGGGGTGACTCCATTGCGCTGCGATTTCCTGCGGGACGCCTATGCAATTGACCCCAAGAAAATTGAACTGCTTGTGATGGGGGTTGACGATGAGGTCCTGAAAGACAAACATCGGGCATCAATCCGGCCGGAGCGCTGCCAAGCACTGGGTATTGATGAGTCAGATCTGATCGTCACGACGGGCGGCAAGATCGACGCGCAAAAAAACATTCATCTGGTGATGCAGGCGATGGCCAAACTAGGCCGACCAGACGTCAAGTTGATTGTATTCGGAACCGTCGCACCTGAGATGCAGGAGCTATTCGATAGCCTTTTGCGCACTGATTCAGTCATCTATGTCGGCTGGTTGAATTCAGACGAAATTCTCGACTATTTCATACTCTCCGACCTAGTTGTTTTTCCCGGCACGCACTCGGTTCTATGGGAGCAAGCTGTCGGCGTTGGTACGCCCTGCATTTTCAAGTATTGGCAAGGAATCACACATGTTGACGTTGGCGGGAATTGCGAGTTCTTGTATGACGACGACGCCGATGAAATAGCACGGATTATCAATGATGTTTTGTTTGAGAAGGAAAAATACAGGGGCATGAAGAAAATCGCCATGGAACAGGGGCTAAAGAAATTCTCGTACAGCGACATTGCACGAGCTGCCATCGCCTAGCATGCCAAGCGGTATCCCCCCAAGCCCACCCAGCGGCCCACAGAAATGCACCAGGACCAGTATCGTTCCCTGATTAACTGAACCGAGCATGCGCGCCGAATCCTCCGTCCCGACACAAACCAAGCTTGTGCCAACCGCAAACAATTTCGATCTCATACGACTGATGGCCGCGTTGCAAGTTGCCATCAAACATGCTTTGGTGCACATGGGCTTCGCCAGCCAGTGGACGGAATTGTTGGGATTATTTCCCGGCGTGCCCATCTTCTTCTTCATCAGCGGCTTCCTGATCTATCAGTCATACAGCCACAGCCGCAGCCTGGGCCAGTTCGCGATCAACCGGCTCTTGCGCATCTATCCTGCCCTTATCGTCTGCTTCGTCGTATCGGTCGCGCTGGTGATGTTCACCGGCTATCTCTCATGGTCGACGCTGAGTTCGCGGTCTTTCCTGCTCTGGGTGGGCGCCCAGCTCACCGTCCTGCAGATATACAACGCCGAGCTTTTGCGCGGTTTTGGCGTCGGTGTACTCAATGGCAGCCTGTGGACCGTCGCGGTCGAATTGCAGTTCTATGTGCTTACGCCGTTGCTGGCATGGCTGACGATGCGCCAGGCTTGGTGCTGGATCCTGGTCCTGGTCCTCGGAGCAATTGCCAATCTGGTAATGTCGCACTGGACGGCAGGCTTTGGGGCCAAACTGTTCTCGGTCAGTTTTCCGCCCTGGTTCTATATGTTCGTCCTTGGCGCCTGGTTGTCGACACGCCGCGACTGGCAGCTACGGCTGCTTCGACTTCATCCATTCGTCTTGCTGATGGCCTATGCCGCTGCGGGTGTGGTCGGGCGCCTGTTGGGATGGCAAGTCACCGGCAACGAGGTCAATCCTTTCTCCTACCTGCTGTTAGCCATGCTCATGTTCCGCTTGGCCTATGCGCGACCAGAATTGTCCGAGCACCTCCTGGGCCGGAACGACATTTCCTACGGCGTCTACATTTACCACATGCCGGTGATCAACCTGCTGGTCTTTCACGACAAGGTGGGAACACCGTGGACCGTTGTCGCCGCCTGCACGATCACTGTGGCCTTGGCCTTGGCCTCCTGGCGCCTGATCGAGCGCCCGGCACTTCGCCTGAAGAAGCTGGCGCTGCGCAACTACTGACTTATAGAATCGAAAGAGCCTTTCCCGTGACCAAGTCAATCAAGCGTCCGTACCAGATCTGTAGCCACTGCGTCATGGATACCAGCGACCCGAACATCCGTTTCGACGAGCGGGGTTGGTGTGATTTCTGCTGCAACTTCGAGGCCACGATTCGCCCGAACTGGGACACTGGCGCCAAGGGCCAAGCCGAACTGCTGCAGCTGGCCGACCGCATCAGAGCCGCCGGCCAGGGCCGTGATTTCGACTGCATCATCGGTCTCTCCGGTGGTCTCGACAGCTCCTACGCCGCCTACGTGGCCAAGGAGAAGATGGGCCTGCGCCCCCTGCTCTTCCATGTCGACGCCGGCTGGAACACCGACCAGGCCGTCGGCAATATTGAGAAGCTGGTGGACGGGCTCGGCCTGGAACTGTTCACCGAAGTGGTCAACTGGGAAGAGATGAAGGATCTGCAGGTCGCCTTCCTGCGCGCCGGCATTCCAGACCAGGACCTGCCGCAGGACGCCTCGTTCTTCTCCTCGCTCTACAAGTTCGCCCGCCAGCACGGCGTCAAGCATGTGATCACCGGTTCGAACTTCTCGACCGAATGCTGCCGCGAGCCCGAGGAATGGGGCGGCTATCTGGGCATCGACAAGCTGCTGTTCGGCGATATCCACCGCCGCTTCGGCCAGCGCCCGCTGGAAAGCTTCCCGCTGACCGACATCCTGGTCTACAAGCTGTACTACCAGAAGATCCTCGGAATGACGGTGCACCACCCGCTCAACCTGGTGCCCTTCGTCAAGAAGGAGGCCGAGGATGAGTTGGAGCGGCGCTTCGGCTGGCAGCGTTTCCAGCACAAGCATCACGAATCGCGCTTCACCCGCTTCTACGAGGACTACTGGCTGCCGCGCAAGTTCGGCTTCCACAAGCGCCGTGCCCATTTCTCCAGCCTGATCATGACCGGCCAGATGACGCGCGAAGCCGCGCTAGAGCGGCTTACCAGGCCCGAAATGGACGAGCACTTCCTGAGGCAGGAATTCGAATACGTGGCGCACAAGCTGGACCTCAGCGTTGCCGAGTTGCACCACATTTTCGAGGGCGAGAACAAGACCTACCGCGACTATCGCAACAAGCGCTGGATGATTGGCTTCGGCACCAACCTCTTTCGGTGGCTGGGCCTGGAGAAAAGGTACTTCCGATGATTCGCATCGTCGACTATGGCGTCGGCAACATCCAGGCCTTCATGACCATGTTCAAGCGCCTGGATCTGCCGGCCACGCGTGCGCGCAGTGCCGCAGAACTGGAGGGCGCCACGCGCCTGATACTGCCTGGCGTCGGCGCCTTCGATCAGGCCATGCACCTGCTCAACCAGTCCGGCATGCGGCCCTGCCTGGAAGAAATGGTGCTGGGCCAGCAGGTACCGGTGCTGGGCATCTGCGTGGGTATGCAGATGCTGGCCACTGGCAGCGACGAGGGTGAGTTGCCGGGCCTGAACTGGGTGCCGGGGCGGGTGCGCTCTTTCGACAGCCACCCCAAGTCCAGGGAACTGCCCATGCCACACATGGGCTGGAACGATCTGCGCATCAAACCGGGCAACAAGCTGTTCAAGGATTTCGAACCCGAGCCACGCTTTTACTTCCTGCACTCCTACTACTTCGCCTGCGAGAATCCCGAACATGTTGCCGCCACGGCCGATTACGGCCATGACTTCGATTGCGTGGTGTCCAACGGCCATATCCATGGCGTGCAGTGCCACCCCGAGAAAAGCCATCACTTCGGTGCACAGTTGCTGAAGAACTTCGCGGAACCGTAAACAACATGCTGCGCCCCCGCATCATTCCCTGTCTGCTCGTGCACAAGGGCGGCCTGGTCAAGACCCAGGCCTTCAAGTCGCCCAAGTACGTGGGCGACCCGATCAACGCGGTCAAGATCTTCAACGAGAAGGAGTCCGACGAGCTGATGGTGCTCGACATCGATGCCAGCGTGAATCGCGCCGAGCCCAATTACGCGCTGATTGCCAAGCTCGCGGCCGAGTGCCGCATGCCGCTGTGCTATGGCGGCGGTGTCACCAATGCCGAGCAGGCCGCCCGCATCATCGACCTGGGCGTCGAGAAGGTTTCTGTGAGCGCCGCTGCGGTGGCCGATCCCTCACTGCTGACCCGCATGGCCGAGGCGATTGGCCGGCAGAGCGTGGTGGCCGTGCTCGACGTGCGCAAGAAGGCCGGGCTGTTCGCCAAGGGTTATGAGCTGTGCACCCACAACGCCCGCACCGCCCACAAGCGGGACCCGTTGGCCTTTGCCCGGCAGCTGCAGGAAGCCGGTGCCGGCGAGATCGTCATCAATTCGATCGACCGCGACGGTGACATGAAGGGCTACGACATCGAGTTGGCCCAACAGATGCGTCAGGCCTTGCGCATCCCCATGACGGTACTCGGAGGCGCCGGTTCGCCGGCCGATATCGAAGCGCTGATTCGGGCCTGCGGCGTGGTCGGCGCAGCGGCCGGCAGCCTGTTTGTCTTCAAGGGTCAGTACCGCGCGGTGCTGATCAACTATCCCACCCCGGCACAGAAGGACGAGATCTTCCGCGCCGCCCTGCCCGGCCGCCAGGCCTGACCCCATGTTCAAGAACAAGACCCTGCTGATCACCGGAGGCACCGGCTCCTTCGGCAATGCGGTGCTGCGCCGCTTCCTCGACTCCGAGCTGAAGGAGATTCGCATCCTCAGCCGCGACGAGAAAAAGCAGGATGACATGCGCAAGCGCTATGCCAATCCCAAGCTGAAATTCTACATCGCCGATGTACGCGACGCCCGCAGCGTGGCCGCCGCGATGCGCGGCGTCGACTACTGCTTCCACGCGGCTGCCCTGAAGCAGGTGCCCTCCTGCGAGTTTCATCCGATGGAAGCTGTGCGCACCAATGTGCTGGGCACCGAGAACGTGTTGGAGGCGGCCATCGCCGCTGGCGCGAAGCGGGTGGTGTGCCTGAGCACCGACAAGGCCGTCTACCCGATCAATGCGATGGGCATCTCCAAGGCCATGATGGAAAAGGTTATGGTGGCCGCCTCGCGCAATCTGGAGGGCACCGGCACGGTCATCTGCGGCACCCGCTACGGCAATGTGATGGCTTCGCGCGGCTCAGTGATCCCCTTGTTCGTGGACCAGGTACGGGCCGGCAAACCCATCACCATCACCGACCCGGCCATGACCCGCTTCATGATGACGCTGGACGATGCAGTGGAGCTGGTGATGTACGCCTTCGAGCATGGCAGCAATGGCGACATCTTCGTCCAGAAGGCACCGGCCGCGACGGTGTCCGTGCTGACCCAAGCCCTGCTATCACTGATGGACCTGCCCAGGCATGAGGTGCGAGTCATCGGCACGCGCCATGGCGAAAAGCTCTACGAGGCGCTGCTCAGCCGCGAGGAACGCGCGGCTGCCGAGGACCTGGGCGATTACTACCGCGTGCCGCCGGATGGCCGCGACCTCAATTACGGCAAGTTCGTGGAAGAGGGCGAGTCGCGCATCAGCGAATATGAAGACTACACCTCGCACAACACCACCCGCCTGGACGTCGAGGGCATGAGGGCCTTGCTGCTCAAGCTCGCCTTCATGCAGCGTGTCGCCCGTGGCGAAGCCGCTACCGCGGAGGACTGAACGCATGCGTATTGCCATTACCGGCGCCTCGGGTTTTGTCGGCCGCAATTTGCACTGGCGCTTGAAAGAACTTGGCCACACCGACGTGCGTCTGATCTCGCACCAGGCCAACGACCGCGAACTGATCGAGCAACTGCAGGGCCTGGACTTCGTGTTTCACCTGGCCGGCGTCAACCGACCCAAGGACCCGGGCGAGTTCGACGACGGCAATGCAGACTTCAGCCTGCGCGTCGTCGCCATCCTCGGCACCCTGCCCAAGCCGCCAGCGATTGCCTTCGCCTCTTCGACCCAAGCGGCGTTGGAGAACAGCTATGGTCAGAGCAAACGTGCCGCGGAAAACGCACTGCTGCACTACAGCCGCCAGTGCCGCGTGCCTGTGTACATCTACCGCCTGACCAATGTGTTCGGCAAGTGGTGTCGGCCCAACTACAACTCGGTGGTGGCCACCTTCTGCCACAACATCGCGCGCGACCTGCCGGTCACCATCAACGATCCCTGCGCGGCGCTGCGCCTGGTCTACATCGACGACGTGATCGACCAATTCCTGGGCCTGCTGGACAATCCGCAGGTGCCCGGCGGCTTTGTCGATGTGAACCCCAGCTACGAGACCACCGTTGGTGAACTGGCAGAGACCCTGCGCGGCTTCAAGGCCACGCGGACCAGTCTGATGATTGATCGCGTCGGCACCGGACTCAAGCGCGCGCTATACGCCACCTACGTGAGCTACCTGCCGACCGAGGACTTCGCTTACGACGTGCCCCGCCACGCCGATCCGCGTGGCGTGTTCGTCGAGATGCTCAAGACACCGGACGGCGGTCAGTTCTCCTACTTCACCGCTGGCCCAGGCGTCACCCGCGGCGAGCATTACCACCACACCAAGACCGAAAAGTTCTTGGTCATCAAGGGCACGGCGCATTTCGGTTTCCGGCACATCGACAGCGGCGAGACCCACGACCTGATCACGCGCGGCGGCGAGGCTCGCATCGTTGAAACCATTCCCGGCTGGACCCATAACATCACCAACGTCGGTGACGACGAGTTGATCGTCATGCTCTGGGCCAACGAGGTCTTCGACCGCACCCGCCCGGACACCATCGGCATGAAGGTCAATTCAGTATGAGAAAACTCAAGGTGCTGACCGTTGTCGGCACACGCCCCGAAATCATCCGACTCTCGCGCGTGATGGCGCAGCTCGACGAACATTGCGAGCATGTGCTGGTGCACACCGGCCAAAACTACGATTACGAGTTGAATCAGGTCTTCTTTGACGACCTGGGCGTGCGCAAGCCCGCGCACTTCCTCAACGCTGCCGTCGGTGGTGCGGCGCAGACGATAGGCA
This sequence comes from Paucibacter soli, assembly GCF_037482845.1. NCBI lineage: Bacteria > Pseudomonadati > Pseudomonadota > Betaproteobacteria > Burkholderiales > Sphaerotilaceae > Roseateles > Paucibacter soli. The sequence goes on from NZ_JBBHJW010000007.1 coordinate 302,382, forward strand.
ACATCATCGCCGGCATCGACCAGGTGCTCGAGCAGGAGCGGCCTGAGGCCATGCTGGTGCTGGGCGACACCAACAGCTGCCTGGCGGTGATCGCCGCCAAGCGCCGCAAGGTTCCGATCTTCCACATGGAGGCCGGCAATCGCTGTTTCGACCAGCGTGTGCCCGAGGAAACCAACCGCCGCATCGTCGACCATACCGCCGACGTCAACCTCACCTACAGCAGCATCGCCCGCGAGTACCTGTTGCGCGAGGGCATGGCGCCGGATCAGGTGATCAAGACCGGCAGCCCGATGTTCGAGGTGCTGAACCACTACCGCCCGGGTATCGACGCCTCCGACGTGCTGCAACGTCTGCAACTGCAGGAGCAGCAGTACTTCGTGGTCAGCGCCCACCGCGAAGAGAACATCGAAGCGCCGAAGACCTTTGCCAAGCTGGTGGCGGTGCTCAATGCCATGGCCGAGGATCATGGCCTGCCGGTCATCGTCTCGACCCATCCGCGCACCCAGAAACGTATCGACGCTGAAGGCATCAAGTTCCACGCCATCATCCGGTTGCTGAAACCGCTGGGCTTCCTGGACTATGTACGCCTGCAGATGTCTTCGCGCGCCGTACTGTCAGACAGCGGCACCATCAACGAGGAATCTTCCATCCTCAACTTCCCGGCGCTTAATCTCCGTGAAGCGCACGAGCGCCCCGAGGGCATGGAGGAAGCGGCGGTAATGATGGTTGGCCTCAGTGTCGATCGCGTGCGCCAGGGTCTTGGCCTTCTGCAAAGCCAGCAGCGCGGCGAGCAGCGCAGCCTCCGCCTGGTGGCCGACTACAGCATGCCCAATGTCTCGGACAAGGTCGTGCGCATCATCCACAGCTACACCGACTACGTGAACCGCGTGGTCTGGCGCAAGTACGACTGAGGGGCCGGGTCTTGCGGGTGCTCGTGCTGAGCCAGTATTTCTGGCCCGAGGTGTTTCGCGTCAACGAGATCGTGGCCGAGCTAACACAGCGCGGCCACGAGGTGACCGTGCTGACCGGCCGGCCCAACTACCCCGACGGCGAGGTCTTCGCCGACTACGCTGCCCATCCGCAGGCTTATGCCCGCTACGCCGGCGCTGAGGTGATCCGCGTACCGCTGCGCCCGCGTGGCAAGGGCAGCTTACGCCTGGTGCTCAATTACTGGAGCTTTGTGTTCTGGGGCTGTTTGCTGGGACCCTGGAAGCTCCGCGGCCGGGGCTTCGACGCCATCTTCGTGTTCGAGACCTCGCCCATCTCCGCGGCCCTGCCAGCGCTCTTGCTCAGGAAGATCAAGCGCGCGCCCTTGCTGTTGTGGGTGCTGGACCTCTGGCCCGACACGCTCTCGGCCATCGGCATCGTGCGCTCGCCACGTCTGCTGGGCTGGGTTGGGGCCTTGGTACGTTTCATCTACCAGCGCTGCGATCTAATCCTGGCCCAGTCACGCGGTTTCTTCCCGCGCATCGAATGCTGGTCGCGCGAGCCGGCCAAGTCCCGCTACTTTCCGCAGTGGGCCGAGGCCGCCTTTGACGTGGACCTTGGCAAGGTCGAGATGGCAGCGGAGCTGGGTCCTCACTGCTGCTGCTTCAACATCATGTTTGCCGGCAATATCGGTGAGGCCCAGGACTTCCCGGCCATCCTCGATGCAGCCGAGCAACTGCGCGAGCGACGCGACATCCACTGGCTAATCGTTGGCGACGGGCGCGCGGCCGAGGCTGTGCGCGCCGACATTGCAAACCGTGGGCTGCAAGAGACCGTATTCATGCTGGGCCGCCATCCGCTGGAACGCATGCCTGGCTTCTTCAAGGGTGCAGATGCCTTGCTCGTTTCGCTCAAAGCCGAGCCGATCTTCGCCATGACCATTCCCGGCAAGGTACAGGCCTATCTGGCGGCCGGCAGGCCGCTGCTGGGCATGCTGGATGGTGAAGGCGCGCAAGTCATACGCGACGCCAGCGCCGGTCTGGTCTGTGCGGCGGGCGACGGCGCGGCACTGGCCGCATGTGTGGCCGAAATGGCAGCGCTCGATGAACAGGCGCGAGCCACCATGGGACGCAATGGCCAGGCCTATTGCCGGCAGGAGTTTGACCGGGCGACCCTGATCGGCCAGTTGGAGCGCTGGCTGGCCGACTGCGCCGGCCATAGCCGCAAGCTCAGCTGAACTCGCGCATGCGGCGCACCAGCTCAGGCCAGTCAGGCGGCCGGTAGCCACTCGCCGCATTGAACCGGTCGGCATTCAGTGAGCGGTCCATCACCAGCTCCGCGTCCGGCCGCAATGGATTCGGCCGTCCATACTCCTGACCCACCAGTTCGAGCAGATGGTACTTGCTGATGGCCTCGGCCGCCACATGATAGGTGCCGTGCAACTCGGGATGCGGGATCACATGCTGCTGAATCACACGTGCCAGCTCCACGGTGGGCAGCGCCGAGAAGATTGCCTTGCTGAAGCCCCTGACCGGACCTGGCTGCGACAGAAACCAGCCCACCAGCCCGTGCCCACTGCTCAGCTCATGGCCGATGATGGAGGTGCGCAGCGTCACTGCATGTGGATAGTCCACCTCGCCCATCAGTTTGCTGCGGCCATACAGGTCGCTCGCATCCGCCGCATCATCCTCGGTGTAGCCACCGAGCGCGCCTGAAAACACGCAGTCGGTGCTGATGTGGATCAGCCGCGCCTTGCCAGCGTGACACAACCTTGCTAACCGGTGCGGCAGCAGCGCATTGATCGGGATCGCGATCGCCGGGTTCTCCGCGCCCGCCAGTTGCTTGACCACGCCGATGCAGTTGATCACCAGCTCAGGCCGGACCTCGGCGAACAAATGCCGCAGGCTGGCCAGACTCTCACCTTCAACATCGGCGACGAAGCATACCTGCGGCAGCCGCTGCTGCAGCTCCTGAATGGTTTCCCGCTTGCGTACAGAGCCGAAAACCTGATATCCCGGATCTTGCGCGAACCAGCGCAGCACCGCGTTGCCCAGCATGCCGTTGGCGCCCAACACCAACAGACGGCGACCTGTTGTTCCTGTCATGGACAGGATTCTCGCTCAGGATCACCTGTGCAGACGCTGGCCAGATGTGCACACATCGCGCGCGCCAGCGGTACAGGGGCGAACTGCTCTTCATAGCAGCGCCGTCCGGCTTCGGCCATGGCAGCGCGCTCAGCCGCACTGCACCGCTGCAATTGCTGCGCAGCGGCGGCCAGCGCGGCCGCATCCTCGGCCGGGCAAGCCAAGCCCGCGCCAGATTCATTTACCAGCATGGCGCCTTCGCCATCCAGCGCCGCCAGCACGGGTCGGCCGGCGCCCAGGTATTCCTGCAACTTGCTGGGGATGGTGCGACTCAGCGCCGGGTTTCGGCCCAGCGATACCAGCAACACATCTGCCTGCTCGTAGATGGCCGGCATCTGCGCGGGATCGAAGCGCCCAGGCAGCAGCACCTGCAGCTCAAGGCCTCGCAGACGCACCTGCTCTGCCAACCAATCCAAGCGTGCACCGCTACCCACCAGGACCCAGCGGATGTCGCTTTCAGGGCCAAGCAGCTGCGCCGCCTGCAGCACGGTATGCAGGCCTTGCGCCCGGCCCAGGTTGCCGGCAAACACGATCTTGAAACCACCGCCGAGCGCCGGCATGGCGCCTGGAGAGCGAGGTGCAAGCGCCCGGCCCGGATTCGGGTGATAGCGCACGGGCGTGCTTCCTGCCAAGGCCTGCACCGGCTCCATGAAACCGCGCGACTGCACCAGCAACAAATCGCATCGACGGTAGATCCAAGCCACTACCACAGCGGTCGCCGCAAGCAGTCGTTTGCTGCGAACATATCCAGTCAGTTCCAGACTTTCAGGCCAGAGATCCTGGACCCAGGTCACCAGCGGCACACGCTTGATGCGCTTCAGCGCAATCGCGGCAAGCGCCTGCAAAACCGGTGAGGTGCCATAGACGAGGATCACATCGAAGCTCCGCCCGCGCAGCGCCCACGGCCCCAGCAACGAAGCGGCGACGATGAAGGAGAGGTAGTTCAGCGCCAAGCGCAGTGCCCCACCCTGCCCACGCGGCAGCAGCGGCACGCGCACGATCTCGCAAGCTTGATGATGTTCACGCTGGACACCGCGGACCCGATAGCCGGGAAACACCTGCCCTTCGGGGTAGTTCGGCTTGCCGGTCAGCACCGTCACCTGGCAGCCCTGATCCGATAGCGCAGCAGCCACCTCGTTGATGGCAAACGACTCAGGCCAGTAATGCTGGCTCAGCAGCAGCACCCTCATCCCGGCAGGCCACCATCGATGCAGCGCAGAAATTCGGCCGCGCTGAGCGGCTGGAGCGGTGCCTCGGGCCGCCCCAAAAAGCGGCGCACCGCACGCGCGATCGACACCGCCGACTCCGGATCGAAGGTCTCGACCGGGGTGCAGATGTCGCGCACATAGTCGCGCTCACTGGCCACCACGGGCAGGCCCAGCGCCGCAGCCTCAACCAGTGGAAGTCCAAAGGACTCGCCGGTCGACGGGAACAGCAGCGCACGCGCCTGGCCATAGAGTTGCAGCGCCTCGGCATGCGGCATGGGCGCCAGATTACGTATCGCCAGGCCATGAACAGCGGCCTGATGTAATACCCAATCGCGCAATGACGCGTGCCGGTCACCCAGCGTCAACGCCAGACTGGGCTTAAGGCCTTGCTTGGCCAGCAAGATCCAGGCCTCAAGCACCCGCCGATGGTTTTTGTGAGGCTCGCCGTCGGCAACGAAGACGAAGTCCCAAGCCTCGTGGATGGCCACTTCCGGCTTCACTGCGCCCATCGCAGGAGCAAAGGGCAGCACCCGCAGCGGTGCTGGGTCTGGGCCAAACCAGGCCTGCAGCGTGCGGCCCATCGTGGGACTTTGTACAAAATAGGCAGTGACGCGACGCTTGAGCGTCCGGCTGATGAGTTGCTCGATCCGGTTGCGCATTCGAATGCGCCAGCCGTACTCATCCAGCGGCACGTTGCCCAAGTAATTGCGATTCTGAAGGAATAGGTACGCAGGCGCCGCCCGACATAGCAGCGGCGGCAGTCCATGGAAGCAAAGTATGCGGTCGTTCGACTTGGCCACCCCGGCCAAGGCCAGTTCGGCACCCCAACGCGAGCCAAGGCTGGGGCGGACCCATCGCACCTCGGCTTGCACCGACAGGCGCAATTTCGGCATGGCGCGCCGATCCAGCCAGGCCACCAGCGCCGCTTCAACCGGCCAGGCATCGAGTAATTCCTGCAGCAGCACCAGGCCTCCGCCTGTGTGAACGTTGGGTGCATAGAGCAGCATTCGGCCCGGACTCATCGAGTGCCCCCCAGCCAGCTCAATCGACCTTCAAGCCGATTGCCGCTGAGAGGATCTCGGGACATCAGGCCAGGCTGGCGGCAGAGTTCCAAGAGCCTGAACAGTCGGCTCGTCAAATGAGGCGTGAGATCGCGCGCGCGCATAGAGGCTTGATGCAACAACTTGAATTGCGCCAGACGGATGTTCGCCTGCGCGTCGCCCATAAGCGTAGCAGAGGCGCAGACGCAGCCCTATCAGGTCGAGCCCAAGCCGCACCGCAAGGTACAGTCCCTATTTCGCCGACTCAATTCGTACCGCTGGATACGCGTGAAGCTGACCCAAAACACTGTCTACAACCTGCTCGGTCTGGGCGCCCCACTACTCGCTGCTGTACCCGCCATCCCACTCTTGATCGGCGCGCTTGGGACGGACAGATTTGGTCTCTTGGCGCTGATGTGGGCCATAGTCAATTACTTGAGCTTGTTTGATTTGGGTTTGGGTCGGGCGCTAACGCAGCGACTGGCGGCCATCCGCGGCCAAGATGGTCAAGAATCGCCTGCGGTTTTGGTCCTCAACGCGCTAACCCTGCTTGGCGCCATGGGCAGCTTGGCCGGACTGATGTTGCTCGCGCTTGCATACTGGGGCCGTCAGCAATTTCCGACGGTCACAGGTCCAGACGAGTTCATGGGCGCAGCGTACGCGCTCGCAGCGGCGATGCCCACAATCACTATTACCTCTGGCTTGCGCGGAGTTCTGGAAGCTGAGCACGCATTTGCCACGGTCAACCTGTTGCGACTGCCGATGGGGCTATTCGGCTTTCTCGGGCCCCTGGCAGTGGCGCTGGTCTATCCCGACCGACTGGACCTAATAGCCTGGATTCTGGCGGCGGGCCGCTTCCTTACCATGATGGCGCATGCATGCTGCATTTGGCTGCAAAGTTCAGTGCCGCTCGGAAGAGCACAGCTGGACCTGACGCTCATGAGCCGACTGATAAGGGCAGGCGGCTGGCTCAGCTTCAGCAACTTGATCAGCGCCGTGCTGGGCTACGTTGATCGGTTCATCATCGGCGCCATCGTGTCGCCTACGGCCATAAGTCACTACGCCGTGCCGCACGAACTAGTGACCAAGCTGTGGGTTATGCCGACGGCGCTGACAAGCGCCATGTATCCAGCGATTGCCGAGGCCAGTGATCCAGGCCGGCGCGTCATCGGGCGCCTCCTAACGCGCGCGATACTAGGTATTCTTGTCGTGATGCTGCCAATCTGCGGTGCTGGCATCACTTGGGCCTATCCGCTGCTCGAGTGGTGGATCAATGCAGAGTTCGCGCGCCACAGTAGCGTACCCTTGCAAATACTGTTGGCGGGCATGCTGCTTAGTTCCCTGGCGATGGTGCCGTTTACCTACCTTCAGGGTCGCGCTTTGTTCCGGCTGACTGCGGCAATCCACGCTGTGGAATTGCCCGTTTTCATGGTAGCCATCTACATCATGACCCGTCAGTTCGGCGTGACCGGCGCTGCAATGGCATGGACGCTGCGTGCAGCCGCGGACGGCGCCTTGATGTACTTCTTCTGTCGACGGGCGCTCGCGCGGACGCCTGCTGAACCCGCCTCACTGGCCGTATCTGAATCGCCCCGGATTCTGTAGACACCTTCGAGCCTCAAACTGAGGCCCAATAGGAGGTGCCATGAAGACGAAGCAACCATACCCCGAAGAATTCAAGATCGAGGCGGTCAAGCAGATCACCGAGCGAGGCCACAAGGTGGCCGAGGTGTCTGCGCGGATCGGCGTCAGCCAGCACAGTCTGTACAAGTGGATCAAGACGTACCAGACGCCCGCTGGCGAGCGCCAAGCTTAAGCGACGCAGACCGAAGAACTGCGCCGGCCCAAGGCCGAGCTCAGGCGCGTGACCGAGGAGCGCGACATCCTTAAAAAAGCCGCCGCGTACTTTGCCAAGCAGTCCGGGAAAGGTACGCGTTCGTCAAGCAGCACGATCAGGAGTACAGCGTGCGGCGCATGTGCAGGGTCCTGCAGATTCACCCCAGCGGGTACTACGCCTGGAAGGCCAAGCCTGTGAGCCCGCGCGCTCGTCTGGACAAGCGTAAGCGTCCGGCGAACCCATCTTGAACGCCGAGCCTGTGCCAGCCAGGATGGTGTCCACCAAGCAAGAGAGGTGGACACCATGCCAGACGCCAAGCCGGACACGCGCCGGCGCCACGGCCCGGAACTGAAGCGGCAAGTCCTTGCCGAATGCGCTGCACCTGGCGCGTCGGTGGCCAAGGTGGCAATGAGCCATGGCCTGAACGCCAACCTCGTCCACAAGTGGAGGCGATCCGAGACGAATGATCGCGAGACCGCCATCGCTGGTGCGTTCGTTCCGGTGACCGTCATGGCGGCGCCGCCGACCTGCGATGCGCCGCAGTGCATCGAAGTAGACCTGCAACGCGGCCTGATCAGCGTGCGGGTTCGCTGGCCGATGGCGAGTGCGTCATCCTGCGCCGCGTGGCTGCGCGAGATGCTGCGTTGATACGGGTCGATGCACTGTGGCTGGCGATCGAGCCGCTCGACATGCGGGCCGGCACTGAGGCTGCCCTAACTCGGGTGGTCTCGGTCTTCGGTGCGGCCCGGCCGCACAACGCCTACCTGTTCGCCAACCGCCGGGCTAACCGGATGAAGGTCCTGGTGCACGATGGCATCGGCGTGTGGCTGGCCGCGCGGCGCCTGAACGCGGGCCGCTTCATCTGGCCCCGGGATGTGACGGGCACGCTGAGTCTGAGCCGCGGTCAGTTCGACGCGCTGGTGCTCGGCCTGCCCTGGCAACGCCTGGGTGAAGCCGGCGTCATCACCCTGCTGTAGCCACGCGTCTATTGCTGCATCTGCCGATGGCGGCCATGGGGTGGCGCTGGCACGATCACTTCCCGTGATCGCCGACGACCTCGACACCCTCGATGCACAGCAACTGCGCGACGCCTTGCGCGCGGCAAGGGCCGAGGTGACGTTCAAGCAGGCCATCATCGACAAGCTCACGCACGAGAACGCAATCCTCAAGAGGTTGAGGTTCGCCGCGCAGAGCGAGAAGTTCAGCGCCGAGCAGAAGAGCCTGCTGGACGAGACACTGGACAGCGACCTGGCGGCGGTGGCGGCCGGGATCGAGGCGCTGCAGCCCGCCCAGGCTGCAGGCGAGCGTCAGCAGCCTCGCCGTGAGAAGCTGCCTGCGCAGCTGCCGCGCCGCGAAGTGCGCCACGAACCCGAGAGCACCACCTGCGGTTGCGGCCAGGCCATGCAGCGCATCGGCGAGGACGTGGCCGAGAAGCTGGACTACCAACCTGGCGTCTTCACCGTCGAGCGCCACATCCGCGGCAAGTGGGTGTGCAAGTGCTGCGAGCAGATCGTGCAGGCGCCGGTCGCGCCGCACGTCATCGACAAGGGCCTGCCGACGACCGGCCTGCTGGCCCAGGTGCTGGTCGCCAAGTATCTCGATCACCTGCCGCTGTACCGCCAGGAGGCAATCTTCGAGCGAGCCGGACACGCCATCGCGCGCTCCACGCTGGCCCAGTGGGTCGGCGAATGCGGCCTGCAGTTGCAGCCGCTGGTGGATGCGCTGAGCGCAGAGCTGCTGCGCCAACCGGTGTTGCACGCTGACGAGACGCCGGTGGCGATGCTCAAGCCGGCGAACCTGAGAGATGGCAAGACGCACCGTGCCTACCTGTGGAGCTACTGCACCACCCAGTTCAATCCACTGCAGGCCGTCGTCTTCGACTTCGCCGAGAGCCGCGGTGGCCAGCACGCCCGAGACTTCCTGGGGCTGCCCGGGACGCAAGACAAGCCCGGCTGGCAGGGCCGTCTCGTTTGTGACGACTTCTCCGGCTACAAGGCCTGCTTCGATCTGGGTGTGACCGAGGTCGGCTGCATGGCGCACGCGCGGCGCAAGTTCCACGAACTCTGGGCCAATCATGGCAGCCAGGTCGGCGAGCAGGCGATGAAGTTCTTCGGGCAGCTCTATGAGGTGGAGCGGCAAGTGGCCGACGCCGACAGCCAAGCCAGGCTCGATGCCCGGCGGGCGGCCAGGCCATTGGCCGACGCGCTGCACCAGTGGCTGCGACAACAGCGCCAGCGCGTGCCCGATGGGTCGGCCACAGCCAGAGCCATCGACTACAGCGCTCAAGCGCTGGGTGGCGTTGCCGCGCTACCTCGGCGACGGCGAACTGCCCATCGACAACAACTGGGTGGAGAACCGCATCCGGCCCATCGCGCTGGGCCGGCAGAACTGGCTCTTCGCCGGGAGCTTGCGCGCGGGCAAGCGAGCCGCTGCCGTGATGAGCCTGATCCACTCGGCCAAGCTCAACCAGCTGGACCCCTACGCCTACCTGCGTGACGTGCTGGAGCGGCTGCCGACGCAGCCCGCCAGTCGCATTGCCGAGCTGCTGCCGCATCGCTGGCAGCCAGGCGCTGCGACACTTGCTGAATGAGCACCAAGTTCCAGCGCGCCCAACCCCAGCGCATCTACCAGCTGCGCATTGAACTGCAGCACATCAAGCCGCCCATCTGGCGGCGCATCCTCGTGCCCGACAGTCTGAAGCTGGCCAAGCTCGACCGTGTCGTGCAGGCCGCCATGGGCTGGACCAACAGCCATCTGCATGACTGGCATATCGAGCAGCGGCGCTACGGCATCCCCAACGAGGAATGGGGCGGCAGTGGCGACATGCTCGACGAGCGCAAGTTCACCGTCGGCGCCGTGCTGGGGGAGCAGGTCCAGTCCTTCGCCTACAGCTACGACTTCGGCGACGGCTGGGATCACCGCATCACGGTCGAAGAACGGCTGCCTGTGCAGGAGGGCCGCAACGACTGGCCGATGTGCCTGGCTGGCGAGAACGCCTGTCCGCCGGAAGATGTGGGCGGGACGCCGGGCTACATGGACTTCCTGGAGGCGATGCACAACCCCACGCACGAGCAGCATGCCGACTACTGGCGCTGGTGGGGTGGCCCCTTCGATCCGCGGGGCTTCAGCATCAACGCAGCCAACCGGGCGATTCGCAAGCTGCGCTGACGCGAACCCGCTCGTCAAGGCGGGTTCGCCGGACGCTTACGGACAAGCGCCTGCGCGGTCTGCTCAAGCAGGCTTGGCTGCAGAGTGGCGGCGTGTACGGCTATCGCAAGCTGACGCTGGACATGCGCGACCTGGGCGGGCGCCGCGGCAAGCACCGCGTGGCGCGTCTGCTCAAGCTCGAAGGGCTGCGCTCCCAGACAGGCTACAGGCGCCGTCCTGGCATGTGTGGCGGCAAGCCCGCCATCGTTGCTCCGAATCATCTGCAGCGCCAATTCAGGGTGGATGAACCCAATCGAGCGTGGGTGACCGACATCACGTACAGTCGCACCCACGAAGGCTGGCTCTACCTGGCTGCGGTGGTGGACCTGTTCTCGCGCCAGGTCGTGGGATGGTCGATGGGCAGCCGTATCGACACCAGCCTGGTCCTGGACGCGCTGATGATGGCCTTGTGGCGGCGCAAGCCCACCAGCCCCGTCACCGTGCATTCCGATCAGGGCTGCCAATTCACCGGGCATGAATGGCAGACATTCCTGCGCGACCACAGCCTGATTAGCAGCATGAGCCGGCGCGGAAACTGCCATGACAACGCCGTGGCTGAGAGCTTCTTCCAGTTGCTCAAGCGCGAACGCATTCGCCGCCAAATCTATGCAACACGCAATGACGCGCGCACCGATGTCTTCAACTACATCGAGATGTTTTACAACCCGACGCGCCGGCATTCCACGGCTGATGGCCTGTCACCGGTACAGTTCGAACAACGCCATTTCCAACGGCTCGCGAGTGTCTAGTAAATCCGGGGCGATTCAATCTCTATGATGAAACAAATACCAGTCTCAGTTGTGATTCCGACGCGCAATCGCATGCACTGTGCCATCGAATGCATTGCCGCGGCCCTGGAAGCGACGACGACGGCGCAAATAATCGTGGCTGACTCGAGCGACGGCGACGCGCTCGAGATTGCCATTCGGCAGCGAGGCCTGGATCTGCCGCGCCTCAAATACCTGAAAACTCCGGACAAATGGAACGTTGTCCAAAACTTCGAGGGCGCGCTCGGCCATTGCGAGGGTCATTATGTTCTCTACATTGGAGATGACGATCTGGTGGGGCCTCATCTCGAAATGGTTTGCGATTGGGCGCGCGCCGCTGACATCGACGTGGTGATCCCCTACGCGAAGCGCTTCGGCGTTGCGTATTACTGGCCGGGAGTGAAGTCCAAGTACTTTGGCGATGCCTATCAGGGCAAGGTCTTTGTCTGGTCACACAGTTCACGGGTCCGCCCCATCGACGTTGCGCATGAAATCGCTGCGGCGAAGCGGAATATCGGCCGAGGACTGGAGCGCCTCCCTCGCGTTTATCACGGATTGGTATCGAACGAGCTATTGCGGCGGGTGCGCGCCCGACACGGGCATGTCTTCGGCGGTGTCAGCCCCGACATCTATAGCGCCATACTCATCGCCGCCGCGGCACGACGAGCGGTACATCTTGACTATCCGTTCTGTATCCCTGGGGCTTCTCCGGTTAGCGAAGCAGGTGCGGGCGCCGCGCAGACTGATCGACACAGCTTCGAGGACAGCCCCTATCTCCGTCGGTTCAAGAACCTGAAGTGGGACTCGGCGATTCCACGCTTCTTCTCGCCGTACAACGGCTGGGGTTACTCTTTCAACGAGGCCTTGAAGCAAACGCATCATCGCCTGGAACCGAGACACCTCAACCTGCTCTACGCCCGCAACCTGTTTCATTGCTGGGCCTACAGACAGCAGGTCTGGCAGTGCGTGAGGAAGCAGGCTCAGGGCGATGGTTGGCGCGTGGCGCTGGGTCGTCTCATCCTTGCCATGCTGACGGAAGGGAGCTTGATGATTGGACGCGTTCTTCGAAAGGCGCTGGCTCCGCGCGCTGGGGGCTGGGCTACCCGGCATGCCGGCTTCGCGACAAGTTTGAGTGCCTATCGGTTCCTGGCCAAGCACCTACCACCGCCTACACTGCCCAAGGGCGGCTGACACGCAGCCGCCGCTCCATGTACCATCTCTGCCCAGAGTCGGCAGCGCCAGTCACTACAACTATGCACAACGTGCCATCCCACCGCCTCGCCCTTTGGGCGGCAACCCTTGTCGTGCTGTTTGCGCCCGGCAGTGCAATGGCCTATATCGACCCGAACGCCGGTGGCATGCTATTCCAGATCCTGGCACCCTTGTTCGCGGCCATCGCCGGCGCTTGGTTGTTTTTGCGACGCTGGCTGGCAGCCAAGGCAAGGGGACTCTGGAACCGCCTGACCGGAAAACCTGACGCATGACAGCTTTGCCGAAGGCAACGGCAATGCGAATGTTCGTGGTCACCTACGCGGGCCTGAGCTTCCTGTGGCTTCCATTCGTATTACTGCGGCAGGCAGACGCCTTGCTGATGTTCGTGACGCCGGCACAGCTTTGGCTGGACATCGCCTTGGCGCTGCTGCTGCTGGCCGTGCCAGCTATCGCTCTCGCGTCGTTGACGCTATTGCTTGCTGGGCTGTCCAGAGCCCTGCGCATGGCTGATCCCGTCCGCACCGCGGTCTCCTGGCTGATCGTGTTTGTTCCGCTGGCCTGGCTGTGCTCATGGCAGATCGGCGGCACGGCTTGGCTTTGGTTCAAGACCGTGTCGGATACGAGCCCAACGCTTGGGTCAGGACTGCGGCTGGGCCTCGGGCTGGCCTTGCTTGCCGCGCTTATCGCCGCCGGGCGCCGCTATGGGCTGGGAGCCATCGGCCTGAAGGCAATACAAGCCCTGTTGGCGCTGCGTAACGCCACGCTGACCAGCCTGTCGGTCTCCGTGTTTGCACTGCTCATCTGGCCACCGGCGCGGCTTCACGGCCCCACGCAAGCGGCAGCACCTGCACAAGCGGGCGCGCCTGACATCATCCTGATCTCCATCGATACCTTGGCCGCTGCCGACGCTGGAGCCTGTGACGAGAAGACCAGGTCGCTGATGCCTCGTCTGCACGAATTTTCACAATCCGCCAGCTGCTTTTCGCGTTTCTACGCCAGTTCGAACTTCACGACGCCGACGACGTCGACCATGGAAACTGGCTTGCTTCCCTGGTCGCACAAGGCCACCCAAGTCGTTGCCAGCATCACGCCAGAGGCTCGCCAAGCAGCCCTTCCCGCCAGCCTGCGCTCTGCAGGCTATTCGAGCTATTCGGTGTCTGCCAATCTGCTGGCCAGCCCGCGCCAACATGGAACTTACAAGGACTACGACCAAGTACTGATCGCGCGCAGCTCGTCGATAGGCATGCAGCTGCGTGAATGGTTCGGCAGGTTTCCTGAATCGACCTTGGCGGCATGGGGAACAGCGCTGTTCCCCATGGTCTACACCTATGACATCCATGCGCATGCCGAGACGCATCCATACGATCCAAGGCTTTCGTATCATGCGGCCCACGAAATACTCAAGCGTCATGAGGCAAGCCGTCCCGCTTTTCTATGGGTCCACACGATGCCGCCACATGACCCATATCTCCCTCCAGCGTCGACAAAATATCGGTTGCTCCCACCCGGGCAGTTGGACCGATGGGCAGATCAACGAATCGCTGGTCCCTACCTTGACACGGACCAACCATCTGTCGATAAGCATCGTCTGCGCTACCAGGAAAGCATCATGGGCGCGGATCAAGCGCTTGGCGAGTTCCTGGACCAGCTCGCGCTGGAAGGCCGACTGGATCGCGCGCTTGTCATCATCACCTCGGATCATGGCGAGTCCTTCGAAAAGCGCTTGCTGGGTCACGGAACATCGGCCATGCACAACGCCCTGCTTCACGTGCCCTTGCTGATCAAGCTTCCGGGGCAGGCACATGCTCACCGCATCGACACCCCCGTCAGCCAGGCCGATTTGGCCCCCACCATCGCGGACTACGCCGGCGTCCGCCCAGCCATCGCAATGGACGGGCGCAGCTTGCGCCCGGCGCTCGCAACGGGGCAAATTGACGCACGTCCGGTATATGCAATGAGCATGGAACGTCAAAGCCGTTTCGCACCGCTGACCAGCGGGCATTTCGTTGTAGTTGATGGGCGATACAAGCTGATCCACCATCGCGAAGAGAACCGCAACGAACTGTTCGACCTTGAAGCCGACCCAGCAGAAACAACTGATCTGTTCTTGCTACGCCCTGAGCTGCTCGCACGACTGAGCCAACTGCTTGAAAGCAGATTGGCGACTTGGTCGCAGATGGGTACAAGCAATTGAACACAATCAAACACCCAGACGCCAGCTTGGCCCTGTCGCCACCGTTGCTCGATTGGCTTAGGGCCGATCCGGGTTGGGCCGCGCAGCCCGCGCGCAAACGCTGGCTGCAACGCTGGCAGGGGCTATGGAGTGGGGTTAATCTGCGGCTCAGTCAAGCCAACATGCCGCCCCCTCGGCCACTGCAGGCACCGCTATTGATACTCGGCCCCTGGCGCAGCGGCACCACGGTGATGCACGAACTTCTCCACGCTCGTTCGGGGTGGCCAACACCACAGACATGGCAGTGCATGAACCCCGCATCCTTTCGACTTGGCCGTCGTCCGGCAAACAGCAAGTCCTTCGCTCGGCCAATGGACGGGCTAGAAATACGCCACGACTCGCCGCAGGAAGATGAGTTCGCGCTCCTTTCCTTGGGTGTGCCCTCGGCCTATCGCGCCTTTCTGATGCCGCATAGGCTCCTACAGCTGAAGCAGACCTTGGATCAGGACTTCTGGCTAGCACAAGACGAATGGTTCGCGCCCTGGGAAGATTTCCTGCGTGGAGTCCTTGATTCCGCAGGCGCCTACGACCTGCCGCTGATTCTAAAGTCGCCCAACCACAGCTTCAGGTTAAGGGCGATCCTGCACAGGTTTCCTGACGCTCGCTTCGTCTGGATGGCACGCGAGGCTGCGGACGTGTTTGAGTCAAACCGCAAGATGTGGACGGCTATGTTCGCCACCCATTCGATCGCCGATGGCGCTGACCCCGATGCTCTGGATCAATTCCTGCTGCACGCACTTGACTCATGCACGAAAACCCTTCGTTGGTGCATGCAGAACGTGCCGGCCAAGCAATGGTTGCTTGTGGATCAGCATGAGCTGCGTCATACCGCCCAGGCCACGGTCCACGCCGTTTGGCAACATCTCGGGCCAGCGAGTTCGACGCCACGCTCAGCGGCGGTCTCCGAAGCGCTGGACAGAACGTTGAAGGGGCGAGTAAGCCGCTACTCGCGCCAACTGCCTCCCGATTATGCTGCTGTGCTTGAGCGCTTTCAGGAAACACAAGACCTGGCGCGCACTAGCTTTGGCCTGAACAGGCTACGTGGCGCTTAACTGGAATTGCGCCCGATGCGCGCGCCCAGCCGGATTGCCGGTCGCTCCAAATAGCGATAGCTCAGCGAGGCCAAGAACAGCGCCAGGGCGAGTCCGGCCAGCCCTTTGAGTGAATTGGGCAACGGAGCTCGCTTGGCGAGGTAGAGCGCGGGCAAGTGAAGCAAATAGATGCCGAAACACCAGCGCCCGCATGCCCGTAAGGGCGCCCAGCGAAGCGCACGCGCCCAACCGGGCGCCCAGCCACCGACGACGCTGAGCAGCAACGCGGACCAAATCAGGCCCCAGCCGAGAAAGCTGCGGTGCAACGCATCGCTACCCAGGTCCCATCCCATGGCAACTTGAACGGCCGGCACCGTGGCCAAGAGCACCATCAGCGCGACAAGCTCGAGCCAGTGCTGAAGCCAGGCTGGCAGGCTGGCCTTGCCTGGACGCAACCATGCCGCAAATGAGCCACAAAGAAACACTGGCAAGTAGTAGCCCAAGTCGATGCCGTTGTCAGGCGCCAGTTGCGCCGGGAACATGCAGATGACAAGGGCAATCAAGCTCCCGACGCCTATAGCACGCAACAGCGGCTCGATGGGTATGGAGAGCCATAGCGCCATCAGCGGGATCAGCAAGTAGTACTTGAACTCGGCCGCGACACTCCAATACACCCCCAATCCCTCCTGCAGCAACAGATGTCTTAGCACTGCTTGGCCATCTAGTGTCACGCCAAGGCCGCGTGGCGCCAAGGCCCAGCCCACCAGCAGCACCACCAGATACAAGGGATAGATGCGCAAGAAGCGGCGCAACAGGTAACCACCCCACTGGCCAGCGGCAAAGCGCCGCTGCGCGTCGAGTTCAAGCCACTGCCGCGTTAGCAAAAAGGCACTGATGACAAAGAAAAGGTATACGCCGGACTTACCTGTTCCGTGCAGGTTCAGGCCGGGAAGCAGGTGCAAGCCCAAGCCGCTGGCATGACTAAAAAAAACGATGAGTGCAGCCAGACCGCGCAAGCCGTCAATTTCAAGGGCTTCGTGGCCCGGCTTGGCGACCATCGCGGTACTCAGCCTGCGGCCGTATTGAGGCTGGTAATTGCCATCATGACAGCCACCATGATCACGCCAATCACCGCGCCGATGCCCAAGATCGCAGCTGGCTCAATCAAGGTCAGTACTCGCCTTTGCAGGACGCGCGCCGTCTCAGTCTCGATGGCGCCGAGCGTGCGAAGCATGCGCGGCAACTCACCGGAGCGTTCACCGACCCGCAGCAAATTCAGCCGCACGGCGGGAAACCAGGCGCGCTGGCTCAAGATATCAGACAGCGCCCTGCCTCGTTCCAGTTCACGCTTGGCCACATACATCTCGTGCCGCATGCTGGGCAATTGCAGAGTCCCCGCGGAGAGCTCCAGTGCCGTGATGATCGATACGCGATTCGTAAGCAAAACTCCCATGACGGTGGCCCAACGTCCGATCTCGACCCGCAACAACCAAGTCCCGAGCATGGGCAACTTGGCAGCGAACTCCAGCACGCGCTGCCGGAAGTCAGCCTGCCCGAGGAGCAGTACGCCAGCCAAAACAAGTCCACTGCTGCCCAGGCCAAACTCAAACAAATGCTGTTTCAAATACAAGCCAGCCTCGATGATCCAGCGCGACAGTGCAGGTATTTCAGCCCGACTGCTGTTGAGCAAGCTCGCAAAGCGTGGAACGACGCCAATGAAGATGATTAGGATGGCGACGATGCCAGCGAACACCAGGACAGCCGGGTAGACCAAGGCATTGCGCAACTCCTGCGACATCTGCCGTTCGTGGTCCATTTGTGCCGCAGCGTCCGTCAGGGCTGTGGCCAACTCGCCGCTGGCCTCGCCCGCCTCGATCAGCGCCAACACATACGAAGGCAGCTGCAAAGCGCTTTCACGCAATGCCAGGGACAAGCTCTTGCCGGCACTGACATCGGCCGAGACCTTTAACATCACCTGTCCCAGCGCTCTGCCGCCATGCCCCATCGCCAAGGACGGCAGCACTTCAGCCAGCGAAACACCAGCGCCAAGCAAAGTCGCCAACTCTTGAAGCAAGGAGAGTCGCTCGCCCGCGGTGATCGCTCGCCGGGTCGTCGCGGAACGCGCAAGTGACGCCGCCAAGTCCTTCAGTTCGATCGGTGTGAGCCCTTGGCGAAGCAACTCACGCGCAGCATCACCTTCGTCACTCGCGGACAACTGTCCCGAGCGTATCGCGCCAGACGAATCCATTGCACGGTACTCAAACTGTTTCGGCTTATCCTTCAATCAAGCCTCCGCGGCGCCACCGCTGGCGCGAAGTACCTCGTCAAACGTCGTGCTGCCGCGAGCAACCTTGAGCAAACCATCATCAACCAGGCTTCGGCGCCCATGAGCATCCGCCAACGCCCGAACCTCATTCGCGGTCGAATTGGCAGCAATCAGATGCTGCATGGCTTCGTCTACCTGGACGAGCTCATAAATACCGACTCGGCCACGGAAGCCGGTCGACTGACAACTGGGGCACCCCACTGCCTGCTTCCATTCGGCCCGCGCTTGGCCGGACTGCCTTGCTCGCCAGCGCTCCTCCAACGAGGCCGTCGGCTGAATCGGAATTGAACATTCCGGGCACAGCCGACGCACCAGTCGTTGCGCCATGACGCCACGCAGCGCCGCCGCAACCAGGTAATGCTCGATCCCCATGTCGACCAAGCGCGTGATGGCCGACAACGCGTCGTTCGTGTGGAGCGTGGCCAGCACCAAATGCCCCGTCAACGCCGACTGGACGGCGATCTCGGCCGTCTCCTTGTCGCGGATTTCACCAACCATGATGATGTCCGGATCGTGCCGCAATATGGCGCGAAGGGCTCTTGCGAAGGTGTAGCCAATCTCCGCCTGTGTCTGAATCTGCACAATATTGGGCAGTCGAAACTCGACCGGATCCTCAACCGTGACGATCTTGCGGCTCAGGTCGTTGACGGCGTGCAAAGCGCCATACAAGGTTGTGCTCTTCCCCGAACCTGTCGGGCCGGTCACCAGCACCAAGCCATTGGGCCAAGCCAGCCAATCCCTGAACATGGCCAAATGGTCGTCAGCCATACCAAGCCGCTCAAGCGCGAGGTCAGCGCGCTTCTTGGGCAGCAAGCGCATGACGATGGATTCGCCATGCACTGCAGGAATGGAAGAGACACGAACGTCCATGTCCATACCTGCGACTCGAATCGAGGTACGACCGTCCTGAGGCAGACGACGCTCTGCAATGTCGAGCTGCGAGACCAGCTTGATGCGCGAGCTGATGGCTGGGTATCGGCTCATCGGCAGCGACATGCGCGAATGCAGCACGCCATCGATACGCATGCGAACCTGGAACTCACGTTCGCCGGGCTCTAGGTGTATGTCTGAGGCTCGCGCTTCAGCCGCCTGGGCAATGACGTTGTTGACAAACGCGATAACCGGCGCGTCTTCCGCCAATTCGCGCAAAGAACGGGCATCGGCGGCCGAGCCCGAAGGCTCTTGTTGCTCCAGGCGATGCTGCCAACGCTCCAGATCACTCGGCATCGCGAAATGCCAGCTCACCTTGGTTTGCGCACCCGACTCCAGGCATTCAAGCAAGTCCGGATTGCGCGGGTCAGCCGTTGCAATGTGCAAACCACCCTCGGCGTCCAGCCAGGGCAATGCCTGTTGCCGCCACCACCAGGCGCGCCCATATTCGCTCACCGCCAGCGCTGACTCAATTTCCGCTTCGCTGAGCTGATCATTCCGAATCAGCGGCAGGCCCGCTTGCTCAGCAAGGGCAAGGAAGAGTGCCTCTTCCGACAGGGCGCCCATCCGCATCAGCACGGCGCCAACTCGTCCGCCGTGAACCACTTGATAGGCCAGGGCCTGCTCCAGTTCGCTGGCGCCGATATGCCCCAATTCGAGAAGCACTTCACCCAAGAGCTTCGTCATACCTACAGTTGATCCGGACATCACTTGGAAGGCTCGGGCTCGGCCCTGACGCCAGGCACGTTACCCGCCCATGGCCCGAGCATTCTCCTGAATGCGTCAGTCACCGCCTCGGCGCCATGGTTGTCGTCAATGACATAGGGTGTGATCAAGACAATCAGCTCGCGCCGAACACCTCCACGTGTCTGGTTGCTGAACAACGCTCCGATCAAAGGGATGTCTTTCAAATATGGAACACCTGCGCTGCCATGATTGTTCTCGTCGGAAATCAGGCCTCCAAGCAGGACAGTGGCACCATTCTTAAGGGAGAGCTTGGTGTCGACTTTCCGCGTGCTGAACGTAGGTGAATTGTTCACCCCGGTGCTGGTGGACTGCGCGGCGCTGACCTCCTGGGTGACGTCTAGATCAATCTGGTCGCCGGAGTGGATCACCGGTTTCACCTTCAGTATCACGCCGGTGTTGCGATATTGAATCGTCTGCAGTACGGCTGCTTGGGTCGGCAGACTGACTGCGCCGGCCGCAGTCTGTTGGCTAGTAACGATAGGAACTTCCTGACCCACCTGGATCGTGGCGGTCTCGCCATTGCGCGCCTGAACGCGCGGGCTCGAAAGAATGGTTGCGCGATTGCTTGACGCCATCGCGTTCAGCACCGCGCGTACGCCCCCTACCGTATCAAACACACGGAACGTTGCCCCGGAATTGCCGATGGGCAGCCCACCCTTCGTGCCGCCGATGATTTGAGCTCCGTTGGCCATTGCATGGGTGGCCAGCCACTCGACACCCAGTTGGTTGTTATCGTCGATAGATAACTCAGCAACGGTCACTTCGATCAATGCGCCCTTGGCCGGTCGATCCAATGTCTGCAGCAGCGTCATCAACTGCGAATGTTCGTCTTGGCTGGACTGGAAGATCAACATATTGCTGGCCTTGTCAACGACCACCATGCTGCTGCGGGCCGGGGCGGCCGCAGTACCCGCTGGCGCTGCAGCTGTCGTTGCCGCTGCAGCGGTACTGGGACGGACCCCACTCAGCAATTGCTCAAGTGTCTGGGCAAGCTGTGAGGCATCCGTGTGTTTGACGGCATAGGTGAAAAAGTTCTTGCCGATGCCACGTTCATTGGGGCGATCCAAGGTTCGGGCCCACTCGGTAATGTGCTTGACAACATCGCTGCTATTGGCAAATACAAACACCGAATTCAGGCCAGACACAGGCAGAACGATGATTGGATAGCGAACGCCAGACGGTTGATTCACCGGCTGCACGGCATAGCCCTGCGCGTTCAGCACATCAACAAGCCGGCGTGCCAGTTCATCGGCGGACCAATAGACCGGCGTAATGGCCACACTCTGCGCCCCACTGAACGAGGGCTGATCCAGCACCCGCAGCGCCTCCAAGGCGGCGCCCATATTGTCCGGAGTGCCACTCAATAGCACAGCGTTTCGACCAGGGTCCTCCTGCACTTTTACACGGTCTGCAAACAGGGTCCGCAACCAACTGACAACTTCCGTCTGTCGCACCGCTTGCAATTCAACGAGTTGGAACACCGGCCTCAGCGGCAGAGGCGTTTCCGGCAGCGCGGTGCCGCGTCGAATCTCAGGCAAATGACCAAGGTTCGCGTTGTCAGGCAGCACCCGGACCAAACCGCCTAGGTCGATGGCCGCCACACCATAGCTCTTCAGCAGCAATCTCGCTGCGTTTTCCAGTTGCTCCGGAGCCTGCGAAGTGCCCGATCGAAAGGTCACCAAATCCTTGCGCGCCAGCACCTGAGGATCAATGTTGACGTTCTTCTTGAGCATGTCGGCATAGACCAACTGCGCGAACACCCCCAGAGTGACCTGTTCAAGATTGACGCTCACGCCTTCACTGGACGCCGTCGAGGCCGCTTGCAGAGCTGCTGGCGATAGCGGGGTTGCCGGCTTGGTCGCCGCAGGACGGGTCGGCGCTGGCAGCTCTTCAACGCGCATGACACCGCGGTTGGTTCGGTCGACGTCGACTGCCGCAGCAGCCGTCTTGGGAAGCGACAAGGGCGCGGGGATGATCGGGCGATCAGGTAGCGCACAAGCCGCAAGCAGCGCACATGCGAGGCCCAACACCAGCGGGGTGAGATTCACGTTTGTTGGTTCAGAGAGCACCTGCCTCGACCCCCATGCGATACGTTTTCCTGCCAATTTGAATGCAAACATCCCGCTCACCAACACTCACAATTCTGTGCCCACTGGGCAGCTTGTCGCCTACACCAAGTCGCAACGGGGGTTTGCCCTCTGCGCTAAAAACTACCAGAACGTTTCGGTCCTTGCCATGCCCAAAAACCGCTGCGATGCGCCAGCGCTCATCGATCACCGGCACAACAGGCGCCGATGTGGCCTGTGCCGCGCTGCCCCAAAAGGGCGCGCTCATGACCACCGCAGCCAACGCCGTCTGATCAACCTGTCTTGGCGGCAATTCAAGCTGCCAAGCATCCCGCATCGGCTGCACAACAGACCGGTCAGATGCGCCCGGCGCAAAAAGGCTCCCCAGCCACCAACCAATTGCGACTGCGCTCACCGCAAGCAGTGCCGCCGAACGCCTTGATGCCAGGCGATCACCAACCAGCGTCATGGAGCCCCCTCCGCTGACATGGCCGCAACCGAACGAATGTCTATCTCTACAAGTTGCCCGACAGTGCCCGGACGCATCAATAACCGTTCGGCCACCAGCACTCGCTCACTGCGCCCAATCTCTGACAAGAAGGCAAGCAATGCTGCGCGATCAAAATCAGCAGTCATCCGGACCTTCACCGTACGCCAGGCCTCATCCGCGTTGCGCTTCGCCTGGGTTGCCTCCTCACCTCGAGAGAGCTGCAAATCACGCAAGGGAAGTCGTGTCTTGGTGGCGGTCAGGCGGAGCCAGTCCTGCAACGCCGCTTCGGCCAGGCCGAGGTCACCCTCACCCCACATCATTGAGCGCACAGCCTGCAGTCGTTGGGTAGCGTCCTCCAGCCGCCCGCGCCATTGCGTATCGCTGGCCATCGGTTGGACGAGTTGCAATTCGGCGCGCAGCCCAGCCGCATCCTTGTTCAGCCGCGCTTGATAGTCATCGCCCAACAGCAGGGCGTAGATCCAAAGAATTGCGAAAACAAGCAGGCTGCCAACGCGAAGCCGCGCATTGGCGACCCATTGCTCACGGATGTCCAGCCAGGCTTTGAGTAAGGTGGGGGTCATGGTTTGGGTGAAGGAGCTTGCTCAGCCGTTCGCTTGGGTCGTACTGCAGGCACCTGCGCCGAACTCAGGGTCATCTCAAACACGGCCCACCCGCGCCCGCTTGAATCACGGAGTTCGGTAACGCCGCTGAACCAGCCGCCAAGCTGCAACTCCCGCACGATTGCTGTACGCTGAACGTCCGCAGACAGCTCCAAGCTGAGACGCAGACGATTGCCAACAAGCTCCAACTCCTTCAACATGACACCCTTGGCAGGAAGCATCTCGGCAAGGTGCTGCATCACGTCAAGCGGACGGGGGCCGGTCAACTCCCGCGCCAACAGGTTTGTGCGCTCAGCTAATCCCAAGGCTTCTGAACGAACCGCGATGTTGGGAGCCGCCAAGGCCTTCGCTGCGTCAAGTTGTCCGCGAACGGCATCGCGTTGATGCTGCGCACTCCAGATCTGCTCCGCCACTGCGCCACTAAGCACCAGCATCAAACCGAAAACCGTTCGAATCGCCAGTCGCTCGGCTCGCGAACTCAGCTGCTCCCGATCAACCGACGCTCCCGCAAGCCAAGGACGCTTTCGCCAGACTGCAGACTCTACAGGCGGATTGGCACTGTCAGTGAGCCCAGCTTGTTTAAGAAAACCCTGCCATGCCGCGTCATCGGGCGCCTGGCGCCACCAACGCGATTGCACCGGCCAGCCTTGTTGCCAATGCTGGGCCTCGACACCGTCCAGCCCTTGCTGAACGACCAAACCGTCCGCAGAAGCCGGTGCGCGCAGCAGCGACTCGGGCAACAACTCAACATCGGACGGACCCAAACCCAGCGGCTCAAGCATCTTGCTCAGACGCTGCACATCCCATGCATAAGCGAGCGCTGCACCGTCTTTCAAACCAAGCCAAAAGCCGCAATGCTCGAACGGTGCCCACGCCAACACCATGGCTCGCAGTGCCGATCGGCGCTCAGCTGGCGGAATGCCGTCCAGACCGAAGTACCGCTGTCGGCACAGGCCGCGCGACAAGATGAGGCGGGACGGTCTAGTGTTCGACGTCAGGACAGGTCCTTCCAGCGTTAGGCGCGGAAGGCTGTAAGCGTCAATTTGGGCGGAGTTCCAGGGGGAAGGGAGTCGCACGTTCTGGGCGTACAGCAGCTGTTTTTGAATTGACTACCGGGTGCGCCTCGAAAATGGTCCAAGGCGCATCCCTCCCGTCGGGAGCAAGCTGTAAATTGTACTGCAGCGCCCTGGGCGCCCCTGCGGCTGCAACGCGCAGCAGGAACTGGTCACCCACATGGAAGGCGTAAGCTTCGCTGGCGATCATCAGGCCTGCGGCTTCTTGGGCAGCAGCCGCAGTGACGAAGGGGATCTGCCGCCGCCAAGCGTCCAAGCGTTCCACTTGATCAGGCCGCGCCTGCGGCAGGATGACCCCCAGCAATTCCTTAGGTGCCGTATTGATGTTGACCTCAGCCCCACGGCGAATCGAAGCGAGCCGATCAAGCTTGCGAAGCAACTCCGGGCGATCACGCCACAAAGGCATGCGCTCAAGCTCTCGCGACGAAATCAGCCAGTCGTTACGCGGCGGCGGCAAACCAGCGCTTGCATAGTCTGGTGCCTCGGCACCGTTGAGGCGCTTCAATGAGTCCGTGTCCTGGTAGTCCAACAGAACGTCGATCAGTGCATCCGTGCTCCCCGCTTCAGCACCTAGCGAGCGCAACAGGCGCTCCAAGTCGGATCGTTCAAAGGATGCCAGCGAGAAAAGGCCACGCTGGTCTTGAATCGAGACTTGCGCCCCGGAGGGGAACTGGTAGTTGCGGCCATCAGCCCACAAGTCCGGTCGCGCTATCGATCCAAAGCCGCCCGGCCCAGGCGGCCTTGTCGTCACGACATACAGGGCAGCGGCCAGCGCGCTGTGCTGATCGAGACGCTGCTGCGCATAAGTCTTCATCGAAAGCACCTGTTCTCGCAACCCATCCAACCGTTGCGCGAAGCGCGCAGCCACAACGGCAATCAGGGCAAGCGCGCCCAGAACCACAATCAAAACGTAACCCCGCTCGGCGCGCATCAAAGGTTTTCCAGCGCCGCGCGGGTGGGCACAGACTCGGTGCCATAAGCCCTGACAACGGCAACCAATTGCCCAGGAGGGTCCTCCCCCATATCAAGCGCGATTGCCCTGGGCAGTGCCGGCAGTTTGCGCTGCGGGTCTGGCCAGGTATCGCGCCAGGCACCTGCGCCATCCATGTAGCGGAACCCGCCCTTCTTGCCGCGCCAGCGAAGCAGGCGCACTTGCGGTGCCTCTTCAGCGGCACCGGTTCGCATTTCAAGACTCGTCTGATCCAGCACTGCGTCGTACACAACGGAGAAAGTGACGCTTCCCACACCAGGTGATGGCGGAGTCGGGGCGTCGGCCGATAGCCCGGTCAATTCTCGCTCTGTACCTCGAAAGCGCTCCGTGGCACTGATCGGGGCCGGAAGCAAAGACTCCAGCGCAGAACGAATCCACTCCATCCGCACGCCCTCGACGCTTGCATGCAGGCGCCCGCCATCCAGCAATTCCTCGATCCGCCGAAGATGCATCAAGGCCTGACCAAGCAAGGCACTGATCATGCTGACCATCACCAAGCTCACCAGCATTTCAAGCAGCGTCAGCCCCCGGTTCTTCATGGCCCTGCTCCGATAGGGCGCAGTCTGCGGGTGCCAACTCGCAATTGCTCGAAACGTATCGAAAGCCCTTGCTTATCGCGCGCCTGCACCGCAAGTCTGTACAAGCCGAGCTGCCAGGCACCCGGCACCGGGCCTTCCGGTCCAAACGCGCTATTGCTCCGGGCCGGCTCAATCAACTGGGCCGCCCATTGTAAATGCAGATCACCGGAATCCAACTCGCCTTCCAACGCATGCATCGGATCGACAGTCTCGATCAGGGCCTGCGCCGACAAGAGCATGGCAGCCTCCTGCTCGGCCACCTTGAGCCGCCGAACATCTTGCACGTTCTGATTGATCCAGGAAAAAAGCACCACGCCCGTCCCTGCCAGCAACGTCAAAGCAACCACCGCCTCAAGCAGGCCAAACCCTGCAGAGCGCGCCCTAGCAGCCCGCATCACGGATGCTTCCGACACTCATTGCTCGACGACCTCGCCGGTCACAGGCAAAACCCGGAAGGTGAGCGTCACTGCCTCACCAGGCGGCAAAAGCTTGACCTCGGCCGCGGCAGCGATGCCGGTATGGCTGTAGTGCAACTTGGGCCGCACCAGCATGCCCCAATCCGCCGGGAATTCAGGCTGCAGCTTGCGCAAGGCGTCCGCATCAAGATTGAGCTCCTCACCGGAATGGAAGGCGCGTACTGGCAGGGACTGCAAGACGAACTTCAAGTCCGCCGCCACACCGCGCCGCTTGGCGGCTTCGACAGCCTTCAGTGCACTGGGAGCAACAAGCCCGGCAAGCATGGCAATCAAGGCCATGACCACCAACAACTCCAGCAGCGTAAAGCCCGATACCGCCGGCCTATTGCGCAGGAAGGATCCCAATGTCCTTGGCATCACCCTCTCCGCCCCGCTTGCCGTCCGCACCAAAGGAGTAAAGGGCAAAGGGCTGACCATCGGCGCCTGGAACACTGTACTGATAAGGATTGTCCCAAGGGTCCAGGGGCAAGGCGTCGGCCAAATAAGGCCCGCGCCAACGACCGGCCTGGGCGGGGTCCACGGGCGGCCTCATCAACAGAGCCAATCCCTCTTCAGTCGTCGGAAAACGCCCAAGGTCCAGCCTCATGCTGTCGACCGAGCTTCTCAGATACTTGACCTGGGCGTTGGCGGCACTGACCTTACCCTGGTCCAGTTTTGAAAACAGCTTTGGGCCTACCAGTCCAGCGATCAGGCCAATGATGACCAGCACCACGAGCAGTTCCAACAGCGTGAAGCCGCGATGCCCAATGCGGCACTTCTGTTGCTTCATTTGTTTGCCTCGTTCTGATTGGCCGAACGCTGCCGAGCCGGCGCGTTGATGATCCTCTGGTCGCCTTGTGCCGCAGTTGCCTTGGCACGCCAAATCGAAGCCTGCTCGGCATCAGGTTTCAGGCCCAGCTCACCCGCTGTATAAGCACGCGCCAACCTGTCCATGGCCTGCCAAACCCCGGCTTCGGCGCTCCTCAGGTACCACTTGTGCGACTCGACAAAATCCTGCTGCACCGTGATGCCGTTTTCATAGGCGTACGCGACTGGATAGAGTGCGTCACGGTAGCCTTGGGCCGCCGACTTCTGGTACCAGTTCACGGCCTCCACGAAGTCACGCGGCACCCCACGGTCGCTGCCATACATCGCGCCCAGAAAGAACTGCGCACCTGCATGGCCTTGCTCAGCAGCCAAGCGATACCACTTAGCCGCTTCGACATAACTTTGCGGCGCGCCTTGGCCGCGCTCATACATACCGGCAACTAGGAACTGCGCATCGGCGCTCCCCTTCTTGGCCAGTGCAAGCTGGGCTACCAGCGCAGGCGCCTCCACGGCCTTGGTAGCCGATGGCGCAGCCACCGGCCCGGCAAGTTGCTGTGCCTGAACCAAGCCACAGACCAGCATCGCAACTGCGCCTCCACAAATCCAATTCCATCTACGCATCATTGGGCCACCCACGGTACACATACTCTAAAGGTCTGAGGATCGGCTCGATCGCCTTCTCGACGCACCATCGTGAACGTCGGTCAGCCAAAGCGATCACTCATAAAAAAAGAGGGCCGAAGCCCTCTTTTCATCAGTCGATGATACGAACTGATTAGTTGCTGCCCGGGCGAACCAGCACTTGGTTGCTGATCGAACCGTTCGGAGCGACCACGTTGTAGCCGCCTTGCACCGTGGCGCTCGGGGCATTGATCGTGAAGATCGCCGTGCCGCGGGTTGCGGTAGCCATCGACGAGCACAGGCCAGCTGCGCCGGTGGCCGACACGAACAGCTGACCATTGGCCGGGATCGTGCCCGAAGCGCCGGTACCTGCCGTGCAAGCATTGCCAGTCTCGGTCAGCACGCGTGCGGTGTAGCTGGCGGGGTTGGTACCGGTGTTGGTCAGGAAGAAGTTGCTCTGGTAGCCGGTGTAGGTGGTGAACCAGGGCGACTGCAGCTGCGTGCCGTTCGAGCTCCACTGCCAGAAGCTGGCGTTAGGCGCGTAGCTGAAACCCACAGCGCCAGCGGTCGTCGGGGTCACAGCACCAGCCAGACCGATGGTACGCGACACGCCCATCGGAGTCGTAGCATCGGTCTCGAACGACAGCGTGCCCGAAGCGGCACCGCCGATGCCGAAAGCGGCCGAATTACCCGGAATACCCGCCAACGTGGCGGTGTTGCCGCTCACGGTGAACACTTCACCCGCTTCGCACAGGGTCGTGTCGGCGTCCTTGTCGAAACACAGCTTGTTGGCCTTCAGACCCAGGAAGCCGGTTGCATCGGTCAAGGTCAGGGTCACGGTGTCACCTGCAACCAGCGTGTAGTCAACCACACCGCCGGTGCCCTTGACGCCAGCCGTGTTGTTGTTGACGCTCACGGCGACCTTGGCAACCGTCGCGGTGTCCAGGCCGATACCAGCGCCAGTGCCAGCCACGAAACCGGCCAAGGGCACGGTTGCGCCGACGTCGGTCACGGTAGTCGTGTCGTTGGTGGCCATCGCCGCGTCAAAGCCAGAAGCCTTGGCAGCGGTAGCGCGAGCCGAGGTCACCGCGCAGGTCGAAGGCGTACCGGAGTTGTCCACGCAAGCGGTTTCGCCGGTATCCAGCAGCTTGACCGACATCGACACGGCATTGCCAGACGTCGTCAGGTTGTGACCCACCACCACCGGAGCCACCAGGGTCAGCGTATCGGTAGCCGAGATGTTGCCGCTGACGACGATGTCGTACACAACTTCATTGCTGCCGGCGCCACCGCGCTTCAGCGACGAACCAACGATCGCAGCGGTACCGCCAGCGGCCGTAGGCACAGCCGGAGTGGCATTGAAGGTGCCGCTGCTCAGCGTATAGATCAGCGTGAACGGCTGGGTCGTCGTGCGCGCCACGCCCATGTTGTAAACCACGTTGCCCAGGGTCACTGGGGTGGTGGAGGCCATGGCTTCCACCGCGTAGTTGACGTTACCAGCGGTGATGGTACCGGCTTGAGCCACACCGAAGGCAGCAACCAGAGCCGCAGCCACTGCACCCTGCACAAAGACATTACGCTTTTTCATTAAATAGACTCCACAAATTTGTTGGAACATGACGCACTGATTCGCGAATCGAGCGCATAAGCCGCTCGCCGGCGATTCTAAGGCACGGAACCTCGAACCTGTCAACGCCAATCCGCAAGACAGCCCAGTTGCAAAGCCATCGCGCAGGTAAGCACTAACCGACGAACCGCTCATCTCCCCTTCACGCCCCTAGCCGTTATCAAAGAAAGCACGGTGCGGTGCCAGTGAGACGCAGGGAAGCTTAGCAGAGCCCTCGAAGCAGGTAGCTAGAGTAAACACTTTGTGGCCCGACTTTTCGATATCGCGTTGCGGGAAACGCACAGCCTTCAATGTAAAGACGTGCTAGTCGGGTAAGTGTTTGCGCCATTACGCTTGACAGCGCGGCGCGGCGCCCGCAGTTTTGTTCGGTTAGTTGCTGCTAGTTCGAACTCAAGCCATACGCTGCCTAGGCCGCAGGCGAGAAAATACCGTTTCAACAAACTGCGGGTTCAACGTGCATATCGCTGTCATCGGCGCCGGATTCAGCGGCGCATCCCTGGTCTATCAGTTGCTGCGGCGCTCCCCGGCTGGAAACAGGATTTCCATAATTAACGCCTCGGGTCGCTACGCACGCGGCCTGGCCTATGGCACCAGTTCCGACAGCCATGTGCTTAATGTTCCGGCGGCACGCATGAGCCTCGACGAGGCGCGGAGCGACGACTTCATTTCTTGGTTACGCTCGCAGGGGAACCCGCACGATGCCCACCAGTTCGTGTCCCGGCGGCTTTATGGCGACTACTTGGCGGCAAGACTCGACGAAGCCATCGCGAGCCGTCGCGACATGCAGGTGACTCGATACGATCAGGCCGTCGCCGAACTGCTTGATCATCAACAACTGCTGCGCCTGGCCGACGGCACCGTCCTGAAGGTCGATCAGGTGATCCTTGCGCTGGGCCATTTCGCACCGACAAGTCCTCTGCCAGCACTGGGTCACCTGCCGCCAAAGCGCTATGTCAACGACCCTTGGTCTGCAAACGCCCTGCAAGACCTGCCCCCTGACGCGTCTCTGCTGCTGCTGGGCACGGGCCTGACCATGGTCGATACGCTACTGTCGCTGCGCAAACAAGGGCATGAAGGCAGGATTCTGGCTTTGTCACGACGGGGCTTGCCGCCGCTTGCACATCGGCGCAACGAGTTGCCGCCGACCGCCTGGCAACCGAGGCCGGATTGGGTGGCAGCGCCACATACCCCTGTAAAGTTGCTGCGAGCCCTGCGCGCGGAAGCCGCGAAGCTGCGGGCAGTTGGCGGCGACTGGCGCGACCTCTGGGTGGGCTTGCGCAGCCAGACGCCGCAGCTATGGGCCGGCCTGTCCATGCGACAACGCGCGCAGTTTCTGCGGCATGCCCAGGTCTATTGGGATGTGCACCGGCACCGCGCGGCGCCCGATGCGATCACCGCCGTGCAAGCCGCGCTCGATACCGGCCAGTTGCAGGTCGCGGCGGGACGCCTGGTGGCCGTAGAACCATGTGTCACCGGCCTGCGTCTGGCATGGCGACCGCGGCACGCAAGCGCCTTGCAGCAGTTCGAGGCTGTCAGGGTGATCAATTGCACCGGCCCCAGCGCCAGCATCACCGCTGATACCTGCCCCCTGCTGTGGCGACTGGCAGAGCAGGGGCGTTTGCAGCGCTGCCCGCTCGGGCTCGGCATTCACGTCGACGAGCAGTACCGCCTGCTCGATGAACAGGGCCATCCCCAGGATGGGTTGCACTATATCGGCCCACTTCTAAAGGCGCAATTCTGGGAGGCCACTGCGGTGCCTGAACTGCGCCTGCATGCAGCGCGACTGGCACAGGCCATCTTATCCACTTAGATGGGCATATTCAGGCGCGACGCCACAGATCCAGCAGGCGCTCAAGCGCAGCGCCCATCGGCAGTGCGCTGGTGTCAAGTACCAAGGCAGGCGTCAGCGGGGCCTCGTAGGGCGCCGAAATACCAGTGAACTCGCTAATCTCGCCGGCGCGGGCGCGACGATAGAGCCCCTTCGGGTCCCGCTGCTCACAGACCGCCAACGGCGTCGATACATGAACCTCGTAAAAGCGCGTCGCCCCAATGACAGCACCAGCCAACGCACGATCTTCCCGCAGTGGCGATATCAAGGCGCATATCACCGTCACCCCGGCCTCGTTCATTAGGCGCGCGACTTCGGCAACACGCCGGATGTTTTCGCTTCGATCGGATGGTGAAAAGCCCAGATCCCGGCACAACCCAGTTCTAACCACGTCGCCGTCCAATACAAAACTCAGCCGTCCCTGTTGGCACAAGGCTCGGTGCGCCGCTTGCGCCAAGGTGGTTTTCCCGGAGCCCGACAAGCCCGTCAACCAGAGGGTCACCGCTACCATGTCATTCATTGATTCAGACATTACTCATTAACTCAGCGCACCAGCAGCGCACCGCTGGTGCGGTTGCTGGTGGGG